>NZ_JBFTOA010000002.1:0-849901 GCF_056397745.1 Allobosea sp. 05L423 | reverse complement strand
TCCGCAAGCTGCTCGACCAGGGCCAGGCGGGCGACAACATCGGCGCGCTGCTGCGCGGCACGAAGCGCGAGGACGTCGAGCGCGGCCAGGTGCTGTGCAAGCCGGGTTCGGTGAAGCCGCACACGAAGTTCAAGGCCGAGGCCTACATCCTGACGAAGGAAGAGGGTGGCCGTCACACGCCGTTCTTCACCAACTACCGCCCGCAGTTCTACTTCCGCACGACGGACGTGACCGGCGTGGTGACGCTGCCTGAGGGCACGGAGATGGTGATGCCGGGCGACAACATCTCGATGGAGGTGACGCTGATCGCCCCGATCGCGATGGAAGAGAAGCTGCGCTTCGCCATCCGCGAAGGCGGCCGCACCGTCGGCGCCGGCGTCGTCGCTTCGATCATTGCGTAACGCGTTTTCGTGAGGGCGCGGGCCCTTCGGGCCTTCGCCTTTTCACGTCACGGAGAGAACAAGACCATGAACGGTCAGAACATTCGAATCCGCCTCAAGGCGTTCGACCACCGCATCCTCGACGCTTCGACGCGCGAGATCGTGTCGACCGCGAAGCGGACGGGCGCTCAGGTCCGCGGACCGATTCCGCTGCCCACGCTCATTGAGAAGTTCACCGTCAACCGCTCGCCGCACATCGACAAGAAGTCGCGCGAGCAGTTTGAGATGCGGACCCACAAGCGGGTCCTCGACATTGTCGATCCGACTCCCCAGACGGTCGACGCCCTCATGAAGCTCGATCTCGCCGCCGGCGTCGACGTCGAAATCAAGCTCTGATCCGATTGAACGGGTCCTCTGTTTCCGGCTCCCCCGGATGGACATGACCCCAGAAGAAGGTATGCACCGATGCGTTCCGGTGTGATTGCACAGAAAGTCGGGATGACCCGCATCTTCACGGATGCCGGCGAGCACATCCCGGTCACCGTGCTGAAGCTCGACAGCTGCCAGGTTGTCGCGCATCGCACGAAAGAGAAGAACGGCTATGTGGCCGTGCAGCTGGGCTCCGGCACGGCGAAGGTGAAGAACGTCTCGAAGGCTGAGCGCGGTCACTTCGCGGTCGCCAAGGTCGAGCCGAAGCGCAAGGTGGTCGAGTTCCGCGTCAGCGATGACGCGCTCATCCCCGTGGGCGCCGAGCTGACCGCGGACCACTTCGTCGTCGGCCAGTTCGTCGACGTCTCCGGCACGACCACCGGCAAGGGCTTCGCCGGCGGTATGAAGCGCTGGAACTTCGGCGGTCTGCGCGCCACGCACGGCGTTTCGGTCTCGCACCGTTCGATCGGTTCGACCGGTGGCCGTCAGGACCCGGGCAAGACCTTCAAGAACAAGAAGATGCCGGGCCACCTGGGCGCCGAGCGTGTCACCACGCAGAACCTGCGCGTCGTCCAGACGGATGTCGAGCGTGGCCTGATCCTCGTCGAGGGCGCCGTTCCCGGCGTCGCCGGCGGCTGGATCCATGTCCGCGACGCCGTCAAGCGCGCCCTGCMGAAGGATGCGCCGCTGCCGGGCAAGTTCAAGGTTGCCGGCGAGGGCAAGGCGGAAGAGGCTCCTGCGGCCCAGGCTGAGGAGAACGCGTGATGAAATTCGATATCACCACTCTCGAGGGCAAGTCGGCCGGTTCGGTCGAGCTGTCGGATGCGGTGTTCGGCCTCGAGCCGCGCGCTGACCTCCTCGCCCGCATGGTTCGCTATCAGCTCGCCAAGCGCCGCGCCGGGACCCACAAGTCCAAGGGCCGCTCGGAAGTCGATCGCACCCGCAAGAAGATCTACAAGCAGAAGGGCACCGGCGGCGCTCGCCACGGCGCGGCTTCGGCTCCGCAGTTCCGCGGCGGCGGCAAGGCCTTCGGTCCGGTGCTGCGCGACCACGCTCACGACCTTCCCAAGAAGGTCCGCGCGCTCGCTCTGCGCCATGCGCTCTCGGCCAAGGCGAAGGAAGCCGGCATCATCGTGATCGACGATGCCACGCTCGCCGAGCCGAAGACCAAGGTGTTGCTGGGTCATTTCGGCAAGCTCGACCTGTCGAGCGCGCTGATCGTCGGTGGCGTCGAGATCGATACGAACTTCGGCCTGGCCGCTCGTTCGATCCCGAATGTCGACGTGCTGCCGGTTCAGGGCATCAACGTCTATGACATCCTGCGTCGTGACAAGCTCGTCCTGACGCGCGCCGCTGTCGATGCGCTGGAGGCGCGCTTCAAATGAGCCAGTCAGCCAAGAACCTCGACCCGCGCCACTACGATGTGATCGTGGCGCCGGTCATCACCGAGAAGGCGACGATGCTCTCCGAGCACAACAAGGTCGTCTTCAAGGTTGCCCGCACCGCGACCAAGCCGCAGATCAAGGCGGCGATCGAGAAGCTCTTCGACGTCAAGGTCAAGAGCGTCAACACGATCGTCACCGAAGGCAAGGTCAAGGTCTTCCGTGGCCGCCTCGGCCAGCGCTCGGACGTCAAGAAGGCCGTTGTGACCCTCGAAGAGGGCCACTCGATCGACGTGACCACGGGCCTCTGAGGGAAGGATCGCCATCATGGCTTTGAAGCACTTCAAGCCGATCACGCCGAGCCTTCGCCAGCTCGTGATCGTCGACCGCAGCGAGCTCTACAAGGGCAAGCCGGTCAAGACCCTGACCGAGGGCAAGAGCTCCTCGGGCGGCCGCAACAATCTCGGCCGTATCACTGTCCGCTTCCGCGGCGGTGGCCACAAGCGCACGCTGCGCCTCGTCGACTTCAAGCGTCGCGGCAAGGCCGGTATCCCGGCGACCGTCGAGCGGCTCGAGTACGATCCGAACCGGACGGCGTTCATCGCCCTGATCAAGTATCAGGACGGTGAGCAGTCCTACATCCTGGCGCCGCAGCGCCTGGCCGTTGGTGACACCGTTGTCGCCGGCGACAATGTCGACGTGAAGCCCGGCAACGCGGCCCCGATGGGCTCGCTGCCGATCGGCACGATCGTCCACAACGTCGAGCTCAAGATCGGCAAGGGCGGCGCTCTGGCCCGCTCCGCCGGCAACTACGCCCAGATCGTCGGTCGCGACCAGGGTTACGTCATCGTCCGCCTGAACTCGGGCGAACAGCGCCTGATCTCGGGCCTCTGCTATGCCACCGTCGGCGCCGTCTCGAACCCGGATCACATGAACCGGAACGACGGCAAGGCTGGTCGCTCGCGCTGGCTCGGCCGCCGTCCGCATAACCGCGGCGTCTCGATGAACCCGGTCGACCATCCGCACGGCGGTGGTGAGGGCCGGACCTCGGGTGGCCGTCATCCGGTCACGCCCTGGGGTCTCCCGACCAAGGGTAAGAAGACCCGCTCGAACAAGCGGACCGACACATTCATCGTGTCGAGCCGTCACGCCCGCAAGAAGAAGAACTGAGGTCCGTCATGGCGCGTTCGCTTTGGAAAGGTCCGTTTGTCGACGGATACCTCCTGAAGAAGGCCGAGGTCGCCAGGACCTCAGCCCGAAATGAAGTCATCAAGATCTGGAGCCGTCGCTCCACGATCCTGCCGCAGTTCGTCGGTCTGACGTTCGGCGTGTACAACGGACAGAAGCATGTGCCGGTGTCCGTGTCCGAGGAAATGGTGGGGCACAAGTTCGGCGAGTTCTCGCCGACGCGCACCTTCCACGGCCACGCTGCCGACAAGAAGGCGAAGAGGAAGTAAGCCATGGGTAAAGCATCCGCCCCCCGTGCGCTGCCTGAGAACGAAGCGGTTGCGGTCGCCCGCAACCTGCGCGTCTCGCCGCAGAAGCTGAACCTCGTCGCTCAGCTGATCCGCGGCAAGAAGGTCTCTACGGCGCTCGCCGATCTCGAGTTCTCGCGCAAGCGTATCGCGAACGACGTTCGCAAGTGCCTGCAGAGCGCGATCGCCAACGCCGAGAACAATCACGACCTTGACGTCGACGATCTCGTCGTCGCCCAGGCCTTCGTCGGCAAGGCACTCGTCATGAAGCGCTTCCACGCCCGCGCCCGCGGCCGTGGCGCCCGGATCATGAAGCCGTTCTCGAACATCACGATCGTGGTGCGCGAGCAGGCAGCGCAGGCCTGAGGAGAGAACGATGGGTCAGAAAATCAATCCGATCGGCCTGCGCCTCGGCATCAACCGTACCTGGGACTCGCGTTGGTTCGCCAACAAGGGCGAGTACGGCAAGCTGCTGCATGAGGACATGGCGATCCGCGCCGCCCTGATGAAGCTGCTGAAGCAGGCTGCCGTCTCGAAGATCATCATCGAGCGCCCGCACAAGAAGTGCCGCGTCACCATCCACTCGGCTCGCCCGGGCGTGGTGATCGGCAAGAAGGGCGCCGACATCGAGAAGCTCCGCAAGGAAGTCTCGAAGCTCACCAAGGCCGATGTCACGATCAACATCGTCGAGGTGCGCAAGCCTGAGATCGACGCCACGCTGGTTGCCGACTCGATCGCGCAGCAGCTCGAGCGCCGTGTCGCCTTCCGTCGCGCCATGAAGCGCGCCGTGCAGTCGGCCATGCGTCTGGGCGCCGAGGGCATCCGCATCAACTGCTCGGGCCGTCTCGGCGGCGCCGAGATCGCCCGCCTCGAATGGTACCGTGAGGGCCGCGTGCCGCTGCATACGCTGCGCGCCGACGTCGATTACGGCGTCGCCACCGCTTTCACGACCTACGGGACGTGCGGCATCAAGGTCTGGATCTTCAAGGGCGAGATCCTGGAACACGACCCGATGGCCCAGGACAAGCGCCTTTCCGACGAGGGCGGCCGTTCCGGCGGCCGCGACCGTGATCACCGCGATCGCGATCGTCGCGAGCAGGCTGCGTAAGGCTGATCGAGAAGAGCCATGCTGCAACCAAAACGCACCAAGTTCCGTAAGCAGTTCAAGGGACGCATTTCCGGCGTCGCCAAGGGCGGCACGGACCTCAACTTCGGCCAGTTCGGCCTGAAGGCACAAGAGCCTGAGCGCGTTACCGCTCGTCAGATCGAAGCGGCTCGCCGCGCGATCACCCGCGCCATGAAGCGCGTTGGCCGCGTCTGGATCCGCGTGTTCCCTGACGTGCCGGTTTCGAAGAAGCCGACCGAAGTCCGCATGGGTAAGGGCAAGGGTTCGCCCGAGTTCTGGGCGGCCAAGGTCAAGCCTGGCCGGATCATGTTCGAGCTGGACGGCGTGTCGGAGGAGATCGCTCGCGAAGCGCTCCGTCTCGGCGCCGCCAAGCTGCCGATCAAGACCCGGTTCATCCAGCGCATCGCCGAGTGAGGGAGGGCGACATGAAAAGCACACAGCGTCTTTCCGACCTGAAGTCGATGAGCACGGACCAGCTTCAGGACGAGCTGCTCAAGCTGAAGAAGGAGCAGTTCAACCTGCGCTTCCAGAGGGCGACGGGCCAGCTCGAGAACACCGCGCGCGTCACCGAACTGCGCAAGGACATCGCCCGCATCAAGACGCTGCAGCGGTCGAAGGCCGTTGCGGCCAGCGCGTGAGGAGAAGATAATGCCTAAGCGCGTGCTCCAGGGCGTCGTCGTCAGCGACAAGCAGAACAAAACTGTTGTGGTTAAGGTCGAGCGGCGTTATACGCACCCGCTCCTCAAGAAGACGGTTCGCCGTACGAAGAACTATCACGCCCATAACGAGGCGGGTTCGTTCAAGGTCGGCGATACGGTGTGGATCGAGGAGTCCAAGCCGATTTCCAAGCTGAAAAGCTGGGTTGTGCTCGACGGCGCCCCCAAGGCGTGAGACGAGACGGCTTTGCCCGGCCCCGAATCAGGGGCGGGCAGGGCGCCTGAAGGAAGCCGGACATGTCTCTCCGCAAAGGTGGAAACCACTTTTGCGGATCATGTTTTGTTTTGAGGCCAGGGGGCGATCGACCCCCGTCAGTCGTAGTCCCAAGCAGCGCTGAGGCCGCTCGGGAAACCGCCTGATACACAGATTGGAAGGATCAAGGCCATGATCCAGGTGCAGACGAATCTCGACGTCGCCGACAATTCCGGCGCGCGTCGTGTGATGTGCATCAAGGTTCTCGGCGGGTCGAAGCGCAAGTACGCCGGTGTCGGCGACATCATCGTCGTTTCGATCAAGGAAGCCATCCCGCGCGGCCGCGTGAAGAAGGGCGACGTCATGAAGGCGGTCGTCGTTCGCACCGCCAAGGACGTCAAGCGCGCCGACGGTTCGGTGATCCGCTTCGACCGCAATGCGGCCGTGCTGATCAACAACCAGAAGGAGCCGGTCGGCACGCGTATCTTCGGACCGGTTCCGCGCGAGCTGCGCGCCAAGAACCACATGAAGATCATCTCGCTGGCGCCGGAGGTGCTGTGATGGCTGCGAAAATCAAGAAGGGCGACAAGGTCGTCGTGCTTGCTGGCCGCGACAAGGGTAAGTCGGGCGAAGTGCTGCAGGTTCTGCCGAAGGATGCCCGCGCCGTCGTGCGTGGTGTCAACCTCGTCAAGAAGCACACCAAGCAGTCGCAGACGTCCGAGGGTGGCATCATCTCGAAGGAGGCCACCATCGACCTGTCGAACATCGCCGTGGCCGATCCGAAGGACGGCAAGCCGACTCGCGTTGGTTTCAAGGTGCTCGATGACGGCCGCAAGGTTCGTTTCGCCAAGCGTTCGGGGGATCTGATCGATGGCTGAGGCTCAGCAGGCGGCTCTCTCGCCGCGCATGAAGAAGCATTACGAGGACGTCGTTCGTCCCGCGATGATCGCCGAATTCGGCTACAAGAACGTCATGGAAGTGCCGACGATCGAGAAGATCGTCATCAACATGGGTGTTGGTGAAGCGACTGCCGACCGCAAGAAGGTCGACAACGCCGCCGGCGACCTCGCCATGATTGCTGGCCAGAAGCCGGTCATCACCAAGTCCCGCCTCGCCATCGCCGGCTTCAAGCTGCGCGAGAACATGGCGGTTGGCTGCAAGGTCACGCTGCGCAAGACCAAGATGTTCGAGTTCGTCGATCGGCTCGTCACCATCGCCTTGCCGCGCGTGCGCGACTTCCGGGGCCTGAACCCGAAGTCGTTCGACGGGCGCGGCAATTTCGCGCTCGGGATCAAGGAACACATCGTGTTCCCCGAGATCAACTACGACAAGGTCGACCAGGTCTGGGGCATGGACGTGATCGTCTGCACGACTGCGAAGTCGGACGACGAAGCGCGCGCTCTGCTCAAGCACTTCAACTTCCCGTTCCGGCAGTGAACCTAAGCGTTCATACGCGGAAACCAGGAGAGATCGATGGCTAAGAAAAGCTCCGTCGAGAACAACGAGCGCCGCAGGAAGCTGGTGAAGAAATTCGCCGGCCGCCGGGCTCGCCTTCTCGCGATCGCCAATGACGACAACCAGCCCATGGACGAGCGTTTCCTCGCTCGCCTGAAGCTGGCCGAACTGCCGCGCAACTCGGCCAAGATCCGCATTCGCAATCGTTGCGAGGTGACGGGCCGTCCGCGCGCTTTCTATCGCAAGCTGAAGATGTCGCGTGTCGCGCTGCGTGAGCTCGGCAACAAGGGGCTGGTTCCCGGCCTCGTGAAGTCGAGCTGGTAAGGAGGACTGGACAATGGCGATCATTGATCCGCTCGGCGATATGCTGACCCGCATCCGCAATGCGCAGCTGCGTCGCAAGTCGCGTGTTTCCACCCCGGGCTCGAAGCTGCGTGCTCGCGTGCTCGACGTGCTGCAGTCCGAGGGCTACATCCGCGGCTACAGCCAGACCGAGTTCGGCAATGGCCGGACGGAGTTCGACATCGAGCTGAAGTATCACGAGGGCCAGCCGGTCATCCGGTCGATCTCGCGTGTTTCGAAGCCCGGCCGCCGCGTCTACTCGTCGGTCGAGACCATGCCGCGCGTGGCTGACGGCCTCGGCGTGACGATCGTCTCGACGCCGCGTGGCGTGATGGCCGATCATGTGGCCCGCGAGCAGAACGTGGGCGGCGAAGTGCTCTGCAAGGTCTTCTGACCTTTCAGGCGCCCCGCTCATTTTCAGGAGAAATCCAAATGTCTCGTATCGGTAAGAAGCCGGTCTCGGTTCCCGCGGGCGTCACCGCCTCGGTCACCGGCCAGCTCGTCAAGATCAAGGGCTCGAAGGGCGAGCTCTCCTTCGAGGTGCCCGAGGACGTCTCGGTCGCCATGGAGGACGGCGCGATCGCGGTTCAGCCGCGTTCGCAGTCGAAGCGCGCCCGTGCGCTCTGGGGCACCTCGCGCGCCCGCATCAGCAACCTCGTGATCGGCACCACCGCCGGCTTCGAGAAGCGCCTCGAGATCAACGGCGTCGGCTACAAGGCCGCTGTCGCTGGCAAGGTGCTGAAGTTGTCGCTCGGCTACAGCCACGACATCGACTACGAAATCCCGGCCGGTGTCGCGATCACGACGCCGAAGCCGACGGAAATCGTCGTCGTCGGCATCGACAAGCAGGTCGTCGGCCAGACCGCCGCGGAAATCCGCGACTATCGTGGCCCCGAGCCCTATAAGGGCAAGGGCGTCAAGTACGCCGGCGAGTTCATCTTCCGCAAGGAAGGCAAGAAGAAGTAAGGACGCCAGCCATGAGCAAGCAGAACGATGTGACTGCGCGCCGCAAGGCCCGCGTCCGCCGCGCGATCAAGGCGGTTGCCAACGGTCGCCCGCGCCTCTCGGTGCATCGCACCGGCAAGCAGATCTACGCCCAGGTCATCGACGACGTGAAGGGGGTCACCCTCGCTTCGGCCTCGTCGCTCGACAAGGACGTGCGTGCGCAGATCAAATCCGGCGCCAATGTCGAGGCGGCCGGCCAGATCGGCAAGATCGTCGCCGAGCGCGCGGTCAAGGCCGGCGTGACGGATGTGGTCTTCGACCGCGGCCCGTACATGTACCATGGCCGCGTCAAGGCGCTGGCCGATGCAGCCCGCGAGGCTGGCCTCAGCTTCTGAGGTTATCGGGTTTCGCCCGGTCAGGCGTTCTACGCCGGCCGGGCGGTATCCGTTTCTCGATCATCGCGCGCCAGAATGGGCGCGGTCACGACGATCGATGCGTTAAGGCATCGGGTTCTTCCGAAAAGTGGTTCCCACTTTTCGGCCCGATGCACAGCTTCCCCGTGCAATGAGGCATGGGGTTAGGCTCGAGCGAGCGGCGGGGCTTCGACCTTCGTCCGCGCAAGTAAGAGGACATACACATGGCTAGAGAGCCGCGTGAGCGTAAGGACCGGGAAACGGAAGTTTCCGAGTTCGTGGATAAGCTCGTCCACATCAACCGCGTCGCCAAGGTGGTGAAGGGCGGACGTCGCTTCGGCTTCGCCGCGCTCGTCGTCGTCGGCGATCAGAAGGGCCGCGTCGGCTTCGGCCACGGCAAGGCCCGTGAGGTTCCCGAGGCGATCCGCAAGGCGACGGAAGCCGCCAAGCGCGGCCTCGTCCGCATTCCGCTGCGCGAGGGCCGCACCCTCCATCACGACGTGCAGGGCCGCCACGGCGCCGGCAAGGTCGTGCTGCGCGCGGCTCCGGCCGGTACCGGCATCATCGCCGGCGGTCCGATGCGCGCCGTCTTCGAGGCGGTCGGCATGCAGGACGTCGTGTCCAAGTCGCTCGGCTCCTCCAACCCGTACAACCTCGTGCGCGCCACGTTCGACGCGCTGAAGAACGAGGATAGCCCGCGCTCGGTCGCGGCTCGTCGCTCGCTCAAGGTTTCGGCCCTGCAGACCCGTCGCCGCGATGCCGGCACGGATGCGGCCGCGGAAGCGTGAGGGGGGAATCATGGCAAAGGCTGAGAAGACCTTCACCATCGAGCAGATCGGTTCGCCGATCCGCCGCGAGGCCACCCAGCGCCAGACCCTGATCGGTCTCGGCCTGAACAAGATCCGCCGCCGCTCGACCCTCCAGGACACCCCCGYGGTGCGTGGCATGGTCGAGAAGGTGAAGCACCTCGTGCGCGTCATCGACGCGAAGTGAGGAGGGCGACACATGAAACTCAATGAGATTCGTGACAACGAAGGCGCTCTGAAGCAGCGCATCCGCGTCGGCCGTGGCATTGGCTCCGGCAAGGGCAAGACCGGTGGTCGCGGCGTGAAGGGTCAGACCTCGCGCGCCGGCGTCGCCATCAAGGGCTTCGAGGGCGGCCAGATGCCGCTGTATCGTCGCCTGCCGAAGCGCGGCTTCAACAACCTGTTTGCCAAGGATCTGAACGAGGTCAACCTCGGCCGCATCCAGCAGGCAGTGGAAGCCGGCAAGCTCGACGCCAAGGGCGCCGTGACCGTCGAGGCGCTCGTCGCCGCCGGCGTGATCACCCGCCAGGCCAAGGACGGCGTGAAGATCCTCGGCGTCGGTGAGCTCAAGACCAAGCTCGCTTTCGAGGTCGCTGGCGCGTCGAAGTCGGCCGTCGCGGCGATCGAGAAGGCCGGCGGCACGGTCAAGATTCTGGCTGCCGCTTCACAGGCGTGATCCTAGCGCCTACATGACGTTTGCGAACGGCGGCCGGGCCAGCGCCCAGGCCGCCGTTCGACTGTTTGACGCAAGGCACAAACCCGAAAATTGCACCGCTGGGGCGGCGGGGGATGTGCTTCAATGACTGACTTGAGACCCAAGGACCGGACGCATGGCATCGGCGGCTGAACAGCTTGCGGCAAACCTCAATTTCGGGGCCTTCGCCAAGGCGGACGAACTGAAGAAGCGAATCTGGTTCACGCTGGGAGCGCTGGTCGTCTACCGGCTGGGTACCTACATCCCGCTGCCGGGCATGAACCCGGACGCGGTCGCCGACCTGTTCCGCCAGTCGCAGAGCGGCGTGCTCGGCATGTTCAACATGTTCTCGGGCGGCGCCGTCGGCCGCCTCGCCATCTTCGCGCTGGCGATCATGCCGTATATCTCGGCCTCGATCATCGTTCAGCTGCTCTCCAGCGTCATCCCGAGCTTCGAGGCGCTGAAGAAGGAAGGCGAGCAGGGCCGCAAGACCCTCAACCAGTACACCCGCTACCTGACCCTCGTGCTGGCCGTATTCCAGGCCTATGCGATCGGCGTCGGCCTGCAGGGCTCGGGCAATCTCGTCCTCGAGCCGGGGCCGTTCTTCCTGCTCTCGACCACGCTCACTCTCGTCGGCGGCACCATGTTCCTGCTGTGGCTGGGCGAGCAGATCACCAGCCGCGGCATCGGCAACGGCACCTCGATGATCATCTTTGGTGGCATCATCGCGGAATTCCCGTCACAGCTCGCCCAGACCCTCGAACTCGGACGCCAGGGCGCGATCTCGACCGGGCTGCTGCTCGGCATCCTGGTGATGGCGGTCTGCGTCATCGCGTTCTGCGTGTTCATGGAGCGTGCGCAGCGCCGCCTGCTGATCAACTATCCGAAGCGCCAGGTCGGCAACCGCATGTATGAGGGTCAGACCTCGTTCCTGCCGCTGAAGCTCAACACCTCGGGCGTGATCCCGCCGATCTTCGCCTCGTCGCTGCTGCTGCTGCCGACGACGATCGCCAGCTTCTCGCAGGCCTCGGGTGGCACGGGCTTCCTGTCGATCATCGCGACCTATCTCGCCCATGGCCGGCCGCTGTTCATGGTCCTTTATGCGGCGCTGATCATCTTCTTCTGCTTCTTCTACACCGCGATCGTGTTCAACCCGGTCGAAACGGCGGACAACCTCAAGAAGCATGGCGGCTTCATGCCGGGCATCCGCCCGGGCGAGCGCACCGCCGAGCATATCGACCGCATCCTCTCGCGCATCACCGTTCTCGGCGCCGGCTATCTGACCATCGTCTGCCTTATCCCCGAGTTCATGATCACCTATGCTCAGATCCCGATCATCCTGCTGGGCGGCACTTCGCTGCTCATCGTGGTGACGACGACGATGGACACCGTGGCGCAGATCCACGGACACCTGCTGGCCCATCAGTACGAAGGGCTGGTCAAGAAGGCTAAATTGCGAGGAGCGAGGCGCTAAGATGCGGTTGAT
This sequence comes from Allobosea sp. 05L423, assembly GCF_056397745.1. NCBI lineage: Bacteria > Pseudomonadati > Pseudomonadota > Alphaproteobacteria > Hyphomicrobiales > Alloboseaceae > Allobosea > Allobosea sp. 05L423. The sequence continues at coordinate 838,059 of NZ_JBFTOA010000002.1, read as the reverse complement.
TTTCCTGGGGCCGCCGGGGGCGGGCAAGGGCACTCAGGCGGCGCGCATCGTCGCGAAGCACGGTATTCCTCAACTGTCGACCGGCGACATGCTGCGCGCAGCCGTCGCCGCCGGCACGCCGATCGGCCAAAAGGCCAAGGCGGTGATGGATGCGGGCGGTCTCGTCTCGGACGATATCGTCATCGGCATCGTCGCTGATCGCATCGAGGAGCCGGACGCGAAGAAGGGCTTCATCCTCGACGGCTTCCCGCGCACGCTGGCGCAGGCCGAAGCGCTCGACCGGATGCTCGAGGGCAAAGGGCTGAAGCTCGACGCGGTGCTCGAGCTCACGGTCGACCAGAGCAAGCTCGTGGACCGCATCGTCCGCCGCGCCGAAGAGGCGAGGGCGGCCGGCCAGCCGGTCCGGAAGGACGATGATCCGGAGGTCTTCAAGACCCGGCTTGAGGCGTATAACCGCGACACGGCGATCGTCGCGCCTTACTATGAGAAGCGCGGCCAGCTGACGGCGATCGACGGCATGCAGCCGATCGACAGCGTCTCGGAAGCGATTGCGAACGCGCTGTCGGTGGCCGCCCAGGGCTGATCCGCAAGCAGCGAAGAGAAATTCGAACCCGGATGGGCGATGGCCCGTCCGGGTTTTTCGATTCCGGTGCGGTTTTGCGCGCCAGCCTTTGCCTTTTCTCGCTCCACCTGTGCGTTGACAGGCCCACCTCGGGCGGATGTGCTGGGCTCAAGCCGCGAAAAGCGGCGTGGAGCACCTTCGACCGGTAGGCGAAGCGACCTTCCGGTCCGGTGCAGGACAGGGAGCAGGCGCATGACCAGATGGGGTGCAATGCTGTTCGCGAGTGCGCTGGCGCTGATGCCGGCGGCCGCGCGGGCGCAGGATGCGGTCAAGATCGGCATCCTCAACGACCAGTCGGGCAACTACGCCGAATTCGGCGGCCTCGGCTCGGTCGAGGCTGCGAAGCTGGCGATCGAGGATTTCGGCGGCTCCGTGCTGGGCAAGCCGATCGAGATCGTCGCGGCCGATCATCAGAACAAGCCCGACATCGCGGCCGGCCTGGCACGGCGCTGGTATGACGTCGACGGCGTCACCGCGATCGCGGACCTGACCAATTCGGCGGTGGCGCTCGCAGTCGCCGGCATCGCCAAGGAACGGCAGAAGGTCGCGCTCTATAACGGCCCGGCGACGACGCGGCTGTTCAACGAGGATTGCTCGGCGACCGGCTTCATGTGGACCTTCGACACGGCGACCTCGGCCAAGGGTACGGCGCTGTCAGTCCTGCGCGAGGGCGGCAACAGCTGGTACATCCTTGCCGCGGACTATGCCTTCGGCCATCAGCTCACGGCGGATATCGAGGCGATCGTCGCGGCCAATGGCGGCAAGACGCTGGGCACGGTGCGCGCACCGCTTTCGACGCCCGACTTCTCCTCCTTCCTGCTTCAGGCACAGGCCTCCAAGGCCAAGATCGTCGCCTTTGCCAATGCCGGCACGGACACGATCAACTCGATCAAGCAGGCCGGCGAATTCGGCCTGGTCGATGGCGGCCAGAAGCTCGCCGCCATGGTCGTTGTGCTGAGCGACGTCCACGGTCTCGGGCTCGACAAGGCCAAGGGCCTGATCACGACGACCGCCTATTACCACGACGCCGACAAGCCGAGCCGCGCTTTCGCCGACCGCTACATGGCGCGGACCAGGAAGATGCCGGGCATGATCCAGGCCAGCGTCTATTCCTCGGTGCTGCACTATCTCAAGGCCGTGAAGGCGGCGGGCACGGCCGCGGGCCCCGCGGTCGCGGCCAAGATGAAGGAACTGCCGGTCGACGACTTCTACGCGCCCGGTGCAAAGGTTCGGGAGGACGGCCGGCTGATGAACGATATGCTGCTGGTCGAGGTGAAGGCGCCGGGCGATTCGAAAGCGCCCTGGGACTACTTCAAGGTCGTCCGCAAGATCCCGGCAGCCGAGATCATCGCGCCGCTGTCGGAGAGCAAGTGCAGCCTCGTGAAGAAGTAAAAGTTCGCACTCAGGCGCGTCATTCCGGGCGTATAGTTGTAATGCGCCTGGAAGGACGGTCGTGCGCTCGCGACCGACCCGAGAATGGGACGTTATTCTCGGGCGAAGCGCAGCTCGGACCCAAGACTCTCTTGCAGGAGGAGGTTCGAGAACCTCCTTCGTCACGAGATACCGGGTCAAGCCCGAGCATGACGGCGAATATCCAGTCCGGCCTTGGCTTTGCTGGCCTTGGCATGCTTCTTGGTTGCAGCGGGTTGACTCGGGACGATCAACCAGTTAACGACCCGCCATCCGGTTTCATGCGAGCGATGCCGTTGCCTTTGCGAGAAGGGACGACGTCGCATTATCGCGTGGAGCCGTTCAACGTCCTGCATGAGCCGGCCTCCACCGGACGCGGGATATTCCCCACCGCCGGTGCATCAACGGATGCTTCGGCCGACATGGAGATGAGACCATGGCTCGTATCGCGGGCGTCAACATTCCCACCGGCAAGCGCGTCGTCATCGGCCTGCAGTACATCCACGGCATCGGTGCCGCCAAGGCGCAGGAGATCTGCACCAAGGTCGGCATCGCCGCCGAGCGCCGCGTCAACCAGCTGACCGACGCCGAGGTTCTCCAAATCCGCGAGACGATCGACCGCGACTACCTCGTCGAGGGCGATCTGCGCCGCGAAGTCTCGATGAACATCAAGCGCCTGATGGACCTCGGCTGCTACCGCGGCCTGCGCCATCGCCGCTCGCTGCCGGTCCGCGGCCAGCGCACGCACACCAACGCCCGCACCCGCAAGGGCAAGGCGAAGCCGATCGCCGGCAAGAAGAAGTGAGTTTCGGCGGGCCGGTGATCCGGCCCGCTGTCTATACGCCGGCCGGTCCGCTGACGGGCCGCCGGCATCCCCAGCGCCTGGCATGACGGGCGCGCCTGAAGGATGGAAGAAGAGATATGGCCAAGGAAGCCCAGCGCGTCCGTCGTCGCGAACGTAAGAACATCGTCTCCGGCGTCGCGCATGTGAACGCCTCGTTCAACAACACCATGATCACCATCACCGACGCGCAGGGCAACACGATCTCGTGGTCCTCGGCCGGCACGATGGGTTTCAAGGGCTCGCGCAAGTCGACCCCGTATGCCGCGCAGGTTGCGGCCGAGGATGCCGCCCGCAAGGCTGCCGAGCACGGCATGCGCACCCTCGAGGTCGAGGTGACGGGTCCGGGTTCGGGCCGCGAGTCGGCTCTTCGCGCTCTCCAGGCCGCGGGCTTCACCGTGACCTCGATTCGCGACGTGACCCCGATCCCGCACAATGGCTGCCGTCCGCGCAAGCGCCGTCGCGTCTGACGCCTGACCATTGCAAGAGGCGCCCGCAGGGGCGGGCGCCTGTCCGGGGCGGCGGTGGCCGCCAGATGAATTCAGCACCAGGAGTGCGGTCGTGATCAGCAAGAACTGGCAGGATCTTTCCAAGCCGAACAAGCTCGAAGTGAAGGTCGGAGACGACCCGAAGCGTCTGGCCACCGTGATCGCGCGTCCGCTTGAGCGCGGCTTCGGCATGACGCTCGGCAATGCGCTCCGTCGCGTGCTGCTGTCGTCGCTCCAGGGCGCGGCCGTGACCGCCGTCCAGATCGACGGCGTTCTCCACGAGTTCTCCTCGATCCCGGGCGTCCGCGAGGACGTGACCGACATCGTCCTCAACATCAAGGCCATCGCGGTCAAGATGCAGGGCGAGGGTCCCAAGCGCATGACCCTGCGCAAGTCCGGCCCGGGTACCGTCACTGCCGGTGACATCAACACCATCGGCGACGTCGCGATCCTCAACCCCGACCTCGTGCTCTGCACGCTGGACGACGGGGCCGAGATCCGCATGGAGTTCACGGTCAACACTGGCAAGGGCTATGTCCCGGCCGAGCAGAATCGTCCCGAGGACGCGCCGATCGGCCTGATTCCGGTCGACAGCCTCTACTCGCCGGTCAAGAAGGTCTCCTATCGCGTCGAGAACACCCGCGAGGGCCAGAACCTCGACAAGGATTCGCTGACGCTGGCGATCGAGACCAACGGTTCGGTCACGCCCGAGGATGCGCTGGCGCTCGCCGCCCGCATCCTGCAGGACCAGCTTGCCGTCTTCATCACCTTCGAGGAGCCGCGCAAGGAAGAGGCCGTCTCGACTGCGCCGCAGCTGCCCTTCAACCCGGCGCTGCTCAAGAAGGTCGACGAGCTCGAGCTCTCGGTGCGTTCGGCCAACTGCCTCAAGAACGACAACATCGTCTATATCGGCGACCTCATCCAGAAGTCCGAGGGCGAGATGCTGCGCACCCCGAACTTCGGCCGCAAGTCGCTGAACGAGATCAAGGAAGTGCTGGCGACCATGGGCCTGCACCTGGGCATGGACGTCCAGGGCTGGCCCCCGGAAAACATCGAAGAGCTGGCCAAGCGCTTCGAAGAGCACTACTGAAAAACGACGGCGCAGGCCTTGCCTGCGCCTTTTGGCCCGGCTCATGCGAGCCGGAGCATAAGGAACGGCCGTTCCGTGGCACGGCGGCCGTAAGCAACGAAGGAGCCAAACAATGCGTCACGGTTTCCGCGGTCGTCGTTTCAACCGCTCGGCCGAGCATCGCCAGGCGATGTTCGCCAACATGGCTCAGGCCCTGATCAAGCACGAGCAGATCACCACCACGCTGCCGAAGGCCAAGGACCTGCGTCCGGTCGTCGAGAAGCTCATCACGCTCGGCAAGCGTGGCGACCTGCATGCCCGCCGCCAGGCGATCTCGCAGATCAAGGATGTCGAGCTGGTCGGCAAGCTCTTCGCGGTTCTCGGCCCGCGCTACAAGGAGCGCAACGGCGGCTACCTGCGCATCATGAAGGCGGGCTTCCGCTTCGGCGACAACGCCCCGATGGCGATCATCGAGTTCGTCGACCGCGACGTCGAGGCCAAGGGCAAGGATTCCGGCCCGGTCTTCACGGCGGAAGACGAGGCGGCCTGATCGGCCTCTGTTCAGTTCGATTTAGGAAAAGGGCGGCTTTCGGGCCGCCCTTTTTCGTTTCGGCTCCAAGGCTTGTCGAGATGAGCGCGCTTTTCAAGCCGGCCGTCGGGAGAGCTCGCCGGCGAGATCGACGATGATTTCCAGCGGCTGGGCGGCGAGATCTCTTTCCGGCGTCACGCCGTAGAGGCCGAAGATGAAGTGAGTGGTCTCGTCATGCTCGGCCACGCCCATGGCCCAGTTGGCGAAGAGCCGTTCCATCGCTGGCTCTTCGCGCAGGATCCGCAGGTCGGTATGGCGCGGATCCGCCATGATGCGGCCGTAAGTTTCACGGACATCGGCGTCCGTGCCCTCCAGCACTTGCGCGAAGGAGCCGTGGGTGGCGAGCAGGAAGCCGGTTACGCGGTTCTGGAGGTTGAAGCGACGCGCAGTCGCCAGAATTCTGTCGAGTTGCGCGCGTTGGCTGGAGTCGCCGAGCAGGCTGTGGCTGGCGTAGACAAGCCGGATCAGGCCCATGAGATATATCCCTGGCCGCTTGCGAAGCCTGAAGAGTTGCACAACATGTCGGTGAGGAACCGCAGTGCGCGGGGTGGGTATACTGACAGACGCCGGGTGCGTCGCGTCAGTCCTAACGTTTGCAGGCGGCTTTTTGTTTCAGGATGAGGACAGTATGACCGAACGCTTCGCAGGATATCGCAGAGGGCTGGCCGCCGCCGCGTTCGCATGCGCGCTCGGGGCGGTCGTCGCACCCTGGCCCGCGCTCGGCCAGGCGCGGCAGGTTCCTGACAGCCGCGAGCAAATTTCGCTTTCCTTTGCGCCGCTGGTGAAGCGGACGGCCGTCGCGGTGGTGAATGTCTACGGTGCGCGCGTCGAGAAGCGGCCGCAGAACGCTCTCATGGACGATCCCTTCTTCCGCCGCTTCTTCGGCGATGGCGGTTTCGGCGTGCCGCGGGAGCGGGTGCAGCGCTCGCTCGGCTCGGGTGTCGTCGTCGACGCCGGCAACGGTCTCGTGGTGACCAACAACCACGTCATCGAGAACATGAGCGAAGTGAAGGTTGCCTTTGCCGACAAGCGCGAGGTCGAGGCGACGATCCTGCTGCGCGATCCGCGCACCGATCTCGCCGTTCTGAAGGTCGCCGACACCAAGAGCCTGACCGCGATCGAGCTCGCCGACAGCGACGAGCTTCAGGTCGGCGATATCGTGCTCGCCATGGGCAATCCCTTCGGCGTGGGCCAGACGGTGACGCAGGGCATCGTCTCGGCGCTCGCCCGCACGCAGATCGGCGTGGGCGACGCCCAGTCGTTCATCCAGACCGATGCGGCGATCAATCCCGGCAATTCCGGCGGCGCGCTGATCGACATGAAGGGCCGTGTCGTCGGCATCAATACCGCGATCTATTCCCGTTCCGGCGGTAGCGTCGGCATCGGCTTCGCAATTCCGGCGGCGATGGTGCGCCTCGTCGTCGACAGCGCCAAGGCCGGCGCCAAGACGGTGCGCCGCCCCTGGCTCGGCGCTCGTCTGCAGAGCCTGACCGCCGACGTCGCCGACGGGCTGGGACTGGACCGGCCGGCCGGCTCGGTCGTCGCCAGCATCGTTGAGAAGGGACCGGCCGAGCAGGCGGGCCTGCGCCGCTCGGACGTGATTCTCACGGTCGACGGACTCGCGGTCGATGACCCCGAAGCCTTCGGCTACCGCTTCGCCACCCGTCCGATCGGCGGCTCGACGGTCCTGATGGTGCTGCGCGGCGGCAAGAAGGTCGAAATCCCGGTCAAGCTCGTGGCGGCGCCAGAGACCCGTCCGCGCGACGCCGTGAAGCTGACGAGCCGTTCGCCGCTGTCGGGGCTGACGGTGGCGAATCTCTCGCCGGCGCTGGCCGAGGAGCTGTCGATCGATACCGGGAACGACGGCGTCGTCGTCAGCGAGATCGAGGAAGGCAGCAACGCCGCCAATGTCGGCTTCCAGAAGGGCGACGTCATCATGGCGCTCAACGGCGAGCGCATGACCAACTCGCGCGAGGTCGAGACGATCCTGAAGGACCGCAAGCGGGCCTGGGAGGTCACGATCACCCGCAACGGCCAGACGATCACCTCGGTCTTCCCGGGGTGAGCGACCTCTTCTCTGCCTCGGGGCTGGACAAGTCCGGCCCCCGCCCGCTCGCCGATCGCCTGCGGCCGACGACGCTCGGCGAGGTCGCCGGGCAGGAGCATCTGACCGGGCCGGACGGCGCGCTCACCCGGCTCGTCGCTTCCGGCACGATCGGCAGCCTGATCTTCTGGGGACCGCCCGGCACCGGCAAGACCACGGTGGCACGGCTGCTCGCGGGTCTGGTCGATCTCGGATTCGAGCAGATCAGCGCGATATTCTCGGGCGTCGCGGACCTGAAGAAGGTGTTCGAGGCTGCACGCGGGCGCCGGCTCGGTGGCCGAGGCACGCTGCTTTTCGTCGACGAGATCCACCGCTTCAACCGCGCCCAGCTCGACGCCTTCCTGCCGGTCATGGAAGACGGCACGATCACGTTGATCGGCGCGACGACCGAAAACCCGTCCTTCGCGCTCAATGCGGCGCTGCTGTCGCGGGCGCGGGTGCTGACCTTCAAGTCGCTGGATGAGGGCTCGCTGCTCTTCCTGCTCGGCCGGGCCGAGGTGCTGGAAGGCAGGGAACTGCCGCTGACGCCGGAGGCACGGCTGGCGCTCGCGCGTTTCGCCGACGGCGACGGGCGCGCGGTGCTGACGCTGGCCGAGGAGATCTGGCGGGCGGCCAAGCCGGGCGAGATTCTCGACGAGCACGGCCTCTCCGACGTGATCCAGCGTCGGGCGCCGATCTACGACAAGGCGCAGGACGGCCACTACAACCTGATTTCGGCCCTGCACAAGACGGTGCGCGGTTCCGACCCCGATGCGGCGCTCTATTATTTCGCCCGCATGCTCGATGCCGGCGAAGACCCGCGCTTCCTGGCGCGCCGGCTGGTGCGCATGGCGGTCGAGGATATCGGGCTCGCCGATCCGCAGGCGCTGCTCCATGCCCGGGCTGCGGCCGAGACCTATGAGCAGCTCGGCACGCCCGAGGGCGAACTCGCCCTCGCCAATTGCGTGATCTATCTGGCGACGGCGCCGAAATCGAACGCCGCCTACACGGCCTACAAGATGGCGGTGCGGGTGGCGAAGGATCGTGGATCGTTGATGCCGCCCAAGACCATCCTCAACGCGCCGACGAAGCTGATGCGCGAGGAGGGCTACGGCGCCGACTACGCCTATGACCACGACCAGCCCGATGCGTTCTCGGGCCAGAATTACTGGCCCGACGCGCTCGGCCGCCAGCGCTTCTACGATCCGCCCGAGCGCGGCTTCGAGCGCGAGCTCCGCAAGCGGCTGGAATACTGGGAGCGGCTGCGCCACGAGCGCGGCGAGGACTGAGGCACACCGACAAGTAGCCGGTCATCCCGGGCGAAGCGCCGCGGAGTCCCGGAACCCATCGCAGGGCGCTGAGCTCTATGATCGATTCCCGATCGGCACCGCTTCGCCGCTTGTCCGGAGGGACGGCGCCCGGACGCCTATCCTCTGCAGTAGAACGGCAGGAACGTGCCGGACAGGCCGCTGTTCATCGCCATCAGCACCAGCTTGTTGGCGAGCTCAAGTTCCTGCTTGCTACGCGCGCAGACCTCGGCGCGAGCCTGACAGTTCGAGGCGAGGAACGCATCGTGGCTGGCGAGGAAGTCCGGACCCAGTCCCTGCTTGCCTTGGCGATTCAAGGCCTGCTCGTAAGCCTTTCTGTAGCGGTTGCATTTCTCCGTCGGCCAGTCCGAAGCCGGGCCCTGCTGCGCCGCCGCTAAGGTGCCGCCGATGCCGGAGAGTGTGAGCGCCGCCACTGCCCGAAGCAGCGCCCGGCGCGCCTGTGCCGCAGTCGAATTCCGCCCGTTCATCGCCGTCGCCTCAGCCGCCCCGCGGCATCGAGGCGAGGCGTCCGCAGAAGCGCAGTCAATTGCGGCGGATTTCGTTTGTGCGCGGCGGCGGTGCACTCTATTTCACAGGGATGACTTCCACCGCACTCGTCTTTCTGGGCGCCGGCATCGGCGGCGTGCTGCGCCATGGCATCAACCTTGTCTCGCCGCGCTGGCTCGGCATGGACTTTCCCTATGGGACCATGGCGATCAACATTCTCGGCTCGGCCCTGATGGGTGTGGTCGTCGGCTGGTTCGCCTTCCGGGCGGGCGAGGGGACGCCGCATGGATTGCGGCTGTTCCTGGCGACCGGCGTACTCGGTGGATTCACGACCTTCTCGGCTTTCTCGCTCGATGCGGTGCTCCTTTGGGACCGCGGTGAGACGATGGCGGCGATGGTGTATGTTTTTGGTTCCGTGGTGGTGTCGCTGGCGGCGCTGGTCGGCGGGCTTGCGGTGATGCGGGGGCTGTCATGAGGACAGGTGGCAAGGGGCCGGGCAACGGTCCGGGACGTGGCGGCAGGCCGCGTGCGGCCGAGGCGCCGCGCGGCAAGAGGCCGAGCCATGACGCCAGGCGCCGCGCCGCCGCGCGCCCGGCGGAGGGCGAGGAGCGCGCTCCACGTCCGCAGCGTCCGGCTGCCAAGCCGACGCGCGCCGAAGTCAAGGCTGAGACGGCGCAGGTGCTCTCCACCGGCGTTCAGCAGCTCGTGGTGACGCCGGACGAAAACGAGATGCGGATCGACCGCTTCCTTGAGACGCGCTTCCCGCAGCTCTCCTTCAGCCATATCCAGCGCATCGTCCGGAAGGGCGAGCTGCGCGTCGACGGCAAGCGCGCCGACAGCAAGGACCGGCTCAGCGAAGGCCAGACGGTGCGCATCCCGCCGCTGAAGCTGGAGCAGCAGGCGGAACGGCCGCGCTCGGCCAAGGCCGATGCCGACACCATCGGCTTCCTGCGCTCGATCACGCTCTATGAGGACGACGACGTCATGGTCCTCAACAAGCCAGCGGGCTTGGCCGTGCAGGGCGGCTCGGGCACGACCAGGCATGTCGACCAGATGCTCGATGCGCTGACCGGTAAGGACGGGCAGAAGCCGCGCCTCGTCCATCGCCTCGACAAGGACACGGCCGGCTGCCTCGTCATCGCCAAGTCCCGCTTTGCGGCGGCGACGCTCGCCAAGACCTTCCGCTCGCGTTCGGCGCGCAAGGTCTATTGGGCGCTGGTGGCCGGGGTGCCGCGCGTCCGCCAGGGCCGGATCTCGACCTATCTCGCGCGCGAGGAGGCTTATGACGGTGATCAGCGCATGGCAGTGGCCAAGCATGGCGAGGACGGAGCCATGCATGCCGTGACCTATTACGCGGTGGTCGAGACTGCCGCGCAGAAGCTCGGCTGGCTTTCGCTGAAGCCGGTGACCGGGCGCACCCACCAGCTGCGCGCGCATGCCGCCCATATCGGCCATCCGATCATCGGTGATCCCAAATACTTCAATATCCAGAACTGGGAGCTGCCCGGCGGCATCCAGAACAAGCTGCACCTGCTGGCGCGGCGGATCGTGCTGCCGCATCCGCGCGGCAAGGGCACCATCGATGTCAGCGCGCCGCTGCCGCCGCATATGCGCCAGAGCTGGAACCTGCTCGGCTTCGATGATGCGCCCTACGACCCGATCGTCGAAGCACCGGACGAATAGGGCATCGTTCGACGAATCGCACTCTTCCTGATTGATGAGATGAGGAAGAACAGTTGCGGAACAAAACGCATTCTGTTCTAATTATGTTCTCGTCATAGGAGGGGCTGACCATGCGTTCGGTTTTGATTGTTTCCGCCTTCCTTTTCGGCCTTGCGGGGGCCGCACAAGCACAGACAGCTGCACCAGCCAAACCCTCGGCCCCGGCTGTCACAGCTGCGGCTGCCACCGATCAATCGATCCCTCAGGCGGAGCGTGCGAAAGCGCGGCAGGACTGTCTCTCCGAGAATGTCGCGCTGTCCGGGGACGATCTGCGCGCCGCCATGCGCCTGTGCCTGCAGGCCAAGTTCCCGGGCGTGCGGCTCTACGCGCAGGACGGCGTCACCCGCGACGGCAAGCCCACGGCAGTTGCAGCACGGGTCGCCTGCAAGGAGGAGGTCGATGGCCGCAATCTGCAGGGATCGGAGCGGGTTGCTGCGCTGACGGCCTGCTTCAACGCCAAGCGGCCCGATCTCGCCCAGCGTTCCGAGTGCCGCAAGGAGGCCCGGGCCAAGGGGCTGGATGGAACCGATCTGCGCAAGGCCGTGGATGCCTGCGCACGGGAGGCAAGGGGCTGAGCCGGGAGTGAGGCTGCATAGCCCGGTGGGACAATGCCATGACGGTGCTGCAATGGCTTGCGGCGCCCGGTTGCGCTAAAGCGCCGTCATGGATCTCATCATCTTCGATCTCGACGGCACGCTGATCAATTCCGAGGCGATCATCCTCGGGGCGCAGTACGAGGCGTTCCGGCGCTGCGGCCGGGTGCATCCGGGGCGCGAGGCGGGGCTCGGCATCGTCGGGCTGACGCTGGATATCGCGATGGCGCGCCTCGCCGGGCTCGACCAGCCCGACGATGTGCTCACCGAGACCTATCGCCAGGTCTTCGGCGCGATGCGCCTGCAGGCACAGAGCGATCCTTCGCTGGATGAGCCGCTGTTTCCAGGTGTGGCAGAGACGCTGGCGGAACTGAAGCGCCATACCGGGCTGAAGCTCGGCATCGCCACCGGCAAGTCGCGCAAGGGCGCCGAGTTCATTGTCGCCCGGCATGGCTGGGAGGGGCTGTTCGACACCGTGCAGTCGGCAGATGACGCGCCTTCGAAACCGCATCCCGGCATGATCCAGCGTGCGCTGGCGGAGACTGGCGCAGCGCCTGAGCGCACTGCGATGGTTGGAGACAGCTCCTTCGATATCGAGATGGCGGTGGCGGCGGGCGTCGTGCCCGTCGCAGTGTCCTGGGGCTTCCAGCCGGTCGACAGCCTCGTCGCGCTCGGCGCCAAGCATGTGCTGCGCGCGTTCCCGGAACTGCCTGGAACGCTGGGATTGCCGAAGACCGCCATGGCCTAGAGCCGGGCCGATCAGGTTGAAATAACCGGATCGGATCACGCGTGCCCGAGCGTTCGACCGGAAAGTGGAATCTGCTTTTCGGACAAGTCGGCTTCTCGACAAGAATCATGATGTACCGCCCGATCAGGAGCCATGCGGCGGCCCTTCGGTGCGAGGAGCCGCGCCGGATCGCGCTCGATCAAGAGCCAGTGGGATCGAGGTTCCGCGTTTGAAACCGGGGGCAAAAGTGTCCGGTGCCGCAGCCTGTCCGGAGCGGTTCCGTGCCGGGCAGTAACACCCTCGCAACCAAACCGACTCAGTTCTGTTTAACCTGAATAACCGTTCAGATTTGCGCGTTAACCACCTGATGCGGGGGGCGGGTGCATGGTGTTCCCACAACAGGGACATACCGGCAAACAACAACGCCGGACAGGGGTTCAAGCATGATGGATCATGAGCTTCGTGAATTCGTCGATCGTGTGATGGATCGTCGCGCTATCGATGATGAAGACGTCAAGATGCTTCAGAGGAACATCTTGAACGACATCGTCATGACACGCGACATCATCGATGTGCTGGTGGCCCTCGACCGGGCCGTGGTGCAAAGCTGCAAGGCTTATGCAGATTACCTCGTGGCGCTGGTCGTCGACTTCGCCGTCTGGGAGAACCGCCCGACCGGCGTGATCGATCGCGACAAGGCGCATTGGCTGGTAACGACCCTTTCTGCCGGCGAAGGGCCGACCGTGACGGCCCAGCGCATCGCCTTCGAGATCGCTCGCGAAGCCGAGCACTGCGACGAGGGGCTGCTTGCCTTCGCCTTCGCCAAGGGCGCTGCGAAGGCGGTCGCACGGGTCGCGGCTGGCAGCACGACTCGGGCTTTGCTCGCGAACTGACCTGCGCATCCGCGCACAACGGCCTAGCCTATAGCTCACCGCGCGCCCTTCCAGACGCGCGGTGAGCTATTTGTTTGTCAAAGCTTCGGGCTGAAACGGCGCTTCCGCCGGTCGGTCCGATGCGATTGCCGACTTTCGCATCGGTGGACGGCGGTTGCGGCGTCCCATACACCCCGGCTATTGCAGTTTGGTCTGAAGCCGGGGGATGCCGCGCATGTTCTCGAAGATCCTGATCGCGAACCGCGGCGAGATCGCCTGCCGTGTCATCAAGACGGCCCGGCGCATGGGCATCAAGACGGTCGCCGTCTATTCGGATGCGGATCGCGACGCGCTGCATGTCGAGATGGCGGATGAGGCGGTCCATATCGGCGCGGCGCCGGCGGCGCAGTCCTATCTGCTGATCGACAAGATCATCGACGCCTGCAAGCAGACCGGCGCCGAGGCCGTGCATCCCGGCTACGGCTTCCTCTCCGAGCGCGAGGCCTTCGCAAGGGCGTTGAAGGATAACGGCATCGTCTTCATCGGTCCCAACCCCGGCGCCATCGCCGCGATGGGCGACAAGATCGAATCGAAGAAGGCGGCGGCTGCCGCCAAGGTCTCCACGGTTCCGGGCTTCCTCGGCATCATCGAGAGCCCCGAACACGCCGTGACCATCGCCGACGAGATCGGCTATCCCGTGATGATCAAGGCTTCGGCTGGCGGCGGCGGCAAGGGCATGCGCATCGCCCATTCGGCCGGCGAGGTGGCTGAGGGCTTCGCGCGGGCCAAATCGGAGGCGGCGTCTTCCTTCGGCGACGACCGCGTCTTCGTCGAGAAGTTCATCGTCGACCCCCGTCATATCGAAATCCAGGTTCTCGGCGACAAGCACGGCAACGTCATCTATCTCGGCGAGCGCGAATGCTCGATCCAGCGCCGCAACCAGAAGGTGCTGGAGGAGGCGCCGTCGCCGCTGCTCGACGAGGCCACCCGCAAGAAGATGGGCGAGCAGGCGGTCGCGCTGGCCAAAGCGGTGAATTACGATTCGGCCGGCACGGTCGAGTTCGTCGCCGGCCAGGACAAGTCGTTCTACTTCCTCGAGATGAACACCCGGCTCCAGGTCGAGCATCCGGTGACGGAGATGATCACCGGCATCGATCTGGTCGAGCAGATGATCCGCGTCGCCTATGGCGAGAAGCTGGCGATCGGCCAAGAGGATGTGAAGCTCGATGGCTGGGCGGTCGAGAGCCGCGTCTATGCCGAGGACCCGACCCGCAACTTCCTGCCTTCGACGGGGCGGCTCGTCACCTACCGGCCGCCCGCGGAGGGGCCGGATGGCGAGGCGACCGTGCGCAACGACACCGGCGTCTTCGAGGGCGGCGAGATCTCGATCTATTACGACCCGATGATCGCCAAACTGGTCACGCATGCGCCGACGCGCGAGGCCGCGATCAAGGCGCAGGCGCGCGCACTCGATGCCTTCGCCATCGACGGCATCCGCCACAACATTCCTTTCGTCGCGGCGGTGATGCAGCATCCGCGCTGGATTTCCGGCAATCTCTCGACCGGCTTCATCGCCGAGGAGTTTCCCGAGGGCTTCTCCCTGCCCGAGCCGCAGGGCGAGACGGCGCAGCGCATGGCGGCGATCGCCATCGCCTGCGACCACAAGCTCAACCAGCGCAAGCGCCATGTCTCGGCGCAGATGGAAGGCTGGCGCAAGGTCGCCTTCGATCGGCAGCGCATCGTCCAGCTCGGGGCAGAGCGTTTCGAGGGCGAGGTGACGGAGCAGGGCGGGGCGGTCGTCATCGGCTTCCCGGGTCGCAGCGTCAGCGTCGTCAGCGACTGGGTGCCGGGCGAGCCGGTCTGGCACGGCACGCTCGACGGGGTGAAGGTCGCGGCGCAGGTCCGGCCGATCCTGAACGGCGTCGCGCTCGGCCATGCGGGCGCCTATGCCAACGCCCATGTCTACACGCAGCGCGAGGCCGAGCTCGCCGCGCTGATGCCGGAGAAGGTTGCGGCCGATACCGGCAAGTTCCTGCTCTGCCCGATGCCGGGCCTGGTGAAGGCGATCTCGGTCACTGTGGGGCAGGAGATCAAGGCGGGCGAGCCGCTCGCCATGGTCGAGGCGATGAAGATGGAAAACGTGCTGCGCGCCGAGAAGGACGTCACCATCGCCAAGATCCTGGCGAAGGAAGGCGATTCGCTCGCCGTCGACGCCGTCATCATGGAATTCGCCTGAGCGCTTAAAAAGGTATTCGGAGCCCTCATCCTGAGGAGCAGCCGAAGGCTGCGTCTCGAAGGATCGTTCAGGAGGCTCCGGAACCATCTGGAGCATCCTTCGAGACGCGCTTCTGCGAAGCGCTCCTCAGGATGAGGGCTGTGTGAAGCTATTGAGGAGCCTGTCGTGCTGAAGATCTGGGGGCGGTTGAGCTCGATCAATGTCCAGAAGGTCGTCTGGGCGGCCGGCGAGACCGGGCAGGCTTTCGAGCGCATCGATGTTGGCGGGCCTTTCGGCGGGCTCGACACGCCGGAATATCGCGCGATGAACCCCAACAGGCAGATCCCGGTCCTGGAGGATGGCGAGTTCCGCCTGTGGGAGTCGAACAGCATCGTGCGCTATCTGGCGGCGCGCTATGGCGCTGCAGATATCGGGGAAGCGGACGTCGTGCGGCGCGCGGAGGCCGAGCGCTGGATGGATTGGATGCTGTCCGAACTGCAGCCGGCGCTGGCGCCGGTGCTCTGGGGCGTGGTGCGCAAGGTGCCGGGCTATACCGATCCCAAGGCCATCGCCGACGGCATGAAGCGGGCCGAGGTGCTGATGACGATCCTCGAGGCACAACTGGCGGACAAGCCGTTCCTGTCGGGCGAGCGCTTCGGCGTCGCCGATATCACCGTCGGTTGTGGCGCGCATCGCTGGTTCAACATGCCCGTCGACCGGGTCGAGCGGCCAGCGGTGCGCCGCTGGTACGAGGCGCTCTTTGCGCGCCCGGCGGCTCAGGTGGCGCTGCCGTTGCCGATCACGTGAGGCGCCGCCGCGGTGCTTGATCCGGGCCGCAGCCCTGTCATGATGCCCCGCATGAACGGTCTGCGCGCGGCTCTGCTTTTATGTTCACTCGGCGCGGCCACTTCGGCCGTGGCGCAGGGCTCGCCGAGCTTGCGTGGCGACCTGTTGTCCCTCGCAGGCTGCCTGCGCGATAACGGCGCGTCGCCTTCGGCCTGCGTCGGCACTGTGGCCATCGCCTGTGTCGGGGCGGCCAGCAGCAATCCACGCGGAGCCGAAGCCGCCTGCGCGCGGCGCGAAGAGGCGGCGTGGCGCGAGCGTCTGACGCTCGCTTTGCAGGTGACCGGGCGCTCGCTCGATGCGGGCCAGCGCAGCCGTCTGGCTGCCGTGCAACTCACCTGGGAAAGCTATGTCTCGCAGAAATGCGCGCTCTATGGCGCCAGCCAGCGCGAGGAACTGCAAGCCGGGCGGCAGGCCGGTTGCGAGCTGCGCGAGGTTGCCGAGCGCGCCATCGAGCTTGCCAAGGGGCTCCCGCAGGCGGGGCGCCAGCCGCAATCCCCGCCCCAGATCATTCGCTAGAGACTGATCCGATCAGGTTGCAACAGCCTGATCGGCGCATGCACCAGGCCGGTCGCCTGTCGCGTTTGTGACCATCTGGCGGATGGTGGCGATCCGAAAGCGCTGGAGTGCCGCGTCCGCCTGCGACTATACGGTGGAGGACGGCAGTTGTTCGTGACCCGTCTGAAGCCGCGAGCCAGCAATGTTCTTCGTCCTGTCCAAGCTGGCCTGGTTCGTCTTCTCGCCGGTCAATTTCGCCATCCTGCTCGCCGGCCTCTCGGCGCTGCTCGCCTTCACGCGCTTTGCGCGTCCGGCGCGTTGGCTCGGGCTGCTGTCGGTGGTTGCGCTTGGGCTGATGGCTTTCAGCCCATTGTCGCGCGCGGTCATCCGGCCGCTGGAGGACCGCTTTCCGCAGCAGGATGCAGCCAAGGGGCCGGTGACCGGCATCGTCGTGCTCGGTGGTGCGGTCGGTGTGGCGCGCGGCGATTTGGTGTTGAATTCTGCCGCGGCGCGCATGACCAAGGCGGTCGAGCTCGCGCGGCTTCATCCCGAGGCGAAGGTGGTTTTCACCGGCGGCGCGGCCAACCTGATCTCGGAAGAGACAACGACCGAAGCCGACGGGGCCAAGCTGCTGTTCGAGGGCCTCGGGCTCGATCCAAAGCGGCTTATTCTCGAGGACAAGTCACGCAATACCCGCGAAAACGCATCTTTCACCCGCCGTCTCGTCGATCCGAAACCAGGCGAACGCTGGCTTCTGGTGACCTCAGCCTGGCATATGCCGCGTTCGATGGGCGTTTTCCGGAAGGCGAACTTTCCGGTCGAGGCCTTTCCGGTCGACTATTGGTCGAAAGGTGAGCCGGATGATTTCATTCGGCCCTATAGTCGAGCGCACAGGGCTCTGGAGATTTCCGACAACGGCTTCAAGGAATGGGTCGGACTCATCGCCTATCGGCTGGCGGGCTACACCGACGCGCTCTTTCCGGCGCCGTGAGGTCAGGCATCGTCGGCGGGCAAGGTGAGCCTGTAGACGCCGCGGAAATCGTCGGGGTCGACCGGCCGGCCCTTGCGAGTGATGACAATCCGGCCTTCCTTCATCAGCTTCACCGCCGCGCGGCGCACCGGCTGCATCAGCGGCCCCCAATCGTCCGGGTGGTCGCTGCCGAGTGCGCGGGCGACATCCATCGGGGAAACCGTCCGGCCGCCCCCCTGCTGCGCCAGCAGTGAGAGGATCGCGGTCTCGATTGCCTCGGGGTCGATGCTCATGACTGGCTCGGATAGTTGAAGACGCGGGCGGCGTCGGAGGCGAACTGGCGGCGATACATCGCGACCAATACGGCCCCTGTGAAAACGAGGAAGGTGACCGGTCCAAGGAACCAGCCGAGATAGGCGAGCGCGAAGAAGAAGGCGCGCTGACCGCGGTTGAAGTGGCGGCCGGCGGCGATGTTCATCTCGATCGTCTCATGCACGGCATGAGCCTTCGCGATCTTGTTGGGCTCGTCCTTTGGCGGCAGAGCGCCGAGCAGGATGACGCAGTAGTTGAACAGCCGGTAGGCCCAGGCGAATTTGAAGAAGGCGTAGCCGAAGACGCCCGCAAGCCCGATCACCTTCATTTCCCAGACCGCGCGCTGCGTCACCGGCACGAAGGGCAGATCGGAAAAGATCGCGACGACACGGTCGGTCGACTGCAGCAGGGCGAGCGTGCCGCCGATCGCGATCAGCGAGGTCGAGGCGAAGAAGGCCGTGCCGTTCTGCAGGCCGTTCATCACCTGAGTGTCGACAATGCGGTTGTCGCGCCCCATCGATTCGTTGATCCAGCGGGCGCGGCGCAAGTTCATCCGCATGTTCAGCGTCTTGGCCGCGTGGGGGCCGAGTTCGACGGCATAGTGGTATCCCACCCAGGAGGCGGCGAAGAACACCAGGGCGATGACGTCCAGATTGCTGAAACCGAGCATGCTGTCGCTCTGCCACTTCACCCGCCGACCAGGCAAGCAGCTTGTGCGGAGGCCGCGCTGCCGACAAGCGGCACGGCATTGACGCTGCGGCGGCAAGCCGCCACGGTGCGCGCGGAATCGGGAGGGCGCAGCGATGCCGCAGACCATCACCAAGGGCTACAAGGCCCTGGTCGCAGAAGCGGAGAGCGAGGTCGCGACGCTGTCGATCGAGGCGGCGCAGGCGCTCCACGGCCGCGACGACGTGGTTTTCGTCGATCTACGCGATCCTCGCGAGCTGGAGCGGGAAGGGCGCATGCCCGGTGCCTTCCATTGCCCGCGCGGCATGCTCGAATTCTGGATCGACCCGGAAAGCCCGTATGCTAAGCCGGTCTTTCAGGAGGACAAGCGCTTCGTCTTCTTCTGCGGTGGCGGCTGGCGTTCGGCGCTGGCGGCAAAGACGGCGCAGGAGATGGGGCTGAAGCCGGTCGCCCATGTCGCCGGCGGTTTCACTGCCTGGAAGAAGGCGGGTGCGCCGGTCGAGACCTCTGCCGCCGAGCGGAAGGGCTGAGTCTCGAGCCTTGTCCCATATCGTCATCGTTCTGCTGGTTGCGGCTTTCATCTTCCGCAAGCCGCTCGGAAAGCTGCTCGCGCGACAATTCCCGAATCGCGCCAAGCGCCAGCAGGTGCTGGCGACGATCATCGCCGCTTTTCTTCTGGTGATCGCAGCCCGGCTCCTCGCGCTGTTCTGGTGACCGCCCGTCGCCCGATTTGAATCGGGCGAAAGTGTCCTGTGCGGCCGGTGCATGGGCGGACGGCTTGCGCCGTGCCTACAAATCAGGCATCTTCACGGTCTGGCTCCAACTCAAGAAAGGGAGGGCTGAATGGTAATCGTCACCACCGCTGTCACTCCCTTGCGACCACCTCGACACTAGGTCGGTTTCGCACGAGGCCCGCCAACCGGCGGTCTCCTGAGCCTTTTCCAGACCATTTTCATTCATTGCCGGAGGCGGCGCGCGTCGTCGTCTCTGCCTGATCCGGAGTCGGTGCCGTTTCGGTGCCGAATGACGCTATGTCTCTTGATACTCAAACCGGGCGGCGGGAGCCGTTCCGGGCCGTTCTCGGCTTCACCTTCCGCCATTGGGCGCGCCAGCCGGGGCAGGTCACCTGGGTTGCGGGCGTCACCATTGTCGCCACGCTGGCCGAGCTGTTCACGCCGGTCTATGCCGGCCGCCTCGTCGATGCGGTGGCGAGCGGTGTCGACGCCGTGG
Organism: Allobosea sp. 05L423; assembly: GCF_056397745.1. NCBI lineage: Bacteria > Pseudomonadati > Pseudomonadota > Alphaproteobacteria > Hyphomicrobiales > Alloboseaceae > Allobosea > Allobosea sp. 05L423. The sequence goes on along the minus strand of NZ_JBFTOA010000002.1, from coordinate 818,474 downwards.
ATGCGGCGCTGTGGGCGCTCGGCGCGATGATGGTGCTCGCCGCGATCACCGTGTTCGGGCGGCATTTCGCCTATATCGGCATCACCACCATGACGCTGCGCACGATGCGCGACGTGGCGCAGGAGGCGTTCGCGCGCCTGCAGCGCTTCTCGACCGACTGGCATGCCAACAACTTTGCCGGCTCGACTGTGCGCAAGATCACCCGCGGCATGTGGGCGCTCGACCTGCTCAGCGACACGATCCTGATCGCGCTCCTGCCGTCGCTCGTCATCCTGCTCGGCATGACCGCGCTGCTGGCCTGGCACTGGCCGGTGATGGGGCTCGTCGTTGCGCTTGGTGCGCTGGCCTATATCGGGCTGACGCTGGCGCTCTCGCTGCGCTTCGTGGCGCCGGCGGCGCGGCTGGGCAATGCCTGGGACACCCGCCTCGGCGGTGCGCTGGCCGACGCCATCACCTGCAACCCGGTGGTGAAGGCCTATGGCGCGGAAGCGCGCGAGGATCTGCGCCTCGCGAACGTGATGGCGAAATGGAGCCTCAGGACGGAGCGCGCCTGGGTGCGCGGCACTTGGTCGGGCACCGGTCAGCTCGTCGTGCTGCTGTTCCTGCGGGCCGCGGTGATCGGCCTCGTGATCTGGCTATGGATGAATGGGCAGGCGAGTGCGGGCGATGTCGCCTTCGTGCTGACGGCCTATGCGGTGGTCCATGGCTATTTGCGCGATGTCGGGCAGCACGTCCACAATCTGCAGCGCTCGGTCAACGACATGGAGGAACTCGTCTGGATGCACGATCTTCCCTATGGCGTGCCGGACCGGAAGGGCGCTGTGGAGATGGGCGTGACGGCGGGCGAGATCGCCTTCGAGAACGTGACCTTCCACTATGGCGGCCATCACGATCCGCTTTATCGCGACTTCTCGCTGACCATCCGCGGCGGCGAGAAGGTCGGTCTCGTCGGCCGCTCCGGCTCCGGCAAGACGACCTTCGTCAAGCTGGTGCAGCGGCTCTACGACGTGACATCAGGCTGCATCGCGATCGACGGGCAGGACATCGCCGATGTCACGCAGGACAGCCTGCGCAGGCAGATCGCGATCGTGCAGCAGGAACCGGTGCTGTTCCACCGCTCGCTGGCCGAGAACATCGCCTACGGCCGGCCCGGCGCCAGCCAGGCGCAGATCGAGCAGGCGGCACGGCTCGCCAACGCGCATGAGTTCATCATGCGCCTGCCCAAGGGCTACGCCACGCTCGTCGGCGAGCGCGGGATCAAGCTCTCGGGCGGCGAGCGCCAGCGTGTCGCGCTTGCCCGCGCCTTCCTGGCCGATGCGCCGATCCTGATCCTGGACGAGGCAACCTCGAGCCTCGATTCGGAATCGGAGGCGCTGATCCAGCAGGCGATCGAGCGCCTGATGGAAGGCCGTACCACGATCGTGATCGCCCACCGGCTCTCGACGGTCAGGGCCATGGACCGCATCCTGGTCTTCGATCGCGGCCGGGTGGTCGAGGAGGGGCCGCACGAGGACCTTCTGACCCGCGAGGACGGCGCCTATCGCGCGCTGTTCGAGAAGCAGGTCAGCGAGCTGGCGAAGGGGCTGGCGGTGTAACACAAGACGTCATTCTCGGGCCGCGCTCGGCGCGGACCCGGGAATCTCGTGACACACCAGCCGCTTTGTCGTTACGAGATGCTCGGGTCAAGCCCGAGCATGACGGCGTTTCGGCCGTCACTTCGGCGCGAGCGCGCGGGGCCTGACACCCTTCACCGGGCCGGGCGGCAGCGGCGCGTTCATATCCTGATTCAACGGCTTCAGATCGAGAGTCGGTTTGGTCAGAAAACGATTCAGGTTGGCGATGTAAGTCTCTGGCAGGCCGAATTGTTTTGCTCCAGCGATGACCGTCTCCATGTAGCCGGGCTTCGGCTTTCCCGGATCGGCTGAGCGGCCGATATAGATCAGTGCGCGCTTGGCGCCGCCCGGCACGATCACCGGCTGGCTGATCTTCACATACAGGCCGCTGGCGATGTCCTCGAACTTGTCGAGTGCGCGCGTGTCGCCGAGCGAGCAATCCCAGAGTACGCCGTGCACCTCGTCGCGCGGATCGCGGATCGCCGAGGCATAGCCGTCGCGGGTGATGATGAAGCGATGGCGCGGCAGGCGAGCGGGGCCGAGCGCGCGCGAGTTCGGGCAGCGCAGTGCCATCCCGGCCGGGTCCATGTTGAGGCCGTAGGCGAAATAGAGGGGCATTGAGGCCTCGCGTCATTCTCGGGCGGCGCGCAGCGCAGACCCGAGAATCTCGGGACGCGTTGCCGCCCTGTCTGTTGAGGCATCTCGTCCTGAGATGCTCGGGTCAAGCCCGAGCATGCCGGCACCTTTGATCCTTACTTCGTCTTGTTGAACAGCTCCCGGCCGATCAGCATGCGGCGGATCTCGCTGGTGCCGGCGCCGATTTCGTAGAGCTTGGCGTCGCGCAGCAATCGCCCGGTCGGGTAGTCGTTGATGTAGCCGTTGCCGCCGAGCAACTGGATCGCGTCGAGCGCGACCTGCGTCGCCCTCTCGGCCGCGATCAGGATGGCGCCGGCAGCGTCCTCTCGGGTCGTCTCCCCGCGATCGCAGGCCTTGGCGACCGAATAGACATAGGTGCGGCAGGAATTCATCGCGACATACATATCGGCGACCTTGCCCTGGACGAGCTGGAATTCGCCGATCGACTGGCCGAATTGCTTGCGCTCATGGACATAGGGCATGACCACGTCGAGCGCCGCCTGCATGATGCCGAGCGGGCCGGCCGCCAGCACCACGCGCTCGTAGTCGAGCCCGCTCATCAGCACGTTGACGCCGCGGCCGACCTGGCCGAGCACGTTCTCCTCCGGCACCTCGCAATCCTGGAAGACGAGCTCGCAGGTGTCGGAGCCGCGCATGCCGAGCTTGTCGAGCTTCTGATGGGTCGAGAAGCCCTTCATGCCCTTCTCGATCAGGAAGGCGGTGATGCCGCGCGAGCCGGCTTCCGGGTCGGTCTTGGCGTAGACCACCAGCGTCTCGGCGATCGGGCCGTTGGTGATCCACATCTTGTTGCCGTTGAGGACGTAGCGGTCGCCCTTCTTCTCGGCGCGGGTGCGCATCGAGACGACGTCGGAGCCCGAGCCGGGCTCGGACATGGCGAGCGCGCCGACATGCTCGCCGGAGATCAGCTTGGGCAGGTATTTGCGCTTCTGCGCCTCGTTGCCGTTGCGGCGGATCTGGTTGACGCAGAGGTTCGAGTGGGCGCCGTAGGAAAGGCCGACCGAGGCCGAGGCGCGGCTGACTTCCTCGACCGCGACGCAATGCTCGAGATAGCCGAGGCCTGAGCCGCCATAATCTTCCTCGACCGTGATGCCGTGCAGGCCGAGAGCCCCCATCTGCGGCCAGAGATCGCGCGGGAACTGGTTGGTGCGGTCGATCTCCTCGGCCCGCGGGGCGATCTTCTCCTGCGCGAAGGCGTGGACGGTGTCGCGGATGGCGTCGGCGGTCTCGCCGAGGTCGAAATTGAACGGGCGCGGCGCGTTGGCAAGCATGGCGGAACCTCCCGGAAGATCGGTGGGAGCGGGGCTCCCTTGCGCTCGTTATAGCCGCGTCGGCGGCGGTGCGTCAGTGCGCAGGCGCGCCCGGCGCAGTTTGGCGTCGATGCCGTAGCCGGGCCTCGCGGCCGGCACCGGCAATACACCGATCCAGCCACGGAGGTTCGGTGTTGCATATCCTATCCAGGGGGATAGGATACAAGCATGAGCCACGCGATGGACCCCGACATCATCAACCGCCTGCGCCGCGCGCAGGGCCATCTGGGCACCGTTGTCGGGATGGTTGAGACGGGCAGGGCCGTCCCCGAGGTGGTGCAGCAGCTCCAGGCGGTCGAGAAGGCGCTGGAGAAGGTCAAGTCGCTGCTGATCTTCGACCATATCGAGCATCACCTGTTCGACCACGCCCACGTCTCGACGCCTGAGGCGCGCAAGTCGCTCGACGAGCTCAAGGCCCTCACCAAATATCTCTGACGCAGCGGAACGAACCGATGTCGGATGCCAACAGCTTTCCCGCCCAGCACGAGCATGTCTTCCTCGGCAGTGCGCATGATCGCCACGAACGGCGGACCTGGCTTGTCGTCGGCCTGACGGCCGTCACCATGGTTGTCGAGATCGTGGCCGGCACGGTCTTCGGCTCGATGGCGCTGGTGGCCGATGGCTGGCACATGTCGACTCATGCGGCGGCGCTCGGCATCGCGGCCTTCGCCTATCGCTTCGCGCGGCAGCATTCGCGCGACCGCCGCTTCAGCTTCGGAACGGGCAAGTTTGGGGATCTCGCCGCCTTCGCCAGCGCTTTGCTGCTGATGTTCATCGCACTTGCCGTCGCCTGGGAGTCGGCGCTGCGGCTCTACTCGCCGATCGCGATAGACTTTACCCAGGCGACGGTGATTGCCGTGCTGGGTCTTCTGGTCAATCTCGTGAGCGCCTGGCTGCTGAGCGACGGGCATGACCATGATCATGGTCACAGTCATGGCGGCAGTGGGCATCACGGCCATGATCACGATCATCTCCATCATGGCCATCACCACGCCCATGGCGGCCATGGCGCGGATACCAATCTGCGCGCCGCCTACATGCATGTGCTCGCGGATGCCTTCACCTCGATCCTGGCGATCGCGGCGCTGCTCGGCGGCCGCTTCTATGGCTGGGTCTGGCTCGATCCGGTGATAGGCATCGTCGGCGCCTGCGTCATCGCGCATTGGTCGATCGGGCTGCTGCGCGCTTCCGGCGCCGTGCTGCTCGATACGGTGCCCGACGAGGCGCTGGCAACGCGCATCGGCGAGAGGCTCGCCGCCGAGGGAGCCGAGATCGCCGACCTGCATCTCTGGCAGGTCGGGCCGGGGCATCGCAGCGCGATCGTCTCGATCGTCACCGGCCAACCCAAGCCCCCCGCAGCCTACAAGGCGCTGCTCGCCGATCTGCCCACGCTCTCGCATGTCACGGTCGAGGTGAACACGCATCCTGCCGCTGCGTGAAGGCACCCGTCTTCGTATCTCTGCGGGACCTCCCGCGGACATTGCGGGGCGCGCGGCTCGACGTCTAGGATGGCCGCCGATGCACCGGGCCGGGAGGGCGCCATGAGCGGTCGGAACATCCTCGCGGCTTGTCTGATCGTCGCGCTGGGCGGCATGGCCCAGGCCCAGTTCAAGCCCGAATCCGCCTATCGCGAGAGTGCGGCCGCGGCGGAGCGCTATCCCGATCCGCCTGTCATCTACACCACCCCGGCCTTCGCGTCCGGCAAGGCTGACTTTACCAGCCAAAGCGAGATGATGGCGTTCCTGACCGGGCTCGCTGCCCGCGCGCCGCTGATGACGCTGTCGATCGTGGCCAAGAGCCAGGAGGGACGCGACATGCCCGCCCTGGTGTTCACGCGCCATGGCGTCGATACGGTCGGCAAGGGCCAGAGGCCGGTGGTGATGCTGATCGGCCAGCAGCACGGCAACGAGCCGGCCGGCGGCGAGGCGATGTTGGTGCTGGCCGAGCGGCTCGGCGCTGGTGATCTCACGCCGCTGCTCGATGCGGTCGATGTCGTGATCGTGCCGCGCGGCAATCCCGATGGAGCTGACCGCTTTCGCCGCGCCCTGGCAGATGGAGTCGATCCCAACCGCGACCACACCCAGTTGCGCACCCCCGAGATCCGGGCGATCGCCGCATTGTTCACGCGTTATCGCCCGGACATCCTCCTCGACTGTCACGAGTTCACTGTCGGCGGGCGCTGGGTCGAGAAGACCGGCGGGCTGGTGCGGATCGACGGGATGATCCAGGCCGCGACGGTGCCGAACCTCGCGCCGGCGCTGAAGCAGATCCAGGACGAGGTCGTGCTGCCGTCGCTCCGCACCGCCTTCGACGCGGCCGGCGTCACCTACGATTGGTATCACACGACCGATGGCGCCAATCCGGCCTCGCCGGTGGCGATGGGCAGCATCGGGGCCGATACCGGGCGCAACGTTGCCGGATTGCGCAATGCGGTGAGCCTTTTGCTGGAGACGCGCGGTGTCGGGCTTGGCCGGGCACATCTGGCGCGGCGGGTCCATTCCCATGTCGTCGCTGCCGAGGCGATGCTGACGCTTGCGGCCCGGCAGCCCGGAGACATCCTGGCGGCGACACGCCGGGCGGAGGCCGAGGTTGTCGCGATCAGGCCCGGCACGCCCTTCATCGTCACGGCGCGGCAGCAGCCGGAGCAGCGCAAGCTGACCTTCATCGATCCGGTAACGGGGCAGGATCGGGTGGTCGAGGTGAAATGGCTTTCCTCCCTCGACATGGAAACCACGCTGACGCGTCCGCGGCCGGCCGGCTACGTCCTGCCCGCGAAGGATGGCGATGCGATCGAAGCGCTACGCAGGCTCGGCCTTACGACGCAGACGGTCGCCAGGGCGGAGACGGTGGCGGGCGAGCGCTACCGCGTCGTCAAGGTCGAGCTCGGCGCCAAGGAGGATGGACGCGGTGACGACACCGGTGCCGGGCAGATCGTGAAGGGCAGCTACGCACTCGAGCAGGCTTCGATTCAGCTCGAGCCCGGCGACGTCTATATCGGCCTCGACCAGCCCCTGGCGGCGCTGCTGCCGGTGATGCTGGAACCGGAGAGCCAGACCGGGCTCGCGGCGAACCGGGTTCTGCCGGTGGTCGAAGGTGGGGTGCTTGACGTGATCCGCATCACGGAGCGGCCGGCAGCAGCTCTCGCGGGTCCATGACCCAGAGCCGCGCCGATCAGGTTGGAGCAACCTGATCGGCGGGTGCTCCAGGGGCTCAGTCGCCGATCACGCCGCGGCGGCGCAGCAGGATCAGCGTGAACAGCGCGGCGCAGATGCAGGACATGGTCACGAAGCCGGCGCCGAAATCCGACTCGACCCAGGGCAGTCCCTTCACATTGATGCCGAACAGGCCGGTGATGAAGGTTGCGGGCAGGAACAGCGCCGTGAGCAGCGAGAGGACATAAAGCTGTCGGTTGGTGCGGCTGGCCGAGCGGGCGGCGATCTCGTCCTGCAGCAGCCGAGCACGATCTTGTACAGACTGGACATCATGGTGCAGGCCGTCGATGCGCTGGAGCAGCCGCAATGCCGCCGCCTTGACCGCGTCCGGGGCGCTGCGGCCGGACTGGGTCTCGGCGAAGCGGCGGAACAGCACATGCAGTCCACTGAGCTGGCGATGCAGGCGCACGGCTGTCCGGCGCACGGCGCCGACGCGCTGCGGCCCGTCATGGAGCCTGTCGAGCAGGATATGGTCCTCGACGCTGTCGGTTTCTTCGACGAGACGGACGACGGCATCTGTGATGTCGTCGATGATGTATTCGATGATCTGCTCGAACAGCCCGGCCGGGCTCGCAGCCGGCTCGCCACGGTCGAGCGCTTCCGCCGTCATGCGGATCGAATGCAGCGCCTCGCGGCGGCCGGTCAGCAGGAACTTGTCGCTGATGATCCAGCGTAGCGCGCCGACATCCTCCGACTTGTCGGCGATGTCGCGGATCAGATCGTGCGAGACGCCCCAGGCGAGGTTGGCGGAATGGTCGAGCCGCTGGTGCTGCTCGTGGGAAAGGAAAGCTTCCTGCGTTGCGTCCGGCAGGGCCTGCTCGGCAATCCACGCCTGCGCGCGGGTGTGGACGAGGTCGAGATGCAGCCAGACGAAGCCTTCCGTCGGAGCAAGACTCGGCAGCGCTTCGCGGGGAATCCTGCTCGGCTGTCCGTTCTCATCGAAGCGATAGGCCCAGATGATACCGGATTGGGATTGCACGTCGCCGGGCATGGTCTGCTTCCGCTACCGCCGCAGGCTGGTCGGCGGCGCGCCTAAGGGCGCCGCATATGTGACAGCGACGTGACAGTTGTCGCCTGAAGCTCAGTTGCGGTTCGCGGCCGTGCGCGCGGGTGGGATGCGCCCCGGCGGGACGAATTTGAGCTGCGTCCCGCCCGCAGCCTTCGGCGCGCGGGCGCCCGCCGGCGTCGGCAGTGGTTTGTGTTCGGCGACTTTCGGCTCACCGCCATGCCATTTGCGCGAGCCGATGTCGAAGCGGCCCTGGCGCCAGGCTTCGAACTCGCGCTCGCTGCCGAAGAAGGCGTTGCGATCGACATCTCCGGAGATGCCGGGCACGCGCCCTGTGGTCGTGAACTGCCAGAACTCCCAGCGATCCCTGTCATAGCGCTTGGCCAGTGGCGCGGCGGTCGAGCGCAGCCAGAAGGGGTGATCCTTGAGTTCGCCCTCCAGCACGTCCTCGTGGAAATTGATGTCGGTATAGATGATCGGCTTCTTGCCGGTGTGCTCGCGCAGACCCTTCAGCATTTCGGCGATCTTGGCGAGCGCCAGTTCGCGCGAGATCTTGCGGGTGCATTGCGAATCGTTCTGCCATTCGACGTCGAGGACGGGCGGCAGTGCATCGGGGTCGCGCGGGATGTGCTTCTTGATCCAGCGCACCTGATCCTTCGCGGAACGGCACCACCAGACGAAGTGATAGGCGCTGCGCGGGATGCCGTGCTTCTTCGCTTCCGCCCAGTTGCGCCTGAAGTTCGGATCGAGGTGGTCGCCCCCTTCAGTCGCCTTGATGAAGGCGAAGCGGGTGCCGGCGTCCTTGACCCTCGCCCAGTCGATTTCGCCCTGCCAACGCGAGACGTCGATGCCCTGGATGACCTTGCGCCGCGCATCGCGGACGCCGTGATGCGGGGCGCTGTCGCCCTTCTTTGGATAGAGCGCCAGTGCCGGCTCGGCAAAACAGGTCAGAAGCGCCGCAAGGGCAAGGGCTGCAAGCCCGGTCCGTCCGCTGGTCAGCTTGCCCGCTGGCATGTGTTCCTCCCGCATCACATCTCCAGATGGCGGGAGCGTGGTTAAGCAGCGGTTAGAATTGCAGCGCAGTCTAACGAAGAGTTTCAGCCTTGGTTAACCGCCGGGCTGGCGGCCTGCTCAATCGTCGAGGTCGGACTCCTGAGCCGCCTTCGCGGCCATGCGGCTCGACTGGAAGGCCGAAGCGACGGAGGGAGCGCTGCCCGGGATGCGCGCGACCGGCACATCGCTCGGTACTTCCGGCGCCGGCAGCGGTGCCGGGCCGGGAGCAGGAGCCGGCGCGGGGGCTTGCTGAGGCGCAGGAGCCGTTGCCGGTTGCGGAGCAGCCTCCCGCTTGTCCCAAATGCGCGTGCCGATGTCGTATTCGCCGCGCAGCCAGCCGGCGAATTGGCTTTCCGTGCCGAAGAACGCGTTGCGGTCGACGTCGCCCTTGATGCCGGGCACGCGGCCGGTGGTGGTGAACTGCCAGAAGCCCCAGGTGCGGTTGTTGTAGCGCGTTTCCGGCAGGGCTGCCGTCGAGCGGATCCAGTAGGGATACTCGTTGAACTGCCCTTCCAGGACCTCGCGGTGGAATGTGATGTCCGTGTAGATCACCGGCTTCTTGCCGGTGAGCTGCTCCAGCTCCCTCAGCATGAGCTGGATCTTCTCGCGCGCCAGCTCACGGTCGATCTTCTGCGGGCAGGTGCGGGAGTGGCCGTTCCATTCGACGTCGAGCACCGGCGGCAGCGCATCGGCGTCGTTGGGGATCTGCTGCTTGAACCAGACTGCCTGCTCGTGCGCCGGACGGCACCAGTAGACGAAGTGGTAGGCGCCGCGCGGGATGCCGGCGCGACGCGCGCCCTCCCAGTTGCGCTGGAAGGCAGGATCAACATGGTCGCCGCCCTCGGTGGCCTTCATGTAGACGAAACGGGTGCCGGCCGCCTTAACCGAAGCCCAGTCGATATCGCCCTGCCAGCGCGAGATGTCGATGCCGTGAATCGGGTAGCTATGGGCGGCCGCAACGCCGGGATGAGGCCGGGCATCGCCCTTCGACGGATAGTTGTCGAGCGCCACGCAGCCGCCGAGGGCCGCGAAAGCGGCGGCAGCCAGAAAGGGCAGGAGGCGGGAGCGCTGCATGCGGTGGGAGTTCATCTCGCGGAGAATTGCGGAGAATGCTTGACGGCCGGTTTACGTTACCAAAGTTCTGCCGCCTGTCAGCCCAATCCGCGGCAGCCCCGTGATTCCGCCCCAAGGACGCGATTCGGTGTTGCGGTCGACCGCAAAGCTTTCGTCGCAACGCCTCGCGATGTCGCCGGAAACACGAAAGGCGACCCGAGGGTCGCCTTTCGCTGGACATCATCCGAATTTGGTGCGGTCGAGAGGACTCGAACCTCCACGGGTCTCCCCGCTACCACCTCAAGGTAGTGCGTCTACCAATTCCGCCACGACCGCAGCTCGTTTCCGGTTGCGGGCGGTGCAACCAGGGAGCGGCGCCGATCTAGCAAATCGAATCCGCCGCCACAAGGGTGTCACTGTGGAAAAACGAACGATATCGAATTTTCCCCAGAATGGGCCGGTTCAGGCGGCCTCGGCGACGCTCTGCAGCGTGTAGATCGTCGGGCGCTTCAGCATCTGGGTGATCTCGACGGAGATCTTCGCGCCGCTGACGACGACGATTCCCTTGGCAAAGGGGTGGTTGTTCGCGAGAATCTGGACTTCGTCGGTCTCGCTGGCGTTGAGCTCGATGATGGCGCCGCGGCCGAGTCGGAGCAGCTTGTAGATCGGCATCTGGGTCTGCCCCAGCACGACAGTGAGCTCGACAGGAACGAGATCGAGATCGGCCTTCAAGTCCTGCCTCCGGAACCCTACTTCAGAATTGGACCAGCGAAACTTGCCTGCCTGCCGGTTTTCGGCGCATCAGGCTTGCCGATGGTCGCGCCGGGTGTCCGGCTGGGAAAGATTGAACGGAACATGGTTAAGCCATGGTGAAGATGCGTGAGGAACTGGCCGTCTCCTTCCTGCCGGAGGGGGTCTCCGAGCCTGTCGAATGGGTCGTGGCCGAGGGGCTGACCGGCTATGACGAGGCCGTCGCCGAGATGGAGCTGCGCGCCGGCCTGATTGCCGACGGCAAGGCGCGCGAGCGCGTCTGGCTGGTCGAACACCCGCCGCTCTACACGGCCGGCACCTCGGCACGCGACGAGGATCTGATCGCGCCGGAGCGATTCCCGGTCTTCCGGTCGGGGCGGGGCGGGCAGTTCACCTATCACGGCCCCGGCCAGCGCGTGGCCTATGTCATGCTCGACCTGAAGCGGCGCCAGCCCGATCTGCGCCGCTTCGTCGCTGCGCTCGAAGGCTGGCTGATCGGTGCACTCGACGATTTCAACATCCGTGGCGAGCGCCGCGAGGACAGGGTCGGCGTCTGGGTTAGGCGGCCGGAGAAGGGTGCAGCCGTCGAGGACAAGATCGCCGCGATCGGTATCCGCGTCCGCCGCTGGGTGTCGTTCCACGGCATCTCGTTCAATGTCGATCCCGATCTCTCGCATTTCGGCGGCATCGTGCCCTGCGGCGTCAGCCAGCATGGCGTGACCTCGCTCGTCGATCTCGGTCTGCCGGTGACGATGCCGGAGGCCGATTCGGTGTTGCGCGAGGCCTTCGAGCGCGTCTTCGGGCCGACGGCTCCGGCCTGATGCTCTTCGTTAGCCATGCCTAACCCCGTCCTCGGCCGGGGGGCTGGGCAATCGCTGCGCCGTCCGTGACCGGCTCGATCAACAAGATGAGAGAATGAGCGGCAGCGCCCGGCGCGGATTTGCCGGGATGCGTCCGGGCGTCCGTGCCGGTTGGCGTTTGAGACGTGGCGCGCCATAACCTCGGGCAAGGATTGTCGTCGAGGGAGCGCGCTGTGCCGGTCATCGAAAGCAAGGTCGATCTGAGTTCGGCCGAAACGCGCGCCAATGCCGAAGCCTGGGCAACCCTGCGCGATGAATTGCAGCAGCACCGCGCCACTGCCGCGCTCGGCGGCAATGCCAAGTCCCGCGAGCGTCATACGGCCCGCGGCAAGTTGCTGCCCCGCGAGCGCGTGCTGCGTCTGACGGATCCTGGTTCGGCCTTCCTCGAGATCGGCTCGCTCGCTGCCTTCGGCATGTATGAGGGCGACGTCCATGCCGCTGGCATGATCGCGGGAATCGGGCGTGTCGCCGGCCGCGAGTGCATGATCATCTGCAACGACGCGACGATCAAAGGCGGCACCTACTATCCGATGACGGTGAAGAAGCATCTGCGCGCCCAGGAGATCGCGCGCGAGAACCGTCTCCCCTGCATCTACCTCGTCGATTCCGGCGGCGCGAACCTGCCGCACCAGACCGAGGTCTTCCCCGACCGCGAGCATTTCGGCCGCATCTTCTACAATCAGGCGACGCTTTCGGCCGAAGGCATCCCGCAGGTCGCGGTGGTGATGGGCTCCTGCACCGCCGGCGGCGCCTATGTGCCGGCGATGTCGGACGAGACGGTCATCGTCAGGAAGCAGGGCACGATCTTCCTCGGCGGCCCGCCGCTGGTGAAGGCTGCGACCGGCGAAGTGGTCTCGGCCGAGGATCTCGGCGGCGCCGACGTCCATGCCCGGCTCTCGGGTGTCGCGGATCATTATGCCGGCGATGATACCCATGCGCTCGCCATCGCCCGGCGCATCGCCGGCAATCTCAACAGCGTGAAGCGGCCGGATATCGACATCGCCGAGCCGGTCGAGCCGCTCTATGACCCGGCCGAGCTGGAAGCCGTCGTCCCGACCGATCTCAAGAAGCAGTACGATATCCGAGAGGTGATCGCGCGGCTGGTCGACGGTTCGGAGTTCGACGAGTTCAAGAAGCTCTACGGCACGACGCTGGTGACGGGTTTCGCGCGCATCCACGGCATCCCGGTCGGCATCATCGCCAATAACGGCATCCTGTTCTCGGAGAGTGCGCTGAAGGGCGCGCATTTCATCGAACTGTGCTGCCAGCGGCGCATTCCGCTGCTCTTCCTGCAGAACATCACCGGCTTCATGGTCGGCCGCGACGTCGAGACCCGCGGCATCGCCAAGGACGGCGCCAAGCTCGTCACGGCGGTGGCTTCGGCGCGAGTGCCGAAGATCACCGTGCTGGTCGGCGGATCCTTCGGTGCCGGCAATTACGGCATGTGCGGCCGCGCCTACAGCCCACGCTTCCTGTTCACCTGGCCGAATTCGCGGATATCGGTGATGGGCGGTGAGCAGGCGGCGAGCGTGCTCGCGACCGTCCGCCGCGACAATATCGAGGCCGAGGGCAAGAGTTGGCCGGCGGCGGACGAGGAAGCCTTCAAGGCGCCGATCCGCAGCAGATACGAGGAGGAGGGCTCGCCCTATTTCGCGACGGCGCGGCTCTGGGACGACGGCATCATCCTGCCGTCCGAGACCCGCCGGGTGCTGGCTCTGGCCTTCTCAGCCACGCTCAACGCCGAGGTCCCGGAGACGAAGTTCGGCGTGTTCCGGATGTGATCCGCCGCGCGCCGCCTCCGTCATTCGCGGGCGACGGCAGAGAGACCCGAGAATCTCGGGCGGCTCCACAGCCTCCGACGTAGGGCGACCGGATGGATCGCGGTTAGGAAGGCGCGCAAATCCGCGGCGTCGTCCGCGCGAACGGCGCCGATCGTCGGTTGTGACCTTCGGCGGCCGCCGCGCGAAATCGCGTCAGTTGGTAGCGAAGCAGTAGAAGCGGCCGGCGCCGCCTGTGCTTTTCAGAGCATCCTGGCTGCAGCCGCCTCGCGAGAGGTGCGACATGTTCCAGGATTTCGCGGGCGGCGATTGATCGAGCCCCGTGCGGTCATGGTGGCCCATCATCACAGCCCCCTCCGTGCCGCTCTTGGTATAGTTGCCGCAGGTACGGTCCTCACCCGGACCGAATGCTGTGCCGTCGATCTGCGAGCCCGTCAGCATATCGTGCTCGTTGGGCTTGTCGCCGATGCCGTTTACGGTCTCGCCTTTCTCTGTCAGCGCGGTCTGCTTGGTGAGATTCGCTGCAGCGCCATGCAGATCTGCGACGCTGGCGGCGATCACCACTCCCTTGACGTTACGCCAAGGACCGGCGCCGATACGATCACGCGCATTGACCGCTGGCGCGTCACCAGTTGCTTGCGTCGACAAATAGGCTCGCCAGGTCTTGCTGCCGGCGCCAACCGCCTGGGCGAGACGCTGGCAAATCCCATCTGCTCCCTCGAGGCCACCGAGGTCCGCGCCCTTGCCGGAGCCGGCACTGGTGACGAAAAAGCTCATCTCTGCCGTCTGGGCTTTAGCCACACCGCCGGCCAGCGCCAGCAGCCCGAGGGCTGCGGCAAGCGTAACGCATCCTGTGCCCATCGTTGGTCCTCCCATCGTCGTCCATGATTTTGGATACGTTGGTCGTCCGGTTGCTCCTCGAAATCCCGTGGCCGTTCCAAGGTTATCTTAACACAACTGCACTCGGAGAGCGGAGGCGCCGCTGGGTTCTGCTTCGCCAAAGAGCTCCCGGAGCCGTTTCGGGCGGTTGCGCAGGCCGGGTTCCGGTGTCACCCCAGCGAAAACGCCTCGTGGACCGCGCTCTGCACGCCGCCGCCCATGATCGGGCCGCCGCCGGCGACATGGATCGCATCGCCGACCAGCGCGGCGCCAAGCCCGTGGCGCGGCGTCAGCATCGGCGCGTATTGCTCCCAGGCGTCGGCGGCAGGGTCATAGGCCTCCATCTGGCCGAAGACGCGATTGGTGCCTTCCCCGCCCATGACGAAGACCTTGCTGCGATAGAGCACGGCGCCATGGCCGGAGCGGCCCGTCGGCGCGGGCGTGCGCATCGTCCATTTATCCGCGGCCGGATCGTAGGAATGGTGGAGGTTCGAGTTGGTATGGAAGGAATCGACCCGGCCACCGATGACATGGATCAGGTTGCCGATGGCGAGCGTGCCGGTGTGGTCGCGGGCGGTGGGCAGGGGCGTGCGTTCGCTCCAGCGGTCGGCCGTGGGGTCATAGACCAGATGCCAGTCGATCGAGCGCTTGGTCTCGGTGGTCTCGCCGATCGCGCCGCCGATGACATGCAGCACACCGCCTAGCCCGACGACCGCGGTGGAGCCGGCGGCGCGGGGCAGGGACGCGATCTCCGCCCAGCGATCGGCCTTGGGGTCATAGGTGAAGCAACGCGGATGCGGCTTGCGGTTCTGCTCGAGGAAGCCGCCGATGGCGTAGAGCCTGCCATCGAGGAAGGCGACGCCGACATGGTTGGCGCCTTGGGGCAGGGGCGCGCCGTCCTGCCACTTGTCGGCCTTGGGATCGTAGACATGGTGATAGGCCCGGTCCGTGCGCTGCTCGCCATAGCCGCCGACGACATGCATCCTGTCCTCGAAGGCCGTTGCCCAGGCCATTTCGGAGCGCGGCAGCGGCAGCGGCGCCTTCGGGGTCCAGCGGCCGGGCGCGGTGGCTTTCGGCGCGGGCGAATCGAAGACGTTCTGCGTCGCGGCAAGCGCGGGCTTCTCGATCCGCCCCGGCTGGGCGAGCCGCTCGTATTGCGGGCCGTGATGCTCGTGGCCCGGCTGCTGGGCCAGCGCCGGGCCGGCGAGCGCAGCGGCGCCGGCAGCGAGCAGATGGCGGCGGTTCAGGCTGGTCATCGCGTCGTCCTCCCGACTACAACGATAAGGCAGGGCTGGCGGGCGGCAAGTGCATGGAGCGCGGGCCGCCGCACAGTTCCCCCGAGCGGTTCCGGCCGTTATGGTCGTTCGCCATCTCAAACGATTTAGGCCTAGGGAAACACGAGGAAACGCATGTCTGGGCATAATAAGGTCGCGATCATCACCGGTGCCGGCTCGGGCGTGGGGCGGTCGGTCGCCATCGCCTTCCTGAAGGATGGCTACCGCACCGTGCTGGCCGGGCGCCGGGCGGATGCGCTGGAGGAGACGATCGCGCTCTCCGGCGTCGACAAGGGCCGGGCGCTCGCGGTTTCGACCGATGTGACCGACAAGGCCTCGGTCGAGAACCTCTTCGCGAAGACCAGGGAGGCCTTTGGCCGGGTCGACGTGCTCTTCAACAATGCCGGCGTCAACGCGCCGGGCGGCGTGCTGCTCGAGGACCTCTCGCTTGAGGACTGGCAGAAGGTCGTCGACACCAACCTGACCGGGCCCTTCCTCTGCACCCAGGCCGCCTTCAAGGCGATGAAGGACCAGGAGCCGCGCGGCGGCCGCATCATCAACAACGGCTCGATCTCGGCACAGGTGCCGCGGCCGAACTCGGTGGCCTACACCGCGACCAAGCACGCGATCTCCGGCCTGACCAAGACCGCCTCGCTCGACGGGCGCAAATACGACATCGCCGTCGGCCAGGTCGATATCGGCAACGCCCTGACCGACATGGCGAAGAAGATGACGACCGGCGTGCCGCAGGCCGACGGCTCGGTGAAGGTCGAACCGGTGATGGATGTCGACCACGTCGCCACCACCGTGCTGCACATGGCCGGGCTGCCGCTCTTCGTCACGGTGATGGCGACGAAGGCCCCGCTCGTCGGGCGCGGTTAACTCCGCCCTTGCCAGTCATCCCGGGCGGAGCGCAGCGTGGACCCGGGATCCATTCCTGAGCCTTGCCGACTCGCGCTCCGGCATGGATCCCGGATCGGCGCCGCTACGCGGCTTGTCCGGGATGACAGGGGCGAGGGTGGTCGAAGGGACGCAAGACATGGATGGCCGGGACGAGCCCGGCCATGAGGATGGCGCGGGAAGCTCGGCATCGAGCCCCGCGCTCGCCCGCGCCTACACGCTGACGATCTGGGGCATCGCGCTCGGCATCCTCGTGCAGGCGGTGGCGACCGTCGCCTGGGCGCTCGCCATCGGCAACGCCCAGCTGTTCAAGGACGCGGTCGACTGGGTCTACGACGTCGCGCTCTACGGCATCGCGGCGGTCGTGTTCGGCCGCGATGCGCGGGCCGAGCGGCTGGCGGCGGTTGCGATCGGCGCCGTCATGGCCGTCGCCGGTTTGCACACGCTCTACGACCTTTGGGACAAGATCCTCCGCCCGCGACCGATCGAGATCTGGACGCTGGGCTTCGCCGCCGCGAGCGCCATCGTCATCGCGCTGCTTGTCATCGCCGCGCTCTGGCGCTTCCGGCGCGAGGATAACCCAGTGATCAAAGCGACCTGGCTGTCGAGCCGCAACGATGCGATCTCGACGACGGGCTTCGCGCTGGTCGGGCTTGCCGCGCGTGTCGCGCCGGTGCGCTGGCCGGAATATCTGTTCGATCTCTTCGTCGCCGGGCTCTGCTTCCAGGCGACTTGGGCGATCTGGCGCTCGCTGCGACGGGGCGCGGATTCGGAAGCGTCCCAACCGGGTTTGCGCAACAAGGCGCAGACAGAAGCGGCGGGCGGGCTATAAAGGCGGCACGTCTTTCGAGGATGCCGCCGCCATGACGATCGCCGCCAAGCTGCCCTCCATCCTGATCGCCAATCGCGGCGAGATCGCCTGCCGGGTCATTCGCACCGCGAAGCGGCTGGGCCTGCACACCATCGCCGTCTATTCGGACGCCGATGCCGAGGCACTGTTCGTGCAGATGGCTGATGAGGCCTACCATATCGGCCCGGCACCGGCCCGCGAGAGCTATCTCGACGCTGCCACGATTCTCGCCGTGGCGAAGGAGGCTGGAGCAGCCTGCATCCATCCCGGCTACGGCTTCCTCTCCGAGAATGCCGAGTTCGCTGACGCATGCGCTACGGCTGGCATCGTCTTCGTTGGCCCCCCGGCTTCCGCGATCCGGGCGATGGGGCTGAAGGACGCCGCCAAGGCGCTGGTCGAGAAGGCCGATGTGCCGGTGGTGCCGGGCTATCACGGCGCCGAGCAGGATGCCGGCTTCCTGGCTGAAGAAGCTGAGCGGATCGGCTATCCCGTGCTGATCAAGGCGGTCGCTGGCGGCGGCGGCAAGGGCATGAAGAAGGTCGAGCGGGCCGAGGACTTCACCGATGCCCTGACCAGCGCCCAGCGCGAGGCGCAGAATGCGTTCGGCGATGCCCGCGTGCTGGTCGAGAAATACGTGCTCTCGCCGCGCCATGTCGAAATCCAGGTCTTCGGCGACAGCCATGGCAATGTCGTCCACCTCTACGAGCGCGACTGCTCGCTGCAGCGGCGCCACCAGAAGGTCATCGAGGAGGCGCCGGCGCCGGGCATGACGGCCGAAGTGCGCGCCGCCATGGGCAAGGCGGCGACGGAAGCGGCGAAGGCTGTCGGCTATGTCGGGGCCGGCACGGTGGAGTTCATCGCCGATGGCCGTGACGGCCTGCGGGCCGACCGCTTCTACTTCATGGAGATGAATACGCGTCTCCAGGTCGAGCATCCCGTGACGGAGGCGATCACCGGGCTCGACCTCGTCGAGCTGCAGCTCAAGGTCGCGGCGGGCGAGCCGCTCGGCTTCACGCAAGGCGACGTCAAGGCGTCGGGCCATGCGGTCGAGGCGCGGCTCTATGCCGAGGACCCGGAGAAGGGCTTCCTGCCTTCGACCGGCAAGCTCTGGGCGCTGCAATTCCCGGAGGGCGAGGGCATCCGCGTCGATACCGGTGTCGAAGCCGGCGATACCGTGACGCCGTTCTACGATCCGATGATCGCCAAGGTGATCGCCCATGGCGCGACGCGCGACGAGGCGCTCGACCGGTTGGGTGCGGCGTTGGGAGAAACGGTCGTCGCCGGGCCGCGCACCAATCTCGCCTTCCTGAAGAAGCTGACCGAGGCCCAGGGCTTCCGGACCGGGCCGTTCGATACCGGCTTCATCGACCGCAACATGAGCGCGCTCGGGGCCGAGTCGCAGCCGCTCGACGCAGCAGCCGTGGCGGCGGCGGCCCTGCAGCTCGAAGAGGAGCGGCAGGCCGACGGCATGATCGAGGCGGCCGGCCGGGCCGAAGGAGAGGCGCGCTCGCCCTGGCTCGACCCCGACTCCTTCTCGCTGATGCCGCGCCAGCCACTCGGGTTGCCGCTGCTGGTCGATGGCGAGCGCATCGAGGCGCAGATCGAATGGCATGGCGAGGATGCGCGCGTCAGCCTGCCCGGTCACGAGATCGGGGAGGGCGAGCACGAGATCGCACTGGCCGAGGGCGAAGGCGGCATCTGGTTCGCCCTGCATCGCGGCCGCCAGACGGCGGTGTCCCTGTTCGATTCCTTCAAGGTCGATCTCGACGCGGCTGCCGGCTCCGGCGGCGTGGTCAAGGCGCCGATGCACGGCAAGCTCGTCGCTCTCTTCGTCGCAGCCGGCGAGGCGGTGACCAAGGGCCAGCGCCTCGCCATCGTCGAGGCGATGAAGATGGAGCATGTGCTGACAGCCCCACGCGACGGCACGGTCAGCGAGGTCGTGGGCGAGCCGGGAGCTCAGGTGGCCGAGGGTGCGAAGGTGGTCGTGATCGGCGAATAGCCGAATCGATGGAATCGCTTGTGGGCGATCGCTGAGGTTTTGATTCAGGGCTCTGCCGTCCCCCCCTATGTCATCCCGGACAAGCGGCGCAGCCGCGCCGATCCGGGATCCGTTCCGGAACGGTTCATGCATGGATCCCGGATCTCCGCTTCGCTGCGTCCGGGATGACGAGGATTGGACTAAAGGGAGCGCTAATTGGCGAGCGCTGCGGCCGCCTTCTCCAAGATGGTCAAATTGACCTCCGCCAGCGGATCGTCGTCGCCCATGAACCAGGCGGCCGAGAGGCCGCACCAGGCGACGATCCATTTCAGCAGGCGCCCTCGCTCCAGTCCGGATTTCGCCAGCACGATCTCCAGCCGCCGCTCGAAGGCGCCCGGCGCGACCGCGACGGGCGGCTGTGGATCGGCAAGGTCTGGGTCGCAGAACAGGATGGTGTATTCGAAGGCACGGTCGCCGATCACGGATTTCGGGTCGATGGCGCGCCAGCCGCGTCCCTCGAAATCGAGGACGTTGTCATGATGCAGGTCGGCGTGCAGCGGCATGACCTCGCGCTGGGCGGCGAGGAGTTCGTTCGCAACCGCGGCCGAGCGGGCGAGGAGGCCTCCGCGTTCGTCCGCCATCGGAAAGAGATCCTTGAACCAGGTTTCGAGCGGGATCAGCCCGCAGGGGGCCGGGCCGCGCGGCTTCTGCAGGGCGGCGATCGCGTCGCAGAGGATGGCCGTCGCCTCGTCGTCGCCTTGCGCGCCGCTGCGGGCCATGGCGGCCAGCGAACGCCGACCGGTGGCACGCTCGATCAGCATCGCCTCACCATTCTCGCTGCGGGCGAGCAGGCGGGCGGCGCCGTCGCCGTTCCAGTATACCAGCGGCAGGTAGCCGCGCCGCTCGTCCTCGGCCTCGGGCAGCTTGAGCATGGCGGGCGCGCCGTGCCGCAGGACGGGCAGAAGGCGGCTGGCGCGCGTTGCGATCGGCGCGCCGTCCGGGACAAGGCTCCAGCGCGAGAGCCAGGGCTCGAACGGCCTTGGAGAAATCTCGTTCATCCGCGGCCGATGATCGGGAACTGCTCGGCCTCGTAGATCTGGCCGGAAACGGGCGCGCTGTCGTCGGAGAGCCAGAAGGCGGTGTGCGCGGCGATCTCCTCCGGCTGCATGATGCGGCCGGTCGGCGCATGGCGGAGCGGGACATGGTTCTGCCAGCCTAGCGGCTGGCCTTCGCGCTGCTGCGTCGCGTCCTCGTTGGCGGTCCAGGTCCAGCCGACATTGAGTTGGTTGGCGCGGATTCGCTCGGGGCCGAGCGTGTTGGCGAGGTTGCGCGTCATCGTCATCAGCGCTCCCTTCGACATCGAATAGACGGTCAGGTTCGACAGTCCGCAATAGGCGTTGATCGAGCCGACGGTGACGATGGCGCCCGGCGATTTCTGGGCCCGGAAGGCGCCGATCGCCGCCTCGGCGCAGAGCAGCGGCGCACGGGTGTTGATCGCGAACATATGGTCGAAGAAGGCGGCGGTGGTCTCGCCGAGGATGCCGCGCGGATAGATGCCCGCATTGTTGACAAGCCCGTCGATGCGGCCGAAGGCGCCGACCGTGGCATCGACGATGGCCTGTGCCGTGGCAGGCTCGGCGAGGTCGCCGGTGATCCCGCTGGCGGCAGTGCCGAGACGGGCGACCGCCGCGTCGACGTCGGCCCGGTCGCGGCCGTGGATCAGCACCTTCGCGCCTTCGGCGATCAGGCGCTCGGCCATGGCATAGCCTATGCCGGTTGAGGAGCCGGTGACGAGGATGGCCTTGCCTGTGAGTCCGCGCATGATGATCGTCCGTAGCCTGTCGAGGAAAAGAGCATGACGGTGAAGCGTATCGTGGCGAACATGCTAGCCGCCGAACCGGGGCTGGCAAAACCCTTCTACGGGGGCATTTTTGACATGCACCCCGTCATGGACCACGGCTGGATCCAGACCTATGCCGCCGATGGCGACGCGGCCCGGCCACAGCTCAGCTTCGCCAGCGAGGGCGGCTCGGGTGCGCCGGTGCCGGACCTGTCGATCGAGGTCGATGATCTCGATGCGGTGTTCGCCAGGGTCGAGGCGGCTGGCTTGCCGATTGAGTACGGGCCGGCTGACGAGCCCTGGGGTGTCAGGCGCTTCTTCCTGCGCGACCCGTTCGGGCGGCTCGTCAATGTGCTGGCGCATCGCGCCTGAGGCGATCTGTGGAGAAAGGCCGGAGAGGCTGGCCGGTCGGCTCTCCGAAGCCTATTTTAGCGACCATGTCCCTGCACCTGCTCAAGCTCTGCGTCGGCGCGGAATCGATCGGCGATCTCGAGGAATGGATCGAGCAGCGCGTGGCCCAGCGCCAGGCGCGCGGCGAACCGATCGAGCAGCTTCATACGACGCGCATGGTGCCGAAGAAGATCGAGGAGATCCTCGATGGCGGCTCGCTCTACTGGGTGATCAAGGGGCAGATCTCGGCGCGCCAGCGCCTGACCGACATACGCCCCTTCACCGATGCGGACGGCATCGGCCGCTGCCATCTTGTGATGGAACCGGCGGTGGTTCCGGTCGAGCCGCGCCCGTTCCGCCCCTTCCAGGGCTGGCGCTATCTCCAGGCCAAGGACGCGCCACGCGATCTTTCCGAGCATGGCGGCGATCTCGGCGAGATGCCGGAGGAGCTGCGGCGAGAGCTCGCTGGGCTCGGGCTTCTGTAAGCGACGGGCTCAACCCTTCAGGCCGAGAAAGGCGAAGGGCTTGGCCGGGACGAAGCTGCCGGTCGCGTCGCCGGAATAGGTGTGGTCCTGGTCCGTGCCGAGATCGAGCTTGCGGGTGCCGCCCGCAGTCGAGAAGTCGATCTTCTTGAGGTCCACCCAGAAGGTGTTCGGCGTCAGCGCGGACTCGAAGAAATACAGCTTGCGGGCATGGTCGAAGACGGTGCGCCAGCGCGTCGACGAAATGTTCGGCTGGTCGGGCGTCGTCAGCCCGTACGGCACCGAGACATTGCGGATGACGCTGAAGACGCTGGCGACGGCCCGGTTCGGGTCGGGGTCCTTCGGGATGGCGTTGGCATAGAAGGCGGCGCGGACGAAGCGGTCGGAAGCCCGGTTGGTGCCCGGCAGCATCACGGTGCCGCCGATCTGCTTCCAGTACTCGGCGAGCGCGAGCTGCTTCTCGAAGATTGGTGAGTTGGTCATCACCTGATAGGCGCGGTCATGATGGATGACCTGCTTACCGCCGACATATTCGACGATGGCGCTGTCACCGCTCGAATCGGAAAGCGAAAGATGCACGGTGGCGAGGCGGTCCTCGCCCGGCATCGCGTCCGTGATGATGGTGAAGGGCTCCTCACGCAGTGCGACGACGGCCTCGCTCACCGTGGCGAAGTTGTCGAGCACATATTGCGCCCAGAGGGAAATGCTGAGCCCCGGCTTCGAGCCGGCTTCGAACTTGGGATATTCGGACTCGACCAGCCAAAGCAGATTGGCCGAGAGCCCGGCCTCGTTGACGCCGTCGCTGCTGGAGATGTCGTAAGCCGAGGCGATCACGCTGCCGTACTTCGCCGTCCAGCGCGCGGTGTTCGCGCCAGTCTCGCCGGTACGCGCGACGCCGCGCGGCAGAATCCAGAGATTGGTGGCGATGTCGCTCTTCCAGTCCATCGAGCGCGCGGTAACGACCCTGCCATTCGCTCCGAAATAGACGAAGCGGGTGCAGGCCTGGGCAGCCGTGTCGGCGAGCAGCGCGCAAGCGAGAACGATGGCGGCGCCCCGGCGCAGGAAAGTGTTTCGGCCGCGCGCCGCGCTCCCCGATGCATGGATCATCCACCGCTCTCCTCTGGCTCGGGCGTTTTCAGGATGCCGACGGCTGGCCCGACGGTTTCCCGAGCCCTGCCAGCGTAGCGTTTCCGTTTGACGCCGCAATCATGGTCGCGGCGGCGTTCAGACCGGGATGTTGTCGATCAGGCGCGTGCTGCCGATACGGGCGGCGAGCAGCAGGCGGATCGGGCCGTCGGCGAGCGAGGTGATCGGCGCGAGTGTCTCGGCGTGGCGTGCTTCCAGATAATCGAGCTCGAAGCCGGCGGTAATGATTGCGTTCTGCGCGTCGGCGACCGCCTTGAACAGTTCGTCGCGGTTGCGGATGCGGGTGGCGAGGTCCTGCATCACGCGGTGGAGGACCGGTGCGAGCGCCCGATGTTCGGCCGAGAGATAGCGGTTGCGCGAGGACATGGCGAGGCCGTCCGCCTCGCGGATCGTCGCCAGCGGCACGACGGCGATGCCGAGGTCGAGATCAACAGCCATGCGGGTGACGACCTTGAGCTGCTGATAGTCCTTCTCGCCGAAGATCGCGCAATCTGCGCGCGACTGGGTGAAGAGCTTGCAGCAGACCGTCGCGACGCCCTCGAAATGCGTCGGGCGGAAGCGGTCTTCGAGGCCGACGGCGGCCGGACCCAGCAACAGCACCCGGGTGGCGAAGCCCGCCGGATACATCTCTTCGACCGAAGGGAAGAAGACGGCGTCCGCGCCGGCCGCGAGGAGCTTGGCGCAGTCGTCGTCGAAGGTGCGCGGGTACTTCTTGAAATCCTCGTGCGGCGCGAACTGAGTCGGGTTGACGAAGATCGAGACGATGACCCGCCTTGCGTGCCGCTGGCCTTCGGTGACCAGCGCGATGTGGCCCTCATGCAGCGCGCCCATGGTCGGCACCAGCGCGACCTTTTCGCCGGCCGCGTGCCAGCCGGCGACGGCTTCGCGCATCGCGGCGACCGTCTCGAATACCGTGATCCCAGCCATGGACTTCTCTTTCTCGTCTGCGTCGATCTTCGCAGCCCTCATCCTGAGGAGCCGCCTCGCGGCGTCTCGAAGGATGCTCCAGGAGATTCCGGAACCATCTGAAGCATCCTTCGAGACGCGGACTTCGTCCGCTCCTCAGGATGAGGGCTGAGAGGAACAGGCCGACCTCCGTCCGGGACGGGTAGCAAATGCGGTGGCGATGGCCAATATCAGAACGAACGGAACGATTCCGTCGGATCGATGGGTTGATGAACGAGAAGAACGATCGCGCTGTCGGCAAGGCCGCCGCGACCACGCCGACAGGGCATTCGCAGCCAGGGGAAATCGACCGCTTCCTCGGAGCGGCGAAGCGGCTGGCGCCGCTGGCAACGGGCCAGGCGGGACGGCTGGTCTTCGCGCTCGACGCCACGATGAGCCGCCAGCCGAGCTGGGATCTCGCCTGTTCGCTGCAGGCGCGGATGTTCGAGGTCACCGGACAGAGCGGCGGGCTGGCCGTCCAGCTCGTCTATTTCCGGGGCATCGGCGAATGCCGGGCATCGGGATGGGTCGGCGAGCCCGAGCGGCTGACCGGGTTGATGCGCAGGATTGCTTGCGACGGCGGACAGACACAGATCGCCCGCGTTCTGCGCCATGTCCGTGACGAGGCTGCAAAGGTGCCGGTGCGCGCTTTCGTCTTTGTCGGCGACGCAATGGAAGAGGATGTCGATGCGCTGGCGACGCTGGCAGGAGAGCTCGGCCTGCGCGGCATCCGCGGCTTCGTTTTCCAGGAGGGGTTCGATCCAGCCGCGAGCGCGGCCTTCGCGACGATCGCGCGGCTGACCGGTGGCGCCCATGCGCGCTTCGACGTCAACGCGCCGGCCTCGCTGCTGGAACTCCTGCGCGGTGCGGCTGCTTATGCTGCCGGCGGCCGGGAGGCGATGTTGCGGCTCGCCGGATCGAGCCCGGCGGTGAAGGGGCTGATCGCCGCCATGGACGGAGGGCGCTAGTGGGTTTGCTCTACGGCGTCGCCGTCCTGATCCTGGTCTGGTGGCTGGCGAAGCTCTTCGCCGGGACCAATCCGAAGGCGCTGGCGCGGGTGATGAAGACCATCGGCGGCGTCGCCTCGCTCGGCGTAGCCGGGCTGCTGATCGTGCGCGGCCGGATGGATATGGCGATCTTCCTCGGCGGCGTCGGCGCCTGGCTGCTCGGCTGGAGCGCGACCGGGCCGGGTGGCATCCGCTTTCCCTGGGCCGACAGGTCCGGGCCGACGGCGGGCGCGACGTCGAAGGTCGGCTCGACGCTGCTGGAGATGGAGCTCGACCACGACAGCGGCGCGATGACCGGCAGCGTTAGGGCGGGCACCTATGCGGGGCGCGCGCTCGACGGCCTGACGATGAGCGAACTCAGCGCGCTGATGCGTGAATGCCTGGCGCGCGATCCCGATGGAGCACGCCTGCTAGAGGCATATCTCGACCGCCGGTCGCCCGGCTGGCGTGAAGACGCTCAGCGTGATCGCGACGCGGGGCAGCGCGGCGCGCCGGGCGCGGGCGCGATGACGCAGCAGGAGGCCTACGAGATCCTGGGGCTTCAGCCGGGGGCGAGCGAGGAGGCGGTCCGCGAAGCCCACCGGGCTTTGATGAAGCGCATCCACCCGGATGCCGGGGGCACCAGCGGCCTTGCCGCTCGCGTCAACCAGGCCAAGGACGTCCTTGTGAAGCAGCGATAGCGAGGGGTGAGGGGAGTGCGTCTGCGACATGGCGTGAACTCCTTTCCCTGGCCGGTCAGCTCGCCTTGCGTCCTGACGGACGCAGGTTCGGCGATCTGTCTTTGCGATTGCGCATCGGATTCTCCCGAAAACCGGATTCCACTTTTGAGTCCGATGCTCAGCTGCGGGTGGCGAAGCAGGAGAAGCCGCCGCGCTTCAGCTGCGCGCATGCGTTCTGCGCGTCCTTGGGATCGTCGAAGCCGGCGAAGCGGGCGCGGAAGAGGGTGGAGCCGCCCTTCTCGACCTTCTCGGTGAAGGGCGAGGCGCTGGCGAGCGAGCCGGAAGCCTTGGCACGGGCGCGGGCCAGGATCTCCTTGGCCTTGCCCTCGTCATCGGTCGCACCGAGCTGGATCACCCATTTGCCGGAGGCGACGACGGCCGCCTGGTGTGACATGGCGGGGGCGGGCTCGGGAGCCTGCGCTTTCGCCGGAACAGCGTCTGCCTTGCGGGCCACGCTGGCGGCAGGCATCTCGGCCTTGGCCTCGGCGACCTCCACCGGCTCGGCGACGGGCTCCGGCGCCTTGGTGATCGAAGAGGTGACGTCGACATTCGCCGGCGGGCGCAGAACCTTGGCGTCGGCCGGCTGGGCGCCGATCGACCAGCGCATGGCGGACGGCGTCGTGGTCGCGGTGACCGGGCGCATGCCGGAGAGCTGCACCGGCTGGGCGCCCATGGCGACCGGGCGCGGCGGGGCGATCGGCGTCGTCGTCGGCATCGGGGCATAGGCGCGGGCTGCAGCCGGCAGCGGCTGCTGTTCTTCGGTCTGCTGCCGCGGGCGCGGAACCGGGATCGGCGCCGGCTCGGCGGCGACCTGCTGGACGGCCGCGGCGCGCGGGCGCTCCTCGAAGCGCGGACGCTCCTCGGGCTCGGGCGCCTCGGCGACCATCACCGAGGAGCGGCCGCTGGTCGCGGCGCGCGGCAGGTTGGCCAGCACGAGATCGGTCATGATCTTGTCGCGTGAGGCGCCGGAGCGGCCGCCGAGCACGACGGAGACGACGTGCCGGCCGTCCGACTTGGCCGAGGTCATCAGGTTGAAACCGGATGCGCGGGTATAGCCGGTCTTGATGCCGTCGACGCCCTCGACCTTGCCGAGCAGGCGGTTATGGCCGCGGATGGTGCGGCTGCCGTACTGGAAGGCCCGCGTCGAGAACAGCGGGTAGTATTTCGGGAAGCGCTCCTGGATGGCGCGAGCGAGGATGGTGAGGTCGCGCGCGGTCGTCAGGTTCGGCGGCGAATGCGGCAGGCCGTGGGGGTTGTAGAACCGCGTCGAGTTCATGCCCAGCGAACGGGCCTTGCGCGTCATCTGCTCGGCGAAAGCTTCCTCGGAGCCGGCGATGTTCTCGGCGACGACGACGGAGGAGTCGTTGGCCGAGAGCGTGATCATGCTCTTGATGACGTCCTCGACCGCGATGGTCGAGCCGGGGCGCAGGCCGAGCTTGGTCGGCGGCTGCGAGGCGGCATAGGACGAGACCTTGAGCTCGGAATCCATCGAGAAGCGGCCGCGCTCCATCTGCTCGAACAGCATGTAGAGCGTCATGACCTTGGTCAGCGAGGCCGGGATGCGCGCGGCATCCTCGTTGACCGCGTGCAGCGTGCGGCCGGTCCTGGCATCGACGACCATCGCCGCGTAGGGCGGCGTGTAGCCGCCGCCTGCAGCATGATGCCGGCGCTTGCGCGCCTCGGCCGGGGAGGAGGCCATCGTGGCCGCGACTGCGGCGATGCCGATCAGCCCGACAACGGCCCGCAGACGCGGCCGCTGAAACACAACGCAACCCAGAACCATGAACTCGCCTCGAACTCACTGTCGTTCCCGTCCCGCGCTCATTTTTCGTGGCACGCAGGACACAGTAGGGCGAGATTAGGAGGATGCGGTTACGGAGCCGTTAAAACTTAAACGGTTGCGACCGGAACGATCTGCGTTTGGTGCATTGCAGCGTCCTATTGACTTTCATGTTGCAATGCACAATATGCAGGCAGTCCCGGTGGTGAACTCTTCATACGACCTTGGGGCGACACGACGGCCGCTCTGGCCCATTCACTCTGAGGCGGCACCCGGGGTGCCAGGAGAGACGACCCATGATCCAGCAGTTTGAGACCATCCAGAAGGCCTCCAAAGAGAACGTCGATGCGGCCCTGAAGGCTTTCGGTGTTACCTCCAAGAGCGTCCAGACGATCGCCGTCGAGGCGACTGATTACGCCAAGAAGTCCTTCGAGGCTGGCACCGCCACGCTCGAGAAGCTCGCCGGCGTGAAGACCTTCGACAAGGCCCTGGAGATCCAGGCCGACTACATCAAGACCTCTTTCGAGGGCGCGGTCGCCCAGCTCACCAAGATGGGCGAGCTCTACACCGCTCTCGCCAAGGACGCCTACAAGCCGTTCGAGGGCATCGTTGCGAAGGCTGTCCCGACCGCTCCGAAGGCGTGATGCCGGCAGGCTGCCGCAAGGCAGCCTGATCTCGAGAGAGTTCGAGTGCGTTTGAGAGCCCCGGCCCCCAAGGCTGGGGTTTTTCTTTGGGTCGTGTGGCTCCTCGTGTCCGAATGTCCGTTGAGGGTCGATAGCTGACATTCTCGTGTTTCGGCCGCCGGGGTGTGTTAATCCGGACACCTGCCAGCGCCCTTGCCTGCGGCCGTGAAGAACTTCGCCGTTAAGTGCTCGTTGTTTGACGAGCATGACCCCGGATCTCATCATGAAGCGCGTGATAATAGGGGCTGTCTTCGCGGCAATGGCTTCCATGCCAAGGAGGCCGACTTCGCAGGGCCTCCGCCACTTAGCGATTGTTCTCAGGTATTGACGGGGCGGGGCGGCGCTTTTCGTAATCGATGACAGCGCGTGACATCTCCAGAAGCTCAGGAAATGGCTGGTTAGGCTCCTTGAAGCAGTTGTTGTTCCTGGCAGAAAGTACCGTCAACGTCCCATCCGCCTCCTCGAACAGAGTGACTTTGACCTTGAAGTGCTTGACATATGTGATGATCCCCGAAGGCGTTCCGAGCGGCTCGTCGATGCAGAACTCCGTATAGGCTTTTCCACCTGAGCTGGTTGCCTCAACATGGAAGGCGCTGAACTTCGGCGCCTTCACGTTTTCGAGCACAGTCTCTGGACTGAATCCCCCAACGCGAAGTGCTGACAACGCGACCTGTTTTCGGATTTTTACGGTGGAATGACGCTCCGGCGCTGGCAGGGAGGTCCTTTTGCGGAGATCCTCAGCCGACAGGCATCCAGCCAATGCCAGAGCACTCGCAAAGCATCCAATCAGGCCAACATTCATTTCCAATCCCCAGTCGGCAGCTCTTAAATTCGGTGTGGTTCTATATTGGGCTATAGGTGTCAAGCCGCCCGACATGACGAATGTCTCAGTTGGGTCGACAGCGGACGTGGGTGGTGCCACTACAGCCTACATGACTATCTCCCTCGCCATCGGGCTGGCCATCGGCTTGTTGATCGGCGCCTTGATTTCCGTAGCCGCCATATGGCGTCTGCTTCCGCATCAACGACGCTCGCGAATGTCTCGTCCTGCGGGGATAGCGTGGCTTTGTGCGCTGCTTCTGTCGTTACCTGCGACTACTCTGATCAGCTTGTCCCTTTACGGGCAGATTAACCGCGAGATTTTCTTGCGGAAAACGGACGACGCTCGACTATGCGCTGAAAACGCGACCCGTGCTGTCGCCGAAAATTCTGCATCACGAACATGGGACTGGCGCTGGCACTATGAGGCCTGCTTGGACGAGCAGAGAGCTCTGAGATGATAAGCCGTAGAAACTCGTTCGCTGCCTTGCTTACGACGTCTCTTAGGGGTCGAAAGCCGACCTACACGGCTAAGCCGACAGCTTTTCGCATCATCACGGCTGCGCATGGCCGTTTCCTCTTTTGAACCGATTGAAAACGCGGCCGGTTGGGCGCATTTCTAGGAGTGTGCGCCGCCGTCGCGGTGCCGGAGGTTTCGGTTCTCGCCATGCTCGACAAATCAGTGCCGCCCCGCACGCTCAAGCTCAACGCCGCCGACAACGTCGTCGTCGCCGTCGACCCGGTCGATGCCGGCGTGACGGCGGCGGGCGTTGAGGCGCTGAAGCGCATCCCGCGCGGGCACAAGATGGCGATCGCCCCGATCGCCAAGGACCAGCCGATCCGCAAGTTCGGCCAGATCATCGGCTTCGCGACGGCCGATATCGTGCCCGGCGAATGGGTGCACGAGCACAATACCGGCTTCCACGCCTTCGATCGCGACTACGCCTTCGCTGCGGAGGCGAAGCCCGAATTCGTGCTGCCGATCGAGCAACAGGCGACCTTCCAGGGCTTCCGTCGCGCCAACGGCAAGGCCGGCACGCGCAACTATGTCGGCATCCTGACCTCGGTGAACTGCTCGGCCTCGGCGGCGCGCTTCATGGCCGAGGAAGTGAAGCGTTCCGGCCTGCTCGACGACTATCCGAATGTCGACGGCGTGATCGCGCTCACCCACGGCACGGGCTGCGGCATCGACTATAATGGCGAGAGCTTCGAGGTGCTGAAGCGCACCACCTGGGGCTATGCCTGCAACCCGAACATGGCGGCGGTGCTGGTCGTCGGACTCGGCTGCGAGGGCTTCCAGATCAGCCGCATGAAGGAAGCCTATGGCATCAGCGAAAGCGACGTCTTCCGCACGCTGACGATCCAGGAGACGGGCGGGACGAAGAAGGCCGTCGCCGCCGGCATCGACGCGCTGAAGACGATGCTGCCGATCGCCAACAGGGCGGTGCGCGAGACGGTGCCGGCCTCCGAGCTGATGCTTGCGCTGCAGTGCGGCGGCTCGGACGGTTATTCCGGCATCACCGCCAATCCGGCGCTTGGGGCCGCCGTCGATATTCTCGTCGAGCATGGCGGCACGGCGATCCTCTCCGAGACTCCCGAGATCTATGGCGCCGAGCATCTGCTGACGCGCCGTGCCGCGACGCGCGAAGTCGGCGAAAAGCTCGTCGGTATCATCAAGTGGTGGGAGGATTATACCGAGCGCGCCCGCATGAGCATGAACAACAACCCCTCGCCGGGGAACAAGGCGGGCGGGCTCACCACCATCCTGGAGAAGTCGCTGGGCGCGGCCGCCAAGGGCGGCACCAGGACGCTCTCGGCGGTCTATCACTATGCCGAGCCGGTGACGGAGAAGGGCTTCGTCTACATGGACACGCCCGGCTACGATCCCGTCGCAGCCACGGGGCAGGTGGCCGGCGGCGCCAACATCCTCGCCTTCACCACCGGCCGCGGATCGGCCTATGGCTGCAAGCCGACGCCCTCGATGAAGCTCGCGACCAACACGCCGATCTACGAGAAGATGATCGACGACATGGACATCAATTGCGGCGATGTGCTCGACGGCGTCTCGCTTGAGCAGAAGGGCCGCGAGATCTTCGAGAAGCTGCTCAAGGTCGCCTCGGGCGAGAAGACCAAGTCCGAACAGCTCGGTTATGGCGATGCCGAGTTCGTGCCCTGGCAGATCGGCGCGACGATGTGAGGGCCGGGCGGGGCTCGCTCAGCCCTGCAGCAGCCTGACGCGCGTGCCCCAGGGGTCGAGGCTCTCGAACCCGCCGGACAGCGGCGTCGTCGCGATGCCGGCCGCCGCGAGGCGGTCGGCCTGAGCGGCCATAAGCTCCGGCTTTTCCGTCATCAGCGAGAACCAGGCGAGGCCGGTTCTGCCGTCGTCGCGCCGTCCGGCGCCGGCGCTGTTCCAGGTGTTCAGCGCCAGATGATGGTGGTAGCCGCCCGAGGACAGGAAGCTCGCGGTATCGCGCCGGCTCGTCGGCGCCAGACCGAGCAGATCGCGATAAAAGCGGTCGCCCGCATCGACATCGCCGACGCGCAGGTGGATGTGCCCGATGCGCAGCCCCTCCGGCGCCCTGGTGTAGTCGCTCGCGCTCGTGTCGGTCAGCGACAGGATGTCGTCGACGTCGAGCCGATGCGTGCCCATGACGATGCGACCGTTGTCCCAACGCCAGCCTTCGGCAGAGCGGTCGGCATAGACCTCGATGCCGTTGCCTTCGGGATCGTTGAGGTAGACGGCCTCACTGACGCTATGGTCGGCGAAGCCCGTCAGCGGCGTGCGATTGCGCGCGACATGGACGAGCCAGCGCGCCAGATCCCGCCGGCTCGGCATCAGGAAAGCGATGTGGAATAGCCCGGCGGAGGTGGGAGGCTCCAGCGCCGCGTCCGGCCGCGGCTCCAGCGTGAGCAGGGCGCCTTCGCCGGTGCCGAGGGTGACGGAGGCGGCGCCGCGCGCCAGCACGGACAGGCCGCTGACGTCGCGGTAGTAGCTGGTCACACGCTCGACATCGCGGACCTTGAGCGCCGCGGCGCCCACCCGGATCGGCGTCTTGCTGGCGAAGCCAGGCCCCGCTGGCGGCGCTGAGACCGGCCCGCCCTCGGCCCGGGCGGCGAAGGAGGCGGCGGCTGTGAGCGACGAGGCTCCGGCGAGCTGAAGCAAGGTGCGGCGGGCGAGGGCGCTGTTCATCGTTGGGAGGCTTTGCGCAGTGGCTGGATGCGCTTCAAGGCCATGAAATCTGGCGGCGTGCACCTCACAAGCGCGTGGGCGGATGTCGCCGGGCCGGCTTTTCGGGCAAGTCACGCCGTCGGGGAGGCCTCGTTTTCGGGCAAGTCTCGTTTTCAGGTTAGTCTTGGGGACGGAAGGTCTACGCTCCCAATTCTCGCCGCGCTTTGAACCGGATCGGTCCCGACCGCGACCAAGAACCGGGCCGGCGCGGCCGTTGAGGCGTGCCGGCTTCTCTGTCATCGGTTGGGGACATCATGAAGACCGTGTTTCTCGTTACGATCCCGCGTGTTCTGCTCGGGCTGCTTTTCCTCGTCAGCGCCGTCGACGGCTTTTGGTGGCTGGCGACCGGGACCAATCTCATTCATCCGCCGACGAGCGAACGCGGGCTGGCCTTCGAGGCGGCGCTTCAGAACTCGGGCTTCATCTGGCCGATGGTCAAGGTGGTGAACCTCGCCGGGGGGCTGAGCCTGCTGCTCAACCTGGCGCCGGCTTTCGGCCTCGTGCTGCTTGCACCTATCATGACGGTGATCGTGTTCTTCCACCTCGTGCTGAACCCGCAGGGCATCCCCGTCGCGCTCATCATGACGGTGCTGGGACTGCTGCTTGTCTTCGCCTATCGCGATCGCTTTCAGGCGCTTTTCCGGTAGAAGCGACTTCCTGTCCGGAGGCTCCGGCCGACTCTCGCGTCATGGTCGGGCTTGCCCCGACCATCCACGTCTTCCATCGTCAATGGCGGTATCCAAGACGTGGATGCTCGCCACGAGGGCGAGCATGACGGTTCAGCGACGCTCTCGGAAAACCTCTCAGATCGAGAAACCCTTGAGCCGGTCGCCGAGCAGGCCGATCCGCTCGGCCGCGACATTGGCGATGGCGATGCGCAGATGGTTCTCCTGCCCGGGGCCGAAATAGGGGCCGGGCAGGGCGAGCACGCCGCGCTCCTCGACCAGCCGGCGCACCACATCGGCCGCCGGGGTGCCTTCGAAGGGGTGGGCGACATAGGCGAAATAGGCGCCTGCCGAGAGCACGCGCCAGTCGTTCAGCGGCGCCATCGCCTGACGGAACAGTGCGGCGCGGTCGTTGATCTCGGCCCGGTTGCGCTCGCGCCAGTCGCGGATACCGTCGATGCCCCAGGTGATGGCAGTCTGTCCGGCCCGAACCGGGCTGATCTGGACGCAGTCGAGCACCTTGCTGATCTGGGCGAGGGCGGCGTCGCCGGCTGTGATGGCGCCGAGCCGCCAGCCAGGAACGGCATAGGCCTTGGAGAAGCTGTAGAGGCCGATCACGGAATCCTGCCAGCCGCTTGTGGCGAAGACCTCATGCGGCTTGGCAACTGTCGCCGGCAGGAAGTCGCGATAGGTCTCGTCGAGCACGAGCCAGATGCCGCGCCGGGCGCAGAGCGCGGCGAAGGCGGCGATCGTCTCGGGCGGGTAGACCGCGCCGGTGGGGTTGTTGGGTGTGACCAGTACGATCGCGCGGGTGCGATCGTCGATCAGTGCGTCGGCCGTCGCAGCGTCCGGCACGAATCCGGCCTCCGGCGCGCAGGGTAGCGGGCGCGCCTCGACGCCGAGCATGGTCAGCGTCATCTCGTGGTTGAAGTACCAGGGCGTCGGCAGCAGCACGTTGTCGCCCGCGCGGGCGAGCGCCATCATGGTGACGACATAGGCCTGGTTGCAGCCCGAGGTGACGGCGATTTCGCCGGGGGCGAAGGACGCGCCGTAGACGCGCGAAATCTCCGCCGCATAGGTTTCGCGCAGCCCGGAGTCGCCGGTAATACCGCCATAGCGCGTGGCGGCAGGATCGGCGGCGGCTTCGGCAAGCTTGTCGAGCAGCGCCTGAGGCGGCGGCGAGCCGGGAACTGCCTGCGACAGGTCGATCAGCGGGCCGAAGCGTCCGTCATAAGCCCGCGCCCAACCCTGCGCCTCAGGGATTGGCGGGGGCCCGGTGTCGATGAGATCGGGATTGAACGAGGCGGGTGCGGTCGTCGGCATGATCCGACTGGTTTGGGGCGTGCGCCCCGTTCCGTCAATCGCCTTGGAAGCGTCGCAAGCGCGGTCCATATCTGCAAGGCTTCCATTCAACCGAGCGGGCGGCCCCATGCAGGACGAGACCGAGGACGCGATCGCCGAGCTCCATGCCACGCTCGACCGGGCGGACAGCATTCTCAGCTTCACCGGCGCGGGAATTTCGACGGAGTCGGGCGTGCCGGATTTCCGCTCGCCCGGTTCGCCCTGGATGGTCAACAAGCCGATTCCGTTCGAGGCCTTCGTGCAGAGCCGCGAAGCGCGCATCGAGGCCTGGCGCCGCAAATTCGCGATGGACGACCATTATCGCGAGGCTAGGCCCAATGTCGGCCACAGGGCACTGGCGCGGCTGGTGGCGGACCGGCGCTCCCCGGCCATCGTGACGCAGAATATCGACGGGCTGCACCAGGCCTCCGGCGTGCCGGCCGATCAGGTGATCGAGCTGCACGGCAACGGCACCTACGCCACCTGCCTCACCTGCGGCTGGCGGCATGAACTGGCGGCGATCCGCCCGGCCTTCGAGGCGAGCGGCGAGCCGCCGAGCTGCATGATGTGCACGGGGCCGGTGAAGTCGGCGACGATCTCGTTCGGCCAGGCGATGCCGCAGGAGGCGATGATGCGGGCGCAGGCGCTCGCGCTGGAATGCGACCTCTTCCTCGTCGTGGGGTCTTCGCTGGTCGTCTACCCGGCGGCAACGCTGCCGGTGATCGCGAAGCGGCAGGGCGCCAAGCTCGTCATCCTCAACCGCGAGCCGACGGAGCTCGACCCGATCGCCGATCTCGTCATCCGCGCGGAGAGCGGAGTTGCGTTGCGGCGGCTCGCCTCCTGAGCCGAAGGGGTGTGACCCGTGCGGTCGGAGGCCGGCCCGACAGCCGCGCGAGCATGAGCGGGCTATTTCGGCAACACCGGAGCCCGCGGATGATGTGGACGACCATTTGCGGGCTGTATACCGAATCCGCAGCGATGCTATCGTGGCAACACGAATCAAGCGTTGTGCGTGGGGGTGAGCGGCACATGTCCGACGAATTCGGTGAGAGCGGGCGGCCACCGATGGGTCCCATCCAGTCACTCAACCGCGTCATGCGGCTCGATGGACCAAGCGGTCACGCTTCCGAGGTTCCGGTCGAGATCGCCGGCTACGTCAAATGGTTCGATGTCTCGAAGGGTTACGGCTTCGTCGTTCCCGAGGCGGGCGGTACCGATATCCTCCTGCACGTCACCATTCTGAAGCGTGATGGTTTCAATACGATAGCGGAGGGCGCTCGCATTGTGCTCGAAGCGGTCGAGAAGAACCGTGGTCGCCAGGCTGTGCGGGTTCTTTCGATCGACACCTCCTCCGGGCGCCATCCCTCCGAGATGCCGATGGCGCGCACCAACGTCGCCGTGACGCCGACCAGCGGACTCGAGCGCATGGTGGTGAAATGGTTCAACCGGTTGCGCGGCTTCGGCTTCGTCTCGAAGGGCGAAGGCGCGCCCGACATCTTCGTGCATATGGAGACGCTGCGGCGCTATGGCCTCGTCGAGCTGATCCCGGGACAGACCGTACTGGTGCGCTACGGACCCGGACCGAAGGGGCTGATGGCCGCCGAGGTCCGGCTGGAGCAGGGCGGCGCTGCCGTTTCGCATTGACGAACCGCTAAGCATGACAGCGCAACCGGGGGTGTCGCCGACCTGTTGCTGGGGACTTCCCCGGCTATCGGCTTAAGCCGGCAGTCCGCTTTTACGCTTCCTCAATCGGCACGGTTATGATGAGGCCTTCTCGGGAGGCCTCCCCATTCTCGTTCTCGTCAGCGATCACGAAGGCCGGCGCCAGTCGCTACAGCGCACGCTCTCGCTTTGGGGAGCATGTTCGGCAACCGGTCCGGACGAGGTTAGCTCCGCCAGGGAGCGCGGACGGCTGCTCGTCGTCGATCTCGATCTGTCGGGCCGGGGCGCCATCGAGACGGCGCGCACCGTGCTGGCGCCCTATCGACACGCGGGAGCGCCCTGCCTTTTCTTGCTGAGAGACATGTCGCCGCGTTCCCAGACGCAGGCCCATGCACTCGGCGCGCGCGAGGTCCTGCCCGTCGATACGCCTCGGTCCGTTCTGCTGGACAAGGTCGGCAATTTGCTCGGCTCGGCCGCTCCGACGAGCGCCGGCGCCGGGATTCAGCGCCGTTTCATCGCAGCCTCGGCAGCGCTCGGCGATCTGCTCGACGCGGCCGCGAGCGATGGGCATATACCGATTGCGGCGATCAACGGCAGTGTCGAGGCTCTCAACAGGGCGGCCGAAGGCGGGGATCTCGACGCGTGGCTCGATCTCGTCTGGCAGCACGATGACGCCACCTATCAGCATTGCCTGCTCGTCTCGGGGCTGGTGGCCGCCTTCGCTCACCGTCTCGGATTCGGCGAAGCCGATCGGCGGCTGATCACCGGCGCGGCCGTGCTGCACGATATCGGCAAGGCACGGATTCCGCTCGATATCCTGCGCAAGCCCGGCAAACTGACGGCGCAAGAGCGCAAGATCATCTGGCAACATCCGCAGATCGGATACGACATGCTCGTGGCTCAGGGCGGGTTCGCACCGACGGTTCTCGCCGCGGTGCTCTCTCACCACGAATACCTCGACGGATCAGGCTATCCGCAGGGCTTGAGCGGAAAACAGATCTCCGATCCTGTCCGCGTGATCACGATCTGCGACATCTACGCGGCGCTTATCGAACGGCGACCTTACAGAGCGCCGATGCCGCCCGAGGAGGCCTATGCCATCCTCATCGGCATGGAGAGCAAGCTCGACCTGGATCTGGTCCGCGTCTTTGGAGAGGTGATCGTCGCGGCATCCACCGCGCGGCTCGGGCGGCGTGTCGAGACGCGCACGGCACCCACACGTCGCTCCGGGGGTGTCGGCTAGTGCGCTAGACGGCGAAGGACGTCCCGCAGCCGCAGGAGCTCGTTGCGTTCGGGTTGGTGATGCGGAAGGACTGGCCGATCAGGTCGTCGACGAAATCGATGGTGCAGCCCTCCAGCAGATCGAGCGATGTTTCGTCGATCAGGACGGTGGCGCCGTCGCGCTCGATGACGAGATCGTCGGGCGCCTTCTCCCGGCCGACATCGAAGATGTACTGAAAGCCCGAACAGCCGCCGCCGGCGACACTGACGCGCAGCATCGAGCCCGGCGGCTCGTTTGCCATTACCGAGAGAATTCGTTTCGCTGCGTTTGCAGTCACCGCAATGCCGCGCGGATTGACCGCAAGATCGGTCGACATGGTCAGATGCTCCTTGCACCTTGGTTGCCGGGAAAGGTAATGGCCCGGCAGCGCCTCTACAAGCACGGGGCCGTGACGGGGCAGCCATGCCGCATCCACAGAGCCCGCCTTCCGGCTTCTCCTCGCCGCCCGGCATCGAGCCGGGAGAGCGCTGGCGCGCGCCTTATGCCTGCCGCTCCAGCACCAGCCGCGGGCGCCTTATCGGTGAGCCCGCCTCGGCGACGCGCGGCGAGTTCCAGCGCGACCGAGACCGCATCATCCATTCGACCGCCTTTCGCCGCCTGAAGCACAAGACGCAGGTCTTCGTCTCGCACGAAGGCGATCACTATCGCACGCGACTGACCCACACGATCGAGGTGGCGCAGATCGCTCGCGCCTTGGCACGTGCGCTCGGCCTCGACGAGGATCTGGCCGAGGCGCTGGCGCTGGCACATGACCTCGGCCACACGCCTTTCGGCCATACCGGCGAGGACGCGCTGGAAGAGTGCATGGCGGCCTTCGGCGGCTTCGACCACAACGCCCAGACGCTGAGGATCGTGACGCGGCTGGAGCGGCGCTATGCCGATTTCGACGGGCTCAATCTGAGTTGGGAGACGCTGGAGGGGCTGGTCAAGCACAACGGTCCGTTGCTCGACCGAGAGGGCAGGCCGACTGCGCGTTATGCCAAGGCCGGCATCCCGGTCGCGATCGTCGACTACCAGCAGCGTCAGGATCTCTGGCTCGACAGCTATGCGTCGGCCGAGGCGCAGGCGGCGGCGCTGGCCGATGACATCGCCTACAACGCCCA
Source organism: Allobosea sp. 05L423 (assembly GCF_056397745.1). NCBI lineage: Bacteria > Pseudomonadati > Pseudomonadota > Alphaproteobacteria > Hyphomicrobiales > Alloboseaceae > Allobosea > Allobosea sp. 05L423. The sequence goes on along the minus strand of NZ_JBFTOA010000002.1, from coordinate 780,211 downwards.
CGACATCGACGACGGCCTGCGGGCCGGGCTGTTCGGCCATGCCGAACTCAGAGCCGTGCCGTTCCTGGCGGAGCTGCTGGACGAGATCGAGCGGCTGCATCCCGGGCTGGAGCGGCCGCGCCTGACCAATGAGCTCGTCCGCCGGGTGATCACCCGATTCGTCGAGGACGTGATCCGGGAGGCGCAGGCGCGACTGGCGGTGCTGGCACCTGCCGACGCCGATGCGATCCGGCGCGCGGATGCGCCGGTCGTCGCCTTCTCGCCTGCGATCGAGGATGCCGACCGCGACATCAAGGGATTCCTCTACCCCAACATGTACCGGCACCCGCGGATCGCGCCGATCAGGGAGCAGGCGGCGCAGGTGGTGCGCGAGCTGTTCGCCCGCTTCAGCTCCGATCCGGCTGCGATGCCGGAGGAGTGGGCGGCCGGCTGCGACGGGCTCGACGATCACCGCCGGATGCGCCGCATCGCCGACTATATCGCCGGCATGACGGATTGGTACGCGCTCGACGAGCACCGCCGCCTGTTTGACGTCACCCCCTCGCTGCGATAGGGCCGGGCGCCTGTACAAATATGTTCGAGCCTGGATGAGCCCTCATCCTGGGGAGCGCTTCGTCCAAGCGCATCTCGAAAGATGCTCCGGGAGGCTCCGGAATCACCTGGAGCATCCTTCGAGACGCGGCCTGGGCTGCTCCTCGGGATGAGGGCTCAGAGGCTTTCAACGGACAAGATGTGACCACGATGAACCTGTTCGAGATCTTTTCCGCCCGCCTCCATGCCGCGCTCTCGGCTCTTGCCGAGCGAGGCGCGCTTCCCGCCGGGCTCAACCTCGCGCGCGTCGTGGTCGAGCCGACCAAGGATCCGGCCCATGGCGACCTCGCCACCAACGCCGCGATGGTGCTGGCCAAGGATGCCGGCACCAATCCGCGCGCGCTGGCCGCGCTGCTGGTCGAGGAGCTGTCGAAGGATCCGGAGATCGTCAAGGCGGAGATCGCCGGCCCCGGCTTCATCAACCTGACGCTGCAGCCGGCTGTGTTCACCGCGGTCCTCAAGGCCGCGATCGAAGCCGGCATGGACTATGGGCGCGGCAAGCCGAGATCCGAGCCCCGGGTCAATGTCGAATACGTCTCGGCCAATCCGACCGGGCCGATGCATGTCGGCCATGGCCGCGGCGCCGTCTTCGGCGACGCGCTGGCGAGCCTGCTCGCCTTCGCCGGGCACAACGTCACCCGCGAGTACTACATCAACGATGCTGGCGCACAGGTCGACGTGCTCGCCCGCTCCGCCTTCCTGCGCTACCGCGAGGCGCTGGGCGAGGATATCGGGGCGATCCCGGAGGGGCTCTATCCCGGAGACTATCTGAAGTCGGTCGGCGAGGCGCTGGCGAAAGCGCATGGCGCGGGGCTGAAGGACAAGCCCGAGGCCGAATGGCTCCCGCTCGTCCGCAAGGCGGCGATCGACGGCATGATGGCGATGATCCGCGACGACCTTGCGGCGCTCGGCGTCGTCCACGAGATCTTCTTCTCGGAGCGCTCGCTCCAGAATGTCGACGGGAACAAGGACGCCGTCGCTGAGACGATCGAGGATCTGCGCTCGCGCGACCTTGTCTACGAAGGCCGGCTGCCGCCGCCGAAGGGCCAGAAGGACGAGGACTGGGAGGATCGCGAGCAGACGCTGTTCCGCGCCACGCAGTTCGGCGACGACGTCGACCGGCCGCTGCTGAAGTCGGATGGCAGCTACACCTATTTCGCCAACGACATCGCCTATCACCGCTCCAAGTTCGTCCGCGGCTTCTCCGAGATGATCGACGTCTGGGGCGCCGACCATGGCGGCTATGTCAAGCGCATGCAGGCGGCCGTTAAGGCAGTGACGGGCGGGCAGGGCTCGCTCGACGTCAAGCTCTGCCAACTCGTGCGCCTGCTGCGCAATGGCGAGCAGGTGCGGATGTCGAAGCGCTCCGGCGATTTCGTCACGCTGCGCGAGGTCATCGACGAGGTCGGCCGCGACGCGGTGCGCTTCATGATGATCTTCCGCAAGAACGACGCGACGCTCGACTTCGACCTCGCCAAGGTGGTCGAGCAGTCGAAGGACAATCCCGTTTTCTACGTCCAGTACGCGCATGCGCGCTGCGCCTCGATCTTCCGTCAGGCGCGCGAGGTTTTCCCCGATCTCGATCTCTCGTCGGAGGCGCTGGCCGGGGCCGATCTCGCGATTCTGACCGACGAGGCCGAGGTCGGGATCATCAAGGCGATCGCGGCCTATCCGCGAATCATCGAAGGAGCAGCGGCAGCTCACGAGCCGCATCGCGTGGCATTCTTCGTCCACGAACTGGCGAGCGCCTTCCACTCTTTGTGGAACAAGGGCAAAGACTCGCCGCAATTACGATTCGTTAATCAAACTGACCGAAAGTCGACCTTGGCAAGATTGGCGTTCGTGCACTCGGTGCGCAGCGTCCTTGCTTCCGGACTGGCTGTCGCCGGAGTTGCGGCGCCGGAAGAGATGCGCTGACGGTCGTTTTCCGGCGGCGCGCACGAGGTCAAGTTGACCGCACGGGGTATCGCCTTTTCCATAGGGGGAGGCAGCTTGTGCTGCAATGGATCGTACCATGAGTGAGCCCGCTAGGAATCGTTTCGCGCTCGATCTTGAAGATCTCGAGCGCCAGCTTCGCGGGGCGGGGCAGGCGCCGCGCGCCGGCCATGCGCCTGATCCGCTGGCGGAGCTGACCCGCATCGTCGGACAGGACGATCCGCTGAAGGATATCTTTGCCGAGCGCCGCGCGCCGGCCTCGCGGCCGGGTTCCCGGCAGGAGCCGAGCTTCGAGGTGGTGCCGCCGGCTCCCGCGCCAGCCGTGCCCGTGCAGGCTGCGCCGCCGGCGGAACTGCGTGGCGCGCTCGATGAATTCGAGGCGCTGTTGCGGCAGGCCGAGCCGAGACGGCCGGCGCCGGCTCCCGTAGCTCCGGTCGTGCCGCAACAGATCCGTGCCGAGCCTCAGCACCACGATTACGACCTTCCCGAACCGCTGCCCTACACCCAGCCCGCGCCGATGCGGGGAGGCGTGCCGGCCCGCGACCTCGATGAGGAGGTCGGTACCCATGCGATGCCGGCGGCCTATGACGAGGAGCCTGCGCAATATTCCTACGCGCAGGCCCAGCATTCCTATGGCCAAGCCCAGCACGGCGCTCCGGTCCACGAATATGCCGAAGACGATTTGCCGGATCTGGAGTCGCGCCGCTCGCGCAAAGGGCTCTGGGCGGCCGCAGCGGTCATTGCCGTCGGCCTCATCGGCGTCGGTGCGACCTTCGCTCTGCGCGGCGGCCCTGCGACCAAGGACGGCCAGCCGCCGATGATCACGGCCGATCGCAGCCCGGTCAAGGTCGAGCCCGCCAATCCGGGCGGCGCCGAGATCCCGAACCAGAACAAGCAGATCTACGAGCGCAATGCCGAGGCTCCGCAGGGCCAGAGCAAGCTGGTCAACAACGAGGAGCAGCCGGTCGACGTGCAGCAGGCTGCCCGCTCGATGCCGCCCCGCGTCGTCATGCCCGGGCCTGGTGCCGGGTCGGCCTTGGCTGCCGCGCCGAGCGCACCGGAACGCAGCATCACGCCGGCCGAGCCTGGCCTGACCCCGATGCCGCCGGTGCCGGGGCTCGGCGAGCCGCGCAAGGTCCGTACGGTCGCGATCCGTCCCGATGGAACCCCGGTTCCGGCCGGCATCGACGGCAATCAGCCGATCGCGACGGGCTCGGCCCCGAGCCGCTCGCTCGGCACTGCCACGGCGAGCGCCCAGCCCTCGCCGCAGCGGTCGGCTGCGGCTCCCGCTCCTGCCGCTCCCAAGGTTCAGGAGCGCGCGACGACCCCGCCTGCTGCGACCACGCCGGCGGCCCCGACCCGTCTTGCCAGCGCTCCGGCGTCCGCCGCCCCCGATGCCGCTCCGGCAACGGCCGCGGTACGCGCCGGCACCGGCGATTTCGTGGTGCAGCTCGGCGCACCGGGCAGTGAGTCCGAGGCCCGCGCCACCTTCGCCGCTCTGCAGCGCAAATATCCGCAGCAGCTCGGCGGTCAGTCGCCGATCGTCCGCAAGACGGAGCTGGCGGGCGGAAAGACCGTCTATCGCCTGCGCGTCGGACCCTATTCCCGCGAGGATGCGTCGACGATGTGCTCGGCGCTCCAGGCGGCTGGCGGGCAGTGCTTCATCTCGAAGAACTGAGCGCGCAGAACAGGTTGAAAATCGGGCGGCGGCATCCGCAGGGTGCCGCCGTTCTGCTTTGAGACCGGCGCATGGCGGGGGGAGGGGTGCGCTTGTTTCGCCGCTTCGACCGTGCGAGTAGCCTGCCAACAACAGAAGGCTGCCTCGACCATCACGGCGGCCATTGCTAGCTGGAGGTTACCCCATGGATCGCCGTCATTTCGTCAAGGTCGCAGGCGCGGGCGCTGCCGGCAGCGCGGCCATCGCTGCGCCCGCCATCGCGCAGTCGCAGCCCAAGATCAACTGGCGGCTGACCTCGAGCTATCCGAAGAGCTTGGATACGCTCTACGGTATCTCGACCCATGTCGCGAAGCGCGTCGCCGAGGCGACCGACAACAATTTCCAGATTCAGGTCTTTGCGCCCGGCGAGATCGTGCCGGCCCTGCAGGCTCTCGACGCCGTGCAGAACGGCACCGTCGAGTGCAGCCACACGCTGGCGAGCTTTTATATCGGCAAGGATCCCGCCTTCGCTTTCGAGACCTCGCTGCCCTTCGGCTTCAACACCCGCCAGCAGAATGCCTGGCTCTATCAGGGCGGCGGGCTGGAACTCTGCCGCGCCTTCATGAAGAACTACAACATCTACACCATCCCGTCCGGCAACACCGGCGCGCAGATGGGCGGCTGGTTCCGCAAGGAGATCAAGTCGCTGGAGGATCTGAAGGGGCTGAAGTTCCGCATCGCCGGCCTTGGCGGGCGCATCATGGCGCGCCTCGGCGTCGTGCCGCAGACGATCGGCGGCGCTGACATCTACCCGGCGCTGGAGCGCGGCACACTCGATGCCGTCGAGTTCTCCGGCCCCTATGACGACGAGAAGCTCGGCTTCGTGAAGGTCGCCAAGTACTACTACTATCCGGGCTTCTGGGAGGGGAACGCCAATGTCAGCTTTCTCGCCAACCAGGACAAGTGGAACGAACTGCCGGCGTCCTACAAGGCGATCGTGGAAGCGGCCTGCGCCGAGGCCAATGCGCTCTGCGTCGCGAAGTACGACCACAACAATCCCGATGCGCTGATTCGCCTCGCCGGTACCGGCGCCGAGCTGCGGCCCTTCCCGCAGGAGGTGATGGCGGCCGCGTTCAAGGAGGCCTTCGCCATGTATGGCGAACTCGCCGCCAGCAATCCCAACTTCAAGACCTTCTACGATTCCTTCCTGCCGTACTGGAAGAAGGAGCAGCTCTGGTTCCGCATCGCGGAGCTGCCGTTCGACGCGTTCAACGCGCAGAATTATCAGCAGGTGAAGTGAGTTTGCACGCGGGCGCGGATCGTTCTTGACCGCGCCCGCGCCGCTTTCTGCATTCTCGCATCGGCATTGCCCGAAAACCGCATTCCACTTTTCGGGCCGATGCCGTAACCCGGTGCCATGACATCGCGCGCCTTCATCGCCGGCTGCCTCGGCACGAGTCTCACCGCGGATGAGCGGGCCTTCTTCCGGGATGCCCGCCCCTGGGGCTTCATCCTCTTCAAGCGCAACACGCAGACGCCAGAGCAGGTCGCCGCGTTGACGGCCGAGATGCGCGAGACCGTCGGTTGGCCTGCGCCGATCCTGATCGATCAGGAGGGCGGGCGCGTCCAGCGCATGGGGCCGCCGAACTGGCCGAAATATCCCTCGGCGCGCGCTTTCCTCGCCATCAACGATTCCGTCCGCCAGCGCGAGATCGTCCGGCTCTCGGCGCGGCTGATGGCGCATGACCTGAAGAGCGTCGGCATCGATGTCGACTGCCTGCCGGTGCTCGACGTGCCAGTCGCCGGCAGTCACGATGTGATCGGCGACCGCGCCTATGCCCATGATCCCGATCAGGTGGCGCGGCTCGGCCGGGCCGCGGCGGAAGGGCTGATCGCTGGCGGCGTGCTTCCGGTCGTCAAGCATATGCCCGGCCATGGCCGGGCGCGGGCCGACAGCCATCACAACCTGCCCGTCGTCGACGCATCGCTCGACGAGCTGCGGGCGCATGATTTCCGCCCGTTCCGGCATCTCGCCGACATGCCGCTCGCGATGACGGCACATGTCGTGTTCACGGCGCTCGATCCGAAGCATCCGGCGACGGTCTCGCGGAAGATCGTGCGCGAGATCATGCGCGGCGAGATCGGCTTCGACGGGCTCATCATGACCGATGATATTTCGATGAAAGCGCTCTCCGGCTCCTTCGAGGCCAAGGCCCGCGCCGCGATTCGCGCGGGCGTCGACGTGATCCTGCACTGCCACGGCATCATGGAAGAGATGGTCGCCATCGCCGGCACGGTGCCGGAGATGACCGGGGCCCGCGCCCGCCGCGCCGCGGCTGCGCTCGGCCGCATCCGGCACGAGCCGGAGCCGATCGATCTCGGGGCTGCGCGCGCGGAATTGGCGGCCGCGCTTGCGTTGAGCGCCTGAACAGCCAAATCTGCACCTCGGGGATGACAGCGGGGCAGGGCCTCAGATGACGGCCGAGTTGCCATTCGAGGAGGACGCCGCGCGCCGTGAAGGCGAGCCGTCACTCGTCGTCGATGTCGACGGCTATGAGGGGCCGCTCGACCTGTTGCTCGATCTCGCACGCCGCCAGAAGGTCGATCTGCATCGCATCTCGATCCTGGCGCTCGCCGAGCAGTATCTCACCTTTGTCGAGCAGGCGCGGGCGCTCAGGCTGGAACTCGCGGCCGATTATCTCGTGATGGCGGCTTGGCTCGCCTATCTGAAATCGCGGCTGCTGCTGCCCGAACCGCCCAAGGGCGAGGAGCCGAGCGCGGCCGATCTCGCCACGGCGCTGGCGCTCCGCCTGCGCCGGCTGGAAGCGATCCGCGCCGCAGCGCGCAAGCTCGCCGCGCGCGAGCGGCTGGGCCAGGACGTCTTCGCTCGCGGCGCACCGGAGGAGATCGTCGCAGGCGCCCGGCCTGTCTGGGAAGCCGAGCTCTACGATCTGCTCGCGGCCTATGCGCAGCAGCGGCAGAAGCGGGTGCAGGGGCATATCTCGGTCGGCCATCGCGTCGTCTGGTCGCTGGTCGAGGCCCGCGAGGCCTTGCAGCGACTGGTCGGCGAGGCCGGTGACTGGACCGAACTCGACAGCTATCTGACGCAGTACATGACGTCTCATGGCCTGCCGGCGCGGGAGATGCAGGCGACGGTCAGGGCCTCGGCCCTGTCGGCCATGCTCGAAATGGTCAGGGAAGGGGTCCTCGACCTGCGGCAGGACGAGGCTTTCGCGCCGATCGAGCTGCGCCGTCGTTCGGCGCGCCCGCGGATTTTGCCCTTCGCCGGCAAGGATGCGTCATGACCGCCGCGCCGGTCGACACCCTGGACGCCGAGGACGGCGGCGGCGTCGAAGCTTTCGCCCAGGCACAGCGCATTGTGGAGGCGCTGCTCTTCGCTTCGGCCGTGCCCTTGTCGGCAGAAGCTCTGGGCCGCGCGATCCCGGCCGGCATCGCGGTCGAGCAGGTGCTGGCCCGGCTTGTGGAAAGCTATGCCACGCGCGGCGTCAACCTGCGCCAGGTCGCGGGCGGCTGGGCCTTCCGAACGGCGCCTGACCTCGGATATCTGCTCGCGGCGGAGGCCGAGCCGCCGCGCAAATTGTCGCGCGCCGCGCTCGAGGTTCTCTCGATCATCGCCTATCACCAGCCGGTGACGCGGGCCGAGATCGAGGAGATCCGCGGCGTCGCCACCGCCAAGGGCACGCTCGACATTCTGCTGGAGGCCGGCTGGGTCCGCCTGCGCGGGCGGCGGCGCTCGCCGGGGCGTCCTGTGACCTACGGCACGACGCCCGGCTTCCTCGACCATTTCGGCCTCGACCGGATCGACGACCTGCCGGGCCTGGAGGAGTTGAAGGGAACCGGCTTCGTCGAGGGGCGCCTGACACGCGACCTGCAGGTGCCGGTTCCTGACGATGATCCGGGCCTGCGCGACGACGAGGACCCGCTCGGCGACCTGTTCAGCCCGCTTGACGACGGCGAGGGCGGGCCGCAACAGGGGTGAGGGCAGCTATTCGCGCGCCGATTGCCCGGTGCGTCATCCCGGGCGGAGCGAAGCGGAGACCCGGGATCCATGCCTGAACCTCATGCCGGAAGCGCTCTGGCATGGATCCCGGATCGGCGCCGCTTCGCGGCTTGTCCGGGATGACGGCGAGTTTGTGAAGAGGTGAGACGAGGTTGGCACGCAGCGAGATCAAGGCGGGTTGGCTCGGCTGGGGCCGGCGCGGGACAGCCGGCGCGGCGATTCCGATGGCACTCGGCTTCGAGGGCGTCACGCAGCGTTTCGGGGAGGTGACGGCGCTGTCCGATCTCTCGCTGGCGGTAAATCCGGGCGAGATCGTTGCGCTGCTCGGCCAATCGGGCTGCGGCAAGACGACGCTGCTGAGGCTCGCCGCGGGTGTCGAACGGCCGAGCGCCGGACGGGTGCTGCTGGAGGGGCGCGACGTTTCGGCGCCCGGCCGGTTCGTCGAGCCGGAGCATCGCGGCGTCGGCTTCGTCTTCCAGGACTACGCGCTGTTCCCGCATCTGACCGTCGGCGAGAATGTCTGCTTCGGTCTGCGCGGGCAGAGCGCCGCATCGGCGGAGGCGACCGCGCTCAGGGCGCTCGCGCGCGTCGGCCTTGCCGATTTCTACGGGGCCTTTCCGCATATGCTCTCCGGCGGCGAGCAGCAGCGCGTGGCGCTGGCGCGTGCCATTGCGCCGCGTCCCGGCGTGCTCCTGATGGACGAGCCCTTCTCCAATCTCGACCGGCGGCTGCGCGACGTGGTGCGCGACGAAACCGCGGCGCTGCTGGAGGAAACCGGTGCTACCTCGATCATCGTGACGCATGATCCGGAGGATGCGATGCGGATCGCCGACCGCATCGTGCTGATGCGGGCCGGGCGCATCGTCCAGATCGGCACGGGCGAGGAACTCTATCGGAAGCCCGCCAGCCTCTTTGCCGCCCGATTTTTCTGCGATTTTACCGAGGTCGAAGGTCGCGTCTCGGGAGGCGCGATCGATACGCCGCTGGGGCGCTTCGCGGCGCCGGGGCTGCCGGAGGGAAGCGAGGCGATCGCCTGCATCCGGCCACATCGGGTGCGGATCGTGCCGAAGGGCTACTACCTGCCCGGGCGGCTCGTCACACGGCGCTTCCTCGGCGAGGTCGATCATCTGCTGATCGCCGTGGAGGGGTTCGACCGTGCGCTCTCGGTGCGGGCGGGGCTGTCGGATGAGATCGCGGTGGGCGACGAGGTCGGCGTTGAGATTCCGTCCGACGAAGTCCTTGTGTTTCCGGCGGCAGATCAATAGGTTCCGCCGCCGAGCGATCGACCGGGCAGGGATTGGGTTGGGGATTTCCCCCGGTCGAGGCAATTTCGGAGGAGTTTCGCCATGGGTGGCGTGAGCATTTGGCATTGGATCGTCGTCGGCGTCATCGTGATGCTGCTGTTCGGGCGCGGCAAGGTGTCCGAGTTGATGGGCGATGTCGCCAAGGGCATCAAATCGTTCAAGAAGGGGATGGCGGAGGACGATGAGCCGACGCCGAGCGCGACGAATGTCGACCCCAAGGTGATCGACCATACCCAGGCCAGCAACACGGCTGCGCAGGCTCAGGCCAAGGCCGAGCACAAGGGCTGATGCGGCTTGCGTCCGCTGGACGCGGTTTTGGTGATGCGCGCGTTCTGATCCCTCGGCCTTGACGGCCGAACGGAGGCGCGCCGGGAGGACGAGCCGTCGATGTTCGACATCGCCTGGAGCGAGATGGTGCTGATCGGCGCGGTGGCGCTGGTGGTGATCGGCCCCAAGGATCTGCCCAAAGCCCTGCGCACGGTCGGCCAGACGGTCGGCCGTATTCGCCGCATGGCGACCGAATTCCAGGGGCAGTTCAACGAGGCGATGCGCGAGGCCGAACTCGCCGACCTCAAGAAACAGGTCGAGGATGTCGGCGGGTCGGTGTCGAGCGCGCTCAACAGCGACTATAAGCCGATCGAGGAGCCGAAGGATTTTTCGGCGTCGAGCGCGGGCGAGACCGCTGCGCCCGATGACGCGGCGCTGAAGGAGGCCGAGGCGAAGCTTGCTGCGCTGCCGACGCCGGAGTTGCCGCCGGTCGACATCGCCGCCGAGACGCCGACGCCCGCCGACGAGCCTGTTCCGGCCGCCAAGCCGAAGCGGACGCGCAAGGCGAAGGCTCAGGACGAGCCTGTGGCCGATAGCGCCCCGGCTGCCGAAGCCGCACCCGCTGCCGAGGTGAGCGAGACTGCCGAGAAGGCGAAGCCGGCACGCTCGCGCCGAACCAAGGTCGCGGCGGATGCACCGGAGGAGCCTGAAGCGCCCGCCCCGGAGGCTACTTCGAGCGAGGCGACGCAGGACACGCCGAAGCCCACCCGCAAGCGCAAGCCCAAGGCCGATACCGCCAAGGGTGAGGAGACTTCCGCATGAGCGTCGCCAATCCTCGCGAGGGCGACGATGAGATCGAGGCCTCGCGCGCGCCGCTCATCGAGCATCTGATCGAGTTGCGCTCGCGGCTGATCAAGTCGCTGATCGCCTTCCTCATCATGTTCTTCATCTGCTTCGGTTTCTCGACGCAAATCTACAACCTGCTGGTGCTGCCCTATGTCTGGGCGGCCGGCAGTGCAGCCAATGCGCAACTGATCTATACCGGCCCGCTCGAGCTGCTGTTCACGCACATCAAGGTGGCGGCCTTCGGTGCGGGCTTCTTCGCCTTCCCGGTGATCGCAACGCAGATCTACAAATTCGTGGCGCCCGGCCTCTACAAGAACGAGAAGGCGGCCTTTGCGCCCTATCTCGTGGCGACGCCGGTGTTCTTCACGCTTGGCGCGGCGCTGGTGTTCTTCTTCGCCATGCCGGTGCTGATGAAGTTCTCGCTCGGCATGCAGCAGGCAGCGACCGAGACGCAGGCCGGTATCGCGCTCCTGCCCAAGGTCAGCGAATATCTCTCGCTGATCATGACCCTGATCTTCGCCTTCGGCGTCGCGTTCCAGCTGCCGGTGATCCTGACGCTGCTGGGGCAGGCGGGCATCATCGATTCGCAGTTCCTCAAGGACAAGCGCCGCTACGCCATCGTCTTCGTCTTCGTCGTCGCGGCGGTGCTGACCCCGCCGGACGTGATCTCGCAGCTGATGCTGGCCGTGCCGATGCTGCTGCTCTACGAGCTCTCGATCTTCTCGGTCCGCCGCGTCGAGAAGAAGCAAGAGGCGGCTGAAGAGGCTGCCGAGTAGGGCCTTTTGCGCAACGTCTTCCGTCATTCCGGCGTTTCGCCCGGAATGACGGGGCGTTGAGGCGAGGAACCCTGTTCCCTCACGCGTCGTCCCGGTCTAGAGCATCCTGCGCTGCATTCCGCAGCGATGCACGGCCGGACGACGATGTACGACATCAGATGGATTCGCGAGAACGCCGCGGCGTTCGATGGAGGCTTGACTCGACGGGGCCTGGAGCCGCTGTCGTCGTCGTTGCTCGCGCTCGATGATGTCCGTCGCTCCGCCATCGCCAAGGCCCAGGGCGTGCAGGAGCGCCGCAACGCGCTTTCCAAGGAGATCGGCAAGGCGATGGGCGCGAAGGATGTCGCGCTCGCCGAGAAGCTGAAGGCCGAGGTCGCGGCGCTCAAGGAAGAGCAGCCGGCACTGGAGGCCGAGGAGAAGGCCGCCAAGGAGGCGCTGGACGAGAAGCTCGCCGCCATCCCGAATATACCCTTCGACGACGTGCCCGATGGTGCCGACGAGCATGACAACGTCGTGCTGCACATGCATGGCGTGAAGCCAGATGAGCGCGGGCTGCTCAAGGGTGTCAATGATCCGAAGCAGCATTTCGAGCTCGGCGAAGCGCTCGGCCAGATGGATTTCGAGAAGGCCGCGAAGCTCTCGGGCTCGCGTTTCGTCGTGCTGGAGAAGCAGATCGCGCGGCTCTCGCGGGCGATCGGGCAGTTCATGCTCGATACACATACGGAGGAGCACGGCTATACCGAGGTGAACCCGCCGCTGCTGGTGCGCGACGATGCAATGTTCGGCACCGCGCAGCTGCCGAAATTCGCGGGCGACCAGTTCCGTGCCGTCGCCTTCGAGATGCCCGAGCATCTGAAGGACCATGGCCGAGCCGCCGAACTCTGGGAGTCGCTGGCGGAAAGCTGGGCTTCCGAGGAGGGCAAGCTGGAGCAGGCGACATTCAACTCGGTGATGCAGGCACTCTACGACGACAAGATCTCTGCGGAAGAACGCCATCAGATCACGACGTTCTTCGAGAAGCAGCGTCGCGACCTTGCCGTCGCGCGCCATGGGCAGGCCCGTGCCGAGCAATGGGGCGAGGCCTTCGGCGGCGGACATTGGCTGATTCCGACCGCCGAGGTGCCRCTGACCAATCTGGCAAGGGAATCAATCCTTTCCGAGGAGGAGCTGCCGCTTCGATTCAGCGCGCTCACGCCTTGCTTCCGGGCCGAGGCCGGCTCTGCCGGCCGCGACACGCGCGGCATGCTGCGCCAGCACCAGTTCGAGAAGGTCGAGCTCGTCTCGATCACGGCCCCCGAAAAGTCGCGCGAGGAGCATGAGCGCATGCTCGCCTGCGCCGAGAACGTGCTGAAGAAGCTCGACCTGCATTATCGCGTGATGACGCTGTGCACCGGCGATATGGGCTTCGCCTCGCAGAAGACCTGGGACATCGAGGTCTGGCTGCCCGGGCAGAAGACCTATCGCGAGATCTCGTCCTGCTCGGTCTGCGGCGATTTCCAGGCGCGGCGCATGAATGCCCGCTACAAGACAAGGGACGGCAAGGGCCCGTTCTTCGTGCACACGCTCAACGGCTCGGGCACGGCCGTCGGCCGCGCGCTGATCGCGGTGATGGAGAACTACCAGAACGCCGATGGCTCGATCACCGTGCCGGAGGTGCTGGTGCCCTATATGCGCGGCGTGACGAAGATCGAGAAGGCGGCCTGACATGCGTATTCTGGTAACCAACGACGACGGCATCCATGCCGAAGGGCTCGAGGTGCTGGAGCGGATCGCGCGCCAGCTTTCGGACGACGTCTGGGTCGTGGCGCCGGAGAGCGACCAGTCCGGCGTCGCCCATTCGCTGTCGCTGTCGAACCCATTGAGACTCCGCCAGATCAGCGAGAGGCGCTTTGCCGTGGCGGGCACGCCGACCGACTGCGTCATAATGGCCGTTCGCTCGATCCTGGCCGAGGCCAAGCCCGATCTCGTGCTCTCGGGCGTCAACCGCGGCTCCAACGTCGCGGAGGACGTGACCTATTCCGGCACCATTGCGGCCGCGATGGAGGGCACGCTGCTCGGCATCCCGTCGATCGCCGTCAGTCAGGCCTATACGCCGGGCGACCGCACCAATATCCGCTGGGACTGCGCCGAGCATCACGCGCCGGGCATCATCCGCCGGCTGCTGGAGGAGGGCATTCCCGAGGGCGTGCTCTTCAACCTCAACTTCCCCAATGCGGGGCCGGGCGAGGTGCAGGGCGTCTCCGTCACGGTGCAGGGCCGGCGCGATCAGGAACTGGTCCAGCTCGAGCCCCGCAAGGATGGGCGCGGCAATCCGTATTACTGGATCGCCTTCCAGCGCAGCCGCAAGGAGCCGGCGAACGGCACCGATCTGCGCGCGATGGCCGAGAACCGAATCTCGATCACGCCGCTGGAACTCGACCTGACCCATGAGCCGACACTGACCCGCTTCGCGCAGGTCTTCGCCTGAGAGGCGGTGGGGAGGGGGTATGAGCGAGGAGGCGCCGGCCAGCGAGGGCGAACGCACCGTCGCCTTCCTGCTGTCGCTGAGGGCGCGGGGGGTGCGCGACCTCCCGCTGCTACGCGCGATGGAGCGGGTGCCGCGCGATCGGTTCGCGCCGTCCCGCTTTGCCGATCTCGCGCGCGAGGACGTCTCGGTGCCGCTGCCCTGCGGCCAGACGATGACCGCGCCGCATACCGTCGCCAATCTGCTCGGCGCGCTCGATATGCAAATCGGCGCGCGCGTCCTCGAAGTCGGCACGGGCTCCGGCTACGTCTCGGCGCTGCTCGCGGCGCTGGGCGGCGAGGTGGTTTCACTGGAGCGTTATCGTTCGCTGGCGCTCGCCGCGCATGAGCGGGTCAGCGGCAGCGGTTTCGGCCAACTGATCGATCTGCGCCATGCGGACGGTTTCCAGCCCGATCGCACGCTCGGCCGCTTCGACCGTATCCTCGTCAACGGTGTCACACAGACGGTGCCCGAGGCGCTGCTGATGCGGCTGTCGAATGGCGGGCGGCTGGTCGGCGCCCTGCGAATCGAGGGGGTGGCACGGCGGGTGGTGGTCACGCGCCTCGGCGATGACCAGTTCGACCATGCGACCGGGCCGGTGCTGCGCCTGCCGCCGCTGGTGCCCGGGATTTCGCGCGCGCTCTGACGCCTGGCCGCACCAACCGGCGGCGCGCGGTGACATGGCAAGGGGGGCCAGCGCCGCCGGCGAAAATCCAAAAAAGTGAAGACGGCTTCGCCAGCGAAACGCTTTCGTAACCTCAACGGGAGTTTAATGACCGTCATCGAGTTGCGTCGTTCGCGAGTACTCTGTTCATGCGTAGCCAAGCCGGATCGATCAATCATCGCGCTCTCCGTCGCCTTTCGACGGTGTGCCTGCTTGCCGTCGGTGTCAGCGCCTGCTCCTCGGATGCGCTGCGCTTCACCGAGACTCCTTTCGACAACCCCTTCAGGACTGCACAGGCCCCGGCGCCTGCTCGCGACCCGGCTACCACCGGTTCGATCGGGCGCTCTGCCAGCGCGCCGCTGCAGCCGGTTCCGTCGGCCCCGGTCGTGCGGGCTCAGCCCCTGCCGCCGCCGCAGTCTGCCGTTGCGCTGAGTTCGGCGCCGCCGCAGGCCGTTTCCGGCAGCGCCACCGGCTGGTCGGCGCAGGGCGGCACGCCGGTCGTGATCGCGCAGGGCGAAAACCTCGACATGATCTCGTCGCGCTACGGCGTGCCGCGTGCGGCGCTCATGTCCGCCAACGGGCTGAGCAGCGCCAACGTGCCGCCGGGCACACGGATCACGATCCCGGTTTATAACGCGAGCGGCGCCCCCGCTTCGGTTGCTGCTGCTGCGCCGGCCCCCCAGGCCGCCCCGGCTCCGGCTCCTTCGCAACGTTTCGTCGCCGGCCCGGCTCCGGTCCGTCAGCCCGCTCCGGTTGTCGATGCGAAGGCACAGGCCAAGGCCGCTGCCGATGCCAAGGCGACCGCTGCCGCGGAAGCCAAGGCGAAGGCCGCAGCAGACGCTCAGGCCATGCGCGAATCCCGTGCCCGTTTCGCTGCCGAAGCCAAGGCCAAGGCCGATGCCCGCAAGGTCGGCACCGCCGTGGCGGCCGTGCCCGCCGCGAAGCCTACCGCTGAGGCGAAGCCCGCGCCCGTCCAGCAGCCGGTGAAAGCCGCCGCTCCTGCTCAGCAGCCGGCGAAGCCGGTCGTGGTGGCGAACGCGCCTGCCGCCGAGCCGAAGCCGACCGCAGTGCCGAAGCCGACTGCGATCCCGAAGGCCGAGCCTGCATCCGAGCCGAAGACCACCGCCAGCCTGCCCAAGCAGGAAGAGGAGGCGTCTTCGGGTGACAAGGCTGATTTCCGCTGGCCGGCTCGCGGCCGCGTGATCAACGGCTACAGCAAGGGCGGCAACGAGGGCATCAACATCGCGGTTCCGGAAGGCACGCCGGTCAAGGCGGCCGAGGGCGGCACCGTCGCCTATGCCGGCAGCGAGCTGAAGGGCTACGGCAACCTCGTCCTGATCCGCCACCCGAACGGCTATGTCTCGGCCTACGCCCACAATGGCGAGCTCAAGGTGAAGCGCGGCGACACCGTCAAGCGCGGCCAGGTGGTGGCGAATTCGGGCCAGAGCGGCAACGTCTCCTCGCCGCAGCTCCACTTCGAGCTGCGCAAGGGCTCGAGCCCGGTCGACCCGACGCCCTACCTCAACAACTGAGCCGGGCCCGGGCGCAAGATTTAAGCCTTCGATCGGTTCGCGAGACCCTCCCGATCGAAAAAAGGACGGGGCGGCCCCAGGAAGGGCCGCCCCGTTTTCGTTTGCCCCAGGCCGTCCTGCTCGCGCTTGACCGAGTATCTCGGAAGCCGGTGCCTTCTGGTCATGAGATTCCCGGGTCAAGCCCGAGAATGACGTATCCTCATCCCTCCAGCTTCTTGCCCAGCCGGCCGGCAAGGTCCTGAATGTACTGCCAGGCGGTGCGGCCGGAGCGGGAGCCGCGCGTCGTCGCCCATTCCAGAGCGTCGCGGCGCAACTCCTCGGGGCCGACCGCTAGCCCGAAATGGCCGGCATAGCCGTTGATCATCTCCAGATACTCGTCCTGGCTGCATTTGTGGAAGCCGAGCCAGAGGCCGAAGCGGTCCGAGAGCGAGACCTTCTCCTCGATCGCCTCGCCCGGGTTGATCGAGGTCGCACGCTCGTTGTCCATCATGTCGCGCGGCAGCAGGTGGCGGCGATTCGAGGTGGCGTAGAAGACGACATTCTCCGGCCGGCCCTCGACGCCGCCGTCCAGCACCGCCTTCAGCGATTTGTAGGATGTGTCGTCGCTGTCGAAGGACAGATCGTCGCAGAAGACGATGGCGCGGTGCGGATCGTTGCGCAGCTGGCTCATCAGGGCAGGGAGGCTCTCGATGTCCTCGCGGTGGATCTCGATCAGCTTAAGCGGCAGGGCGCCCTTGGGCAGATGCTGGTTGGTGTCGGCATGCACCGCCTTGACCAGCGAGGACTTGCCCATGCCGCGCGCGCCCCAGAGCAGCACATTGTTGGCCGGCAGGCCCTTGGCGAAGCGCTCGGTGTTCTCGGCCAGCGTGTCACGGACGCGGTCGACGCCGCGCAGCAGCGAAAGCGCCACGCGGTTGACCTTCGGCACCGGCACCAGCTCCGAGCCTGCCGCCTGCCAGACGAAGGCGTCGGCGGCCTTGAGGTCGGCCGGCTTGTGCCGCGGCGGAGCGATGCGCTCGAGCGCATCGGCGATCCGCAGCAGCGTCGCGAGGGTCTGGTCGGGGGTGATCGCGGTCGTGGTCATGGCACTGGCGCCTTCGTTTCATCCTGTCGAACCGTACCGTACCGTCCGGTACGGTTCCGATGGCTAGCTAAACCGCGTCGTGGATCGAGCGCAAGGGGCATTGCGCGAATGGCAGCAAGCCCATAGGTGAGGAGCCATGCCCGAGAGACCGGGCATGTCCGATTGATTTCACGGCGTTGCTGGCTATAGTCCGCGCGATTTTGGCCGGGCGATGCTATTGCCGCGTCTTGCGGCCGGCGGCCTGCTGCGCCGTCGTTAGAGAGGAGTCCTTCAGTGATCACCCCCGCTTTCGCCCAGGCGACAGGAGCCGGTGGCGGCGCCGACATGCTGATCCAGCTCGTGCCGTTCCTGCTGATCTTCGTTATCATGTGGTTCCTGATCATCCGGCCGCAGCAGCGGCGGGCGAAGACCCATCAGGAGATGATCAAGAACGTCCGCCGCGGCGACACGATCGTGACCTCGGGCGGCCTGATCGCGAAGGTGTCGAAGGTCGTCGACGACGGCGAGCTGGAGGCCGAGATTGCCGATGGCGTGCGCGTGCGCATCGTGCGCGGCATGATTCAGGACGTCCGCTCCAAGAGCGAGCCGGTCAAAAGCTGACTTTGACAATCGATCGCGTTTTCGCATTCGGACGGAAGCGTCCGAATGCGACGTGATCTGAGGCACGACAACAAGGCTGTTCACGCAGATGCTTCGTCTCCAGGCCCGCAAGGTCATTCTCGTCCTGCTCGTGCTGATCGTCGGCTGCGGGCTCGCCGTGCCGAACCTGTTCTCCCCGGAGACGCGCAAGTCCATTGCCGAGAACGCGCCGTCCTGGATTCCGCGCATCTTCCTGCCGATCCATGCGGTGGTGCTCGGCCTCGACCTGCAGGGCGGTTCGCACGTCCTGCTCGAGATCGACCGGGCCGAGCTGGTCCGCAGCCAGGTGACCCAGCTGCGCGACGACGTCCGCCGCGTCCTGCGCGAAGAGCGCATCAGCATTCAAGGTGGCATCCAGACCACGACACGCGGTGTGCAGGTGCGCGTCCCGGACGCGGCCGAGCGCGCCCGCGTGCTGCCGAAGCTGCGCGAACTCGCCCAGCCGATTGGCACGCTCGGCGCCTTCGGCCCTTCGGGCAACCAGTCGATCGCCATTGCCGAGCAGCCTGACGGGCTGATCCAGCTGACGGTGACGGAAGCCGGCTCGAACGAGCGTATCCGCCGCGCCGTCGAGCAGGCGATGGAGGTTCTGCGCCGGCGCGTCGACGCGCTCGGCACGACCGAGCCGAACATCCAGCGCCAGGGCCTCGACCGCATCCTGGTCCAGGTGCCGGGCCTGCAGGATCCGCAGCGCCTGAAGCAGATCCTCGGCGACACGGCCAAGCTGGAGTTCCGCCTCGTCGGCGACGCCAACAGCAGCGAAGTCGACATGCTGCCCTCGCAGGATGCCGGCGGTCAGACCGTCCCGGTGCTGCGCCAGCCATCGGTCGACGGCGCCGACCTGATCGACGCGCAGCCGGCCTTCGATTCGCGCAGCGGCCAGCCGATCGTGAACTTCCGCTTCAACATCCGCGGCGCCCAGCGCTTCGGCCAGATCACCACGGAGAATCTCGGCCGCCCGCTGGCGATCGTGCTCGACAACAAGGTGATCTCCTCGCCGGTGATCCAGTCGCCGATCACGGGTGGCTCGGGCCAGATCTCCGGCAACTTCACGGTCGAGCAGGTCAACAACCTCTCGATCCTGCTGCGCGCCGGCGCACTGCCCGCCAAGATGACCATTGTCGAGGAACGCACCGTCGGCCCCGGCCTCGGCGCCGACTCGATCCGCGCCGGCAAGATGGCGACCCTGATCGCGACCGTGATGGTGGTGATCTACATGCTGGCGACCTACGGCATCTTCGGCCTGATCGCGAGCATCGCGCTGCTGGTCCATGTCGGCCTGATCTTCGGGCTGATGTCCTTCCTCGGCGCGACGATGACGCTGCCCGGCATCGCCGGCATCGTGCTGACCATCGGCACGGCGGTCGACTCCAACGTTCTGATCTATGAACGCATGCGCGAGGAGGAACATCAGGGACGCAGCCTCGTCTCGGCCCTCGAGGCCGGCTTCCAGCGCGCCTTCGCCACGATCATCGATTCCAACGTCACCATGCTGATCGCGGCGGTGGCGCTGTTCTCGCTCGGCTCCGGCCCGGTGCGCGGCTTCGCGGTCGTGTTCATCCTGGGCATCCTCACCACCGTCATCACGGCGGTGACGCTGACCCGGATGCTGATCGCGCTCTGGTATCGCTGGGCCAAGCCCAAGCACCTCCCGTTCTGACGCTGCCAACCCTTCAGGAGATTGGCCATGCGCATGCGCCTGCTTCGTATCGTTCCCGATAACACCCGCTTCAAATTCGTCTGGTTCCGTCGCTTCAGCTATCCGCTGTCGGCTGCCTATTCGGTCCTCGTGATCGTGCTGTTCCTGACGGTCGGCCTGAATTTCGGCATCGACTTCAAAGGCGGTACGCTGATCGAGATGCAGTCGAAGGCGGGCGCCGTCGACATCGGCCAGATCCGCCATACCGCGAACGGGCTCGGCTTCGGCGAAGCGGAGGTGCAGGAATTCGGCACGGGCGGCGAGGTCTCGATGCGCTTCGGCATGCAGCCGGGCGGCGAGACGGCTCAGCAGGCTGTCGTGGTGAAGGCACGGGAGGCCTTCGCCTCGAACTATGAATTCCGCCGCGTCGAGACGGTCGGCCCGCGTGTTTCGGGCGAGTTGGTGCAGGCGGGAACGCTCGGCGTCGTGCTCGCGATCGTCGGCGTGCTGATCTATCTCTGGTTCCGCTTCGAGATGCCGCTGGCGATCGGCGCGATCCTCGGCACGCTGCACGATATCGTGCTCACGATCGGCTTCTTCCTGATCACCCAGCTCGAGTTCAATCTGACCTCGATCGCGGCGATCCTGACCATCGTCGGCTACTCGTTGAACGAGACCGTCGTGGTGTTCGACCGTACCCGCGAGCTGCTGCGCCGCTACAAGACGATGCCGGTTGCCGAGCTTCTCGACCTGTCGGTCAACTCGACCCTGTCGCGCACGGCGATGACGGCGACGACGACCTTCCTGTCGCTGCTGGCGCTGGTGCTGTTCGGCGGCACCGCGATCGAGGGCTTCGCGCTCGTGATGCTCTTCGGCGTGGTGATCTGCACCTATTCGGCGATGTTCATCTCGACGCCGGTGCTGCTCTATATGGATGTCCGCTCGGCCGGCGCCCGCGAGGAAGCGCAGGAGGCGGCGCGCGCCAAGGCTTCGTCGGCCGCCAAGGCGAAGGCCTGAGCGGCTTCATGCCGCGCTTCGACGGCTTCGTTCCCGGCCGTTTCCCGCTCGACGCGATCGGGGCGGGCGGTTTCCGCTTCGCGGAGATGAGCCACAAGGGCTCGATTATCGCGACGCCGGCGGGCATCCGCATCTGGCCGGTGACGCGCTTTTCCGAGGTGACGATCGAGAGCCTGCAGCCGGTGCTGGACGAGGCCGAGAGCATCGACTTCCTGTTGATTGGGACAGGGGCCGACATTGCCTTCATTCCGCCCGTTCTGCGTGATCCGCTGAGGCTGGCCGGGATCACCGTCGAGGGTATGGCGACAGGCGCGGCTGCCCGCACCTACAATATCCTCGTCGCAGAGGACCGACGCGTCGCCGCTGCGTTGATCGCGATCGACTAGGAACCCTGCCGGCAGTTTGGAAAGCCGGCCATGCGAGCGACGCGTAGCAGGGGCAGGGCGAGTGCCCTACATTAGGGGCGGCCTAACGATGGCGGGCCGAGGCGGGACAATGCCGCAGACCGAGACTGATGATCGCAGGGAGATCGCGCCGGCGCGCTTGCCGGAGGCTTATGCCCATTGCGCGACGCTCGTGCGCGAGCAGGATCAGGATCGCTATATCGCCGGTCTCTACGCCTCCGAAGACCGCCGGGCGGCGCTCTACGCCCTCTATGCCTTCAGCCTCGAGATTGCACGGGTAAGGGCGCTGGTCAGCGAGCCGCTGCCGGGCGAGGTCAGGCTGCAATGGTGGCGCGACGTGCTGGAAGGCCAGCCGGCCGGCGAGACGCAGGCGCATCCCGTGGCCGCGGCCCTGCTCGACACGGTCCGGCGCTACCGCCTGCCGATCGCGCCGCTGACGGCATTGATCGATGCCCGGATCTTCGACCTTTACGACGATCCGATGCCCTCTCTCCGCGACCTGGAGGGCTATGCCGGCGAAACCTCCAGCGCCTTGATCCGACTCGCCTGCCTGATCCTGGCAGGCGGACGCGATCCGGGCGGGGCGACGGCCTGCGGCCATGCCGGCGTCGCCTATGCGCTGACCGGGCTGATGCGCGCTTTCCCGTGGCATGCGGCCGAAGGGCAGGTCTACCTGCCGGCGGACATCCTTTCCCGCAACGGCGTCACGCGTGACGACATCGTGCGCGGGCGGGGCGGCCCGGGCGTGCTCTACACGCTCAAGGAACTGCGCGAGATCGCCCGCAACCACCTGAAGAAGCTCGCGAGCCTCGGCGAGTCGATTCCGCCGACGCTGAAGCCGGCCTTCCTGCCGGTGGCTCTGGTGGAGCCCTATCTCCGGCGGATGGAGGCGAGGGGATACGATCCCTACCGGACCATCATCACCCTGCCGGCCTGGCGCCGACAGTGGATCCTGTGGCGGGCGGCGCGGAAAGCTTAGAAGCAAGCGCCGTCGCGCTCGGGCCAAACCCGAGCATCTCGCGACGCGGAAGCATATCGTCGTTCCAGGGCTTCGCGTCGGCGAAGAGCCCGGAACCCATGAGCATGCCGTTTGCCGCCATGGCCGGGCCTGTCTCGAGCAGACGTGGATGCTCGTCACAAGGGCGAGCATGAGCCTCTGGAACGGCGTCGTGTTCATGGGTTCCGGGCTCAGGCCTTCGGCCTGTCCCGGAATGACGGAGTGTTCTACTCGGCTGCCTTCGCCTCGACGCTGCTCGTCCAGGCGTCCATCTCGACCTTTGCGCGCGCGGTGAGCGCCTGCTTGCGGGCGACGCTCTTGGCCGGGCCCTTCAGGCGCTTGCCGTCGGGGCCGGTCGTCGCAACGCCCTCGATCGGCGGGAACAGCCCGAAATTGATGTTCATCGGTTGGAAGGAGCGGGGCCCCTCGTCGATGGTGACGATATGGCCGCCGGTGATGTGATTGACCAGCGCGCCGAGAGCCGTCGTCGCAGGCGGCAGCGGCAGCTCGCGGCCAAGCCGCTCGGCTGCGGCCATGCGTCCGGCGAGGAGCCCGGTGGCGGCGCTCTCGACATAGCCCTCGCAACCGGTGATCTGACCGGCGAAGCGCAGGCGCTGATCGGCCTTGAGCCGCAGGTGCCCGTCGAGCAGCTTCGGCGAGTTCAGATAGGTGTTGCGGTGGATGCCGCCGAGCCGAGCGAACTCGGCATTCTGCAGGCCCGGGATCATCCGGAAGATCGCGGCCTGCTCGCCATATTTCAGCTTCGTCTGGAAGCCGGTCATGTTGAACAGCGTGCCGAGCGCATTGTCCTGGCGCAACTGCACCACGGCATAGGCCTTGACGGTCGGGTTATGCTTGTTGGTGAGGCCGACCGGCTTCATCGGGCCCCAGCGCAAGGTCTCGCGGCCACGTTCGGCCATCACCTCGATCGGCAGGCAGCCGTCGAAATAGGGCGTGCCCTCCCACTCCTTGAACTCGGTCTTCTCGGCGGCGAGCAGCGCGTCGATGAAGGCCTCGTACTGGTCGCGGTCGAGCGGGCAGTTGATGTAGTCGGCACCGGTGCCTCCCGGCCCCGCCTTGTCGTAGCGTGACTGGAACCAGGCCTGGTCCATGTCGACCGAATCGAAATGGACGATCGGCGCGATGGCGTCGAAGAAGGCGAGCGAATCTTCGCCGGTCAGCGACTGCAAGCCCTGCGCCAGGGCAGGCGAGGTCAGAGGACCGGTGGCGATGACGACATTGTCCCATTCGGCCGGTGGCAGGCCGGCGATCTCGCCGCGGTCGATGGTGACGAGCGGATGGCTCTCCAGCGCGGCGGTGACGGCCTGCGAGAAGCCGTCGCGGTCGACCGCGAGCGCGCCGCCTGCCGGCACCTGATGGGCATCGCCCTTGGCCATGATCAGCGAGCCGAGACGGCGCATCTCCCAATGGAGCTGGCCGACCGCGTTGCTGGACGAATCGTCGGAGCGGAAGGAGTTCGAGCAGACGAGCTCGGCGAGCCCGTCGGTCTTGTGCGCGTCGGTACCGCGCACGGGGCGCATCTCGTGGATGACGACCGGGACGCCGGCCTCGGCGATCTGCCAGGCGGCTTCGGAGCCGGCGAGACCGCCGCCGATGATGTGTACTGGTTCCATGGCTGCGATGTGTCCGCAGCAGGCTTCGAGGTCAAGCGAGAAGCAGGCCTGAAATGCAAAATGCCCGCCGTGAGGCGGGCATTCGCTCTTCGACCAAGTTCGGGGGGAGGGGAAACCCGAACCCGGGAGAAACTACACAGAACGCACCGCGCCGATGCGCGGCGGTTCGAAATCAGGGTCTTCAGGCCGACGCGTGCGAGCGGGCGATGAAGGTGATCTCCGAGCGCGACAGGCCGAGATCGTCGAGCTCGCGGTCGGTCAGGCGGGACAGCTCGCGAACGGTCTCGCGATAGCGGAGGTAGGCTCGAATTTTGGCGGCGATCATCGTGACGAACATGGTGGTTTTCCTTGCGTATTCCGGAGCGGGGCGGTGCCCACAGCGATAATTTCGTTGTGCAGTGCATATAAGGGAGGCCGATTGCCTCTAACAGTGGCTGCTGGTCAGCTCTGTTATGCTTTTTTCGCATGGCCAATTAAGTTTCCGGTCATTTTTGTGAGGTCGACCTGCGCTCAGGTAAGGGTTGTGGCCGAAATATGGTTGATTCTCTGCCTATGAATTGGGCAGTGACGCCATTCTGGGACAGGCGCCGTATCGTCTGACTATCTGGTGGGCATATTGCACTTGCTCAATCGAGCACCGTTCGGGTGCGGCAATTTTGCGTTGCAAAATGAGCCGCGGCCCGCGCGGCCGAGGCGGTTGCCGATCGCCCGTCTAATCCAGGCGGGAGGCGATGTTTGCCGGGCAGAAATTGCCGGATTCGCTGGGCACGGCAATCGCTTCTTCTCGTTGCTGATCAGGTAGTGAATTGAAATCGCGGATAAATTCTTGATTTCCAGAGGCGGTCCGGAGATTGCGTGTCCCTGCCCAGCAGAAAGGAGCGCGCGATGTCCGTCTCGTTCTCGACCTCGAACTGGCCGATCAATCTACCCACTGCCTATGCGACCAAGCCGACGGCGGAAGGCGACTCGAAGCAGGATTCCACCGCCTCCACCGCGGCCTCCTCGTCCTCGACCGAGGCCGAGTTCCTGAAGATCGCCCGGATGACGCCGGAAGAGCGGGTCCAGAAGGCGATCCTCGACAAGCTCGGCATGACCGAGGAGCAGTTCAACAAACTCGATTCGAAGGCCAAGGCCGACGTGATGGCCAAGGTCCGCGAAGAGATGCTCCGGCAGATGGAAGCGAAGAACGAACGCCGGAACGGGGCCTTCGCCGACATCAGAGTCTAGACGCGGTGAAGCCGGGCCTTCTGCCCGGCTCCGTTGTTCGAGGTTCGATCCAGCTTCGGTTGTCAGCCGGTCTTGCCTGCGTCGAAGCGCAGCAGCCTCAGCGCGTTGGCGGTCACGATGACGGTCGCGCCGGTGTCGGCGAGGATCGCGACCCAGAGGCCGGTGTAGCCCAGCACGCTGGTGACCAGGAACACGGCCTTCAGTCCGAGCGCGATCGTGATGTTGGCGCGGATGTTGGCCATCGCCGCGCGCGCCAGCCGGATCAGCGCCGCGACGTCGCGGACGCGGCTCTTCAAGACCGCGCCATCGGCAGTCTCCAGCGCGACATCGGTCCCTGAGCCCATGGCGACGCCGATGCTGGCCGCCGCAAGGGCCGGCGCGTCGTTGATGCCGTCACCGACCATCATCACCGGGGTTTGCGAAGCGAAAGCCTTGATCGCTGTGACCTTGTCGTCCGGCATCAACTCGGCCTTGTGCTCCATGCCGAGCTGGCCTGCGATTGCGGCGCCCGTGCGGGCATTGTCGCCGGTGAGCATGGCCGAGCGGATGCCCATCGCCTTGAGCTCGGCGATGGCGGCGGCGGCATCCTCCCGTGGCTCGTCACGCAAGGCGATGAAGCCGGCGAGCGCGCCATCGACCACCACGGCAGCGACGGTCTTGCCGGCGGCTTCAAGCTCCTCGGCGGCAAGGCGTGCGCGTTTGTCGAACGCAGCCCGCTTTTCCGCGTGGCGGGGAGCACCGACGAAGATCGAACGGCCGCCGACGCTGCCCGTGACGCCTTGGCCCGCGAGGGCCGCTGCCTCGGCCGCCGGCGCATAGGCGATGCCGTCGGCGCGGGCGCGTTCGAGCACGGCTTCGGCGAGCGGATGGGCGGAACCGTGCTCGACGGCGGCGGCCAGCGCCAGGACCTCCGTTTCGCTGACGGCGAGGGCGACGACGTCGGTGACACGCGGCTTGCCTTGAGTCAGCGTTCCGGTTTTGTCGAAGGCGACGAGGCCGGTCTTGGCGGCGGTCTCGATGACGACGCCGCCCTTCATCAACAGGCCCTGGCGGGCGCCGGCCGAAAGCGCGGCGGCGATCGCGGCCGGCACCGAAATGACCAGCGCGCAGGGGCAGCCGATCAGCAGCAGAGCCAGAGCCCGGTAGATCCAGACCGACCATTCAGCCCCGAACGCGAGCGGCGGTACGAGCGCGACCAGCAGCGCAAGCCCGACGATGGCCGGCATGTACCAGCGCGAGAAGCGGTCGATGAAGCGCTCGGTCGGCGCGCGCGCTTCCTGCGCCTCCTCGACGAGGCGAATGATGCGGGCGATGGTGTTGTCCTCGGCCGCCTTGTCGACGCGTACGCGCAGCGCGGCCTCGCGGTTGACCGAGCCGGCGAAGACGGGCTCGCCGATGCCCTTGGTCTTCGGCACGGATTCGCCGGTGACCGGGCTCTCGTCGATGCCGGAGATGCCGTCGGTGATCTCGCCGTCGGCCGGGATGCGGTCGCCCGGGCGGACGAGCACGATCTGGCCGATTTTCAGGCTGGCGGCATCGACCTGCCGGGTCGCGCCGTTCTCCTCGACGAGGGCGGTCTTGGGAACGAGATCGCCCAGTGCCCGGATCGAGGCGCGGGCGCGGTCGGCTGCGACGCCTTCGAGAACCTCGCCCACGGCGAAGAGGAAGACGACCAGCGCCGCTTCCTCGGCTGCGCCGATGAAGAGCGCGCCGATGGCGGCGATCGTCATCAGCATCTCGATGGTGAAGGGAATGCCGGCGCGGGCTGCTGCCAAGGCACGCCGCGCGACCGGCAGGACACCGACGATACAGGCCAGGATGAAGGCCCAGTGACCGATATCTGCCCAGAGCAGGCGGGCTGCGTAGGCGGCGCCGAGAAGCAGGCCTGTGCCGATGACGAGGCGGCCCTTGCCAGTCTGGTACCAGCGGGCGCCATCGGGCGTCACTTCATGGACATGGCCGGGGAGGCCGTGGCCATGGTCATTGGCCGCGGCTGCCTTGGCCGCCTTCGGGCCATGCTTGTGTTCGGCGTGATCGTGGCCATGGTCATGGTCGTGCGCATGGCCAGGGCGGCAGGTGTCGCCATGCTCGTGCCCGGCATGGTCATGCTGGTGCCCGCCATGGTCATGGTCATGATGGTCGTGGCCGCAGCAGCTGCCCTTCGCGGTCGGCTTTTCCACCGGAGCCTTCGCCAGCGCCGCGGTGGTGTAGCCAAGGCCGCTGACGCGCTTCTCGATCGCCTCTGGCGTGGTCTGGTCCGCGTCGAGCGAGAGCGTCAGCGTCTCCGACATCACCGAGAGCCTGACGTCGCTGACGCCCGGAAGGCGTTCGACCGCGCCGCGGATCTTCGTCGCGCAGCTCGCGCAATCCATGCCGCCGACCTTCCAGGACAGGGTCTTGGTTTCGGCTGGGGATGGGGCGGCCATATCTTGAGTCTCCGTCTGGCTTCGCTGCGGGACTTCTTCTCTACAAGCTGTAGCCACTTCAGGTTCAAGCGGAAAATTTCGGGCTCTGCCTTCCTCGGAACAAGGCGCCATGACGAAGCCGAAGCGCGGGAAATGAAGCGGTTCCTGTCATGCACGCGACGTCTGCATGCAGTATGCACAAGGCGATTGACGGGCTCGGGAAGAGAACCGGATAGTTCGCTACCGGGAGGAGCGAACGAAAAATGGCGCAGCCGAGACCATCGACAGCCCTTGCGGGCCTCCGCGTGCTGGATCTGACACGGGTGCGGGCGGGGCCGACCTGTGTGCGCGTCTTCGCCGATTTCGGCGCCGACGTGATCAAGGTGGAAAGCCCGCCGGGCGTCGATCCAAACGAGAACATGAGCGGGCCGCGCCTCGGCTACGACATGCAGAACCTGCACCGCAACAAGCGCTCGCTGGCGCTCAATCTGAAGACGCCGGAGGGCAGAGCGATCCTGATGAGGCTCGTCGACGACGCCGATCTGCTCGTCGAGAACTTCCGGCCCGATGTGAAGGAACGGCTCGGGCTCGATTTCGAGACGCTGCACGCCCGCAATCCACGGCTGATTCTGGTCTCGATCTCCGGCTTCGGCCAGTCCGGCCCATACCGGACCCGCGCGGGCTTCGATCAGATCGCGCAGGGCATGGGCGGGATGATGTCGGTGACCGGCCTGCCGGGGCAGGGGCCGGTCCGGGCCGGCATCGCGCTCGCCGATTCCTCGGCGGGACTCTACGGCGCTGTCGGCGCGCTGGTGGCGCTGCAGGAGCGCGCCGCATCCGGAAAGGGCCAGTGGGTGCAGACTTCGCTGCTCGAAGCCCAGATCGCGATGATGGATTTCCAGGCGGCGCGCTATCTCGTCGAAGGCTCCGTTCCGCCGCAGGCCGGCAATGATCACCCCTACCAGACGCCGATGGGCGTCTACCGGACGCGTGACGGCGCGATCAATCTCGGCGTCGGAGGCGAGGAACAATGGCGTTCCTTCTGCCGCGCGATCGGACGGCCGGAATGGGGCGCGGATGCTCGCTACGACAGCATGGAGAAACGCTTTGCGCGCCGGCCGGAGCTGAGGGAGGTGATCGAGGAGATATTCGCCGAGGCCGACAGCGCTCATTGGCTGGAGGCGATGGATCGCAACAGCGTTCCGGCGGGGCCGATCTATGCGGTCGACGAGATGTTCGAGGACCCGCAGGTGCGCCATCTCGGCATCGCCAGGCCGGTGAGCCACCCCGAGCTCGGCGATATCCGCCTCGTCGGCCAGCCGGTGACGCTGTCGCGCACGCCCGCCGATGTCGCGACCCCGACGCCTTCGGCCGGAGCGCATAATGACGAGATCCTGGCCGGGCTCGGCTATGACGAAGCAGGGCTCGCAAGACTGCGGGCCGAAGGCGTGATCTGACGGAGACCCTCAAGTGAGCGACGAAATTCGATATGCGGTCGAGAATGGGGTCGGCACGATCACGCTCAACCGGCCACAGGCGCGCAACGCGCTGACCTTCGCGATGTATGAGCGCATTGCCGAGATCTGCCGCGATCCGGCCGATCATGGCGATCCGCGCGTGATCATCATGACCGGGGCCGGCGACAAGGCGTTCGGCGCCGGCACCGACATCTCCCAGTTCCGCGCCTTCGAGAGTGCCGACGACGCGCTCGCCTATGAGGAGCGCATCGAGACCGTGATCGGGACGATCGAGCGCTGTGCGGTGCCGACACTCGCCGCGATTTCCGGCGCGGTGACGGGGGGCGGCGCGGCGATCGCGCTCGCCTGCGATCTCAGGATCGCGAGCCTGACGGCGCGCTTCGGCTTCCCGATCGCGCGCACGCTCGGCAACTGCCTGTCGATGGAGAACTATGCGCGGCTCTACGCGATGCTCGGCCCGGCGCGGGTCAAGGACATCGTCTTCACCGCGCGGCTTGTCGAGGCGGAGGAGGGGCAGCGCATCGGTCTCTACAGCGAGCTGCTGCCGGACCACGCTGCGCTGATGGACCGGGCGGGCGCGCTGGCGCAGACCATCGCCGGCCATGCGCCGCTGACCATGCGCGCCACCAAGGAAGCGATGCGCCGTTTGACGGCCGCGACCGCCGAAGGGCTCGACGGCCGTGATCTGGTGACGCTCTGCTACACCAGCGCCGATTTCCGCGAGGGCATGGAAGCCTTCCTCGGCAAGCGTCCGCCCAACTGGACGGGGCGCTGATCGCGGCCATAACCGTCATGCTCGGGCTTGACCCGAGCATCACTGGACAAGCCCGGTCGGGAACCCAAACCTCGTGACGATTCTCGGGTTTCCCTGCGGTCGCCCGAGAATGACGCGCTGAAGGCCGCTCAGCCGTAGCGGCTCTCCAGCCTGCGGTCGATCGTCAGCGCCGCCAGCGTGCAGAGCGCGCCGGAGAGCAGGTAGACGCCGACCCAGGCGAGGCCGAAGGTGCTCGACACGGTCAGCGCCACCAGCGGCGCGAAGCCGGCGCCGATGAGCCAGGCGAAGTCGGAGGTCAGGGCCGCGCCGGTGTAGCGATACTGCGTGCCGAAGCTCGAGGCGACCGCGCCGGCCGTCTGGCCGTAGGAGAGGCCGAGCAGGCCGAAGCCGATGATGACGTAGATCGTCTGGCCCGCCAGGCTGTCGCCGAAGAGCAGAGGTGCGACGATGCTCGACAGGCTGAACAGCGCGATCATCGAGCCGGACAGGAGCAATGTGTTGCGACGGCCGATCTGGTCGGCGATCAGGCCGGATGTGACGATCGCGCCCGCTCCGACCACGCCGCCCGCGCCCTGGACCAGCAGGAACTCCGAGACGGAGCGGTCGGTGTAGAGGTTGATCCAGCTCACCGGGAAGATGGTGACGAGGTGAAAGAGCGCGAAGCTCGCCAGCGGCACGAAGGCGCCGATGACGAGCGTCCAGCCATGGGCGCGGATGAGTTCGGACACCGGCACCGGCACCAGCTCGCGCGTTTCCATCAACTCGGCGAATTCATGGGTCGCGACCATGCGCAGCCGGGCGAACAGGGCCACGACGTTGATCGTCAGCGCGACGAAGAAGGGGTAGCGCCAGCCCCAGCCGAGGAAGTCCTCCTTCGAGAGTGCGCCTTCGAAATAGGCGAAGAGCCCGGCGGCGAGGATGAAGCCGAAGGGAGCGCCGAGCTGCGGCAGCATCGCATACCAGCCGCGCCGGTTAGGCGGCGCGTTGAGGGCGAGCAGCGAGGACAGCCCGTCCCAGGCGCCGCCGAGCGCGATGCCCTGCAGCAGGCGGAAACCGGCGAGGATGACGACGGACCAGATGCCGATCGTCTCGTAGCCCGGCAGGAAGGCGATGGCGGCCGTCGAGCCGCCGAGGAGAAACAGCGCCGCGGTGAGCTTGGTCGCCCGGCCGTAGCGCCGGTCGATCGCGAAGAACAGCACCGAGCCGAAGGGGCGCGTCACGAAGGCGAGTGCGAAGATGCCGAAGGCGTAGAGCGTGCCGGTGAGCCGGTCGACGAAGGGGAAGACCAGTTCGGGGAAGACCAGCACGCAGCCGAGGCCGAAAACGAAGAAGTCGAAATACTCCGACGTCCGGCCGATGATGACGCCGAGCGCGATATCGGCGGGCGTCACGTGATCCCGTCCGTGCTCGTCCGTCAGATGCCCCGATGAATGGCTCGCCGCGTCAGCGCTCATGACCGCGAATTCCTCGCTGGGGGGCTCACCGGAACGACCGGGCTTGCCCGCACCTCATACAAATGGATACGGTGGATAGAAGCCACCCGTCAAACGGCCGCAATGGGACAGATTGTCCGATGTGCGGTGCGAAAGAATGGGAATAGAGAACGGCTGTTCCCGGAAGAGGGAGGTCACGAGTCTCTTGCGGATCTTTCGATTTTTAGCGGCTTTGCCGGTTTTTGCGCTGCTTGGCGGATGCCAGTGGGTATTGCTGTCGCCGTCGGGCGATGTTGCGATGCAGCAAAGAAACCTCATGCTCGCCTCCACGGCGCTGATGCTGCTCATCATCATTCCGGTGATGGCGCTGACGATTTTCTTCGCCTGGCGCTACCGCGCCTCGGCAAATGCCACCTATCACCCGGACTGGAACCATTCGCTGCCGCTCGAGGTGGTGATCTGGTCGGTGCCGCTGCTGATCATCGTCATCATCGGCGCGATGACCTGGATGGGCACGCATCTGCTCGATCCCTATCGGCCGCTCGACCGCATCAGCGCGAACAAGCCGGCCGTCGAAGCGAAAGCGGGCGGGAACGGACCCAGGAAGCAGCCGCTGGTCATCCAGGTCGTGGCGCTCGACTGGAAATGGCTGTTCCTCTACCCGGCGCAGGGCATCGCCTCGCTCAACGAGGTGGTGGCGCCGGTCGATCAGCCGATCGAGTTCCGCATCACCTCCTCTTCGGTGATGAACTCGCTCTTCATTCCGGCGCTCGCCGGCCAGATCTACGCGATGCCGGGCATGCAGACGAAGCTCAACGCCGTGATCAATCATCCCGGCGATTTCGAGGGCTTTTCTGCGAACTACAGCGGCGCCGGCTTCTCCGACATGCGCTTCCGATTCCGGGGCGTCGACGAGAAGGGCTTCGGCGAGTGGGTGCAGGGCGCGATCGGCAACGGCAAGCCGCTCGGGCGCGAGGAGTATCTCGTGCTGGAGCGTCCCAGCGAGCGCGAGCCGGTGCGCCAGTTCCGTGACGTCCCGTCCGATCTCTTCGGCGCCATCCTCAACATGTGTGTCGACCGCGCCAAGATGTGCACGCGCGACATGATGGCGATGGATGCCAAGGGCGGCGGCGGCAAGGAAGGCATCCATATCGTCGCATCGCTCGAGTACGACAAGAGCGTGCGCAGGGGCGGGCAGCCGATGCCGCCACGACCCTTCGTGACGGCGATCTGCACGCCGACCGATGTCTACGGCACCGCGGGCGTCACCGCCCGCGTCGCCAACTGAAGCGCTTGCGCGCGTAGCGAGCGAGGGAACCATGACCTCCTACCCCGACTGGTGGAAGCTGCTGTTCGGACGCTTCACGCTCGAAGCGATCCCCTATCACGAGCCGATCCTGCTCGGGACCTTCGCGGCGGTCGCGCTCGGCGGACTGGCGCTCATCGCGCTCGTCACCCGCTACAAGCTCTGGGGCTATCTCTGGCACGAGTGGTTCACCAGCGTGGACCACAAGAAGATCGGGATCATGTACATGATCCTGGGCGTGATCATGCTGCTGCGCGGCTTCGCCGACGCGCTGATGATGCGCGGCCAGCAGGCGATCGCCTTCGCCGGCAACGAGGGCTACCTGCCACCGCACCATTACGACCAGATCTTCACGGCCCATGGCGTGATCATGATCTTCTTCGTGGCGATGCCCTTCGTCACGGGCCTGATGAACTACGTCATGCCGCTGCAGATCGGCGCCCGCGACGTCGCCTTCCCCTTCCTGAACAATTTCAGCTTCTGGATGACGGTGGGCGGCGCCGTTCTGGTGATGATGTCGCTCTTCGTCGGTGAATTCGCCAAGGTGGGCTGGCTTGCCTATCCGCCGCTCTCGGGGGCTGCCTACTCGCCCGGGGTCGGCATGGATTATTACCTATGGGCGCTGCAGATCGCGGGCGTCGGCACCACCTTGTCGGGCGTCAACCTGATCGCGACCATCGTGAAGATGCGCGCGCCCGGCATGGACTTGATGAAGATGCCGGTCTTCAGCTGGACGGCGCTGTGCACCAACGTGCTGATCGTCGCGACCTTCCCGATCCTGGCGGCGACGCTCGCGCTGCTGACGCTCGACCGTTATGTCGGCACCAACTTCTTCACGAACGACCTCGGCGGCAACCCGATGATGTACGTGAACCTGATCTGGATCTGGGGCCATCCCGAGGTCTACATCCTCATCCTGCCGATATTCGGCGTCTATTCGGAGGTGGCCTCGACCTTCTGCGGCAAGCGCCTCTTCGGCTACGCCTCGATGGTCTATGCGACGGTGGTCATCACCATCCTGTCGTATCTCGTCTGGCTGCATCACTTCTTCACGATGGGCTCGGGCGCCAGCGTGAACTCCTTCTTCGGCATCACGACGATGATCATCTCGATCCCGACGGGCGCGAAGATCTTCAACTGGCTGTTCACGATGTATCGTGGCCGCATCCGCTTCGAGCTGCCGATGATGTGGCTCGTCGCGTTCATGCTGACCTTCGTCATCGGCGGCATGACCGGCGTCATGCTGGCGGTGCCGCCGGCCGATTTCGTGCTGCACAACAGCCTGTTCCTGATCGCCCATTTCCACAACGTCATCATCGGCGGCGTGGTCTTCGGCGTCTTCGCGGGCATCGCCTACTGGTTCCCGAAAGCCTTCGGCTTCAAGCTCGACCGGTTCTGGGGCCTGCTCTCCTTCTGGTTCTGGGTGATCGGCTTCTACGTTGCCTTCATGCCGCTCTATGTGCTCGGCCTGATGGGCGTGACGCGGCGCCTGAGCCGTTTCGAAGACCCCTCGCTCCAGATCTGGTTCGTGCTCGCGGCTGCAGGAGCGGTGCTGATCGCGCTCGGCATCCTGTGCTTCATCATCCAGATCGGCGTCAGCATCCTGCGCCGCGAGGAGTTGCGCGATACGACCGGCGATCCCTGGGACGGGCGCACGCTGGAATGGTCGACCTCGTCGCCGCCGCCGGCCTACAACTTCGCCTTCACGCCGATCGTGCATGACCTCGACGCCTGGGCCGACATGAAGAAGCGCGGCTACAAGCGCCCGCTCGGCGGCTTCCGGCCGATCCACATGCCGCGGAACACCAGTGCCGGTCTGATCATCGCGGGGTTCGCGACGATCTGCGGCTTCGCCTTGATCTGGTACATCTGGTGGCTGGCGGCGCTGAGCTTCGTCGGCGTCCTGGCGACGGCGATCGCGCATACCTTCAACTACAACCGCGACTTCCACATCCCGGCCGAAGCCGTTCTGCGCGAAGAAGATTCGCGCACCGAACAGCTTAGCGGGGCCTGAGGGGCGATGATGGCTAAGGCGAGAGCGGAAGCGCAGGCTGCAAACGGTGTTCCGGCCTTCTATGTGACGGAAGACGAGCACGAGCACTCCGGCGGCTCGACCATGCTCGGCTTCTGGCTCTACCTGATGAGCGACTGCCTGGTTTTTGCAGTTCTCTTCGCGACCTTCGGCGTGCTTGGGCGCAACTATGCGGCGGGGCCTTCGGGCGCCGACCTGTTCGACCTCAGGTTGGTGGCGGTCAACACCACCATGCTGCTGCTTTCCTCGATCACCTACGGCTTCGCCATGCTCGCTATGGACAAGGGCCGGCAGGCGGCGATGCAGGCCTGGCTCGTGGTCACCGGGCTCTTCGGGCTCGCCTTCCTCGCGATCGAGCTCTACGAGTTCGCGCATATGATCCATGAGGGCGCGACGCCGATGCGCAGCGCCTTCCTGTCCTCGTTCTTCACGCTGGTCGGCACGCATGGGCTGCATGTCACCTTCGGCCTGATCTGGCTGACGGTGCTGATGGTCCAGGTCAGGCGCCGCGGGCTGATCGAGGCCAATCGGCGCCGGCTAATGTGCCTGAGCATGTTCTGGCACTTCCTCGACGTCGTCTGGATCGGCGTCTTCACCTTCGTCTACCTGATGGGCGTGCTGAAATGAGCGCTGGCCAGAACCACGCCGAGCATCAAGACGGGCACGGCGGCCATGGCGAGCCGCATGGCAGCCTGCGCGGCTATATCACCGGCTTCCTTCTTTCGGTTGTCCTGACCGCGATCCCGTTCTGGCTGGTCATGAACGATGTGCTCAGCAATTCGGTGCTGACCGCGATCGTGATCATGGGCTTTGCCGCCGTGCAGATCGTCGTCCACATGGTCTACTTCCTGCACATGAACAGCCGCTCCGAAAGCGGCTGGACGATGATGGCGCTGATCTTCACGATCGTCATCGTGGCGATTGCGCTCTCCGGTTCCCTGTGGGTGATGTACCACCTCAACACCAACATGATGCCGACCGAGCTGCACAAGATGTGAGAGCCCGCTTGGCAAGTCGGCTGCGGCGGTCGATTGATGGCGTTTTCTGCGCTTCCGGTGCTCACGTACTGATGCGCGCTCCGCTCCGGTTCTCGAAAACACCGCCATTCGACTCCCCACAGCGAGTTGCCAAACAGTCTCTGGACGCGCCGCGATGACGCCGCCGCCGGTACCAAGAGCGAGGCGCCGCCCGCGCGTCGCCCGCCTCATCTTCGTTCTTGCGCTCGCACTGGTTGCGCTGGTCGCCGCAGGCCTCGGAGTCTGGCAGGTCCAGCGGCGGAGCTGGAAGCTCGACCTGATCGCCCGCGTCGATGCGCGCGTCCATGCGCCGGCCGTGGCTGCGCCAGGGCCATCGGAGTGGCCTGCGATCAACCAAGCTGCCGACGAATACCGCCGTGTCGCTCTGCAGGGGCGCTATCTCGATGCGCCGGAGACGCTGACGATGGCCGTGACCGAGCGCGGTCCGGGTTTCTGGGTGCTCGCGCCGTTCCGCGCCGATTCAGGCTTCACCGTCCTCGTCAATCGCGGCTTCGTGCCGGAGGATCGACGCGGGGCTGAGGACCGGCGCAAGGTTGCCGGCGAACAGGCGAGGGTGGTCGGGCTGTTGCGGCTCACCGAGCCGACAGGCGGTTTCCTGCGCGCCAACGATCCTGCCGCGGGGCGCTGGTATTCACGCGACGTTGCCGCGATCGCCTCGGCGCGAGGCCTGGGCGAGGTCGCACCCTATTTCGTCGATGCCGATGCGGCCTCCGAGCCTGGGCCGCTGCCGCAGGGCGGCATGACCCAGGTCAATTTCCGCAACGCGCATCTGGTCTATGCGCTGACCTGGTTTTGCCTCGCCCTGATGAGCGCCGGTGCCGGCATCTTCCTGCTGAGGGGCAAGGCCGACGAGGAAATGTCGGCCTCGTAGACTCGGCGTGCATCCAGCATGCTTCGGGAACACGCCGTCATTCCGGACTTGCCCCGGAATGACGGGGGAGTTTTGGGTGGGCGATCAGTCCTTGTTCTGCAACTGCCCCAACTCGTGCAGGAGCGCCGCGCCCGTCCTGATGCCGCTCTGGAAGCAATCCAGCGTCATGTTCTCATTCGGCGCGTGGTTGGCCTCGTCATGGTTGGCATAGGGCGTGACATAGGCGGGGATGCCGAGGATCTTGGTGAAGACGTAGTTCGGCAGGCTGCCGAAGCCGGCCGGGATCAGCAGCGGCTCCTCGCCATGGGCGGCGACGAAGGCGCGGCGCAGCGGCGCGGTATAGCGCGAGGCGATCTGCGTCTTCGAGGGCTGCATGCCGGTTTCCTCGACGATGAACTCGACCTCCGGCGCGTGCTTTTCGACATGCGCCCTGACCTTGCGGAGGATATCCTCCGGGTCCTGCGCCTCGACGAGCCGGATGTCGCATTTCACCAGCGCCTCGTTCGGCAGCACGGTCTTGGTGCCCGGCCCGCCATAGCCGCCGTGGAAGCCGTTGATCGTCAGCGTCGGCTGGAAGCAGAGGCGATCATAGAAGGGCCGGTCGAGCGGTGCGTCGAGGCGCCTGAGGCTGAGGCCCTGCTTGAACGCCTCAATATCGAGCGGCAGGCGCTCGATCGCCTCCAGATCCTCGGCGGTCGGCGGCTGGACGTCGTCGTGCAGGCCCTCGATGGTAATCTCGCCATTGGCGTTCTTCATGGTGGCGAGCAGGTGGACCAGCGTCCAGATCGGGTTCGGTACGACACCGCCGAAATTGCCGGAATGGACGTCGCGGCTGGCATGGCGACAGCGCAGGTCGAAGGAGACGACGCCGCGTGAGCCGAACTTGATGGTCGGCGCGCCGCTGGAATGGCGCGGGCCGTCGGCGGTGACGGCGAGATCGGCCTTCAGCTTGTCCTGGTTGGCGCGCACGAAGCCGGCGATGCGCGGGCTGCCGATCTCCTCCTCGCCCTCCAGCAGCAGGATGACGTTGCAGGGCAGTTCGCCATGGACCTTGAGATGGGATTCGATTGCCAGGATCTGGGCGAAGTGCTGGCCCTTATTGTCTCCGACGCCGCGCGCATAGAGGCGGCCGTCGCGGATCGTGGGCTCGAAGGGCGGGGAAACCCACTTGTCGAGCGGGTCCGGTGGCTGCACGTCGTAATGGCCGTAGAGCAGCACCGTCGGCTTGCCCGGCGCCTTCTCCCAGCGGGCGACGACCATGGGGTGTCCTTCGGTCGGCACGAGGCTGGTCTCGAGCCCGATCTCCGTCAGCATCTCGACCAAGAGAGCCCCGACCTCGGCGATGCCGATGTTCTCGGCGCTGATGCTCGGGTGGCGCAGATAGTCGATCAGCCGGTCGAGGAAGGTGCTGCGGTTGGCTTCGATATGATCGAAGACCGGAGCCAAGGCGTCGGAGGAAGCCATTGCGTTGTAGGCCTTTGCGGAAAAACGTTGCGATTGTGAATCAAGGACGGCCCGCAGGTCGGGCCGGCTCCCGAGCGGGAGCGCGGCCAGCCTAGGCGGTGATCCTGCGCCTCTCAACCGGAACGCCTCGCCATTCCCGCCGCAGCGGCCATGCGGCAAGGACAAGCCGGGAGGTCGACCGTCGCCGCGCTCTTCGTCCGCGTCGTCATGCTGATTTTCGAAAGCTGCCGTGGTGGTTTCGCCGGTTTACGCCCGCGATCCGACGCGGCAAAACGGGCGGAAGCGGACCGGATTCAAACACTCGCGGCCGCTTCTGGGGATAATCAATGTTTAGAATGCCGGACTTCGACGAGCTGATCGACCGCCGCGGAACCCATTCCGCCAAATGGGACACGATGGAGAAGAACTATGGCGTGTCGGCTTCCGACGGCATCGCCATGTGGGTGGCCGACATGGATTTCCGGCCGCCTCCTTGCGTCCAGCAGGCGGTGGAGCGCATGGCAAGCCATGGCGTCTACGGCTATTTCGGCGATGACCGCACCAATAGTGACGCCATCCGCTGGTGGATGAAGACCCGCCATGACTGGGAGGTGGCGTCGGAGGCGATCTTCACCACCCACGGCCTGGTCAACGGCACGGCCCTCTGCGTCGATGCCTTCACCGCGCCGGGCGACGGCGTCGTGCTGATGACGCCGGTCTACCACGCCTTCGCCCGCATCATCCGCTCTGCCGGCCGGCAGGTCGTCGAGTGCCAGCTCCCGGTCGAGGACGGCCGCTACGTCCTCGACATTCCCGGCTGGGACGCGCAGATGACCGGCCGCGAGCGGATGCTGATCCTGTGTTCGCCGCATAATCCGGGCGGGCGCGTCTGGACCGCCGACGAGCTTCGCGAGATCGCGGCGTTCTGCAAGCGCCACGATCTGATACTCGTCGCCGACGAGATCCACCACGATCTGGTCATGCCGGGGTATCGGCACACAGTAATGCCGCTCGCGGCGCCCGACATCGTCGACCGCCTCGTGATGATGACGGCGACAACCAAGACCTTCAACATCGCCGGGGCCCATATCGGCAATGTCATCATCCCCGACGAGGCTCTGCGCGAGCGCTTCCGCGCGCGGATGAACGCGCATGGCATCTCGCCCAACTCCTTCGGCATGGCGATGGCGACCGCCGCCTACAGCCCGGAGGGCGCGGCCTGGGTCGACCGGCTCGTGGCCTATATCGACGGCAACAGGAAGCTGTTCGACGACGGGGTGAATGCCATCCCCGGCCTGCGCTCGATGCCGCTCGAGGCGACCTATCTCGCCTGGGTGGATCTTGCCGGAACCGGCATGGAACGTGCGGAATTCACCGCCCGTGTCGAGAAGCAGGCGAAGATCGCGGTAAACCACGGCCCGAGCTTCGGCACGGGTGGCGACAGCTTCCTGCGCTTCAATCTTGCCACGCCGCGCGCCACGGTGGTCGAGGCCGTAGAGCGGCTGCAGGAAGCCTTCCGGGACCTGCAGTAGCGCTGTTTGCCGGGCCGCCGCGCCTGGCAGGCAGAACGCGCGTTGCGCCTGATGCGGGACGGCTGTCGCGCCCCGCATTGATCTCTCCGCTTTTCGCCGGGCCCGCACCGGCTTATTGGTTGGAGCGGGAGACCTCATGAGACGCATCTCCGGATATCGTCGCCGCAGCTTCGCCGGCATCGGATAGCCGATGACGGCTGCCGCCCCCCACCACGTCGTCATCGTCGGGGCCGGCTTCGGCGGGCTGGAAGCAGCGCGCAACCTTGCCGGCGCGCCGGTCAGGATCACGGTCGTCGACCGGCGCAACCACCACCTCTTTCAACCTCTGCTCTATCAGGTCGCGACGGCGTCTTTGCCGACCTCCGAGATCGCCTGGCCGGTCCGCTCGCTGCTGCGCCGCTATCCGAACGTCACCACGCTCCTGGGCAGCGTCGTCGGCGTCGATAGGAACGCAAAGAACGTGCTTATAGAAGGCGAGCCGCCGCTCGCCTTCGACAGCCTGATCCTCGCGACCGGGGCGCGCCATGCCTATTTCGGCCATGACGAATGGGAGCCCTATGCGCCCGGCCTGAAGACGCTTGAGGATGCGACGAAGATCCGGCGGCGCGTGCTGTCGGCCTTCGAGCAGGCGGAGTGGGAGACGGACAAGGCCCGGCGCGCCGAGTTGCTGACCTTCGTCATCATCGGGGCGGGGCCGACGGGCGTCGAGCTCGCCGGCACGATCGCCGAGCTGGCGCATGACACGCTGCGCACCGACTTCCGCAATTTCGATACCCGCAGCGCGCGGGTGGTTCTGGTCGAGGCGGGCCCGCGCATCCTGGCGGGCTTCACCGAAGGCCTCTCGGCTTATGCGGACCGCGCGCTGACCCGGCTCGGCGTCGAGGTCAAGACCGGCCGTGCGGTGTCGCGCTGCACCGAGGACGGTATCGAGCTTGGGGGCACCTTCCTGCCGGCGAAGACGATCCTGTGGGCAGCGGGCGTTGCAGCCTCGCCGGCGGCGGAATGGCTGGGAGCGCCGGCCGACCGGGCCGGGCGGGTGATGGTCGAGCCCGACCTCACCGTCCCCGGCGACGCCAGCATCTTCGTCGTCGGAGACACGGCCCATGTCGTGTCAGCGGACGGCAAGCCGGTGCCGGGTGTCGCGCCTGCGGCCAAGCAGGAGGGGCGCTATGTCGCCGGGGTGATCACGGCGCGGCTGAAGGGCAAGGCCGCGCCGCCGCCCTTCGCCTATGGCAATGCCGGCAATCTTGCGACCATCGGCAAGCGTGCGGCCATCGTCGATTTCGGCTGGATCAAGCTGAAGGGGCGCATCGCCTGGTGGACCTGGGGCATCGCGCACATCTTCTTCCTGATCGGCCTGCGCAACCGCCTCGCCGTCGCGCTGAACTGGCTGTGGATCTATGTCAGCGGGCACCGCAGCGCCCGCCTGATCACGCAGGGGCAGACGAAGGGCAGCGAAACCGGCCCGCGCTGATGGCGTGCACCGTCCGCGTCAGGAATGCGGGAAATCCTCCGGCCTGAAGAACGGCGTATCCTTCAGCTCCGGCTCGTCGAAGGCTTCGAGATCGCGCCGGACCTCGGCGATGTCCTGCCGGAAGAAGCCGGCGACGAGCGCCTGCGCGACGCGCTCTCCGGCGATGGCGACGCCGGGAATGTCGCTCGCGATTGCGCCATGGCTGACAAGGGCGCCGTGATTGACGAGATGGATGCGCGAGAGTTCGGCCGGTGCATCGGCGTCGCGCGGCTGGAGCTCGAAGCCCGGGCCGAGATAGGGCGCCCGCGCCAGGGCGGGGCGGGCGAGCCCGGTCGGCGGTGTGTAGCGATCGCTCCAGCGCGCGACATGCGGCGCGAAGTCCGCCAGTTCCGCGATGCTGGCCGCGTCGATCTGGAAGCCGGTGGCGACGACGAGGAAATCGTGACGACGTTCGATCCGGCCCGCGGGCGTGTCGATGTCGAGCACGACCTGTTCGCCTTCGCGGCGGACGGCCGCCACGCTGTGGCGGAAACGGATGTCGAGCCCGTCCGATCTCAGGGCGCGCAACACAGTCTCGTGCGGCGGCGGCGCCAGCCTATCGTCGAGATAGGCCGCGAGCGCCCAGCGCTCGGCATCCGGCAGGGCACCCCAACCGTGGAAGTAGCCGGGGTTGGCCGAGCCCCGCCCCTTGTTGATCTGCGGCAGATGCGGCCGGCGCAGATACATCGCCGCGCTTGCCGCGCCTTGCTCCAGCGCGGTTGCGGCATTGTCCCAGGCCGAGGCGCTGCCGCCGATGACGCCGACCGACTTGCCGCGCAGCTTGTCGAAATCGATCGGGTCGTTGCTGTGGGCTGCGAAGGCCGGCTTCAGCGCCAACGGTACGATGTCTGGCCAGACATCGCCGCCGGCGCCGCCTCGCCCGGTCGCCAGAACGACATGGCGCGCGAAGACGGTCTTCGCTCCCTCCGCTGTCTCGATATCGAGGGCGAGCAGGCCGTCATGCGGCCGCAGCTTCGACAGCGTGGTCCGGTGCTGCACCGGCAGATCCAGCACGCGCTGCAGCCAGCCGAGATAATCGACCCAGACGGCATTGGGTATCTTGTAGAGGGCCTCCCACGCCGCTTCGCCGAAGCTCGCCATGTACCAGGCGGCGAAGGTCAGCGAGGGGATGCCGAGGGCCGGCCCGGTCAGCGTCTTGGGCGAGCGCAGCGTGTCCATGCGCGCATAGCGATTCCACGGGCCTTCGCGCCCCGGCTCGTTGGCGTCGAACACGCGGATGTTGACGATGCCCTTGGCCAGAAGTGCCGAAGCCGCGGCGATACCGTTCATGCCGGCGCCGATGATGGCGACGTCGAGAACCGGCTCGCTCGCATTTATCGTCCGCGGATGGAGCCAGGGCTTGGCCGGGAAGCCAAGCAAGGCGAGGTCGCGCTTCACCTGCGCTTCATGCCGAGCAAGGCCGCCGGCGATCGGCACCGGCGTCGCGATGCGCTTCATCATGGAACCTCCGCCGTTTTGCGGAGGGCCTCGGCCGTGCCGAAGCCCTGGCCGGGGATCGAGGCGAGCAGCGCCTGCGTGTAGGGGTGTTTGCGCTGGCCGAACACCTCGGCCACCGTGCCGGCCTCCACGACCTCGCCGTTCTTCATCACCGCTACGAGATCGCAGACCTGCGACGCGACGCGCAGGTCATGGGTGATGAAGACGATGGAGAGC
The DNA here is from genome assembly GCF_056397745.1 of Allobosea sp. 05L423. Taxonomy (NCBI): domain Bacteria; kingdom Pseudomonadati; phylum Pseudomonadota; class Alphaproteobacteria; order Hyphomicrobiales; family Alloboseaceae; genus Allobosea; species Allobosea sp. 05L423. The sequence continues at coordinate 737,975 of NZ_JBFTOA010000002.1, read as the reverse complement.
CCCAGCCGCTCGCGCAGATCGGCGAGGAGCTTGAGCACCTGCGCCTGTACGGAGACGTCGAGAGCCGAGACCGGCTCGTCGGCGACGAGGACGTCGGGTTCGAGCGCAAGAGCCCGCGCCAGGCCGATACGCTGGCGCTGGCCGCCGGAGAACTCGTGCGGATAGCGGTCCGCTGCTGCGGGATCGAGCCCGACGAGGCCGAAGAGCTCGCGGGCGCGCTCCAAAGCCTGCCGGCGCGGCATGCCGTTGACGACGAGGCCCTGCGCGACCAGGTCACCGACCTTGCGGCGGGGATTGAGCGAGGCGAAGGGGTCCTGGAACACCATCTGGATGTGTCGGCTGCGCGCGCGCATCTCCGAGCGCGAGAGCTTGGTCAGATCCTCGCCCTTCAGGCGGATCGCGCCGGCATCGGGGTCGATCAGCCGGATGATGCAGCGCGCCAGCGTCGACTTGCCCGAACCGGACTCGCCGACGATGCCGAGCGTCGCGCCCTTCGGCAGGGCGAGCGTCACGTTCTTCACCGCATGGGTGACGCGCTGGCCACGGCCGAGGAAGCCGCCGGTGCGATAGGTCTTCGAGACGTTCTCGATCGTCAGGATCGGCTCGTCCGAAAGCGGACGTGGCGGCGGCGGCTTCAGGGCCGGCACGGCCGCGATGAGCTGGCGGGTATAGGGGTGGCTGGGACGGCTCAGGACGGTCTTGGGTTCGCCCTGCTCGACGACGAGCCCGTGCTGCATCACCACGACGCGGTCCGCGATCTCGGCGACGACACCGAAGTCGTGGGTGATGAAGAGCACGGCGGTGCCCTTGCGCGCCTGCAGCTCGCGGATGAGCTTGAGGATCTGTGCCTGGGTGGTGACGTCGAGCGCCGTCGTCGGCTCGTCCGCGATCAGTACCTTCGGGTCGAGCGCGAGCGCCATTGCGATCATGGCGCGCTGGCGCTGGCCGCCCGAGAGTTCGTGCGGATAGGCTTTGGCGGCGCGCTCGGGCTCCGGGATCTGGACTTCCGTCAGGAGGTCCTGAACACGGGCCGCGATCGCGCGCCTGTCGAGAGCGGTATGGATGCTGAGCATCTCGCCGATCTGGTCGCCGATCGAGCGCAGCGGGTTCAGCGCCGTCATCGGCTCCTGGAAGATCATGGCGATGCCGGCGCCGCGAATTTTTCGCATCTCGGCCTCGCTCAGCGCGGCGATGTCGCGGCCTTCGAAAAGGATCCGGCCGCGCTCGATCGCGACGCCGGTGGGCAGGAGCCGCATGATCGCATTGGCGGTCATCGACTTGCCGGAGCCGGATTCGCCGACGACGCAGACGATCTCGCCCGCCTTCAGCTCCAGCGAGACGTCTTTCATTGCGTGGGGCCGGTCGGCTCCCTCCGGCAGGCCGACAGTCAGTCTGTCGAGGGTAAGGATCGCGCTCATCGTCCCTTGAGCCTCGGGTTGAGGGCGTCGTTCAGTCCCTGGCCGACCAGCGAGACGCCGAGCACGGTGAGCACGATCGCGAAGCCGGGGATGGCCGAGACGTACCACTGCACGCGCAGCACGTCGCGGCCGAGCCCGATCAGATTGCCCCATGAGGCGACGTTGGGGTCGGAGAGCTTGAGGAAGGCGAGCGAGCTTTCGAGCAGGATAGCGACCGCCATGACGACGCTGGCGTAGACGATGACCGGCGGCAGCGCGTTGGGCAGGATTTCGCCGAAGATCAGCTTGAGATCGGAGAGGCCGATGGTGCGCCCGGCCTGCACGAATTCGCGGTTACGCAGCGAGAGGAACTCGGCGCGGGTGAGGCGGGCCGGTGCCGGCCAGGAGACGATGCCGATCGCGACCATGACCGTCGGCAGCGTCGAGCCGAAGACGACGACGAGCACCAGAAGCAGCAGGAAGTTCGGCAGGGTCTGGAAGGCCTCGGTGATGCGCATCAGCACGGTGTCGACCTTGCCGCCATAGAAGCCGGCCAGCGCGCCGATGACGATGCCGATCGCGACCGCGATGACCGTGGCGACGATGCCGATCAGCAGCGAGATGCGCGCGCCGTAGAAGATCTGGGCGGCGATGTCGCGGCCGGAATTGTCGGTGCCGAGCAGGAAGCGCGGATTGGCGAGCGGCCATTGCAGCGGCCGGCCGGCGAGCGCCAGCGGATCGCGCGGGAAGAGCCAGCCGGCGCTCGCTGCCATCGCGATGACGAGGAGCAGAAGGACGAGGCCGATCACCGCCGGCGGGCTGCGGAAATAGCGCTTGAGGGCGTCCATTGCTCAGCCCTCCGGCGCGATGCGCGGATCGAGCCGCGCGTAGAGGAGGTCAACGATGAAGTTCACGACGATCACCAGCAGCGCCGAGACGAAGACGATGCCGAGCAGCGTGTTGAGATCGCGCTGAATTACCGATTCATAGGCGAGGCGGCCGAGGCCGGGCAGCGAGAAGACGCTCTCGACGACGACCGAGCCGCCGAGCATCGTGCCGGCCTGCAGGCCGATCAGCGTCACCATCGGCAGCAGCGCGTTGCGCAGGACATGGCGGGTGATGACCCGCGTCTCGTCGAGGCCCTTCGAGCGGGCGGTGCGGACGAAATCGAGGTTGAGGACCTCCAGCATCGCGCCGCGCATCAGCCGCAGATAGATGGCGAGATAGATCAGCCCGAGCGTCAGCGTCGGCAGGACGAGGTGGCGCGCGATGTCGAGCGTGCGGGCGAAACCCGTGAGGCCAGCGCCGATATCCTCGAAATCGCCGGCCGGCAGCCATTGCAGATGCACGGAGAACACCACGATCGCCATCAGCCCGAACCAGAAAGAGGGCGTGGCGTAGAAGATCAGGCCGAGCGTCGAGATGAGCGTATCCCGCCAGCGATTGACGTCGCGCGCGGCGAGGACGCCGAATACGATGCCGGCGAAGAAGGCGAAGGAAAGCGCGGAGACCATCAGCAGCAGCGTCGCGGGAAGGCGCTCGGCGATGACGCTGGCGACCGGCTTGCCGTAGATGGCGGAATGGCCGAGATCGAAGCGGACCAGCCGCCAGAGATACTGGCCGAGCCGCTCGGCGGTGGAGAGGTCGAGCCCATAGAAGCGGCGCAGTTCCTGCGCGAGCTTGGCGTCGCCGCCACCCATCTGCGCCATCATGGCGTCGACAGTGTCGCCGGGTGCGAACTGCAGCAGCAGGAAGATGCCGATCAGGATCAGCAACAGCGTCGGGATCGAGGCGGCGAGCCGCCGCCCCGCAAGGGTGAGAATACGCATGGTCTACGCGCCGTGTTGTCGCGGGCCGCGCGAGAGGCCGGCCCGCTCTCCAGTTCTTACTCGGCCAACCAAAGGTCGTGCCAGCTCGACGAACCCCAGCGCGGGGTGTTCGAGTGATTGCGGGCCTTGGCGCTGATCGTGGTGACGAAGATCTGTTCGATCGGCGTCCAGATCGGCAGCTCGGTGTTCACCTTGCGCACGAACTCGCCATAGAGCGCCTTGCGCCTGGCCGGATCGACCTCGGTCGCCGCGTCGTCGATGATCTTGTCGACGGCCTCGTCCTTCCAGTCCCACTGGTTGGTCCAGGGCGCGCCCTTTGGCTGGCCGGAGCGATACCAGACCGTGGTCGAGACGGCCGGATCGTTGCGGTACTGGTGCCAGCCGGTGGCGAGGTCGAAATCCCAGTCGTTGTAGACGCTCTTCAGGAAGCCGCCGCCGTCGACGCGCACGATGTCGACCTTGATGCCGACCTGCGCCAGCGACTGCTGGATGAAGGTGGAGAACAGTGAGATGTCCTCGCCCCAGGGGGCGGGTGTCAGCCGGAGCGAGAAGCGCGTGCCGCCAGGGCCGGGCTTGTAGCCGGCCTCGTCGAGCAGCTTGACCGCCAGCGCCTTGTCGAACGGATATTGCGGGCCGTTGTCGGCCGGGTAGAAGCCGGTCGAGACCGAGGGGATCGGCCCGGTGCCGCGCTTGGCGAAGTCGCCGAGGAAGTTCTCGATGAAGAACGGGATATCCAGTGCGTGCGCGATGGCGCGGCGCACGCGGATATCGGCGAGTTCCTTGCGGCGGAAGTTGAACTCGATCGTGTTGGTACGGGCGTTGCCCTCATTGCCCTTGGTGGAGACGATGAAGCGCTTGTCCTGCGACAGGCGGGCCATGTCCGAGATCGTCAGTCCCGAGAACGGGCTGTAGTGCAACTGGCCGGCTTCGAGCTGGGCGGCGGCGGCCGAACGGTCGGTGATCACGCGCCAGATGATGCGGTCGAGATAGGGCGCGTTCTCGCGCCAGTAGTTCGGGTTGCGGTCGGCGATCACATGCTGTCCGCGCTCGTAGGAGACGAACTTGAACGGGCCGGTGCCGATGGGCGCGAGGTTCACCGGGTTGTTCCGGATGTCGCCCTTGCCCTCGTAGAGATGGCGCGGCGAGACGTAGCCGAGATCGGGCAGGGCACGCAGCAGCAGGTTCAGCGGCATCGGCCGCTCGTAGCGGAAGATCGCGGTGTGCGGATCGGGCGTGTCGACGGCGGTGAGGAAGAGCTGCAGCGTGGTGCCGTAGTTCAGGATCTTCTTCCACATCTCCATCGCGGTGAACTGGACGTCCGCCGAGGTGAATGGCTGGCCGTCATGCCAGGTCACGCCCTTGCGCAGCTTGAAGGTGATGGTCTTGCCGTCCGGGGTCGCCTCCCAGCTCTCGGCGAGGACGCCGACCGGGTTGCCGTTGGCATCGAGATCGACCAGCGGCTCCTGGATCTTGCCGCCGATGATGTAGACGCCGGTCGAGGCCTGCAGGCTCGGGTTGAGCTGGCGCTGCTCGGCGCCGTAGTGAACGCCGAAGACGCCGCCCTTACGCGGCGTCTCCTGCGCGAAGGCCTTGAACGGGTTGACGACGTTGGCCGCGATGGCGGCGGAGGTCATCAGGATGGAACGGCGGGTGAAGTCCATGGGGATCCTCGACGATCTGAGCTCGGAGGCTGAAAGACGGAATGCAGGAGCCGTGCCGGTCAGGCAGGCACGAAGCTGAGCACGGAACCGGAGGCGCGAGCGGCGGGGACGCTGGCGGCGTCGCCGTGGCGGATCGCTCCGGAGGCCTTGGCGGCGGCGTCGAGATCGCGCGTCGCCAGCACCAGCGCAGCGACGCCCTTCGGCGCCGCGCCTTCCCGCACGGCGCCGGGATAGCGCTCGGCGAAAGTCTCGGCGGTATAGAACAGGATGTCGGCGCGCGAGCGCCCGGAGGCGACGCGCCACGCAGCGCCCTCCTGCCGGGCAGGCTCGTCGATCAGCCGCGAGAGATGTGCCGCGGCGGCCTGCGGATCGGCCGACAGGATCTCGATGCGACGCAGCGCGACGGCGCCGTTGGCGTGCTGCTGGAGAACCGGGATCCAGACGTTCTCGCGCGTCAGGTGCTGGCAGGCGAAGATGCGGATGCCGCCGGGCTGCTCGTCGAGCGGCCAGCGGAAGACGTTGAACTTGGCATCGGCCTCGCCACCGCCGGGAAGCGGCACCGGCCGGCCAAAATGCACTGGTCCGATCGCCGGAAAGCCGCGCGCCGTGATCTCGGCTGCTCCGGCCGCGGCGTCGTCGGTGGTGAAGGCTATGCGCTCGACACCTTCGTGCTTCGCCAGGAAATCGCGCGTGGGCTTGTTCTGGTCGGTGTCGGAGACGATCCCGAGCAGTTCGAGATAATCCTCCTGCAGCATGATCGTGTGATTGGCCGAGCCCATATGCGGCGAATGTAGCCCGCGCGGCGAGACGGTGAAGCCGAGCCCTTCCCAGGCCTTGGCCGAGAGAGCGAGGTCGCGAACGGCGACGACGACATGGTCGACACCGAGAACATGATCGAGAGACATCCGGCCGGTCCGATATATTGCCGCCCTGCAGCGGCGTAAGCGAAGAATTTCCTTCTTCGGTCGGCAATCTAGTCGGGCGGTATGGGGAATGTCCTTATCGTTGTTTTCCGATTTTAGAGATGAATGATCTCCTTTTTGCGGTCGGTGCCATGCGGGCCGGCTGCGCTGGATACGCCGCGGCGCGGTCGTCGAATCGCGCTTGATTTTGCAGCGAAGCGGGCATATACCCGCAACGATGTCCATCGCCTGTTACTGCACACGCCTCAAGACCGTGACCCGCAAGATTGCGGGACTCTACGACGCCGCTTTGGCGCCGGTGGGGATCAACATCGCCCAGTTCGCGATCCTCAGGAACGTCCGGAGGCATCAGCCAGTCAGCCTGACGGAACTGGGCCGGCTTCTGGAACTCGATCGATCGACCATGGGGCGCAATATCCGCGTGGTCGAGAAGATGGGCCTCGTACAACTGGGGCGCGGCGAAGATCAGCGGGAGCTGGTCGTGTCGCTGAGCGCGCAGGGGGAGGCGATTCTGGAGGAGGCATCTCCGCTCTGGGAGACGTGCCAGCAGGATATCACCGGGCGTCTTGGCGCCGAGCGTCTCAAGGCTCTCAACGAGCTGAGCGATCTTCTCTGATCGTTTAATCTTAAGCGGGTATATACCCATAAATTGGATGCTCTCATGTCGCAGATAGCCGTCTCCGCCGAGAACTCGGCATTACCCCGCTTCTTCGCCCGCCGCGGCATCCATTATGGCTGGGTGGTCGCGGCGGTCACCTTCCTGACCATGCTGGTGACGGCCGGCGCCGTCGGTGCGCCCGGCGTCCTGATCGGCCCGCTGCATCAGGAGTTCGGCTGGTCGACATCGGAGATCTCGTCCGCCTTCGCGATCCGCCTGGTGCTGTTCGGGCTGATCGGGCCGTTCGCCGCTGCCTTCATGAACCGCTTCGGCGTCCGGCGCGTCGCGGCCGTCGCCTTGACGCTGATCGCCGCAGGTGTGCTCGGCTCCTTCGTCATGACGACGCTGTGGCAGCTGATGCTGTTCCTGGGCGTCGTGGTCGGCTTCGGCACAGGGCTGACGGCCATGGTGCTGGGCGCGACAGTCGCGACGCGCTGGTTCGCGGCACGGCGCGGTCTTGTGATCGGCTTGCTCACGGCCAGCACGGCGACGGGCCAACTCGTCTTCCTGCCCCTGCTCGCCTCGCTGACGGAGACGGTGGGTTGGCGCAGCGCGCTCGCCGTCGTGCTCGTCATGCTGCTGCTCGCCGCTGTCGCGGTGCTGATCCTGATGCGCGACCGGCCCTCCGATATCGGGCTGGCGCCCTATGGCGCGACAGCTCCGACGGCAGCGCCGCCAGCAGCACCCGCGACGCTGGGCGCGATGCTGGCCTCGCCGCTTGTCGCACTCAAGGACGCCTCGCGCTCCGGCATCTTCTGGGCGCTGTTCGGCACCTTCTTCGTCTGCGGCGCCAGCACGAACGGCCTGGTGCAGACCCATTTCGTCTCGCTCTGCGGCGATTTCGGCATGGCGCCGGTGGCCGCAGCCGGCATGCTTGCGATCATCGGTGTCTTCGACTTCGCCGGCACGGTCGGCTCGGGCTGGCTGTCCGACCGCTTCGACAGCCGCAAGCTGCTGTTCTGGTACTATGGCCTGCGCGGGCTTTCGCTGATCTATCTGCCCTTCACCAGCTTCAGCTTCTACGAGCTCTCGATCTTCGCGGTGTTCTACGGGCTCGACTGGGTGGCGACGGTGCCGCCGACGGTGAAGCTCGCGGCCGACCGCTTCGGCGAACGCGCCAACCTCGTCTTCGGCTGGATCTTCGCCGGCCATCAGCTCGGCGCCGCTACCGCCGCCTGGGGGGCGGGTTTCAGCCGCACGGTCTATGCGAGCTACCTGCCGGCCTTCTTCATTGCCGGCGTGCTCTGCCTCATCGCTGCCGTGGCAATCGTGTCGGTGCGCGAGCCGCGCGAGCGGGGCCTCGTCCCGGTGGCTGCGTGAGGGTTGACGTTGCCATGCCGGCTGGCGCGCATATCTACGGATGATGATCGCGATTCCGTTCGACAACTCCTATGCGCGCCTGCCGGAGCGGTTCTATGCCGCGGTGAACCCGACTGCTGTCGCGGCACCCCGGCTGATCAAGCTGAACGAGGCGCTGGCGCGGCAGCTTGGCCTCGATCCGGGCTGGCTGAAAGGGCAGGACGGTTTGGCCCTGCTCGCCGGCAACAGCCTCGTCGAGGGCACGACCCCGATCGCGACGGCCTATGCCGGGCATCAGTTCGGCGGCTTCAGCCCGCAGCTCGGTGACGGCCGGGCCATCCTCCTTGGCGAAGTGGTGGACCGTGACGGCCAGCGCCGCGACATCCAGCTCAAGGGAGCCGGCCCGACGCCGTTCTCGCGGCGCGGCGACGGGCGGGCGGCGCTGGGGCCGGTGCTGCGCGAATACATCGTCAGCGAAGCCATGGCCGCGCTCGGCGTGCCGACGACACGGGCGCTCGCGGCGGTGCTGACTGGCGAGACGGTTCGGCGCGAGACGCTGCTGCCCGGCGCCATCCTGACCCGCATTGCCGCCAGCCATATCCGGATCGGGACGTTCCAGTTCTTCGCAGCGCGGCGCGATGTCGAGGCGCTGCGCCTCCTCGCCGACCACGTCATCGCGCGGCACTACCCGCCGGCGGCGGAGAGCGAAGCGCCGTATCTTGCCCTGCTGGAAGCCGTCGTCGCCGCGCAGGCCGATCTCGTTGCGCGTTGGATGCTGATCGGCTTCATCCATGGCGTGATGAACACCGACAACATGTCGATCGCGGGCGAGACCATCGATTACGGCCCCTGCGCCTTCATGGACAGCTACGATCCGGCGACCGTCTTCAGCTCGATCGACGAGCACGGACGCTACGCCTATGGCAACCAGCCGCCGATCGCGCTGTGGAACCTGACGCGGCTCGCGGAGGCGCTCCTGCCGCTGCTGGCGGATGACCAGGAAAAGGCCGTCGCGATCGCGCAGGACGCGGTCAACCGCTTCAATGAACTGTTCCAGGCCGCGCTGATCGCCGGCTTCCGCCGCAAGCTTGGCCTCGCGACCGAAGAGCCCGATGACGTCCCGCTCATCAAGGGACTGCTGGACACGATGCAGCGCGGACAGGCGGATTTCACGCTGACCTTCCGGCGGCTCAGCGATGATGCCGGGGGCAACGGGCAGAGCTGCCGCGAGCTCTTCGGCAATCCCGGAGAGTTCGACGATTGGTACGGCCGTTGGCAGCAGCGGCTGCAGCAGGAGAGCCCCTCCGCGGAAGAGCGGCAGCGCGCGATGCGAAGCGTCAATCCGCTGTTCATTCCGCGGAACCACCGGGTCGAGGCGGTGATCCAGGCAGCCGTGGAACGGGACGATCTGGCCCCGTTCGTGGAATTGCTCGCCGTTTTGGCGAAACCCTATGATGAGCAACCGGGCCGTGAAGACTACGCTCAGCCGCCGGCCGTGCATGAGCGCGTGCTGGCAACCTTCTGCGGCACCTAGCGTTTTGCGCCTCCAGGGATGACCCGGGCTTGCAGGCCGCTGCCGTTTGGACAGCGGCCGCTTCGTCAGTGCTGGCCGAGATAAAGCTCTGCTGCCTTCGGATCGTCGAGCAGGCTTTGGGCGGGGCCAGCGAGCGCGACCTTGCCGCCGTCGAGGATGCAGCCATTGTCGGAGATCGCGAGCGACTGGCGCGCGCGCTGCTCGACGACCAGAACCGAGACGCCGAGCTCGGGCAGGCGTTTGATCAGAGCGAAGGCCTCGGCCACCTTGGCGGGGGCAAGGGCCGCCGTCGGCTCGTCGAGGATCATCAGGCGCGGGCGCGTCATCAGGGCGCGGGCGAAGGCGAGCTGCTGGCGTTCGCCGCCGGAGAGCGAGCCGGCGCGCGCACGCTTGCGTTCGCCGAGCAGCGGGAACGCTTCGAAGAGCTCGCGGATGCGCTGTGCCTGATCGCGTACGCCGACGACGACCTGCAGGTTCTCCAGAATGCTCATCGAGCCGAAGACGTTGGCGACCTGCGGGACATAGCCGATGCCGGCCGCGATACGATCCTCGGTCGCGAGCGGCAGCAGGTCGCGCCCCTCGAACCGGATGCCGCCGGAGACGCGCGGCAGCAGGCCGACGATGGCCTTCGCCAGCGTCGACTTGCCGGCGCCGTTGGTGCCGGCGACCGTTAGGATCTCGCCCTTCTGCAGCGACAGCGAGATGCCGTTGAGGATGTCGACCTCGCCGTAGCCGCCGCGGACGTCCTTGATTTCCAGCAGCGTCACGACACGCCTCCGAGATAGGCTTCGCGCACGACGGGATCCTCGAGGACAGCGGCGGGCGCGCCCTCGGCCAGAACCTTGCCGCGATCCATGACGGCGAGCCGCGGCACGAGCCGGGTCAGCGCCTGCAGATCGTGCTCTATGATGACGAAGCCGATGCCACGCGCGTTCAGCTCCTCGATCCGCTCCATGATCTCGCCGATCAGCACCGGATTGACGCCGGCGAAGGGCTCGTCGAGGAGGATGAGCTTCGGCTCGACCATCAGGGCGCGGCCGAGTTCGAGCAGCTTCTTCTGGCCGCCGGAGAGCTTGCCCGATGGCACGTCGGCGACCTTGCCGAGCTTGAGGAAGGCAATGGTGCGCTCGACGGTCTCGGCGATCGCCGCTTCTTCCTTGCGGACCTGGCCGGGGCGAAAGAACAGGCCGAGCAGGCTCTCGCCGGTCTGATCGGGGGCGGAGGCCATCAGGTTCTCGCGCACCGTCAGATGCGAGAACTCGCGCGGAACCTGGAAGGTCCTGACCATGCCGGCGCGGGCGCGCTGCGGCGGGGAGAGTGCGTCGATGGGCTCGCCGTTCAGCAGGATCTCGCCGGCGTCGGCCGGGACGAAGCCGGAGATGACCGAGAACAGTGTCGACTTGCCCGCGCCGTTCGGGCCGATGATCCCGAACAGGGCATCGGTCTCGATGGTGAGGCGCACGCCGTCGAGGGCCTGAAAGCCGCCGAAGGACTTGGTGATGTTGCGGATTTCGAGGCTCATCGCTTGGTGTAATCCCCCATGAGCCCCTGCGGCCGATAGATAATGAACAGGATCAGCAGCAGGCCGACGAGGCCGATGCGGACCGAGGCCATGTCAACCTCGGAGATGCCCGGCACGATGTCGCGGATGAAGCGGGAGCCTTCGAGGAAGGCCATCAGGATTACCGAGCCGATCACCGCGCCGGATACGCGACCGACGCCGCCCATGATGATCGCCATCCAGACATAGAAGGTGACGAGCGGGATGTACTGCTCGGGCACGATGTAGGTGATGTAGTGGGCGTAGAAGGCGCCGGCGATGCCGGCGAGCGCCGCGCCGACCACGAGCACCTGGATCTTGAAGCGCGGCGGGTCCTTGCCCAGCGCCTGCACCGCTTCCTCGTTGTCGCGGATCGCCTCGATGATGCGGCCGAAGGGCGAGCGCGCGATGCGGCGGATCATCCAGGCGGCGACCACGGTGACGGCCAGGATGGTGGCGAAGGTGGCGAGCTGCCCGGCAGCGCCGCCGAGGCCGGAATAGAGCCGCGGAATGCCGGGAATACCCTGCACGCCATTGGTCAGCCAGCGCTCGCTGGTCAGGACGATCCTCACGACCTCCGAGAATCCCAGCGTGACGACGGCGAAGTAATCGTCGCGCAGGCGCAGCGAGACCAGGCCGATCGGCCACGCCGCCACTGCCGCGAACAGGGCCGCGCCCGCGAAGCCGACGATGAACGGCGCGCCGTTCATGACGAGCAGTGCGCTGGCATAGGCGCCGATCGCGAAGAAGCCGACATGGCCGAAATTGATCAGGCCGGTGAGCCCGTATTGCAGCGTCAGCCCGAGGCTGAGCAGGACGTAGATCAGCGCGATGATGCCGATCGCGACGAGATAGGCTTCCATCAGCGCACTCCCTCGACGCGACCGAACAATCCGCGCGGCCTGACCAGCAGGACGGCGAGCATGATCAGGAAGGCGATGGCTATCTTGTAGGTGAAGCCGACGAAGGGGGTCGAAACCTCCTGCATCGCGCCGAGGATGAGCCCGGCGACGACCGCGCCGACCGGTGAGCCGATGCCGCCGAGGATCGCCGCGGTGAAAGCAGGCAGCAGCATTTCCCAGCCGAATTCCGGGGTCACGATCGTCTTCATGCCGAGCATCATCCCGGCAATGCCGGCGACGGCGCCGGCAAGCAGCCAGAGCGCGATCATGACGCGGCCCGGCCGGATGCCGGAGACGCGGGCGAGGTCGCGGTTGTCCGCTACGGCACGCATCTGCCGCCCGATCGCGGTGAGGTAGAGCAGGCCGAAGACGGCGATCAGGGTGATGAGCGCGACCAGCGCCATCTGCAGGTCGAGCGGCAGTATGCGCAGTCCGCCGAAGACATAGGGGCGCGAGAGCGGCACCTGAAAGACCTGCTGGCCATGGCCGAAGGCGACGCCGAGCGCCGCCCGCAGCACGAAGGCGACGCCGATCGAGGCGACGAGAAGCGCGACGACCGATCGGTTTGCGAGCTTCCGGAACACGCTCCAATAGGCGAGGAGCAGGACGATTCCGGTCGCGCCGGCCGCACCGAGCCCGGCCACGATGAAGGAGCCGCTGGCCTTGTGGGCGGCCAGCGCCGCATAGGCGCCGAGCGTCATGGAGTCACCGGTCGCAGCGTTGGGAAAGCGTGCGATCCCGAAGACGAGGGTGATCGAGAGCGCCGCCAGGCCGATGACGAGGCCCTGGAATAACCCGTTTATGAAAAGCTGAGCATAGAACATGGAGCAACCTGGTCGGGCATCGCCGCGGCCGGAGCCTGCGGCCCCTGCAGGCGATGGCCTGCAGGGGCGATGCGTCAGATGTTGACGACGTAGCGCCGGTTGAGCTTGCCGCCTTCGATGAAGAAGACGCCGAAGGACGGGGAGACATCGCCGTACTGGTCGAAATCCAGGACGGAGGAGGCGCCCTCGTAGTTGATCTTGCCCTTCTTCAGCGCTTCCTTGCCCTCGGCGTAGCCGTAGACCTTCGTCCCGTCTGGGTTGCAGACCTCGCGGATCTTGGCATTGATCGCCGCCGTCTCGGTGGAGCCGGCGGCCTCGATCGCCAGGGCGAGCGCATGGACCATGTCCCAGGTCATGGCGCTGAAGATGTTCGACTGGCCGGACTGGCCGGTCGCCTTCTGATAGGCTTCTTCATAGGCCTTGAAGGACGGCGCCGTCTCGTTGGAGACCGAGTCGACGGAGATCACGCCCTCGACGACCTCGGGGCCGGTCGCCTTCACCAGATCGGGGTTGGCTGCCCAGCCGGGGATGATCCACTTGACCGGCTGCCCGGTCTGGAACCATTCGCGCATGATGATCGTGGTATCGGAGAGGTAGGAGCCGGTCACGATCACGTCGGGATTGGCGGCCAGCACCTTCTGCAGCTCGGAACGGTACGAGGCCTGGTTCGGCTCGTAGACGACGTTCTCGACGACCTTGTTGCCCTTCGCCTCCCAGGCCTTGCGGAAGCCCTCGGTATTGCCGATGCCGGAGGCGTTGTTGAAGGCCATGGTGGCCGGGCGCTTGAAGCCCTCCTTCACGCAGATCTCGGCGAAGGCCCTGCCGAAACGATCATTGGTGGCCTGGAAGCGATAGGCCAGGCCCTTGGCGTTGGCGGGAGGCACGGACAGGGCCGGCGCGCCGGAGGTATTCATCATGATGATGTTGGCGTCGTTGGTCAGCGGCAGCACCGCCAGCGAGACGCCGGACGACCACGTCCCCAACAGCGCCTGGATCTTGTTGACGTCGATCAGCTTCTTCGCGGCGAGCACGCCGGCCTGCGGGCTGGTCTGCGTGTCCTCCGCGACGACCTCGATCTTGCGGCCGGCCGCGCCGCCAGCGGCGTTGACGATCTCGGCCGCGGCGATGATCATCTTCTGCATGCCGGAGCCGTAAGGCGCGCCGGCGCCGGTGACCGGGCAGAGCGCGCCGATGCGGAAGACGCCCTGCGACTGTGCGCGCAGGACGGAAGGCGCTGCGATCAGCGCCGAAGCGGCACCCAGCGTGCCGATGAACTGACGACGGTTGGTGGTCATGGCCTGTTCCCTTTTTGGTTAGTTCAGTTCGTTCTTGATGAAGTCGCCGTTCTTCATGATGACCGGCATGTTGCGCCCCTGTCCCGTCAGGAGCGAGAGGTCGGCCAGCGGATCGCCGTCGACCACGATGAAGTCTGCATAGGCGTCGGGCTTGATGGTGCCGATCTTGCCGGTCATGCCGATCAGCTCGGCCGCATTGACGGTTGCCGAGCGGATGACCTCGATGGCGGGGAGCACGCGTCCGCGGATGACGAACTCCTCCGACTGGTGGCGATGCATGGCGCCGAGCAGGTCCGTTCCGTAGGCCATCGTCACGCCGGCCTCGCGCATGATCTCGAGTGATTCCAGTCCACGCAGGCGGACGTCGTCGATCTTGGCGACGGAGGAGGGGGGAAGGCCGTAGGAGGCGCCTTCGTTGTTCAGCGCCTCATAGGTGACGAGCGTCGGGCAAGCGATCGCGCCGCGCTCATGCATGAGGCGCGCGGTCGCGGCCTGGACGAGGTTGGCGTGCTCGATCGAACGGACGCCGAGCTTCACGGCCCGCGCGATGCCCTCGTCGGTATAGAGATGCGCGGCGACATAGGTCTGCGCGTTGTGGGCTTCCTCGACGATCGCGGCGATCTCGGCATCGCTGAAGCCGAGGAAGGCGATCGGATCGGTCGGCGAGGCGATGCCGCCATTGGCCATGATCTTCACGAACTGCGCGCCCTGGCGGATCTCGTCGCGCGCGGCCGCGCGGCAGGCGTCGACGCCGTCGCAGATGCGCCCGAGCGAGCCGAGCTGATGGGTCTGGTAGTCGGGCTCGCGGTTGTCGTAGCGGCCGCGGAAATCGGCGTGTCCGCCGGTCTGCGACAGGGCCTTGCCGCAGATGACGAGGCGCGGGCCGACATAGAGGCCCTGCTCCTGCGCCTCGACGAGGGCATAGGTCGCGCCGCCAACGTCGCGGACCATGGTGAAGCCGCGATGGAGCATCTCGCCCATCAGCTTTACGGCCTGCAAGGCGACGAGCGCATCCGGGAGGAGCGCGTTCTGGCCGAAATTCGCGGAATTGGCGATCACATGGACATGGCAGTCGATCAGGCCGGGCATCAGGGTCCGGCCCTTGAGATCGATGCGCCGCGCGCCGCCGTCGGCGATGGGACGGTCCGAGACCTCGCGGATCAGCCCGCCTTCGATGCGCACGAAGCGGTCATGCTCGCCTTCCGGGCTGGACCCGTCGAGCAGCCTTGCATTCTCGAAGATGATCGCCTGTGTCACTGGAGTCTGCCTTGCTATGTCAGAACGGAAATGGCGCCTTCGCTTGCGCGGCTGCTCTGCGAGTGCTCGGCCAGGACCGTCTTCCAGAAGCCGAGAAGGCGCGCGTAATAGGCGGGGTCGTCGCGCAGGATGGTCTGCAGGCTCATGCCGCGCATCAGGCAGAGCGTGGCGTTGAAGGCGGCCTCGACCTCAGGCTTCTGCAGGCCGGTTCCGTCGAAGAAATCCTGCCAGGTGCCGTCGAGCGCCGCATGGAATTCGCGCGTCACCGAAACCAGCTGTTCGCGTAGGTAGGGATTGTGGCGCGCGGCCGTCACATGCTCGAGCGTGACCAGGAACAGCTTGCCGGAGAACAATTCCCACATCCGATCGACGAATTCGGAGAGGGACAGGCTTCCGGCTTTGACGAGTTCGGCGACCTCGCGGATCTCGTCGATCCAGCTCCGGAGCAGATGGCTCACGGACTGGACGATCAGATCGTCCTTGCCGGAAAAATGGTGGTTCAGCGCGCCACGGGTGACGCCTGCGCGGGCCGCAATATCTGCTGTCGTCGCAAGCGCGTAGCCGCGTTCGACCAGGAGGTCGAGCGTCGCCTCGACGAGCCGCGCCCGCGTTTCCGTCGAGCGTTCCTCCTGAGTCCGGCGCTGCTTCTCGGCTGATGGCGGCATCCGGGGACCTTAGTCGGCGTGAAACAAACAGACAAGCATGCATGTTTCTTTTTTCTGTTGTTGCGCACAATGATATCCCCAGCACACAAAGAGACCGAAACGGACGGAGCGACGGCGATGCGGATCAAGATCGGCCATGAGGAATTCGAAGTGCGCATCGACGGCAGCGATACGGCGCCTGCGCTGTTGCTCTCGAATTCGCTCAGTTCGGACATGTCCATGTGGGACGACCAGATTCCGCTCTGGTCGAAGCGCTTCCGCGTGATCCGCTACGATCAGCGCGGCCATGGCCGCAGCATCGTTTCGCCGGCTCCCTACACGATGCAGCAACTGGGGCGGGACGCGCTCGACGTGCTCGATGCACTCGGCGTCGCACGCGCACATTTTTGCGGGCTCTCGATGGGTGGCATGGTCGGCATGTGGCTGCTGACCCATGCGCCGGACCGAATCGAGCGGGCGGTCCTGGCCAATACCGCCGCCTATATGGGGCCGGCCGATCTCTGGAACGGCCGCGTCGCGGCAGCCGAAAGTGGCGGCATGGAAGCGCTCGTCGAGGCGACGATCGCGCGCTGGTTCCCGGAATCCTTCCGCGCTGCGGCTCCCGAGACCATGGAGAGGATGCGGGCCATGATTCTGGGGACGCCCGTCATCGGCTATCAAGGGTCGTGCATGGCGATCCGCGACATGGACCAGCGGGAGTCGATCAAGTCGATCCGGAATCCGGTTCTCGTGATCGTCGGATCGAAGGACCCGGCCACGACACCGGCCGATGGCGAGGCTATCCGAGTGGCGATACCCGGCGCCCGCAAGTGCCTGCTGGACGCGGCCCATATCTCGAATATCGAGCAGGCCGAGCAATTCGGCGCCGAGGTCGATGCATTTCTCGGATGATGGGAACGGAAGGTCGTCGCGTCTTGGTCGCGGACATGGGAGAACTGTGACGTGCCAGCTCGTTCGAGAGGCTCGTCACGGGATGTGCGCGATCGTATGTGAAAGCTGTCGATGACACCTGGCCGGAGCGGCCAGGATCGTTTCTGATCGCACCGCTGCAAACGGACATGGCCGACCGATGACGCTCGCCCTGATCAAGCGCCTGCTCGAGCCTGCCACAATCACCGTGATTGCCGGCGCTGCCGAACCGGATGAGCTGGCAAGGCAAATCCAGGCGGGCGCTTATCGGGGCAAGCTGGTCGTGCTCTCCGGGGAGGACGACCTGCCGTCCATGCCGCCTTCCGATCTCGTCATCGCCTCCAGCGCGGCTGCGGAACGGGCGCTGGCCGCGGCAGGGGAGCGCGGCTGCGCCGGTCTGCTGGTGCCGGACGGGGACGCCGCCGATCGCGACCGGCTGTGCGCGGCCGCCCGTGCCGCGGGGGTGAGATTGGTCGGGCCGTCGTCCCTCGGGATCGCGGCTCCCCGCCTAGGCCTCAATGCGACCGCAGTGCCTACGCATCTTTCCGCCGGCACGCTGGCGCTGGCCGCGCAGTCCAACTCGGTGGCCGCCGGCATCCTGTCCTGGGCGGGGCGTCGCGAGATCGGCCTGTCAGGAGCCGTGGTCGTAGGCGAGGGGGCGGATGTCGATATCGCCGATTGCCTCGATCATTTTGCCGCCGATCCGCACACACGCACCATTCTGCTGGCTATCGACGAGGTCACGGATGCCGCGCGTTTCCTGTCCTCGGCACGCGCTGCCGCGCGGATCAAGCCCGTGCTGGTTCTGAAGCCACCGCGCCCCGATGGCACCTCCTCGGCCTTGACCCACGCCGGGCTGATCGTGACCAGCGATGCCGCGCATGACGCAGCCTTTCATCGCGCCGGGCTGCTGCGCGTGAACGATCTCGACGAACTCTTCGCCGCCGCGGAGACGCTCGGCCGGGCCCGGTCGGCCGATGCCGGCCGGCTTGCCATCGTCAGCAACGGGGAGGGGCTCGCCGCGCTGGCCGCTGGCAGGTTGCGGCAGGCGGCAGGCTCCCAGCCGCCGCGCCGGGAGCCTGAGATCGTCCGTAGCCCGCAGGACTATTATGAAGCGGTCTCGCGCTTGCTGGCGGAGGAAACGGTCGACGCGGTGCTGGCGCTCAACGCGCCGGTCGCGCCAGCTGATCCGCTGGATTGCGCCCGGGCGGTCGTTCGTGCCCGCCGGGACGCGCGGGCCAAGCCCGTGCTCGCTGCCTGGATCGGAGCGGGAGAGAGCGCAGCGGCGATCTTCGCCGCCGCCGGGATTCCCTCTTTCGCTACGGAGCAAGAGGCGGTCGTAGGGTTCCAGCACCTCACCCGTCATGCCGGGCTGATCAAGGAGCTGATGGCAACGCCGCCATCGGTCGATGACGACGACCCGCCCGACGTCGCCGCCGCCGAGACAATCATCGAGCGGGCGCTCGGAGAAGGACGCAGCTGGCTCGAGCCGGATGAGGTGACGCGTTTGCTCGCCTTGTTCCGGATCCCGACGCTCGATCTCGTCATCGCCCCCGATGCCGAGGCGGCGGTTGCGGCAGCCAGGGCGCAGTTCGAGGCAGGACGAACTGTCGCGCTCAAGATCGTCTCCCCCGACGTTCCGCATAAATCGGATGTCGGCGGCGTCGAACTCGACCTTGGCAACGAAGGCGCGGTGCGCGCGGCCGCGGAGCAGATGGCGGAGCGCCTTCGCCGGCAGCGGCCGCAGGCACGCTTGACCGGCTTCATGGTGCAGCCGATGGCGCACCGCGCCAAGGCACGGGAGCTGATCGCCGGATTCGCCACTGATCCCTGCTTCGGTCCCGTGATCGTTTTCGGCCGGGGTGGAACCGCGGCGGAGCTCATCGCCGATACGCATGTCGCGCTGCCACCGCTCGATCTCGCTTCGGCCGAGAGCCTGATCTCGCGAACCCGCGTCTCGCGTATCCTGGCGGCCTATCGCGATGTCCCGGCGGCCGACCGGCGCGCGATCGCCATGGTGCTGGTCGCATTGGGGAAGATGGCGTCCGAGCTGCCGCAGATCCGCGAACTCGATCTCAATCCGATCCTGGCCGATGCGAACGGCGCCGTCACGGTCGATGCCCGCATCGCGCTGGAACCCGACCCCACGCGCCGCCGGCGCCCGGCGATCCGCCCCTATCCGGCTGCGTGGACGAGGCGGCTGGAGCTGGGCGAGCGGAGCTTTTCGGTCCGCCCGATCAAGCCGGAAGACGAACTCCTGATCGGCGCGATGCTGAACAGGGTGACGCCGGAGGATTTGAGGCTGCGCTTCTTCGCGCCGCTCAAATCCTTCAGCCACAGCTTCCTCGCGCGCCTGACCCAGCTCGACTACGCGCGTGAGATGGCTTTCATCGCCACAGAGGACGGCAGCGGCGACGCTGCCGGAGCGGTCCGGCTCCATGCCGACCCCGGACATGTCGAGGCCGAATACGCGATCCTGCTGCGTTCGGACCTGAAAGGCATGGGGCTTGGCCGCGCATTGATGATGCTGATGATCGACTGGGCCAGGGCCGAGGGCATCCGCCGCGTGCATAGCCAGGTGCTGGCGGAGAACGGGCCGATGCTCGCTCTCTGTCACAGCCTCGGTTTCGAGATTGCGCTCGACCCCGATGATGTTTCGGTCAAGCGGGTCACGCTGCGGCTGGATGCGCCGGGCCATTCGGAGGCAGCCGAAGGGCCCTGATCCCGGTTGAAAGGAATGAGCGGCCGCGTTCGCGGCCGCTCAAACAGGGAAGATGGCGGGAGCGCCGCTCCCTACCAGGGTCGGCGCGGTCCCGTGTCGATGTGGATCAGCCCGTTCCAGTAGACATGGTGCCCGCCGACCTCCGGCAGGCTGCGCACCCATTCGAGGACGACGCGCGGGCGCACGCCCGGGACGCGGAAGTCCATGGCCTGGCAGCCCTTGTGATAGGAGCCGCGCCGCGCGCGCCAGGGCGGCCGCCAGGTCGAAGTCACCTTCACCGCGCCATAGCGATCCACGATCTTGCCGAGGGTCTGCTTCAGTTGGTCGGGCAGGCAGGTGATCGAGGTGCCGGGATCGGTCGAGATTCCCGGCCGCTCGGGCTTCTCGTTCGGGTCGAAGTCGGGCTCGGCGCCGGCCTTCTGGCCCGGCGTCAGCTTCGGCCATTCCACGCCTTCATCGTCGTCCGGCTCGCCGGGGGCGGGCGGAGTACTTTCGGCGGGCGGGGTTACGGAGGCGGGAGTGCTCTCAGGTGTTTCGGGCCCCGGCGCTGCAGGAGGCGTGTCCTGAGCGGCGCTGCGGGGTGACGGCGCTGTCGTGGAAGCGGCCCGCGGCACGATGATGTCCGGCAGTTTCGGCGTGCCCTCCAGATCGAGATCGAACGGCCGCTGCGGCGGCAAGGGCGCGCGGACGCGCTCGCCCTCCTGGGCCATGGCCGATGTTGTGGAAAGCAGAAGGGCAAGCGCCGGGACGACCGCGGCGCGCAGGCAGGCGGGCTTCATCGCGCCGCGGGAACCATTGCCGGATTCGGCGCGAAGGCGGGCTGAAACGGCTTAGACATCGAAGGCCTTTCGGGCGTGGCAGGCTTGCCGGCCGGGAACGATTCGGCACGGTGAACGGATTTCTGCCCGTCCCTGCAGCTGAAAATACGCGTTTCCGACGGAATTCCGCCCAGAACGGCGGAGAGGGTGTGCGGACGCAGACGAATTCTGCCCCATCCTGCGCTGCATTCAACCCGCTCGCGCGATTGTGCGGCGCGGCGGAGTCTTGCTTCATTCTAATCGAGGGTCTAAGCGACTGGGACAGCGAGCCGCCCCGCGGCCGTCTGAAGTGAGTTCGACCATGCAAGCTCTTCCGGTGTCATCGATCCTGAGCGACTACCTGCCGCTGGTGCTGTTCATCGGTGTCTCGGCGGTCATCGGCCTGGCCCTGCTGATCGCCCCCTTCGCGATCGCCTATTCGAAGCCGGATGCGGAAAAGCTCTCGGCCTACGAATGCGGCTTCAACGCCTTCGACGACGCCCGCATGAAGTTCGATGTCCGGTTCTATCTGGTCGCGATTCTCTTCATCATCTTCGATCTCGAAGTCGCGTTCCTGTTCCCCTGGGCCGTCGCCTTCGGCAGTCTCGGCTGGTATGGCTTCTGGTCGATGATGATCTTCCTCGGCGTGCTGACCGTGGGGTTCGTCTACGAGTGGCGCAAGGGCGCGCTGGAGTGGGACTGACTGTCGGATCGCGGGGCGGAGTTCCGCTTCCTATCTGGCAGGCAAAGGTTCACGAGGGTTAGGTTATGGCAATCACAGCGATCGATCGCGGCGACCCGCTCGTCGCGCAGGCACCGCGGGGGCTTCTCGGCCCGGACGGGAAGCCGGTCGGCACGCGTGATCCGTTCTTCGTCGAGATCAACAACGAGCTCGCCGACAAGGGCTTTCTCGTCACCGCCACCGACGATCTGATCAACTGGGCCCGCACGGGCTCGCTGATGTGGATGACGTTCGGCCTGGCCTGCTGCGCCGTCGAGATGATGCAGCTCTCGATGCCGCGCTACGACGTCGAGCGCTTCGGCTTCGCGCCGCGCGCCTCACCGCGCCAATCGGACGTGATGATCGTGGCGGGCACCCTGACCAACAAGATGGCCCCGGCGCTGCGCAAGGTCTACGACCAGATGCCGGAGCCGCGCTACGTCATCTCGATGGGTTCCTGCGCCAATGGCGGCGGCTACTACCACTACAGCTACTCGGTGGTGCGCGGCTGCGACCGCATCGTCCCGATCGACATCTATGTCCCGGGCTGCCCGCCGACGGCCGAGGCGCTGCTTTACGGCGTGCTGCTGCTGCAGAAGAAGATCCGCCGCACCGGCACGATCGAGCGCTGAGCGCTCCGTCGGTCGATGCTGCAGGCGATAGGGTGAGACGATGAGCGAAGCGCTCGTAAAACTCGGCGAAGAGATCAAGGCCGCGCTGCCCGGCGCGGTGACGGACGCGGTCGTCGCCTTCGATGAGCTGACAGTTCATGCCGAGGCGGCTTCGATCGTCGAGGTGCTGCGGGTGCTCTACAGCGATCCGCGCTTCCGCTTCGTCAATTTCACCGATATCGCCGGCGCGGACTATCCGGGCCGCGAGAAGCGCTTCGACGTCGTCTATCATATGCTGGCGCCGCACCATAACCGGCGTATCCGCGTGAAGGTCCAGACCGACGAGGCGACGCCGGTTCCCTCCGTGATCGATGTCTTCCCCGCGGCGAACTGGTTCGAGCGCGAGGCCTACGACTTCTACGGCATCCTCTTCTCCGGCCATCCGGACCTGCGCCGCATCCTCACCGACTACGGCTTCGAGGGTTACCCGCTGCGCAAGGACTTCCCGCTGACCGGCTTCGTCGAGGTCCGCTACGACGACGAACAGAAGCGCGTCGTCTACGAGCCGGTGAAGCTCAACCAGGAATTCCGCAACTTCGATTTCCTCTCGCCGTGGGAAGGCACGGACTACGTGCTGCCGGGTGACGAGAAGGCGAAGGGGGCGTGATGGCGGCTGCGGCGCAAAAACTGTCCGGCGGCTGCCTGTGCGGCGCGGTGCGGTTCAGCGCCGTGCCGACGAAGCACGAGATGGACGTCTGCCATTGCGGCATGTGCCGGCGCTGGAGCGGCGGGGTCTTCATGGCCGTGCCCTGCGGCGAGGTCACGATCGAGGACGGGAGCCAGCTCGGCAGCTATGTCTCCTCCGACTGGGGCATGCGCCAGTTCTGTCGCAATTGCGGTTCGAGCCTGTTCTGGCGGCTGCGCGAGGGCGGGGACCATGTTGCCGTGGCTTTCCAGAGCTTTGACGACACCAGCTCGTTCAAGTTCCTCGAAGAGATCTTCATCGATGAGAAGCCGGCGCTCTACGACTTCGCCGGCGAGCGCCCGCGGCTGACGGGCGCAGAAGTGATGGCGCGCTTCCAGGCGCAGCAGGAAGGCCGGCAATGACCGAGCACAACATCCGTAACTTCTCGATCAATTTCGGCCCGCAGCATCCGGCGGCGCACGGCGTGCTGCGCCTCGTGCTGGAGCTTGACGGCGAGGTCGTCGAGCGCGTCGATCCGCATATCGGCCTGCTGCACCGCGGCACGGAAAAGCTGATCGAGGCCAAGACCTATCTCCAGGCCGTGCCCTATTTCGACCGGCTCGACTATGTCGCGCCGATGAACCAGGAGCATGCCTTTGCGCTGGCGGTCGAGCGTCTCGTCGGCGTGACCGTGCCGCGCCGCGGCCAGCTCATCCGCGTGCTCTATTCCGAGATCGGCCGCATCCTCTCGCATCTGCTCAACGTCACCACGCAGGCGATGGACGTGGGCGCCCTCACGCCCCCGCTCTGGGGCTTCGAGGAGCGCGAGAAGCTGATGATCTTCTACGAGCGGGCCTGCGGCGCGCGCATGCATGCGGCCTATGTCCGCCCCGGCGGCGTGCATCAGGACTTGCCGGTCTCGCTGATCCACGACATCGCCGAGTGGTGCGATCCGTTCCTCAAGGTCTGCGACGACCTCGAAGGGCTGCTCAGCGACAACCGCATCTTCAAGCAGCGCAACGTCGATATCGGCGTGGTCGACCTCGAGACCTGCTGGAAATGGGGCTTCTCGGGAGTGATGGTGCGCGGCTCCGGCGCGCCCTGGGACCTGCGCAAGTCGCAGCCCTACGAATGCTACGAGGAGATGGAATTCGACGTCCCCGTCGGCAAGAACGGTGACTGCTTCGACCGCTACCACATCCGCATGGAAGAGATGCGCCAGTCGGTGCGCATCATGAAGCAGTGCTGCGACAAGCTGCTGGCGGCCGATGGCGGCGGCCCGGTCTCCTCGCTCGACGGCAAGATGGTGCCGCCCAAGCGTGGCGAGATGAAGCGCTCGATGGAAGCGCTGATCCACCACTTCAAGCTCTACACCGAGGGCTACAAGGTGCCGGCCGGCGAGGTCTATGCCGCCGTCGAGGCGCCGAAGGGCGAGTTCGGCGTCTATCTGGTCTCGGACGGCACCAACAAGCCCTATCGCTGCAAGATCAAGGCCCCGGGCTTCGCCCATCTCCAGGCCATGGATTTCATGTGCCGCAAGCACATGCTCGCCGACGTCTCCGCGATTCTCGGTTCGCTGGACATCGTGTTTGGGGAGGTCGATCGGTGAGATTGGCCGCTGTCTTGATCGGTCTGGTCGGGTGCGCGATCGCCGCTTGCGGCGCGTCGGCGCAGGGCCGTCCGACCTATCAGCAGCTCGAGAAGGCCGGGTTTCGCTATGTTGCCAAGGATCAGCCAGGCTATGTGAGCTGGTGCTCTTGGATTTATGTCCGCCGTTGTACGGATCCGGTCTTCAGCTGCAGTTGCGGCGGCCAGGATCCGAATTATGGGCGTTGTGCGCCGGCTCTGCCGCGCGCTGCCGCCCACTATCGAAGCTATTGCCAGGGTTGAGAAAGCCGAATGTCCGTCCGTCGTCTCGCACCTGATCCTGTCCAACCGGCCTCCTTCGCCTTCACCCCGGCGAACGAGAACTGGATCGACCAGCAGATCGCCAAGTACCCGGCGGGCCGCCAGGCCTCGGCCGTCATCCCGCTGCTGTGGAAGGCGCAGGAGCAGGAGGGCTGGGTCTCGCGCGCCGTGATCGAGACCGTCGCCCGGCGCCTCGGCATGGCGCCGATGCGCGTGCTGGAGGTCGCGACCTTCTACACCATGTTCAACCTGCAGCCGGTGGGCGAGTATTTCGTCCAGCTCTGCGGCACGACGCCCTGCGCGCTGCGCGGCGCGGAAGCGCTGAAGAAGGTCTGCGAAGACGTCATCGGCCCGCAATCGACCGTCACCGCCGACGGCAAGTTGTCGTGGCTGGAAGTCGAGTGTCTCGGCGCCTGCTGCAATGCGCCGATGGCGCAGATCAACGTCGATTACTACGAGGATCTGACGCCGGCCAATTTCCGCCAGCTTCTCGACGACCTGCGCAACGGCCGGCCGACCCAGCCCGGCCCGCAGAACGGCCGCACCGGCTCCGAGCCCGAAGGCGGTCCGCAGACCCTGACCGACAAGGCCCTCTATGACGGCTCGATGATCGGCGCCGGCGACTGGCAGAAGCGCATCGCCGAGCAGCGCAAAGCCACGGCCGAAGCCGCAGCCGCCAAGGCTGCAGCCGAGGCGGAAGCGAAGAAGACTGCCGAAGCCGACGCCAAGAAGGCCGAAGCCACGCCGGCCGCCGTCGCCAGCAAGCCTGCAAGCGAGACCGCCGCCGCTGGCCGCCCAAAGCCTTCGGAGCCCGCCCAGCCGAGCAGCGCCGCCCAGGACACGCCGTCCGCCGACGGCAAGCCGAAGACGACCCGCTCGCGTGCCAAGACCGCCAAGAGCGGCGACAAGCCGGCGGAGTGAGGATCAGATCATGCTCGCAGATCGCGACCGCATCTTCACCAATCTCTACGGCCTGCATGACCGTACCCTGAAGGGTGCGATCCAGCGTGGCGCCTGGGATGGCACCAAGTTCCTGCTGGAGCAGGGCCGGGACTGGATCATCGACGAGATGAAGAAGTCCGGCCTGCGCGGGCGCGGCGGTGCCGGCTTCCCGACCGGGCTGAAATGGTCGTTCATGCCCAAGCAGAGCGACGGGCGTCCGCATTACCTCGTCGTCAACGCCGACGAGTCGGAGCCCGGCACCTGCAAGGACCGCGAGATCATGCGCAACGACCCGCATACGCTGGTCGAGGGCTGCCTGATCGCCTCCTTCGCCATGGGCGCGCATGCGGCCTATATCTACATCCGCGGCGAATATGTCCGTGAGCGCGAAGCGCTGCAGCGCGCTGTCGACGAGGCCTATGAGGCCAAGCTCATCGGCAAGGACAACGTCCACGGCTATCCCTTTGACCTCTATGTGCATCACGGCGCCGGCGCCTATATCTGCGGCGAAGAGACGGCGCTGCTGGAGAGCCTCGAGGGCAAGAAGGGCATGCCGCGGCTGAAGCCGCCATTCCCCGCCAATATGGGCCTCTACGGCTGCCCGACGACGGTGAACAACGTCGAGTCGATCGCGGTCGCGCCGACCATCCTGCGCCGCGGCGCGAGCTGGTTCTCCTCGATCGGCACCCCGAACAATGTCGGCACCAAGCTCTTCTGCGTCTCGGGCCATGTGAACAAGCCCTGCAACGTCGAAGAGGCGATGGGCATCCCCTTCCGCGAGCTGATCGACAAGCATTGCGGTGGCATTCGCGGCGGCTGGGACAATCTGAAGGCGGTCATCCCCGGCGGCTCCTCGGTGCGCATGGTTCCGGCCGAGCAGATCATCGACACGCCGATGGATTTCGACTCGCTCTCGAAGCTGCGCTCCGGCCTCGGCACGGCGGCGGTGATCGTCATGGACAAGTCGACCGACATCGTCCGCGCCATTGCCCGCATCAGCCATTTCTACAAGCATGAGAGCTGCGGCCAGTGCACGCCCTGCCGCGAGGGCACGGGGTGGATGTGGCGCGTCATGGAGCGCATGGCCGAAGGCCGCGCCCAGAAGCGCGAGATCGACATGCTGCTCGACGTCACCAAGCAGATCGAGGGCCACACCATCTGCGCGCTCGGCGACGCCGCGGCCTGGCCGATCCAGGGCCTGATCGCGCATTTCCGGCACGAGATCGAGCAGCGCATCGACGACTATGCCGCCAACCCGCACAGCGAGCCTGTGCGTCTGATGGCGGCGGAGTGAGACCATGACGAAACTCCTCATCGACGGCATCGAGGTCGACGTACCCGCCGAATACACGGTCCTCCAGGCCTGCGAGGCGGCGGGCGTCGAGGTGCCGCGCTTCTGCTTCCACGAGCGGCTCTCGATCGCCGGCAACTGCCGCATGTGCCTCGTCGAGGTGAAGGGTGGCCCGCCGAAGCCGCAGGCCTCCTGCGCCATCGGCGTGCGCGACCTGCGCCCTGGCCCGAACGGCGAGCCGCCGGTCGTCTCGACCAAGTCGCCGATGGTCAAGAAGGCGCGCGAAGGGGTGATGGAGTTCCTGCTCATCAACCATCCGCTCGACTGCCCGATCTGCGACCAGGGTGGCGAATGCGACCTGCAGGACCAGGCGATGGCTTATGGCGCGGACACGTCGCGCTATGCCGAGAACAAGCGCGCCGTCGAGGACAAGTATATCGGGCCGCTGGTCAAGACGACGATGACGCGCTGCATCCAGTGCACGCGCTGCGTCCGCTTCACCACCGAGGTCGCCGGTGCCTCCGACCTCGGCGCCATCGGCCGCGGCGAGGACATGGAGATCACGACCTATCTCGAGCACGCGATGAGCTCGGAGCTGCAGAGCAATATCGTCGATCTCTGCCCCGTCGGCGCGTTGACCTCGAAGCCCTACCAGAACAAGGCCCGCCCCTGGGAGCTCTCCAAGACCGAGAGCATCGACGTGATGGACGCGGTGGGCTCGGCCATCCGCGTCGACTCGCGCGGCAAGGAAGTCATGCGCATCCTGCCCCGCCTCAACGAGGCGGTGAATGAGGAGTGGATTTCCGACAAGACCCGGCACGTCGCCGACGGTCTCAAGACCCAGCGCCTCGACCGGCCTTATATCCGCGAGAACGGCCGGCTGCGCCCGGCGAGCTGGAACGAGGCCTTCGCCGCCATCGCCGCCAAGGTGAAGGCTGCCGCGCCTGAGAAGATCGGCGCCATCGCTGGCGATCTGGCCGCGGTCGAGGAGATGTTCGCGCTGAAGGCGCTGATCGCCTCGCTCGGATCAGCCAATCTCGACGCGCGCCAGGACGGCACGAAGCTGCATCCGAAGTTCGGCCGCGCCTCCTACCTCCTCAACGCCGGCATCGCCGGCATCGAGGACGCGACCTCGCTGCTGATCATCGGCTCGAACCCGCGCCGCGAGGCCCCGATCCTGAATGCCCGCATCCGCAAGCGCTGGCTGCGCGGTGACTTCAAGATCGGCGTCATCGGCGAGAAGGCCGACCTGACCTATTCCTACGACTATCTCGGCGCCGGCCCGGAGACGCTGGCCGATATCGTCAAGTCCGCCGCATCCGCCGGCGGCAAGCCGATGGTGCTGATCGGGCAGGGGGCTCTTGCCCGCGCCGACGGCGAGGCCGTGCTCTCGCTCGCCGCCAAGGCGGCGCAGTCGCTGGGCGCGATTGCCGAAGGCTGGAACGGCTTCGGCGTGATCCACACCGCCGCCGCCCGCGCCGGTGCGCTCGATCTCGGCTTCGTGCCGCAAGAAAACGCTCATGGATCGGGCGGTCTGGATGCCGCCGCCATGGTCCAGCCGGGTGCGCTCGACGTGCTCTTCCTGCTCGGTGCCGACGAGATCGAGGTGCCGGAAGGCGCTTTCGTCGTCTACCAGGGCACGCATGGCGACAAGGGCGCTCATCGCGCCGACGTCATCCTGCCGGGTGCGGCCTATACCGAGAAGTCCGGCACCTATGTGAACACCGAAGGCCGCGTGCAGATGGCGGATCGCGCTACCTTCCCGCCGGGCGATGCCCGCGAGGACTGGGCGATCCTGCGTGCGCTTTCGGGCCATCTCGGCAAGACGCTGCCCTTCGACTCCCTGTCCGGCCTGCGCAAGGCGCTCTACGGGGCGCACCCGCATTTCGCGGCGCTCGACGGTCTGCCCGTCAACGACGCAGCGGAGATCGGCAAGCTCGCCGGCCTTGGCGGCAAGACCGACAAGGCGGGCTTCGCCCCGGCCGTCAGTGACTTCTACCAGACCAACCCGATCGCGCGTGCCTCTGCCGTGATGGCGGAATGCTCGGCGCTGGCCTCGGGCCGGCACCAGCAGGCGGCGGAGTAACCGGCCATGAACTGGGACCTCGTCCTCGATATCGCGATCATCCTCGGCAAGAGCCTGCTGCTGCTGGTCTGCCTGCTGGTCTTCATCGCCTATATACTGCTCGCCGACCGCAAGGTCTGGGCGGCGGTGCAGCTGCGCCGTGGCCCGAACGTCGTCGGTCCCTGGGGGCTGTTCCAGAGCTTCGCGGACCTGATCAAGTTCGCGCTCAAGGAGCCGATCATCCCGGCCGGCGCCAACAAGGGCATCTTCCTGCTCGCGCCCTTCATCTCCTGCCTGCTGGCGCTCGGCGCCTGGGCGGTGATCCCGGTGGCGGAAGGCTGGGCGATCGCCGACATCAATGTCGGCGTGCTCTACATCCTCGCGATCTCCTCGCTCGGCGTCTACGGCATCATCATGGCCGGCTGGGCCTCGAACTCGAAGTACCCGTTCATGAGCGCGCTGCGCTCGGCGGCGCAGATGGTGTCCTACGAGGTCTCGATCGGCTTCGTCATCATCACCGTGCTGCTCTGCGTCGGTTCGCTCAACCTCTCGGCTATCGTCGAAGCCCAGCAGAACCGTGGCCTGGCCCATGCGCTCGGCGTGCCCTGGCTCAGCATCCTGAACTGGTACTTCCTGCCGCTCTTCCCGATGTTCGTGGTCTTCTTCATCTCGGCGCTGGCCGAGACGAACCGGCCGCCCTTCGACCTGGCCGAGGCGGAATCTGAGCTCGTGGCGGGCTTCATGGTCGAGTATTCCTCGACGCCGTACCTGCTGTTCATGCTCGGCGAATACGTGGCGATCATGACCATGTGCTCGCTGACGACGATCCTGTTCCTCGGCGGCTGGGCCCCGCCGGTCGCGCTGCCGCCCTTCACCTGGCTGCCCGGCGTGTTCTGGTTCGCGCTCAAGGTCTGCCTCGTGTTCTTCATGTTCGCGCTGGTGAAGGCCTTCGTGCCGCGCTACCGCTACGACCAGTTGATGCGTCTGGGCTGGAAGGTCTTCCTGCCGCTCTCGATCGCCAGCGTGGTGATCGTGGCGCTGGTGCTGCAGTTGACGGGCTGGGGTCCGGTCGGCGGGTGAGTTTGGCTGCGATCTCCGGAATTGCATTCGGTATGATCGCAGCACTGGTTCTGTACGGCTCGGCGTGCTGGTGGGCGCGGCGAAGCCGAATCTTCGATGCGCTTGACGTGGCGCTCGGACGGGCGGTGGCCGCCGCGGTTGTCGGTGGCTTCGGCGGATACAAGGCTGTTCAGTGGCTTGGGCTGCTGGCGGCATGAACATGGCGGGTTTCCTCGGCGCCCTGATCGGCTTCGGGCTGGGCCTGCTGGAATACCGGCTGATCTCGGCCGTGGTGATCGGGGCGCTGAGGCGCACGGATCACTCGACGACAGAGGCCGAAAAGATGGATTATGAGCGCCGCATCCGCATCCTGCGGCGGGCGCTGATGGCAATGACGATCGGCTTCATGCCGATCCTGGGTTTCGTGATCGGCCGGACGCTGTTCGGCTGAGGATGGAAGGACGAAGGCGATGTCACTCGCGCAAGCCGCAAGGGGCCTGCTGCTGAAGGAGTTCGTCGGGGCGATCGGCCTGTCGATGCGCTACTTCTTCAAGCCGAAGGCGACGTTGAACTACCCGTTCGAGAAGGGCCAGCTCTCGCCGCGCTTCCGCGGCGAGCACGCGCTGCGCCGCTATCCGAACGGCGAGGAGCGCTGCATCGCCTGCAAGCTCTGCGAGGCGATCTGCCCGGCGCAGGCCATCACCATCGAGGCCGGTCCGCGCCGCAACGACGGCACGCGCCGCACCACCCGTTATGACATCGACATGACGAAGTGCATCTATTGCGGCTTCTGCCAGGAAGCCTGCCCGGTCGATGCCATCGTCGAGGGGCCGAATTTCGAGTTCGCGACCGAAACGCGCGAGGAGCTGTTCTACGACAAGGACAAGCTGCTCGCGAACGGCGCGCGCTGGGAACGCGAGATCGCGCGCAATATTGCGATGGATGCGCCGTATCGATGATGAACTGGCCGTCATGCTCGGGCTTGCCCCGAGCATCTCTTGCAGGAGATTCTTGGGTCTGAGCTTCGCTTCGCCCGAGATTGACGCCCTTGGAATGAGACCAGACCCGCCGCGCGGTTGTCGCGTCCGGCGGGCCTGATTATAGACGCTCCAAATTGCACCGGGATCCCGAGTCCCGGAGCACGAACCAAACGAGGACCGCGCCGAAAAGGGGCGGGAAGGGCTGGCCGAGATGAATGCCGCAGCGGCTTTCTTCTATCTTTTCGCAGGGGTGACCGTGGCATCCGCCTTCATGGTGGTGACCTCACGCAATCCCGTGCATTCGGTGCTGTTCCTGATCCTGGCCTTCGTCAATGCGGCCGGGCTGTTCATGCTGCTGGGTGCCGAGTTCCTCGCGATGCTGCTGGTCGTCGTCTATGTCGGCGCGGTCGCGGTGCTCTTCCTCTTCGTGGTGATGATGCTCGACGTCGATTTCGCCGAGTTCCGCCAGGGCTTCCTGAATTATCTGCCAGTCGGTGCGCTCATCGGCTTCATCTTCGCCGTCGAGCTGCTGCTGGTCGTCGGCGCCTGGGTCATCGACCCGCAGATCGTCAAGGCGCCGGTCGCCGCGATCCCTGCCGGCGTCACCAACACCGAGGCGCTCGGCCGCGTGCTCTACACCCAGTACGTCTACTACTTCCAGGCGGCGGGTCTCGTGCTGCTGGTCGCCATGATCGGCGCGATCGTGCTGACGCTGCGCGAGCGGCACGGCATCAAGCGCCAGCACGTCCCGACCCAGAACGCCCGTACCAAGGACGCGGCGATGGAGGTCAAGCAGGTGCCCTCGCGCGCCGGCGTTCCCGAGGAGATGGCGTGATGACGATCGGACTGGGCCATTATCTCGCCGTCAGCGCCATCCTGTTCACGCTCGGTGTGCTCGGCATCTTCATCAACCGCAAGAACGTCATCGTCATCCTGATGTCGGTCGAGCTCATCCTGCTCTCGGTCAATCTGAACTTCGTCGCCTTCTCGAGCTTCCTGAACGACATCGTCGGACAGGTCTTCGCGCTGCTCGTACTCACGGTGGCGGCGGCTGAGGCCGCGATCGGCCTCGCCATTCTCGTCGTCTACTTCCGCAACCGCGGCACGATCGCGGTGGAAGACATCAACATGATGAAAGGCTGAGCGCTGTCCGGCGCCTGGACCTCACGGCCATGTATCACCTGATCGTCTTCCTCCCCCTGATCGGCTTCCTGATCGCCGGCCTCTTCGGCCGGCTGATCGGCGCGCGCGGCTCCGAGATCGTCACGACCTCGCTGCTCATCGTCTCGGCAATCCTGTCCTGGGTCGCCTTCGTCCAGGTCGGCTTCGGCTCCGCCACGACGCGGATCCAGGTCGCGAGCTGGATCTCCTCCGGCAGCCTCCAGGTCGACTGGGCCTTCCGCGTGGACACGCTGACCGTGGTGATGCTGGTCGTCGTCAACACGGTGTCCTCGCTCGTGCACCTGTACTCGATCGGCTACATGCACGAGGATCCGCACCGGCCGCGCTTCTTCGCCTATCTCTCGCTGTTCACCTTCGCGATGCTGATGCTGGTGACGGCGGATAATCTCGTCCAGATGTTCTTCGGCTGGGAGGGCGTCGGTCTCGCCTCCTATCTGCTGATCGGCTTCTGGTACCAGAAGCCCTCGGCCAATGCCGCGGCGATGAAGGCCTTCATCGTCAACCGCGTCGGCGATTTCGGCTTCTCGCTCGGCATGTTCCTGGTCTTCGTGCTGTTCGGCTCGGTCGCCTTCGACGCGATCTTCCCGCGCGCCGGCGAGTTCGTGAACCAGGGCTTCCGCTTCCTTGGCTATGACTGGAACGCGCTGACCCTGACCTGCCTGCTGCTGTTCGTCGGCGCGATGGGCAAGTCGGCCCAGTTCCTGCTCCACACCTGGCTGCCTGACGCGATGGAAGGCCCGACCCCGGTCTCGGCCCTCATCCATGCCGCGACCATGGTTACTGCCGGTGTCTTCATGGTGGCGCGCCTGTCGCCGCTCTTCGAGTATGCTCCCGTCGCGCTCACCGTCGTCGTCGTCATCGGCGCCACCACGGCCTTCTTCGCCGCGACGGTCGGCCTCGTGCAGAACGACATCAAGCGCGTCATCGCGTATTCGACCTGCTCGCAGCTCGGCTACATGTTCGTCGCGCTCGGCGTCGGCAATTACGGCGCCGGCATCTTCCACCTCTTCACCCACGCCTTCTTCAAGGCCCTGCTCTTCTTGGGCGCCGGCTCGGTCATCCACGCGATGCACCACGAGCAGGACATGCGCCGCATGGGCGGCCTGCGTAAGCACATCCCGCTGACCGCGGCGGCGATGACGATCGGCACCCTGGCGCTGACCGGCGTCGGTATCCCCGGGACGGTTTTCGGCTTCGCCGGCTTCTTCTCGAAGGATGCGATCATCGAGAGCGCTTATGCCTCGGTCGAGCATGGTGGCTTCGCCAGCTCCTATGCCTTCATCCTGCTGGTCGTCGCCGCCTGCATGACGTCCTTCTATTCCTGGCGGCTTTACTTCATGACCTTCGAGGGCGCGCCGCGCTGGGGCCACGGCCATGACTCGCATGGTCATGATGACCATGACCATGCCGCACACGGTCACAATGAGCACGCGCATGACGATCACGGCCACGGCCATGATCACACGCCGCATGAGAGCCCCTGGGTGATGCTGCTGCCACTCGCCCTGCTTTCGGTCGGCGCGATCTTCGCGGGCGTCGCCTTCAAGGAGTACTTCGTCGGTCACGACTTCGAGCATTTCTGGAAGTCGGCGCTGTTCATGGGCAAGGACAACCACATCCTGCACACCATGCACGAGGTGCCCAAGTGGGTCGTGGCATCACCGTTCGTGGCGATGCTGACCGGCTTCGTGCTCGCCTACTGGATGTATGTCCGCCGCCCGGACATTCCGGGCAAGCTCGCCGC
This sequence comes from Allobosea sp. 05L423, assembly GCF_056397745.1. Lineage (NCBI taxonomy): Bacteria > Pseudomonadati > Pseudomonadota > Alphaproteobacteria > Hyphomicrobiales > Alloboseaceae > Allobosea > Allobosea sp. 05L423. Next base: position 704,575 of record NZ_JBFTOA010000002.1, on the reverse strand, counting down.
TGCGAACCCTGCGCTGTACCAGTTCCTGCTGAACAAGTGGTACTTCGACGAGCTCTACGACTTCCTGTTCGTGCGCCCGGCGAAATGGCTCGGCCGCTTCCTCTGGAAGAAGGGCGATGGCCTGGTCATCGACGGCCTCGGACCGGACGGCATCTCGGCCCGCGTGGTCGATGTGACCAACCGGGTGGTCCGGCTGCAGACCGGCTATCTCTATCACTATGCCTTCGCGATGCTGATCGGCGTCGCTGGGCTGGTGACCTGGTATCTTGTGACCCGCGGGTGAGATGATGTCCTTCGGTTTCGGTATCCTCACCGGTCTTCTGGTCCTGCCGCTGGTCGGCGCTGCCTTCATCCTGGCGCAGCGTGGCGATCAGGCCTCGGTCGACTCCAACGCTCGCTGGGCGGCGCTGATCACGACGGTGCTGACCTTCGTGCTCGCCTGCGTCGCCTGGAGCCGCTTCGACACGGCCAACCCCGGCTTCCAGATGGTCGAGACCCATGGCTGGGTCTCTGATGCCATCAAGTTCAAGCTCGGCGTCGACGGCTTTTCCTTCCCCTTCATCGTGCTGACGGCGTTCCTGATGCCGTTCTGCATCCTCGCCTCCTGGACCTCGGTCGAGAAGCGGGTGGCAGAGTACATGGTCGCCTTCCTGATCCTGGAGACGCTGATGATCGGCGTCTTCGCGGCGCTCGACCTCGTGCTGTTCTACCTGTTCTTCGAAGCCGGCCTGATCCCGATGTTCCTGATCATCGGCATCTGGGGTGGCAAGCGGCGCGTCTACGCCTCCTACAAGTTCTTCCTCTACACCCTGCTCGGCTCGGTGCTGATGCTGCTGGCGGTGATGGCGATGTACTGGAACGCCGGTACGACCGACATTCCGGCGCTGCTCGCCCACAAGTTCCCGGCCGGCATGCAGACATGGCTGTGGCTCGCCTTCTTCGCCTCCTTCGCGGTGAAGATGCCGATGTGGCCGGTCCATACCTGGCTGCCCGACGCGCACGTCGAGGCGCCGACGGCCGGTTCCGTCATCCTGGCGGCGATCCTGCTGAAGATGGGCGGCTACGGCTTCATCCGCTTCTCGATCCCGATGTTCCCGGAGGCGTCGCATTATTTCGCGCCGCTGGTCTTCGCGCTGTCCGTCATCGCCATCGTCTACACCTCGCTGGTGGCGCTGATGCAGGAGGATATCAAGAAGCTGATCGCCTACTCTTCGGTGGCGCATATGGGCTTCGTCACCATGGGCCTCTTCACCCTGACGCCGCAGGGCATCCAGGGCGCGATGTTCCAGATGATGAGCCATGGCCTCGTCTCGGGCGCGCTCTTCCTCTGCGTCGGCGTGATCTACGACCGCATGCACACCCGCGAGATCGCTGCCTATGGCGGGCTGGTGAACCGCATGCCTCTCTATGCGGTGGTGTTCATGGTCTTCACCATGGCCAATGTCGGCCTGCCGGGCACCGCCGGTTTCGTCGGCGAGTTCCTGACGCTGGTCGGCGCCTTCCGCGCCAATCCCTGGGTTGCCTTCTTCGCGACCTCCGGCGTCATTCTCTCGGCCGCCTATGCGCTCTGGCTCTACCGCCGGGTCGTCTTCGGCGAGCTCGTCAAGCCGGAGCTCAAGGACATCAAGGACCTGAACGGCCGCGAGATCGCGATCTTGGTCCCGCTCGTCCTGCTGACGATCTGGTACGGCGTGCAGCCGCACACGATCCTCGACGCCTTCGCGGCGCCGACCGAAGCGCTCATCAAGAACTATCAGGCTGCGCTCACTGTCGCGAAGACGGCAGTGGCGGCCGTGCAGTAAGGTCTCGTCATGGCTCTGCCCGCTCTCGGCCCGGCCCTGCCGGAAATCATCCTCGCCGTCGGCGCCATCGCGATGGTGCTGATCGGCGCGATCCAGGGTGAGCGCGCGACGCGCCTGCTCGAAGGCCTCGCGCTCGTGCTGCTTGCGGTCGCGTTGGTGCTGGTCGTCTCGGCCGGCGGCAAGCTCCTGACCTTCAACAACGGCTTCATCGCCGACGGCTTCTCCCGCTTCATGAAGGTGCTGACGCTGATCGGCGCCGGCGCCACGATCCTTCTCTCCGCCGACACTCTGCGGCGCGAGGGGGCGATGCGCTTCGAATTCCCCATTCTCGTCGTGCTCGCCACCATCGGCATGATGATGATGATCTCGGCCAACGATCTCATCAGCCTCTATGTCGGCCTCGAGCTGCAGTCGCTGGCGCTTTATGTCGTCGCGGCGTTCGACCGCGACAATGCGAAGTCGACCGAGGCGGGCCTGAAGTACTTCGTGCTGGGCGCGCTCTCCTCCGGCATGCTGCTCTATGGCGCCTCGCTGGTCTACGGCTTCACCGGCACCGTCACCTTCTCCGGCATCGCTGCGGCGACGCAGGGCGGGCATGCCGGCATCGGCTTGATCTTCGGCATCGTCTTCATCGCCGCCGGCGTCGCCTTCAAGATCTCGGCCGTGCCGTTCCATATGTGGACGCCGGACGTCTATGAGGGCGCTCCGACCCCGGTCGCCGCCTTCTTCGCCTCGGCCCCCAAGATGGCCGCCATGGCGATGGTCGTCCGCATCTTCGTCGGCGCCTTCCCGGGCGCGATCCAGGACTGGCGCCAGATCATCGTCTTCATCTCGATCGCCTCGATGGCGCTCGGCGCCTTCGCCGCGATCGGCCAGCGCAATATCAAGCGCCTGCTCGCCTATTCCTCGATCGCGAATATGGGTTACGCGCTGGTCGGCCTTGCCGCCGGCACCCCCGGCGGCGTGCAGGGGGTGATGACCTATATGGCGATCTATCTCGCCACGACGCTCGCCGCCTTCGCCTGCGTGCTGATGATGCGCCGTGACGGCAAACTGGTCGAGGACATCTCGGAGCTTGCCGGCCTGTCCCGTACCAATCGCTGGATGGCGTTCGCGATGTCGATGATGATGTTCTCGCTCGCCGGCATCCCGCCGCTCGCCGGCTTCTGGGCGAAGTGGTACGTCTTCCTCGCCGCGATCGAGGCCAAGCTCTACGTGCTCGCCGTCGTCGGCGTGATCACCAGCGTCGTCGGTGCCTACTATTATCTGCGCCTCGTCAAGGTGATGTACTTCGACGATCCGAAGCCGGACTTCGAGACTGCGGATTACGGTGTGCGCACCGTGCTGCTGTTCTCCACCATCTTCGTGCTGGTGCTTTCGCTCCTGCCGGCGCCGCTCTTCAATGCGGCAGAGGCAGCGGCGAAGTCGCTCTTCTGAGCCGAGGGCGCGTGCTCGGTGAGGCCGCCCGCGCCGCGGGCTACCGGCTGATCATTCGGGACGAGGTCGGCTCCACCATGGAGGAAGCTCGTCGCGCGCTCGATCAGGGCGAGCCGGGCAAGCTCTGGATCGTCGCCCGCAGCCAGAATGCGGGCAGAGGGCGGCACGGCCGGCAATGGGGTTCGCCCCCCGGAAATCTCTATGCGAGCCTGCTGCTGACCGACCCTTGCGAGCCGGCCCTGGCGCCGCAGCTCGGCTTCGTGGTGGGGCTCGCCCTGCACGATGCCGCCGCGAAACTGCTCGGCCCGGCCGCGTCGGGACTCAAGCTGAAATGGCCGAACGACCTGTTGCTCGACCGCGCCAAGACCTCGGGGCTGCTGCTCGAAGGCGAGAGCCGGGCAGGGCGGCTCAACGTCATCGTCGGCTGCGGGGTCAACATCGCCTCCTGCCCCTCCGACACGCCCTATCCCGCGACCTTCCTCAAGGCGGCGGCGCCGCAGGCCAATGTCGAGACGATGCTGACGGGGCTGAGCGATGCCTTCGCCCAGCGCTTCGCCATCTGGTCCCAGCCCGGTGGCTTCGGGCCGATCCGTGCCGCCTGGCTCGAGCGCGCCGCCTTTCTCGGCGAGGCCATCACCATCCGCCTGCCTGACGGTCCGCTGGCGGGGCGATTTGTCGGTCTCGACCCGACAGGGCGTCTCGAACTCGAAACGGAAGCCGGCCGGCGGGTCATCGATGCGGGCGATCTCTTCTTCGGAGCGGCCTGAGATGCGTGGGCGGCCATGCTGGCCTGCCGCGTCGCGACCATGCTAGAGGAATTCGTCGGTTCCACGCGGTCATCCCGGGCGGCCGAAGGACGACCCGGGATCCATGCCGGAACGCGAGCCGGAATCGCGCCGGCATGGATCCCGGGTCTCCGCTTCGCTTCGTCCGGGATGCACCGCGTATCCCGAAAGACCTCCCGGCAAGTCGGCATCGGCGCGCAATGATGCGCTGTTGGCGACTGCCATGCCTTCAGGATTGCCAGTGACCCGTTCCAGCGACCAGCTCGTTTTCGTTCCCCTCGGCGGCCTCGGCGAGATCGGCATGAACGCCGCTCTCTACGGCTTCGGGCCCGAGGGGAGACGCAAATGGATTCTGGTCGATTGCGGCCTGTCCTTCGCCGGCCCGGAAGCGCCGGGCGTCGATATCGTGCTGCCCGATCTGCGCTACATCATCGAGGAGCGGGCGAACCTCCTCGGCATCGTCATCACCCATGCCCATGAGGACCATATCGGCGCGCTCGCCGCGCTCTGGCCCAGCCTCCGCGCGCCGGTCTATTGCACGCGCTTCGCCGCCGGCCTTCTCGCGACGCGCCGGCTCTCCGAGCCGGGCGCGCCGAATGTCGAGATCAACGTCGTGCCGCAGGGCGGGCGCATCACGCTCGGGCCGTTCGACATCGAATACGTCCCCGTGGCCCACTCGATTCCCGAGTCGAACGCGCTCGCCATCCGCACCCCGGCCGGCCTCGTCGTCCATACCGGCGACTGGAAGATCGACCCGACGCCGCGCGTCGGCCTGCCAACTGATGAGAAGCGGCTGCGCGAGCTCGGCGAGGAGGGCGTGCTGGCCATCGTCTGCGACTCGACCAATGTGATGCGCGACGGCATCAGCCCGAGCGAGGCGGACGTTGCTGCCAAGCTCAAGGAGCTCGTGGCGTCGGCGCCCGGTCGCGTCGCAGTCACCACCTTCGCTTCCAACGTCGCCCGGCTGCGCGCCGTTGCTGAAGCCGCAATGGCTGCCGAGCGCGAGGTCGTGGTCGTCGGCCGCGCCATGGACCGCGTCATCGACGTCGCGCGCGAGTGTGGCTATCTCGATGGTATCCCCGCCTTCCGGCCGGTCGATGCCTATGGCTATCTGCCGCGCGACAAGGTCGTGGCGCTGCTGACCGGCAGCCAAGGCGAGCCGCGCGCCGCGCTCTCGCGCATTGCCGCGGACGACCATCCCGAGATCGCGCTCTCGCCGGGCGACCGCGTGATCTTCTCGTCGCGCACCATCCCCGGAAACGAAAAGTCGGTCGGCAACATCCTCAATGCGCTTGCGCGCGACAACATCGAGATCATCACGGACCGCACCCATCTCGTGCATGTCTCCGGCCATCCCCGCCGCGAGGAGATGGCCAGGCTCTATGGCTGGCTGAAGCCGCAGATCGCGATTCCCGCCCATGGCGAGGACCTGCATCTCGCCGAGCATGAGAGCTTCGCCCGCAGCCTCGGCGTGAAGCATGTGCTGCGCGCCGGCAATGGCGACGTCGTGGCGATCTCGGGCGAGGGCGCCCGAAAGGTCGATGAAGCCCCGCACGGCCGTCTCTATCAGGACGGCTCGCTGCTGGTGAACGCGCTGGAGAAGACGCTGCAGGAGCGCCGGCGGCTCTCCTTCGCGGGCATCGTCTCGATTGCGGTTGCGGTCGACGAGAAGGGCAGTATTGCGGGCGAGCCGGAGATCGCCGTGCTCGGCCTGCCGCCGCGCACCCGCGACGGCACCGATTTCGACGAATATGTCGCCGACACCGTCGGCGAGCTGCTCGACGGTATCCCCAAGGCCCGCCGCCGCGACCCGGAAGCCCTTCGCAACGCGCTGGAGCGCGGGGTGCGCAGTGCCGTGAACGAGGAGTGGGGCAAGAAGCCGCTGGTGCATGCGCTGGTGGTCGAGGTGTAGAACGGGCGCAGCACCGCCGGGCTGGAGAAGACGAAGATGATCGGACGCCTCAACCATGTCGCCATCGCGGTGAAGGACCTCGCGGCCGCGACGGCGCTCTATCGTGACACGCTGGGTGCGCGGGTGTCGCAGCCGCAGCCTGAGCCGGAGCACGGCGTCACCGTGGTCTTCGTCGAATTGCCGAACACCAAGATCGAGTTGCTGGAGCCGCTTGGCGCCGACTCCCCGATCGCGAAGTTCCTCGAGCGCAATGCCGACGGCGGCATCCACCACATCTGCTACGAGGTCGACGACATCCTCGCTGCGCGCGACCGGCTGAAGGCGCGGGGCGCGCGCGTTCTCGGCTCGGGTGAGCCGCGCATCGGCGCCCATGGCAAGCCCGTGCTCTTCCTGCATCCCAAGGATTTCCTCGGCACGCTGGTCGAACTGGAACAGGCCTGAACGTCATGTCCGAGATCGCTTTCGTCGGGGAGCCCGAGCCGGGCTCGCCACGTCCCTTCAGCGCGGCGACCGTTGCCGGCGGCATGATCTTCGTATCCGGCCATTCGGCGCCGCACGATCCCGCGCGCGGCATTCATCGCGGTGATACGCCGGCGGACGAAGTCCGCAACGCGCTCGGCCGCATCGCCGAAATTCTTGCGGAGACCGGCAGCGGGCTCGACCGCGTCGTGCAGATGACGATGCTGATCACCGATCCCGCCGACTATGCCGCCTGCAACGCCGAATATGTGAAGCATTTCCCGAACGGCCTGCCGGCACGCCACACCGCGCGCTTCGGCGTGCCGACCGAGGCCCGGGTGGCATTTTCCTGCATCGCTCTGGCCGGGAGGGGCGCATGAACGTCGTCGGCGGCCTCGCGCTCTACTTCGTGATCTGGTGGATCACGCTCTTCGCCGTTTTGCCTTTCGGCATCCGCAGCCAGCACGAGACAGGGGATGTCGTCGAAGGTACGGAGCCCGGCGCGCCGATCCTGCCGGGGCTGCTCAAGAAGGCCGCGGTCACCTCGGTCATCGCCGCGGTGATCTTCGCCGGTGTCTGGTATGTCTGGGTGACCTACGACATCTGAGCGCGGCGCCCTAGGTTGCGGGGCGTTTCCACCTGCAGCCGATCTGGGAAGGTTCGTCCGGCAGCTCGCCGGAGAGCCGGCAAAGAAAAAGGCAAGGCCAATGCCTTGCCTTGGGTAGTCTTTTTTACCGCAGCATCGGCGCGCGTCTAGTTGCGTGCGACTCGGATACTAGGCGGGCGTTTGTCCTCCCGAGACCTGGTCCGCAGCGCCCTGTCTAGCAAAGCGCTCCCAGCGGGAGATGGTCTAGCTGATTGTGACGGCTCTGTCATCAGTTTAGACAAATGCAGCCTGAAATTTTTGCAAGTTTGATCTCCATTGCACTTGTGCAGTGCAACAACGTTCTTTTCGCCGGTGCCCGCGGCCGTGCTCGCGAGGGAAGGGTGCCTTGTTCCGGTCAAAGGATATCGCTACCTACGGCCATCCGCCGGGCTCGCCGGTGGCCATGGAGATATTCATGCTGCGCAGCTCGCTCGCCGCCCTTGCAGTCGTCGCCTCGCTCGGTTTCGCCCAGGCCCAGAGCCCGAAGCCGGATCCGGAGAACACCGTCATCCTCGAGACCAAGGACGGGCCTGTGACGATCCGCCTGCGGCCGGATCTGGCGCCGAAGCATGTCGCCCAGATCAAGGCTCTGGTGAAGCGCGGCTTCTATGACGGCATAGTCTTCCACCGGGTCATCGACGGCTTCATGGCCCAGACCGGCGATCCGACCGGAACCGGCACCGGCAAGTCCGACCTGCCGAACCTGCCGGCCGAGTTCACCCCGACCCCCTACAAGGTCGGCTCCGTCGGCATGGCGCGCTCGCAGTCGCCGGATTCGGCGAATTCCCAGTTCTTCATCTGCTATGAGGGTTGCGGCCCGCTGACCGGCCAGTACACGCTCTTCGGCGAGGTCGTCTCCGGCATGGACGCCGTGCGCAAGATCAAGAAGGGCGCGCAGGGTAGCGGCCAGGTGACCGGCCCCGACAAGATCGTCCGCATGCGGATGGCCACCGACGCCAAGTGAGATGTAACCGGGGAGGGCTGGAACCATGCTGCGGACGGCCCTTTCAGGCATTCTCACTCTGCTGATCCTCGGCGGCGGCGCGGGCGCGCAGGATACGCGCGACCTCGGTCTGCCGCCTGCCTCCGGCTCGCAAAATCCCGTGCTGCCGCCGCCTTCCGGCTCCCAGAATCCGATCCTGCCGCCCCAGAGCGGCCAGCGCTACAACCCAGGCATCGGCGGGCCGTTCGGCGGCGACAACGACATTCCGGGCATGGAGCAGCGCCGCATAGGGGCACAGAGCCCGATGCGCCGCAACGGCGAAATCGGCCTGATCGGCTCGGTATCGCCCGAGACGCCGCGGGAAGAGGGGGGGACCGCCGACAAGCTGGCCGATATCGCGCCGGCCCTGCGGCGCTGCTGGAATCCGCCGCCCTTGCCGGGGGATCTCACTGGCGCGATGGTTTCGCTTCGCTTCAGCCTGCGCCGCGACGGCAGCCTCTTCGGGCAGCCGCGCGTGACCTGGGAGACGCGACGCGGCGATCCCGAGTTCCAGAGGCGCTTCAGCGATTCCGCCGTTGCCGCCATCCATTCCTGCACACCGATGAGGTTGTCGAAGGGCCTCGGAGCGAGTATCGCGGGGCGACCCTTCATCATCCGTTTCCACGGCCGTGTGCCGCCTAACGAAAGGCAGAGCTAATGTCGCTCGATCCCGAAAACACCCTCGTGATGGAAACCACCAAGGGCAAGGTGGTCATCAAGCTGCGCCCCGACCTCGCTCCCGGCCATGTCGAGCGCATCAAGCTGCTTGCCCGCGAGGGCTTTTATGACGGCATCGTCTTCCATCGCGTCATCGACGGCTTCATGGCCCAGGTCGGCTGCCCGCATGGCACCGGCACCGGCGGCTCGAGCTATCCGGACCTGAAGCAGGAGTTCAACGCCGAGCCGCATGTCCGCGGCATCTGCTCGATGGCTCGCGCGCAGAATCCGAACTCGGCCAACAGCCAGTTCTTCATCGTGTTCGACGACGCGCGCTTCCTGGACAAGCAGTACACGGTCTGGGGCGAGGTCGTGGAAGGCATGGACAATGTCGACAAGATCAAGCGCGGCGAGCCGGTGCGCGATCCCGATTCCATCGTCTCGATGAAGGTGATGGCCGACGCGGCCTGAGGACTTCGCTCAAGGCGAGCCCTCGTCCCGAGGAGCCGCGCTTGCGCGGCGTCTCGAAGGGCGGTTCCAGTACACACTGGCACATCCTTCGAGACACGAGCTCCGCTCGTTCCTCAGGATGAGGGCTCGCTGCTTTTGGAAGAGTCTTGCTGACGATGGATGTCGGTCTCTTCGACTTCGACCTGCCGGAAGATCGGATCGCGCTGAGGCCCGTTAGCCCGCGCGATGCGGCGCGGCTGCTCGTGGTGCGCCCGGATGCGCCCGAGCCGCTGGAGGATCGCGGCATTCGCGATCTCGTCTCGCTGCTCCAGCCCGGGGACGCGCTCGTCCTCAACGACACGCGCGTCATTCCCTCCCGCCTGCGCGGCCGGCGCTATCGCGGCGCCGATTCGGCCCGCATCGAGATCATGCTGCACAAGCGCGAGAGCGATGATCGCTGGCTCGCCTTCGCCCGGCCGGCCAAGAAGCTGGCGCTCGGCGAGACCGTGGTCTTCGATGCGGACGGGGCGAGCAATGCGTGCGAGCTCGGCCGCCTGCAGGCCGAGGTGATCGGCAAAAGCGAGGGGGGCGAGATCGAGCTGCGGTTCAGCCTGACCAGCGCCTATCTCGACGAAGCGATCGCGCGGCTCGGCGAATTGCCGTTGCCGCCCTATATCGCCGGCAAGCGCCCGACGGACAGCGCCGATGCCACAGACTACCAGACGAATTTCGCCCGCAACGACGGCGCCGTGGCAGCGCCGACCGCCGGGCTGCATTTCACGCCGAAGCTTCTGGCTGAATTGGAGGCGCGCGGCGTCTCACGCCATTTCGTTACGCTGCATGTCGGCGCCGGGACCTTCCTGCCGGTGAAGGCGGAGGATACCGACGAGCATCGCATGCATTCCGAATGGGGCACCGTTTCGGCCGAGACGGCGGCTGCCCTCAACGCCGTCAAGGCGAAGGGCGGGCGGATCGTCTGCGTCGGCACCACCTCGCTGCGCCTGATCGAGAGCGCGGCAGCGGAGGACGGAACCATCCGGCCTTTCTCGGGCGACACGGCGATCTTCATCACGCCTGGCTATCGCTTCCGGGCGGTCGACCTGCTGATGACGAACTTCCATCTGCCGCGCTCGACGCTGTTCATGCTCGTCTCCGCCTTCTGCGGGCTCGACATGATGAAGCGGGCCTATGCCCATGCGATCGCTGCGAATTATCGCTTCTATTCCTACGGGGACGGCAGCCTGCTCTTCCGGGCAGGCTGAGCGTCCCGGGCCCTTTGGCGGGCCTTATTTCGCCGGCACTCCGTTCTGCCATTCCGCCCAGTTGGCAGTGATGTGATCGACCACCCGCGAGCCGACAGCTTCGATATTGGCGACGGTCTCGGCAAAGCCGCCGGCGGTCTGGCCCGGTGCCGGGTCGAGATGCTGCAGCGTCGTCTCGTCGGGGTTGCCCTGGTCGAAATTGACCGCACCGCGCAGGCTCAGGATCCGGTCGGTGCCGAATTGGCGCTTGATCACCAGCGTGATCGCGGCGGCTTCCATCTCGGTGATGACATAGTCGTCGGCGCCGTAGAGCTTGGCCATGTACTGCGCTTCCTTCGACAGGCCCGGCCCGTGGAAGAAGGTGTCTCCGGTCATATGCGTGCCAACCGTCACGGACGGAGCAGCCTGCGCCCGCTTGTCGGGGTAGCGCATGCGATACTGCTTGGCCGAGTCGGAATCCTGCAGGTTGACGCCCGAGCTGAGCTTCACCGCCCAGTTGACGAGCGCCGGGTTGAGCTGGAAGACGCGGTAGCTCTCATAGCCCTTGCGCGGCATGAAGACGGGCTCGCCCGGCTTGCCTTCCTCCGGCGCCCAGCGATGGCCGAGGTCGTAGTCGACCAGCCAGCTGCCCCAGGAGACGTCGCCGATCGTGCCGCGCGAAGGCGGCGTGCCGGCAACGCCGCTGAGTACGAAATAGGTCTGGGAGAAGTCATAGGCCGGATCGAGCAGAATCGCCTGCATCGAGGACGAGGAATTGACCTTGCCCATGCCGAGCACCGCGCCGCAGACGCCGTCGTCGTTGCAGTAAATCGGCTTCAGCGCGCCTTTGACCGTGTGCGGCTGGCTCGCCTTCCAGTAACGCTCGTACCAGTGCTGGAATTCGCCCGCCCGGTCGCCCGTGTTCTCACCGATCTCGAACATGGCGCCGACGAAGACCTTGACCTTGATCGGCTGGGTTTGCGCCGCGGCGGGAAGCGCGAGCGAGCCGAATGCAAAGGCGGCAAGGGTCATGGCGGCGAGGCCGCTCCGTCTGGCGGTGATCTGATTCATGGGTCTCTCCACGGCCAAAACTGAAAGGGCCGTCCGGGTCGGGCGCAGCAAGCGCTGCGCCGCTTCTGCCATGGCGCGGGCAGGGGCGTCCATCGCGGCTTTGTCATAGGCGTGACGATCCGTTCGCTGAACCGGCTCGCCTTCGCCGCTCGAAAATGCTACCGGGCTCCCAACAGGGATTTTGACAGTCAAATGGCCGATATTTTTCGCGAGATCGATGAGGAAGTCCGGCGCGACAAGGCGGCGGAGCTTTGGAAGAAATATGGCTGGCTCATCACCGGCCTCGCAGTGCTGGCCGTAGTCGCGGTAGCAGGCTGGCAATTCTGGCTGCACCGCGAGAACCAGGCCTCGCAGGCCGTGGGCGCGCGCCTCGAAGCGGCCCTGAAATCCTCCCGAGACGGTGACAGCACGCAGGCCGAGACGATCCTGAAGGAACTCGCCAGCAGCGCGCCCGCCGGCTATCGCCTGATCGCGCGCTTCCGCCTTGCCGCCGAAACCGCCAAGGGCGATGCGGCTGCCGGCATTGCCGCCTTCGATGCGCTCGCCAACGACGCCACGCTGGACGCGACCTATCGCGACCTCGCCAAGCTGCGTGCCGGCATCCTGCGCGTCGATCTCTCGCCCTATGCGGAGGTCAAGACGACACTGGAGCCGCTGGCGAGCCCGCAGGGGGCCTGGCGCCATTCGGCCCGCGAATTCCTCGGCATCTCCGCGCTCAAGGCCAATCAATTCGACGAAGCCGGCCGCTGGTTCGATGCCGCGATCACCGATCCTCAGGCTCCGCAGGCGCTGCGCCAGCGCGTGGAACTGTATCTCGCTCTCGTCCGCGGCGGGCCCGTCACGGTGAAGAACTGAACCGGAGCCTGGCTCCCAACGCTTCCGTCACTCCGTTCCGGTCTTGCGGCCGCGCCGGAGTGACGATGGAATGTGAAGTCTGATGACAGCCATCGTCGCCCTCATCGGCCGGCCCAATGTCGGCAAGTCGACGCTGTTCAACCGGCTCGTCGGCAAGAAGCTCGCGCTGGTCGACGACCGGCCGGGCGTCACGCGCGATCGCCGCGAGGGCGATGCCACGCTCGGCCATCTGCGCTTCAAGGTCATCGATACGGCCGGCCTCGAGGAGGCGGACAAGGATTCGCTCGCCGGCCGCATGCGCGCCCAGACCGAGACCGCGATCGCCCAGGCCGATGTCGTGGTGTTCATGATCGATGCACGCCTCGGCCTGACGCCGATGGATCAGCCCTTTGCCGATCTGGTGCGTCGCTCCGGCAAGCCCGTGATCCTGCTCGCCAACAAGGCGGAGGGAAAGAAGGGCGCTGACGGCATCATCGACTCCTATTCGCTCGGCCTCGGCGACCCCGTGCCGTTCTCGGCCGAGCATGGCGAGGGCACGGCCGATCTGCTCGAAGCTCTGGTACCCTTCATCCCGGACGAGCCCGAGGAAGAAGAGGAAGACCCCTGGGCGGACGTTCCGGCGGAGGTTGCCGACGAGGACGACAATCCCGACCGGCCGCTACGCGTCACCATCATCGGCCGCCCCAATGCAGGCAAGTCGACTCTGGTCAACCGCATCATCGGCGAGGAGCGTCTGCTGACCGGCCCCGAGGCCGGCATTACCCGCGACACCATCTCGGTCGACTGGGAATGGCGCGGCCGCAAGGTCAAGCTCTTCGATACTGCCGGCATGCGCAAGCGCGCGCGCATCGAGGAGAAGCTTGAGAAGCTCTCCGTTGCGGATTCGCTGCGCGCCATCCGCTTCGCCGAAGTCGTGGTCGTGCTGCTCGACGCCACCATCCCCTTCGAGAAGCAGGACCTGACGCTGGTCGACCTGACGGAGCGCGAGGGCCGGGCCGTCGTCATCGGCCTCAACAAATGGGACCTCGTCGCCGACAAGCAGGGCCTGCTCGCCGAGCTCAAGGAGAAGGCCAATCATCTGCTCGCGCAGGTGCGTGGCGTGCCGATCGTGCCGCTTTCCGGCCTCGCCGGTGAGGGCATCGACCGGCTGATGCAGGCGGTGTTCTCGGCCTACGAGGTCTGGAACCGCCGCGTCTCGACCGCGCGCATCAACCGCTGGCTGGAAGGCGTGCTCTCGGCGCATCCGCCGCCGGCCGTGGCCGGGCGGCGCATCAAGATTCGTTACATGACGCAGGCCAAGGCGCGCCCGCCGACCTTCGCGCTGTTCGGCAACCAGCTCGAGCATCTGCCGATCTCCTATGTCCGCTATCTCGTGAACAACCTGCGGGAAGGCTTCGACCTGCCGGGCACGCCGATCCGGCTGCACCGGCGCGGTGGCCAGAATCCCTACGACAAGGAGCGCAAGGGCTGATGCGGATCGCGGTCGTCGGCGCCGGAATCGCCGGGCTTTCCACCGCCTGGTCGCTGAACAAGCGCGGGCATGACGTCACGCTCTTCGAGCAGGCGCCGCAGATCCCCAACCCCTACGCTGCCTCCGGCGACCAGCACCGCATCATCCGCCGTGCCTATGCCGGCGCAGACGGCTATGCCCGCACCATCAGCGAGGCGTTCGAGGCCTGGGAGGAGCTCTGGGCCGATCTCGGCACGCGCCATTACGCACCCTGCGGCACGCTTGGCGTCTCGCAGACACCGGATGACGAAGGCGACGCCTATCTGCAGGGGTTCGACCGAGTCGGCTCGCCCTATGAGCTCTACGAGCCGGCGGAAGCATCCCGGCGCTACCCCTTCCTCGACGCGGCAACGATCCGCTACGCCTACCTCAACCGGGAGGGCGGTGCGCTGTTTCCGGCCCGCATCGCGGCCGGGCTGGTGCGCCTGCTGCGCGAGCGCGGAGCCATGATTCGCGAGGGCGTGGAGGTTGCGGCCATCGATCCGGAGGCCGGCAAGCTGACCCTGGCCGATGGCGAGCAGGCGAGCTTCGACCGCGTCGTGGTGTCGGCCGGGGCCTGGGTGCTGAAGCTGCTGCCCGATCTGGCCGAGACCCTGACCACCTATCGCACCGCGGTGGTCTATCTCGACCCGCCGGAGGATCTGAAGGCAGCCTGGCAGGCGGCGCCGGTCATCGTCGATGTCGGCGGCACGATCGACGGTTACGTCCTGCCGCCGGTCGACGGAACCGGGCTCAAGTTCGGCGCCGGCATCCACAAGCGCCCGCGCCAGCCGGCCGAGGAGCGTGAGCCGCGCCTAGGCGAGGGCGAGATGCTGCGCGACTATTTCTCGCCGCCCTTCGCACGCATCGCCGAGTACCGGGTCGATCGCGTCGTGACCTGCGCCTACACCTTCACCGCGGACCGCAAGTTCCTCTCACGGCAGATCGGCCGGGTGACGGCTGTCTCGGCCTGCTCCGGCCATGGCTACAAGTTCGGAGCCTCGGTCGGCCGGCGTGTCGCGGCGGCGGTCGAGAGCGGCGATCAGGCCGGGCTGCTGCGCTGGCTCAGGGCCGAGTGAGCACGGCGGGGCGCGCATGCTCGAAACCGTGAGCGCGCTTTTCGTCGACCGGGACCGGAAGGTGCTGCTCGGGCTGCGCGCCGTCTGGAAGCAGGCCTGGCCCGGCCATTGGGACGCGATCGGTGGGCGCGTGGAGCCCGGAGAGGCGCTGGAGCGCGCTCTGATCCGCGAGTGTCGCGAGGAGGTCGGGCTGACGCCGACCCGCTATGAACTCGTGCTGTCGGAAGCCGAGCGCTTTCCCGAGCGCAATGGCGCGGCGCTGCACCACATCTACGTGGTCCGCGCCTGGGAAGGCGGCGAGGCTGCCAATCTCGTCGACGAGCATGACGAGATCCGCTGGTTCAGCCAGGAGGAAATGGCGGCTCTCCCGAACCTGACCATTCCCGACCTGATCACACTCGCGCGGGCCTCGCAGGGCTGACGCAGCCGGCTCAGGCCGGCAGCTGCGGGCTCAGCACCTTGCCCTGCGGGAAGTCGAAGATCTTGCCGCTCTCGGTCCAGTCCGGCGAGGCGAGCCTGACCAGATGCGGCGCCAGATCCTCCGGCGTCTTCAGCGTCATCGGGTCCTCGCCCGGCATCGCCTCGGCGCGCATGCGGGTGCGCAGCGGCCCCGGATTGACCAGCATGACCTTGACCGGCGTCGTTGCCGTCTCGGCAGCGTAGGTGCGCCCCAGCGCTTCCACCGCGGCCTTGGAAATCGAGTACGGCCCCCAATAGGCCGTGCACTTATGCGCAGCGCCGGACGACATCAGCAGGACACGGCCTGCATCCGAGGCGCGGAGCGCCGGATCGAGCGACTTGATCAGCCGCCAGTTGGCGGTGACGTTGGTGTCGAGCACCTTGGCCCAGTCCTTCTCGGTCGCGTGGCCGAGCGGGGTGAGAGGGCCGAGGATGCCGGCGTTCGCCAGCAGGATGTCGAGCTTGCCCCAACGCTCCAGCAGGGCTGGGCCGAGCTTTTCCAGCCCCGTGGCGTCGCTGAGGTCGAGCGGTACGAGCGTGGCGGTTCCGCCGATCTCGCGAATCTCGTCGTCGAGCTCCTCCAGGGCGCCGGCCGTACGGGAGAGCGCGACGACATGGGCGCCGGCCCGCGCGAAGGCGAGCGCGGCGGCGCGGCCGATGCCGCGCGAGGCGCCGGTGACGAGCGCGAGGCGCCCCTCGAGAGGCTTGGTCATATCGGCTTCCGGTGGCTCAGCCGGCTTCGGCCAGCAGGGAGATCTGCTGCTTGGCGCTCTCGCCGATCACGTCGGTCAGTGAGGTCGGGTAGTCGCCGGTGAAGCAGTGGTCGGTGAATTGCGGCCGCGCGGGGTCGCGCCCTTCATGGCCCATGGCGCGGTAGAGCCCGTTCACCGAGATGAAGGCCAGCGAATCCGCGCCGACGAACTGCCGCATTTCCTCCAGCGAATGCGTGGCGGCGAGCAGCTTCTCGCGGTCGGGCGTGTCGATGCCGTAGTAGTCGGGATGGGTGATCGGCGGCGAGGAGATGCGGAAATGCACCTCGCGGGCACCGGCCTCCCGCATCATCTTCACGATCTTGAAGGAGGTCGTGCCGCGCACGATCGAATCGTCGACCAGCACGACGCGCTTGCCCTCGACGACCGAGCGGTTGGCCGAGTGCTTCAGCTTGACGCCGAGTTCGCGGACTTTCTGCGTCGGCTCGATGAAGGTGCGGCCGACATAGTGGTTGCGGATGATGCCGAGCTCGAAGGGGATGCCGCTCGCCTGCGAATAGCCGAGCGCTGCCGGCACGCCGGAATCCGGCACGGGCACGATGACATCGGCATCGGCTGGCGATTCCTGCGCCAGCACCGCGCCCATTGCCTTGCGGCGCTCATAGATGCTGCGGCCCTTCACGATGGAATCGGGGCGGGCGAAGTAGATGTACTCGAAAATGCAGGGCCGCTCGGGCACCGGCGGGAAGGGCTTGTGGCTCTCGATACCGCTCTCGGAGATGATCACGACCTCGCCGTTCTCGACCTCGCGGATGAACTTGGCGCCGATGATGTCGAGCGCGCAGGTCTCCGAGGTCAGGATCGGGCAGCCGTCGAGCTCGCCCAGCACGAGCGGGCGGATGCCGAGCGGATCGCGTGCGCCGATCAGCTTCTTGTTGGTGATGCCGACGAAGGCATAGGCGCCCTCGATCTGGCGGATCGCCTCGATGAAGCGGTCGACGAATTGCTGCTTGCGGCTGCGGGCGACGAGATGGAGGAGGACCTCGGTGTCGGAGGTCGACTGATAGATCGCGCCGTCGCGGACTAGATTGCGCCGCAGTGTCAGGCCGTTGGTGAGGTTGCCGTTATGCGCCACGGCGAAACCGCCGCCATGCAGCTCGGAGAAGAGCGGCTGGACGTTGCGCAGAATGGTCTCGCCCGTCGTCGAATAGCGGACGTGGCCGATGGCCTGCTTGCCCTTGAGCTTGTCGATGACGCTCGCTTCCGAGAAGGCGTCGCCGACGAGACCGAGGCGGCGCTCGGAATGGAAGCGGTTGCCGTCGAAGGAGACGATGCCCGCCGCCTCCTGGCCGCGATGCTGGAGCGCGTGCAGGCCGAGCGCGGTCAGCGCCGCCGCGTCGGAGTGGCCGAAAATGCCGAAGACGCCGCATTCCTCCCGCAGCCGGTCGGCATTGGGGTCGAAGGCGGTCTCAGTCTCGGTCTGCGAGATCATGGCGAGCTCCACGCGTGGGGACGGTGACTCTACGCGTCAATTAGGGACGGGTTGGGGCGGGTGCAACCGGTGCCGGCGCCGCCGGGCTACGCGGTTCCTCCGCCGGGGCCTCGGTGGTTTCCTCCGGCTTCTGCTTTTTCAGCAGATTCTTGATGAAATCGGCATTCACATCCTGCGGCAGCATCGCGAGCAGCGAGCGCCCGGTCTCCTCCAGCACAGGCTTGGCCTTGGCGTCCTTGGCCCAGGTCGGCATCTTCTCGTTGCCGACCAGCCCGGTGAAAAAGAGATAGCCGATCACCGCCAGCAGCAGGCCGCGCGCGGCGCCGAAGACGAAGCCGAGCGTGCGGTCGAGCGCGCCGATGCGCGAGTCGAGCACGAAGTCGGAAATCTTGGCCGTGACGATCGAGACGACGATCAGCGTCGCGAGGAACAGCGCGGCGATCGAGGCGACGAGGGCGATCGTGTCCTGCGCCGAGCTTGCCGGGATGTATTGCTTCACGAAGGGCAGGAGCTGCGGGTGGAACACCCAGGCGACCGCTGCGGCCGCGATCCAGGAGGCGATCGCAAGCACTTCGCGCGTAAAGCCGCGGACGGCAGCGAGCAAAGCCGAGATCAGAACCACGCCGATGACGACGAGATCGAGAATGGTTACAGGCATGGGAGGGCCGCTTTGCTGTGGTCTGGTGCCGGCCGGCCGCAAATAGAGTGACCGTTTCGGCTTTGCTATACGCGTTCCCGCCGTCTGCGTCACCCTTTCGGGGAAGTCATTTCACATCTCTGCGAGGTGCGCGCGCGGCAATATCGGCAACGAGTTCCGTGACATGGCCGAAACGGCGCAGATTGAGCCCGCCGCCATCGCCGTGATCGGCTCCGCCGGCAGGCATCAGCGCGGCCTCGAAGCCGAGTTTGGCGGCCTCTCGCAGGCGGGCCGGCGTGACCGAAACCGGCCGAATCGCGCCCGATAGCGCGATCTCGCCGAAGTAAACTCCGTGAGGCGGCAGGGTCGCGCCGCTGAGCGATGACACCAGCGCCGCCGCGACCGCGACATCGGCCGCCGGCTCGTTGACGCGCAGGCCGCCGGCGACGTTGAGGTAGACGTCGTGCTGCCCGAGCCGCAGGCCGCCATGCGTTTCGAGCACGGCGAGCACCATGGCGAGGCGGCTGTTCTCCCAGCCGACCACGGCGCGCCGCGGCGTGCCGAGTGACGTCGGCGCGACCAGCGCCTGGATCTCGACCAGGACCGGCCGCGTTCCTTCGATGCCGGCGAAGACCGCCGCACCCGGCGCCGGCTGGTCGCGTCCGGAGAGGAAAAGCGCCGAGGGATTGGTGACCTCCGACAGTCCCTTGCCGGTCATCTCGAAGACGCCGATCTCGTCGGTCGGACCGAAGCGGTTCTTCTGGCCGCGCAGAACGCGGAAAGCATGGGCGCCTTCGCCCTCGAACGAGAGCACGGCATCGACCATGTGCTCGACCACGCGTGGGCCGGCGATCTGGCCGTCCTTGGTGACGTGGCCGACGAGGATCAGGCAGACGCCGCTGGTTTTGGCATAGCGGATCAGCGCCTGCGCCGAGCCACGCACCTGCGTCACCGTGCCCGGTGCGCTCTCGACCTCGCCCGACCACATGGTCTGGATCGAGTCGATCACCACGAGGGCAGGGCGCTGGCCCTGGCCGAGCGTTGCGACGATGTCCTCGACATTGGTCTCGGCCGCGAGCTCGACCGGCGCCTCCGCCAGCCCCATGCGCTCGGCGCGCAACCGGACCTGGCCGGTCGATTCCTCGCCCGAGACATAGACGACGCGCCTGCCGGAATTGGCGAGCGCGGCGCAGGCCTGCATCAGCAGGGTCGACTTGCCGATGCCGGGATCGCCGCCAATCAGCAGCACCGAGCCCGGCACGAAGCCGCCGCCGGTGACGCGGTCGAGTTCGCCGATACCGGAGATGATGCGCGGGGCATCCTGCGTCTCGCCCTTCAGCGTCTCCAGCGCGAAGACACGGCCGCGCGCCCGCCCGTTCGAGGACGGCCTTCCGCCGCCCGGGACGGGTGCAACCTGCGCATCTTCGACCAGCGAGGACCATGTCCCGCAGGCGTCGCATTTGCCCTGCCAGCGGTGATAGACCGCGCCACAGGCTTGGCAATGGTAGGTCGGACCGCGCTTGGCCATCAGCCGGGGAGCCGCGGTTGGCAAGGCGCGAATGTCATTGCAGCCGCATCATGCTCGGGCTTGACCCGAGCATCTCCTTCCGAAGACGGCGCTGCTGCCTTCGCGTCATGCGATTCTCGGGTCTGCGCTGCGCTTCGCCCGAGAATGACGGCGTGACTCACTGTCAAAGCCCCACATAGCGGCGCTCGTAGCGTCGCCCGAGGCTGGTCAGGACCTCGTAGCCGATCGTCTTGGCGCCGGCGCCTACGGCTTCGAGGTCGAGCGGGCCGCCGATCAGCGTCACGCTCGCTCCGCGCTGGGCCGCGTCTGCCGGAGCCTCGCTGACGTCGATGATGATCAGGTCCATCGAGACCGTGCCGACGAAGGGGCAGAGGACGCCATCCAGCAGCGCCGAGCCGCCGGTCGTGGCGTCGGTCCAGCTGCCGTTGCGGGGATAGCCGTCGGCATAGCCGAGGTTGATCGTTGCGAGTTTGCGCTTGCCCTTGGCGGTCCAGCGGCCGTTATAGCCGACCTGCGTGCCGCCCTCGACCTCGCGGATCTGGATGATCCGCGCTTCCAGCCCGATGACGGGCCGCATCGGGTTCGGCTTTCCGGGCGTCGGGTTGCCGCCATAGAGCGCATAGCCCGGCCGGGTCAGCTGATAGGACGGGCAGTCTTCGAGGAAGTGACCCGAGGAGTTCTTGAGCGAGGCCGGAACATCGGGGAGCGCGGCCGCGATCTCCGCGAAGGCCGCGATCTGACGGGCATTGGCCGGATCGGTCTTGTCCTCCGACGAAGCGAAATGACTCATCACCAGACCGATATCGGCCGCTGCGATCACGCCGGATTTCTCGCGGGCGAGATTGAGTCCTTCGCCGGGCCAGAGCCCGAGCCGGTTCATCGCGGTGTCGACATGCAGCGCAGCGGGGCGTGTCCTGGCGCCGGTCTGTCGGAACGAGGCCCATTCCAGCAGTTCCTCATGCGAGCCGAGGACGGGCGAGAGCGCATGCTCGGCATAGGCGCCGCAGGTTCCGGGCAGCAGTCCGTTCAGCACATAGATCGCCGCCTCGGGCGCAACCTTGCGGGCACGAATGCCCTCGGAGAGATGCGCGACGAAGAAACTTTTGCAGCTGGCCTTCGCCAGCGCGGTCACGACCGGCTCGATGCCGAGGCCATAGGCGTCTGCCTTGACGACGGCGCCAGCCTCGGTGCCGGCGCGCTCGCCGAGAAGACGCCAGTTCGAGACCAGCGCGTCGAGATCGATCGTCAGCGTTGCGCCATAGGCGCCGGAATCATGGGAATCGACTGTCATCATTCACGGTCCGGAAGGCGCAGATCGTCGGCGCGGTCGGAGAAGCGCGTCACATCGGCGTCGAACTGCAAGGCCACGGCGCCGGTTGGGCCATGGCGCTGCTTGCCGATGATCAGCTCGGCGACGCCGTGCATGGCCTCCATCTCGATCTGCCACTTGTTGTGTTCTTCGGTGCCGGGGCGCGGCTCCTTGCCCTTGAGGTAGTATTCCTCGCGGTAAACGAACATCACAACGTCGGCGTCCTGCTCGATCGAGCCGGATTCGCGAAGGTCCGAGAGCTGCGGGCGCTTGTCGTCTCGGCTCTCGACCTGACGTGAGAGCTGGGAAAGCGCGATGATCGGGACGTTCAGTTCCTTTGCCAGCGCCTTCAGGCTGGTGGTGATCTCGGTCAGCTCCTGCACGCGGTTCTGCCCGCTCTTGGCCGAGCCGGAAAGGAGCTGGAGATAGTCGATAAAGAGGACGTCGAGCCCCTTCTGGCGCTTGAGCCGCCGGGCGCGCGCCATCAGCTGTGCGATCGAAATGCCGCCGGTCTGGTCGATATAGAGCGGCAGCTTCTCGATCTGCGCGGCGACGTCGGTGAGCCGGGCGAAATCGCCCTCGGTGATGCGGCCTTGCCTGATCTTGTAGGACGAGATGCTGGATTGCTCGGCGACGATACGCGTCGCGAGCTGATCCGCCGACATTTCGAGCGAGAAGAAGCCGACGATGCCGCCGTCGACGCTCTTGATCGTGCCGTCTTCCTGCCGCTCGCCGCGCCAGGCCTTGGCGATGTTGAAGGCGATGTTGGTGGCGAGCGAGGTCTTGCCCATGGCGGGGCGGCCGGCGAGCACGAGCAGGTCGGAGCGCTGCAGGCCGCCCATGCGCTGGTCGACGTCGCGCAGGCCGGTGGAGATGCCGGAGAGGCCGCCGGCGCGCTGATAGGCGCTCGCCGCCATATCGATGGCGAGGCGAAGCGCGCCGTCGAATTTCTGGAAGCCGCCTTCGTAGCGGCCCTTTTCCGCCAATTCGTAGAGCTTGCGCTCGGCTTCCTCGATCTGCTCGCGCGGCGGCATCTCGACCGGCGCGTCATAGGCGACGTTGACGAGGTCCTCGCCGACGCCGATGAGCTGCCGGCGCACGGCCAGATCGTAGATCGTGCGGCCGTAGTCGCCGGCATTGATGACGGTCGTCGCTTCGGCAGCGAGGCGGGCGAGATACTGGCTCGGCGTGATCTCGCCGAGGTCGAGGTCGTTGACGAAGGTCTTTAGCGTGATCGGGGTCGCGATCTTGCCGGCACGAATCAGGCTCGCCACCAGCTCGAAGACGCGCTGGTGGATCGGCTCGAAGAAATGGTCCGGCAGGAGGAAGTCGGAGACGCGATAGAAGGCGTCGTTGTTGACCAGGATCGCGCCCAGCAGCGCCTGCTCGGCCTCGATGTTGTGAGGCTGGACGCGAAAATCCGGCTCGCGGTTTTCGAGGCGGGTGACGAGGGCTGTCGCGGAGGCCATGGCTGCCTTGATAGGTAAGGGCGGGCTTACGGTTCAAGCCGACATTCGGCCGCGGCACACGGAACGCAAGGCGGCTGCTGAGTCGGAAGACATCTAGATTAGCACCCCGACAGCTCATGCCAGTAGGACGCTGCGCGATCCACGCCTTTGCACAGGCCACAGAACGAAAAAGGCGCCGTGTTGCCACGGCGCCCTTGACTCAGCCCGGAGGCGATTTGGCTCAGCGGTCGTCGTCGCCGGCCTCGGCCAGCGCCGCGCCGACCTCGAGGCCGAGATCGTCGAGATCGAACTCCTCGCGGGCGGTGACGTTCTCGCCGGCGGCCTGACGGTCGGCTTCCTGAGCCGAGCGGGCGACGTTGACGGTGATCGTGACCGCGACTTCCGGGTGCAGCACGACCGGGACAGTGTGCAGGCCCAGCGTCTTGATCGGGGTGTTCAGCGTCACCTGGCCACGCGAGACGTGGAAGCCGTCCTTGGTCAGCGCCTCGGCGATGTCACGGGTCGAGACCGAACCGTAGAGCACGCCGGACTCGCCGGACTGGCGCAGGATGGTGACGCTCTGGCCGTTCAGGCGCTCGGCGACCGAATCGGCCTCCGACTTGAGCTCGAGGTTGCGGGTCTCGAGCTCGAGCTTCTGGCTCTCGAAGCGCTTCTTGTTGTCCTCGGTGGCGCGCAGCGCCTTGCCGCGGGCGAGCAGGTAGTTGCGGCCGAAGCCGTCGCGGACGCGGACGACGTCGCCCATCTGGCCAAGCTTGGCGACGCGCTCGAGCAGGATCACTTCCATGGGTCTTCTCCTTGATGTCTTAAGTCTGGGTTTCAGGAACGGGTAGGCGGAGGCGGCAGCGCGGCCCGTCTGCGCAGGCCGAAAAGCGTATCGACGAGGCCGACGAGCGCGAGCAGCGGCGTCAGCACGGCCTGCATCACGATGAGCGCGACATAGACCGAGACCAGCATCGGCAGCCGCCAGGGGCGGCCGCGCGAGATGTCGTGCAGCAGGCAAAGCCCGCTGAACATGAAGGCGGCGAACAGCGCGCCGACCAGCGCGGTCGCGGCGACACCGATGAAGCCGCCCATCGCCGCAACCACGGCAGCGCCGGCCAGGAGCAGCAGCGCCTGGCGCGGCAGGGAGGCCGACGGAATGAAGGGCCAGGGGCKCGGCAGCCGGTCGGACATCTTCACGGTGCGCGCCGCGAGCCAGAGATTGGCGGTGATGGTGGTGACGAAGGAGGCGCCGATGCCGAGCGGCACGGCCGGCGCGAGGCTTTGCGCGAGCTCCTTCACCTGGATGTCGGCGGGCAGGGCGACAATCTTGCCGCGCACCATCTCGTTCAGCAGGTTCTCGATCATCCGCGCGATGACCGACCGATAGGTCTCGTAGTCGGTCGTCATCACCAGCGCGCTGCCGACAGTGGCGATCGCGGCGGTGGCGGCGATCCAGAGCAGCAGGTTGCCGAGGGGATACCACTCGACCCCGCCCTGGGCGTCGCCGCGGGCGAGCAAGGCGAGATAGGCGATCCACCAGGCCGGCAGGCCGATGATCAGGGCGAAGGCAATGCCGCCCGTCGGCGCGAGCGCAACCGCGACGGCGAGCGCTCCGGCAGCCGTGGCGAATAGTCCGGAACGGTGGTTCCAGCCGAGCGAAGCGATGAAGATCGGGAGGGGGGCGGCTGAATACAGCAACGCCGCCAGCGGCGATCCGGTGATCACCACTGAAAAAAGCAGGGCCGAAACGAGGCCCGCGCCGATGCCGACAATCGGAATCATGCGTCCGTCCTGCTGTCCCGCTGCTCGCAAGCCTTCCGGCTCGGCAGGGTGAGAGGCGCTCGGGCCTCAACGAACCCGGTGGAGTTTCACCGCCAGGCGACTGGTTGATCTTGAAAGCGAGAACCGGAGGCGCGGGAGGCGCCTCCGGGAATTATCGGTATCCGGAACCGGGTGAACGGCTCAGCGGATGACGTAGGGCAGCAGGCCGAGGAAGCGGGCGCGCTTGATCGCCTGGGCGAGCTCGCGCTGCTTCTTGGCGGAGACCGCCGTGATGCGGGACGGAACGATCTTGCCGCGCTCGGAGATGTAGCGCGAGAGCAGACGCACGTCCTTGTAGTCGATCTTCGGGGCGCCTTCGCCCGAGAACGGGCAGGACTTGCGGCGGCGGAAGAAGGGGCGACGGGCGCCAGCGGATGCAGTCGACATTCTCAGGCCTCCGCTTCGACGGTTTCGGTCGCTTCGTCTTCACGACGCGGACGATCACGGCGCGGGCCGCGCTCGAAACGATCGCCGCCACGCTCCGGACGGTCCTCGCGGTCACGCTTCTGGAGCATGGCCGACGGGCCTTCCTCCAACTCGTCGACCTTGACGGTCATGAAGCGCAGGATGTCCTCGTTGATGCGCATCTGGCGCTCCATCTCCAGCACGGCGGCGGAGGGAGCCTCGATGTTCAGCAGCGTGTAGTGAGCCTTGCGGTTCTTCTTGATGCGATAGCCGAGGGACTTGACGCCCCAGTACTCGACCTTGCGGATGGCGCCGCCATTCGCTTCGATCACGCCCTTGAACTGCTCGACAAGAGCTTCGACCTGCTGCGCGCTGACATCCTGCCGCGCGAGCAGCACATGCTCGTACAATGCCATATGTGGCCTTCCTTGTTTCACCCTGCTTCGCTCGGCGCGGAGCCCTCCGAGCCCTGGATAAGGCCCGACAGGATTTCTTCGAAGGCGGAGACACGGGATGACGACTCCATCGGAGCCTGCGCAGACCGTAGCGGCCAAGCGCCATCCGTTCAGCCTCCGGCCGAACAAGCAGGAGGCGGTCGTTACAGCGTTCGGGGCGTCATGGCAATCGGAATCTGGCCCGAAGTGCCGGGCATATGCGGAAAACTTGGCCTCCGCGCTTGACTTGGCGGCGGAACCGATGTGACAGCCGCGTCATATAAGACCATTGGTGAAGACCGGGGCGTTTCACAGCATGACCACAGCGTTCATCTTTCCGGGCCAGGGCTCGCAGGCGGTCGGCATGGGCAAGAGCCTGGCCGAAAACTTTCCCGCCGCGAAGTCGGTCTTCGACGAGGTCGATGCGGCGCTGTCGCAGAAGCTATCGGCTGTGATGTGGGACGGCCCCTCTGAGGAATTGACCCTGACCGCCAATGCCCAGCCGGCGCTGATGGCCGTCAGCCTGGCGGTGGTGCGCGTGCTCGAGGCCGAGGCCGGGCTCGATCTGAAGCGCGACGCCGCTTTCGTTGCCGGCCATTCGCTCGGCGAGTATTCGGCGCTCGCCGCCGCCGGCACCTTCTCCATAGCGGACGCCGCCCGGCTGCTGCGCATCCGCGGCGATGCCATGCAGAAGGCGG
This sequence comes from Allobosea sp. 05L423, assembly GCF_056397745.1. NCBI lineage: Bacteria > Pseudomonadati > Pseudomonadota > Alphaproteobacteria > Hyphomicrobiales > Alloboseaceae > Allobosea > Allobosea sp. 05L423. The sequence continues at coordinate 678,766 of NZ_JBFTOA010000002.1, read as the reverse complement.
TTCCGGTCGGGCAGGGCGCGATGGCAGCCCTTCTCGGTGCCGAGTTGGACCAGGCCCGCGCAATCGCGGCCGATGCCGCTCAGGGCGAAGTTTGCGAGGCAGCGAACGATAATGGCGGCGGCCAGGTCGTCCTGTCTGGCGCCAAGGCGGCAATCGAGCGGGCGATCGCGCTCGCGGGCGAGCGTGGTGTGAAGCGTGCCATGCTGCTGCCGGTCTCCGCTCCGTTCCATTGCGCCCTGATGCAGCCGGCTGCCGATGCGATGCGCGAGGCGTTGGTTAAGGTGTCGATGCAGGCCCCGGTCGTGCCGGTGATGGCCAATGTCGGCGCCGCGCCGCTCAGTGCTCCGGAAGCGATCCGGGATTCGCTGGTGGCGCAGGTCACCGGCACCGTGCGCTGGCGCGAATGCGTGCAGGCCATGGCTGCCGCGGGCGTCACCGATTTCGTCGAACTCGGCAGCGGCAAGGTGCTTGCCGGCCTGGTGAAGCGTATCGTCGCCGGCTCGTCGCCGGTGTCGATCGGTACGGCAGAGGATATTGCCGCCTACAAGGCCCGCGGCGCCTGACGGCGCGGGCAAGAACGGCAGAACGCCGAAAAGGGAGCGAACATGTTTGATCTGACCGGCCGCAAGGCCCTGGTCACCGGTGCCACCGGCGGCCTCGGCGGAGCCATCGCACGGACCCTCCATGCGCAGGGTGCGAGCGTCGCGATCTCCGGCACACGCGCCGAGGCGCTGGAGGCCCTGGCGGCCGAGCTCGGCGAGCGCGTCGTCGTGGCGCCTTGCAACCTCTCCGACAAGGATTCGGTCGAGGCGCTGGTGCCGACGGCCGAGGAGAAGCTGGGCGGGCTCGACATCCTCGTCAATAATGCCGGCATCACCCGCGACAACCTGTTCCTGCGCCTGAAGGACGAGGACTGGGACAGCGTTCTCGCCGTCAACCTGACGGCCGCCTTCCGCCTGTCGCGCGCGGCCGTGAAGTCGATGATGCGCAAGCGCTACGGCCGAATCGTCTCGATCGGCTCCGTCGTCGGCACTACGGGCAATCCGGGGCAGGGCAACTACGCTGCCGCCAAGGCCGGCCTGATCGGCATGTCGAAGGCGCTCGCTGCCGAGGTTGCGAGCCGGAATATCACGGTCAACGTGGTCGCTCCCGGCTTCATCGAGTCGCCGATGACGCAGGCTCTGAACGAGAAGCAGCGCGAGAGCATTCTCTCTGACGTGCCGATGGGCCGGCTGGGTGCGGGCGCGGACATTGCCGCCGCCGTCGCCTTCCTCGCCAGCACGGAGGCCGGCTACGTCACCGGCCAGACGCTTCATGTGAACGGCGGAATGGCAATGATCTAGGGGCGTTAGCGCCATTTCTAGATTGGTTTTGATAACGTTGCGGCGCTCTCGCCAGCCTTGAAAGGTTATGTTAACTAGCGCCGTCGCGCTGCTGGCGAGCGAGCCGAGGGGACTTGACGAAACCTCGGTTGTTGCGTTTGTGCAGGCTTCGAGCTTTCCGGGTCGCGGGCATCGTCACGATGGCGCGGCGGCTCGGAATGAAAGTCCATAACGCGCGTCGCGCTCTGCGATGCGTTTTCAGTTTCTAAGGAAGAGACTCATGAGCGATGTCGCCGAGCGCGTGAAGAAGATCGTGGTCGAGCACCTCGGCGTCGAGCCCGAGAAGGTTGTCGATGGCGCCAACTTCATCGAGGACCTGGGTGCGGACAGCCTCGACACCGTCGAGCTCGTGATGGCCTTCGAGGAAGAGTTCGGCGTCGAGATCCCGGACGATGCGGCCGAGACGATCGTGACGGTCGGCGATGCCGTGAAGTTCCTCTCGGCGAAGAGCGCGTGATCGGCCTCCCAGGCTGATCGACACAGAAGGCATCATGGCTTCTCGCAGTTTTCCGATGCGGCGCGTGGTCGTGACCGGGCTCGGCATGGTGACGCCGCTCGCTTGCGGCGTCGAGCCGACCTGGGCGCGTCTCCTGGCCGGTGCCAGCGGCGCCGGCCCCATCACCAGCTTCGACGCCAGCGACCTGCCGGCGCAGATTGCCTGCAGCATCCCGCGGGGTGACGGTAGCGACGGGACCTTCGACCCCGACGCCTGGATGGAGCCGAAGGAACAGCGCAAGGTCGACGAGTTCATCGTCTTTGCGATGGCCGCCGCCACGCAGGCGCTGCAGGACGCGGGCTGGAAGCCTGAAAGCTACGAGGACCAGATCCGGACCGGTGTCGCCATCGGCTCCGGCATCGGCGGGCTCGGAGGCATCTACGAGGCCTCCCTGCTGCTGAAGGAGCGCGGGCCGCGCCGGCTCTCGCCCTTCTTCATCCCCGGGCGCCTGATCAATCTCGCCGCCGGCTATGTCTCGATCGAGCACGGGCTCAAAGGTCCGAACCACGCGGCCGTGACGGCCTGCTCGACCGGTGCGCATGCCATCGGCGACGCCTCGCGCATGATCGCGCTGGGCGATGCGGATGTCATGGTTGCGGGCGGCGCCGAATCTGCCGTCAACCGCATCGGTATCGCCGGTTTCTGCGCCTGCCGGGCGCTGTCCACCGGTTTCAATGATACGCCCGAGAAGGCGTCGCGTCCCTACGACAAGGACCGCGACGGCTTCGTCATGGGCGAGGGCGCCGGCGTCGTCGTGCTCGAGGAACTCGAGCACGCGCTGGGCCGTGGCGCGAAGATCTATGCCGAGGTTGTCGGCTACGGCATGTCCGGCGACGCCTACCACATCACCTCGCCGGCCGAGGACGGCGATGGCGCCTATCGCTGCATGCAGGCCGCGCTCGGACGGGCCGGCATCGCGGCGGCTGATCTCGACTATATCAACGCCCATGGCACCTCGACGCCTCTCGGCGACGAAATCGAGCTGCGCGCCGTCGAGCGCCTGCTTGCCAACGCGCCGAAGCTGCCTTCGATGTCCTCGACCAAGTCGGCGACGGGCCATCTGCTCGGCGCGGCCGGAGCGATCGAGGCGATCTTTACCGTGCTGGCGATCCGCGATCAGATCGCGCCGCCGACCATCAATCTCGACAACCCCTCCGTCGAGACGGATATCGATCTCGTCCCGCATGTCGCGCGCAAGCGCGAGATCGATTACGCCCTGTCGAATTCGTTCGGATTCGGCGGCACCAACGCCTCGCTGGTCCTGCGGCGCTACCATCCCGATAGCTGATCTCAGCGGGTCAGCTCCGTTTTGCCATAATGTTGGGTAGAGTTTGGCGCCAGCGTTGGCGAACGCGTGATTCCGCGTTCACAGCCACGAGGAAACCGGTTCTAATATGGCGGTTTAAAGCCTGATGCGCCTGGGGCCAGAATCCCTCCGGCGCTCGGTCGTGCCGAGACAGTCTACTTCATCCTGCGAGCGTCTTGATCGTGAATGATACGCCCCGCGTCGCCCCGAAGAGTCCGAGCGAGGCCCTCAAGCCCGTAGCGCCCCCGGCGCCGCCGCCGAAGGTGCGCCGCCGTCGCCGCAGTCCCTTCCTGTCGATGCTGAGCGGTCTTTTCACGATCGCGCTGGTCGGCGCCGGCGTCGTCGGCGCAGGCATCGCCGTTGTCTCCAGCCAGAGCAAGTCGCCAGGTCCGCTTGCGGGTGACCGCGTCCTCATCATCCCGAAGGAAAGCGGGCTGACCGAGATCGCGGAGCTGCTGCAGCGCGAGGGGTTGATCGAGCACCCGCTGAGCTTCCGCATCGCGGCGATCGTCGGCGGCGATTGGCACAAGCTTCAGGCCGGCGAGTACCTGTTCAAGGCGCGCGTGAGCCCGAAGGAGATTCTCGACATCATCTCCAGCGGCAAGGTGGTCGAGCATTCGATCACCGTTCCGGAAGGGCTGACGAGCGAGCAGATCGTCGAGCGTCTGCGCAACAATGAGCTTTTGACCGGCGAGATCGCCCAGGCGCCAAAGGAAGGCTCGATCCTGCCGGACACATATCGGTTCCCGCGTGGCTTCTCGCGGCAGGCGATCATCGACCGCATGGCGCGCGATCAGCGCGTGATCCTTGCGCGAATCTGGGAGCGTCGCCCTGCCGACCTGCCGATCAAGACGCCGCAGGAACTCGTGATTCTCGCCTCGATCGTCGAGAAGGAGACCGGCCGCGCCGATGAGCGTCCGCGCGTTGCCGGCGTCTTCATCAACCGCCTGAACCAGAAGATGAAGCTGCAGTCCGATCCGACGATCGTCTACGGCCTCGTCGGCGGCAAGGGCACGCTCGGCCGGCCGATCCAGCGCAACGAGATCACGCAGGCGACGCCTTACAACACCTATGTCATCACCGGACTACCCCCGGGGCCGATCGCCAATCCCGGGCGCGCTGCGATGGAGGCCGTGGTCAATCATTCGCGGACGAAGGAACTCTACTTCGTCGCCGATGGCAGCGGCGGTCATGCCTTCGCCGAGACGCTCGATCAGCACAACCGCAATGTCGGTCGTTGGCGCCAGATCGAGACGACGCGCAGCCAGCAGCAGGGCGGAAAGCCCTCGGGCGACGTGGTCGACAAGATCGAACCTCCGGCAGGCCCCGACAACCGGACCGAAGCTCCGGCATCGACCCAGCCTGGCGCCGACAATGCCGGCCTGCCCGTGGCCCAGCCGGCGGGCGCCGGCGCTGTGGCCGGCACCCGCGCCCGCGCCTTCGACGCCTCCGAGGGCACGCCGCGCGATCCGCTGCTCAACAAGACGTTCGATCTGAACTCGCCCAAGCAGGTTCCGCAGCTCAAGCCCTGAGCTGCCCATTATCGCGCGGGTCATCCCCATTTTCCGATGTTCCGGCGCTTGCCGCGGCCGGAGCGCGCCACTACGGTCCCGCCGCATCACAACAGGAGCGGCAGGGCCATGGCCATCGAAAGCATGACGGGCTTCGCCCGCGCCGCGGGGACCGCCGGCATCCATGGCTGGGCGTGGGAGATCCGCAGCGTCAACGGGCGCGGGCTCGATCTGCGCGTCCGGGTACCGCCCGGCTTCGAGGCGCTCGCGGAAGCTGCGCGCAAGCATCTGGCCGGCGCGTTCGCCCGTGGCACGTTGCACGTCAATCTGGCCGTCACCAGCGACGCTGGCCCGCCGCGTCCGCGCATCAACGAGGCCGTTCTCGTTGCCTTGCTGCAGGCGGTCGAGCGGCTGCCGCCAGCGGCGGGGATCAACCCGCCATCCTATGACGGCTTGCTGGGCATTCGCGGGGTCGTCGAATTCGCCGACGAAGCGCAGGATATCCTGGGGGCCGTCGAGGCCCCGGCGCTCGCCGGCCTGGAGGCTGCGGCTCTCGCTCTGAGGGAGGCCCGTTCCGCCGAGGGGCGCGCTTTGGCGGCGATCCTTCTCGGCCACCTCGAAACCATCGCGCGGCTTGCCGGCGAAGCTGAGCAGCATCCGGCGCGCAGCAGCGAGGCCATCCGGGCGCGCATCGCCGCGCAGGTCGAGACCCTGCTCGGCGCCAATAGCGGCTTCGATCCGCAGCGCCTGCACCAGGAGGCGGCGCTGCTTGCAGTGCGCGCCGATATCCGCGAGGAGATCGACCGGCTGCAGGCCCATGTGGGCGCGCTGCGCGAACTCCTCGCCAAAGGCGGCCCGATCGGCCGCAAGCTCGATTTCCTCGCCCAGGAGTTCGGCCGCGAGGCCTCGACGCTCTGCGCCAAAGCCAATGATCCCGGCCTGTCGCGCATCGGCCTCGAACTGCGCACCGTGGTCGATCAGTTGCGCGAGCAAGTTCAGAACGTGGAGTGAGCCGTGATGGCCGAAACGACCCGTCCGGCCCGGCGCGGCCTGATGCTGATCCTGTCTTCGCCGTCAGGCGCCGGCAAGTCGACGCTGACGCGCAATCTCTGCCAGCGCGAAACCAATATCGACCTTTCCGTCTCGGTGACGACGCGGGAGCGCCGGCCCTCGGAGATCGATAGCGTGCATTACCGCTTCATCGACCGAGACACCTTCGAGGCGCTGCGCGACCATGACGATCTGCTCGAATGGGCCGAGGTCCACGGCAATTGCTACGGTACGCCACGCAAGCCGGTCGAGGCGGCGCTGGCGCGCGGGCGTGACGTGCTGTTCGACATCGATTGGCAGGGCACGATGCAGATCGTCGAGAAGGCGCGCGAGGATGTCGTGACGATCTTCATCCTGCCGCCCTCGATGGCGGAGTTGCGCTCGCGGCTGGTACGCCGCGCCGAGGACGCTCAGGAGGTCATCGCCAAGCGACTCGCAAACGCTCGTTCCGAGATCGCGCGCTGGGAGAAGTACGACTACGTCATCGTCAACGACGATTTGAACGACGCCTACGACTCGATCAAGGCCATCCTCACCGCCGAGCGGCTGAAGCGCAGCCGGGCGATCGGCCTTGCCGATTTCGTCGAGACACTGCTCGACGAGGCGATGCCCTGACGATCGTGGAGCCGGCGGATCGAGCCCGGCTTAAGCTATCGATAGAGAAGGCGTGATCCGCCCAGATTGCCTCGCAATCCGGGCCGCGCGTGCTCTAGAGCCGGGCACCGAGCGCGTTGGCCAGGGCAACGAAGCCGGAAACCGGGATTTCTTCGGCGCGCGCCGTCTCGGAGAGGCCGGCGGCGGCGATGATCGGCGCGGGATCCGACAGCACCGCCTTCAGGCTCTGCCGCAGCATCTTGCGCCGCTGTCCGAAGGCCGCGAGCGTGACCCGCTCGAGCAGGCGTCGGTCGCAGGGCTCCGGCCGCTCGCGCGGAACGAGCTGGACGATCGAGGAGGTGATCTTCGGTGGCGGCACGAAGGCGTTGCGCGGCACATCGAACAGGATCTTCGTCTCGCAGCGCCAGTTCGACAGCACGGCGAGCCGGCCGTAATCCGCGCGTTGTTCCGGCGTCGCGACGATCCGCTCGGCCACCTCGCGCTGGAACATCAGTGTCAATGAGCTCCACCAGGACGGCCAGGGCTCGAGGCTGAGCCAGCCGACCAGCAGCGGCGTACCGATATTGTAGGGCAGGTTGGCGACGATTTTCGCGTGCTCGCCCTTGAGATGGGGCGACAGATCGACGGCGAGCGCATCGCCGTCGATGACCTCCAACCGACCCGGATAGCGTGCCGCGATCTCGGCCAGCGCCGGCAGGCAGCGCCGGTCGCGCTCGATCGCGATCACCCGTCTCGCTCCGTTGGCGAGCAGAGCGCGCGTCAACCCGCCGGGGCCCGGTCCGATCTCCACCACGGTCTCGTCGTCGAGTGGCCCAGCCGCTCTTGCGATGCGGCCCGTCAGGTTGAGGTCGAACAGAAAATTCTGTCCGAGMGCCTTCTGCGCCATCAGGCCATGGCGCTCGACCACCTCGCGCAACGGCGGCAGATCGTCGATTTGACTCATGATGCGGTCACCTGCATCGGCCCTTCGGCCATGCGCGCGGCAAGCTTCAGCGCGGCACAGAGGCTGTCGGGCCGCGCGATGCCCTTGCCTGCGATGTCGAAGGCGGTGCCATGGTCGGGAGAAGTCCGAATGAAGGGCAGGCCGAGCGTGACGTTGACGCCTTCGTCAAAGGCGATCGTCTTGATCGGGATCAGCGCCTGATCGTGATACATCGCCAGGGCCACGTCGTATCCAGCCCGCGCCCGGGCGTGGAACATCGTGTCCGCCGGATAGGGACCGCGCGCATCGATGCCTTCCCCCTGAAGCGCGGCGATGGCGGGCGCGATGACCGCCATGTCCTCGCTCCCCATCGCGCCGTTCTCGCCGGCATGGGGGTTGAGGCCGCTGAAGGCGAGGCGCGGCGCGGCGATGCCGAAGCGGGCTTTCAGCTCCGCCGCGACGATACGTGCGGTGTCCACGATGAGCTCGGTCGTCAGGAGCTCTGCTACGCGGCGCAGCGGCTCATGTATCGTCACCGGCACGACCGCAAGCTCTTCGCACCAGAGCATCATCACCGGTCGTGGCTCGCTTCCGCCATCCGCTGAAAGATGGGCAAGGTATTCGGTATGGCCGGGATGCCGGAAACCGGCCTGATAGAGCACCGATTTGGCGATCGGGTTGGTCACCACAGCAGCGGCCTCGCCGGTCCGCACTGCGGCGACTGCCATGTCGATCGAAGCGATGGTGGCCGGCGCTGTCGCTGGGTTGGGCCGACCGGGTTCCGCCGTGGCGGTAGCCGTGAGCGCGATGACCGGCAAGGCTTCCGGAAAAGCTTCCCCGGCATCATCCCAGCCGCAGACGCGCACCGGGACATGCCAACCCAACCGCTTCGCCAATCCGGCGAGATCGTCGGGGCTGGCAACGCAGGCGAAGGCCGGCAGCTTGCGCTCCCGGCGCTCAAGCCAGGCCCGCAGGGCAAGCTCCGGCCCGATGCCTGCCGGATCGCCCTGTGTCAGCGCAAGCGGCAATGGCGGCAAGGCGGAACTCCGCGTCGAAGAGGAAACGGGCCGCCTCGGCGGCCCGGATATCGTCACTGACTGACGCCGTCAGCCGATGAGCTGTTGAGATTCTGCGAATAGGCGAGCTCGCCCAGTGTGCGCAGCTCGAGACGGAACATGACCGTGCGGGTATCCTTGGTCGCGCCCGACTGCCGGTCGGCATTGCTTTGCGAATAGCTGATGTCGAAAATCGTGCACTCGTCGGTATAGTTGACACCGAGCGAGGTCGAGGCAGTCTGGAACGGTCCCGTGTTGGGATAGACCGGTACAGCCGCGACCGACGGAGCCGCCAGATAGGCCGCATAGGCGTCGCGATAGCGCTCGCGGTCGTATTTGTACTTGTCGAGATCGAACAGCACGCCGGCCCGGAGACGCCAGTTGTCGGCAATGCGCAGCGAACCGTTGAGCGACAGGCCCTCACGCCGGCGCGAGATGCCGAGTTCGGGCTGCGGCTCGTAGCGACCATAGCCGACCGAGGCCGTGATCACGCTGTTCGCATAGGTCGCGGCGGCGTCGATCCGCTGCGCTTCGAAGGTCGTCGAATTCAGGCGCGCGGCCCCGGTCAGGAAGAAGCCCTTGAACGGCGAAAGCTGCGCACGGGTGACGATGTCAGAGCTGTTCGTGTCGAGGCCGGAGTTGAGGCCGGTATTGACGAGGTCGCCGCTGGCAAAGGAGTTGCGTCCACCGAGCTGGAAGGACTGGCCGACGAGGAGATTGGCGAAAGCCTCCTTGCCGAACCGGCCGGTATAGAGCGCGCCGACATTGGCGCGGGTGCCGCCCTCGACGCGGTCATAGCCTGAGAATTTGCCGCTCCATTCGAACAGGTTCGTGGCGTCGAAGACGAGGCTCTGAGCGTCCTCGTTGGCGAGACGCACGCTGTGCGTCTCGTTCGGCCGCGCCACGATCTGCGCGACCGGCTCGATGATATGGGTGCCCCAGTCGGTCTTGGCGACGAAGGGATAGCGGTACATGAGGCCGATGGCCGGCATCACCCGGCCGAAGACCTCGTCGGAGGTATCCGCGATCGTCGAGACGCGCGAGTTGATCACGCTGCTGGTGTCGGGGTTGACCGAGAAGATGTCCGCGCGAACCGAGGCGTAGGGCGTCCACATCTGTCCGAGCGGATCGATGAAGTTGCGCCGCCAGGAAACCTCGGCCGTCGCGCGCGAGACATTGCCGGCGAGGCCACGCACCAGGCAGGTGCTCTTCTGGTACACCGCACAGCCGTCATAGAGCGAATAGCTCGGCGTCGTGATCAGGTAGGTCTTCTGCTGCGGCAATTGCGTGAACGCGGCAGTGTCGCGATTCAGGCTGGTGACGTTGACAGTGAATTCCAGCTCGCCGCCGAGGAAGGACGGCTTGTGGACCCGCTTGTCGTAGTCCAGCACAGGCAGCACCATCGGCTGCTGCTTCTGCCAGTCCTGGTAGTTCAGCGGCTGGAAATAGTAGCCGCGCAGATCGAACCAGGCGGTTGCGCTCTGGCCGTTCAGATAGGCCGTCGAGATCGATTCCTGCAGATAGGTCGTGGTGCTGAAGGCCTCGTTCTTGATCCGGTAGTTCTTGTAGAACCAGCGGTCCGTCGACATCGCGGCGTTCCAGCCGAACGACCAGTTCTGATTGATGTAGAACTTGCCGTTCGTTTCGACCGAACCGCGGAACTCCTTGTCACGCGGGCCGAGCGGACTCGCGAGGAAGGCTTCCTGATCCTGCTGAAAGATGCCGGATGCGCGGATGGTATAGGAGCCGTTGACCAGACGATGCCGCCACTCCGCCTGCCCGAGTACGCCCTGGCGGGTGAGGAAGGTCGGGGTCAGCGTCAGGTCGTAGTTCGGCGCCAGATTGAGGAAATACGGCAGGCCGACACCGAAGCCGAGGGCGGAGGTGTTGATAAACTTCGGCGACAGGAAGCCGGATTTGCGCTTTACCGTCGAGTCCGGGCCCGACATGTACGGCAAGTAGGCCATCGGGATGCCGGCGAATTCCAGCCGGGCATCCTCGTAGTAAACCGTCTGCTCGGATTTCTTGTGGATGATCCTGGCAGCCCGAACCTGCCATAGCGGCGGCTTTTCGGGGTTGTCCTTGCAGGGCTCGCAGGCGGTGTAGATGCCCTTCTCGAAGATGAAAGTCTCGCCGTCCGTCCGTTCCGCGCGCGGAGCGGAGAAGCGCGTGCGGTCCGGGTTCACGACGCGCAGGGAATCGATGAAGCCGTCGCGGAAGTCATCGGTTAGGTTGAACCTGTCGCCGGTTATGACGGTGCCGTTGGTCTCCGTGATGCGGGCGTTGCCGATGGCGGTGACCCGCTTGTTGGCCTGGTCATAAATGACGCGATCGGCCTCGATCGTCCGACCCTGATAGAGAATCTGGACGTCGCCGACGGCTGCGACCGTCTTCTTGTCGTTGTCGTAGACGAGCTCGCGCGCATCGACGACCATCCGGTCCTGCGGCTTGGCGGCGGCAGCGGCGGGCGCAGGCTTCGAGCCGGCCACCCGATTCTGGGCATAGGCCGGCCCGGCCAGCAGATAGGCCAGGCTGGAGGCGAGAGCGGTCGCCGCAGCAAAGTGCGCCACGCGGTTCACGCGCGAAACCATCCGTTAAACCCAAAATTAACCATAGGCACAGTACGATTCACCCGTCTTCCTGATGGAGGAGGGCAAGGGTGCCCAGCATCGTCCCCAATGCTGCGGGCAACCACGCCGCGACGATCGGATTGACGATTCCCGACGATCCGAGTTCCTCCGACAGCTGGGTCGCAACATAGAGCACGAACCCGGCCGCGACGCCACCTATCACCAACTTGGTCACACCACCAAAGCGGAAAAATCTTAAGGAAACGGATGCTGCCACCAGCACCATGGCGATGAGCAGCAGCGGGCGCGCCATAAGTGCCTGATATCGCAGCTCATAAGGCGTCGTGTCGAGGCCGGCCCGCTGTGTCCGATCGATGACCGTTGGCATGGACCAGAACCCCACCGCATCGGGCGGGGTGAAGCTCTGTCGCATCTGTTCCGGCTCCAGGGTCGTCGAGACCATGTAGCTCGCGAAATTCTGTGGCTCTTCCGTGGCGGAGGTGATGCGCGCCTCGGTAAGTTCCCAGTGTCCCGGACGCAACACGGCCTGCTTCGCGTCGATGCGTTCCTTGAACGACCCGTCGTGGTTGAACACGAAGAACGCCACCTGAGACAAGCCGTCCTCGTCCGGCAGGGCGCCGGCCGCGCGGATAATGGCCTGTCCATCGACGCTGCGCTGCCTCAGCCAGACATCCTGGGCAGCGCCCGTCTTGCCGCTCGCGCGGACGAACAGCCGCGTTTCGAGCGCGGTGGCCTTGCGCTTCAGATCAGCCGCGAGCGGGTTGTAGATCATGATCGACATCAGGCCGATCATCCCGGCGACGGCCGCTGCGGGCTGCAGGAACTGCCAGGCCGAAACGCCGACCGAGCGCGCGACCACCAGCTCCAGCTTACGACTCAGCGTCAGCAGCGCGAACATACCGCCGAAGAGTGCGGCGAAGGGGAAGATCTGTTCGGCCACGGCTGGTGCGCGGAAGAGCGCGAGCTGCACGATCCGCGGGGTTGTCGCGATGGGGGAATCGCCGGCCCGGCGCATCAGCTCGACGAAATCGAGCGTGCCGATCAGGAAGAAGAAGGTGCCGAACACACTGAGGATCGCGCGGGCGAAGCGCTTTGTCAGATAGCGCCCGAAGGTCGAGAACAGGAGCATCAGGCGCGCCGGAAACGGGCCGCAATATTGGCGAGCGGCGTTGTCAGAGGGGCAGTGAGTCGCGCCATAACGGGGCGCAGGCGTTCACCGTAGAAGATGACRGCGAGGGCCAGCGTGATGGCCGTGATCGGCAGGATGTAGAGCAGGGCGGCGGCGAAGGGCGAGCGGACGCTCGCCGTCCAGGCCGCATAGGCGGCAATGCGGGTCGCGCCGACGATCATGATCGCGGCCTGGATCGCCAGCGCACGTCCCTGGCGAGTAGTCCGCGCTTCGCCGATCGCCGCGAAGGCGATCAGCATGAAGGCGAAGGGGTAAAGCGGCGCCGACAGGCGATTGTGCAGCTCGGCCCGGAAGCGGCCTTCCTGAATCTTGTAGTAGCTCTCGTTCGGGTTCTGATTGATGAGCTGCCAGGTCGAGCGTTCGCGCGGCTTGTAGACCACCTTGTCGCCGTCGCCTTCCCCGGGGCCGCCGGTCGGATCGCCAGTCAGCGCCGAGAGATTGAGCGCGTAGCGCTCGAAGGAGATGATGGACGTCGTGGTGGTGTTCTTGGTCTCGCGCTGGATGGTCCCCTTCTCGAGCATCAAGAAGCTCTGGCCTTCCGCCTCGACCGTTCGTCCGCGCTCGGCGAGATAGATCGAAGGCTGCGCCGGGTCGCGACGATCCTGCATGAAGATGCCGACCAGCGAGTCGCCGGCCTTCTCGCGGTAGTGGAAGGTGACGCCGGAATCGAGCGAGACGAACTGCCCCTCCTTCACGACGTTGGCGACGAAGTCGGCGCGGATCAGCGTGATCAGATCGCGCAGCATGCGGAAGCTCGCGGGCATCACCGAGATCGTCATCCACGCCACAATGACCGCGGTGATGATGGTCAGGGCGAGGAAGGGCCGGACGATCCGGTGCGGTGCCACGCCGGCGGCGTTCATCACGATCAGCTCGGAATCGCCGTTGAGCTTGTTGAGCGTGTAGAGCGTCGACATGAACAAGGCGACTGGCGCGATGCCGGCGATCAGCGCGGGCAGCGACAGCAGCGTGACGGTCAGGAAGATCAGGACCGTCTGGCCCTTGCCGGTGATGAGGTCGACTTCGCGCAGGGCCTGCGTGACCCAGATGACCCCCGTGAGACCGAACAGCAGCACGATCGCCGCCCCCGCCGCGATCTTCAGGATGTATCGGTCAAGGCGGTTGAACAGCACGCATCACTTCCGGCAGTCGGGAATGGGAGATTCCCGAGGTGGTTCGTCGGACACCCCATATGGTATAGGCGCGTTCGCGGCGCAAACGGGAATCGTTTGCCGCCGGCCATCCCTGTGTCCTTCCCCGGCACTTGTCGCAAGATTGTGAGCGGATCATGTCCCAGCGCCTGAAGCTCGAGGTCAAAGCCCTGAATGCCGTCGAAGGGCAGGATCTCGTGATCCTGGTTTCGGATCGGCTCGTGTTGCCGTCCGCGGCCGAGAATGCGGCGGGGCGCGCTGCGCAGGCTCTCCTGACGCGGGCCGCCGCGGCCGAGCGCTACAAGGGCAAGGCCTATGCCGGCCTGACCTTGCCTGCTCCCGAGGGGGCGTCCTACGAGCGGCTGATCGTCGTCGGGATCGGCGACGCGGACAAGAATGACGATCTCGATTTCGTCAAGCTCGGTGGCGCCATCGCCGGCCGGCTCGGTGCGGGGCGCACGGCGGAAATCATCCTGGCGCTGCCGGCGGGAACGATCGCGGCCGAGCGTGGCGCCGAGCTGGCGCTGGGCCTGAAGCTGCGCAGCTATGCCTTCGACCGCTACAAGACGAAGAGCAAGGACAAGGATGACGCCGGGCCGATCGCGGTGACGCTGCGCTCGGATGATCCTGCCGGCCTGAAGAAGGCCCTGAAGGCGGCCGATGCCGTCGCCGCCGGCGTCGTGCTGGCGCGCGACCTCGTCAACGAGCCGCCGAACGTCCTCTACCCGGAAGAATTCGCTGACCGGGCCGCCAAGCTGAAGAAGCTCGATGTCGAGATCGAGATTCTCGACGAGAAGGATCTGAAGAAGATCGGCATGCGCGCCTTGCTCGGGGTGGGCCAGGGCTCGCGTCGCGAGAGCCGCGTCGCCATCATGCGCTGGAACGGCGCCGGCAAGGACGAGCAGCCCGTCGCCTTCGTCGGCAAGGGGGTTACCTTCGACACCGGCGGCATTTCGCTGAAGCCTGGTGCCGGCATGGAGGACATGAAGGGCGATATGGCCGGCGCTGCCTGCGTCGTCGGTCTGATGCACGCGCTTGCCGCCCGCAAGGCCGAGGTCAATGCGATCGGCGTCATCGGCCTCGTCGAGAACATGCCGGACGGCAACGCCCAGCGTCCGGGCGACATCGTCACCTCGCTCTCTGGCCAGACCATCGAGATCATCAACACCGACGCGGAGGGCCGCCTCGTCCTCGCCGACGTGCTCTGGTACACGCAGGAGCGCTTCAAGCCGCGCTTCATGATCAATCTGGCCACGCTGACCGGCGCGATCCTCGTGGCGCTGGCACAGGAGAATGCCGGCCTCTTCACCAACAGCGACGAGCTGGCGCAGCGTTTGACGGCCGCCGGCCTCGCGACCGGCGAGACGGTCTGGCGCATGCCTCTCGGCAAGGCCTACGACAAGATGATCGATTCGAAGTTCGCCGATATGAAGAATTCGGCCGGGCGCTATGCAGGCTCGATCACCGCTGCGCAGTTCCTGCAACGCCACGTCAACGACACGCCCTGGGCGCATCTCGACATCGCCGGCACCGGCATGGGCGCCAAGGACAGCGAGATCAACCGCTCCTGGGGCCCCGGCTGGGGCGTGCGCCTGCTCGACCGGCTCGTGGCCGACCACTACGAAAGCTAAAGTCATTTCTGCGGAACGAACGTCAGTGTTTTAGGAGAAAAGGGTTTCGATGGCCGAGATCCTGTTCTTCCATCTGCAGTCCCGCCCGCTGGAGCAGGTCCTGCCGACGATCCTCGACCGGGCGCTCTCGCGCGGCCAGAAGGTCGTCGTCGAGGTCTCAAGCCAGGAGCGGCTGAGCGTGATCGACGATCACCTCTGGACTTACGCGGATGAGAGCTTCCTGCCGCATGTCACGGCGATGGAGGCGGACGCCGCACAGAACCCGGTGGTGATCACCACGCAGGATCACAATCCGAACGCTGCGCAGGTCCGGATCTGCGCTGACGGAGTTCGCATTCCCGACGCAATGCAAGACTACGAGCGCATCGTTCTGATATTCGATGGAGACGATCCCGAGGCGCTGACAGCGGCCCGCGAGGATTGGAAGAAAGCCCGGGCCTCCGGCCATGCCGCCAGCTATTGGCAGCAGGACGAGGCCGGTCGCTGGGAGAAGAAAGCGTGAGACTGCCGGTTCTGTTTCTCTGCGCCGCGACACTCGCGGGCTGCTCGGTCGACATGGGCGGTTTCGCCTTCCAGTCCGAAACCAAGGGCGGCGTGACCACGACGCGGACGAGCAGCGCCAGCGCCGGAATCTCGACGCAGGAGCCGGTGCTGACGCCTGAGGGCGATTGCAGCGTCGGCGCCTCGCTCGATCCCTCGACACGCCCGCTGCCGAAGGAGATCGCGCCCGGCATCACCGAATGCGAGCTGGTGAAGCTCAAGGGCACGCGGCCGACCGACGTGCTGATCGGCGAAAGCGGCAAGGGCCAGCGCGAGGTCCAGGTGCTCTATGCCGAGCCGGGCGGGCGCGAGATCTACATGTTCACCGACAACCGCCTCAGCCGGATCGTCAAGCCGGGGCAGGGGTGAACGGCACATATTCGCACGCCGGGCGGGGGCTTCGGCTGCCGCCGCGTTCTGACGTGTGCCGTCGCGCCGCGAGCTGAAAAAATACGCGGTGGCCCCGCTGTTGCTGTGGGGGCAGCGTTTTCCCGGTCTTCCACAGCTGATGTCGCGTGGCGGAAACCGAAGGTCGGTTCGGGGCTCAGGCGGATGTCTGGCCGCTCTCTCGATTCGCGGCGTGCTCGGATAGCCAGGTCGCCAATGCACTGCGACCTGTCTCGGTCAGCGCGTAGACGCCGCGCTCGGACCGTTCGAACCAGCCATAGACATTCCGGCGCAGGATCTTCTGGGCATCGGGGAACGATGGCTTGAGATCGCGCGGGCGTTGCGGCGCCGACGCCATCGCTGCGGCACAGGCGAGCGCCTGCTGGCGATACGCTGTCATGATGGGCTTGCGCGTGCCTCCGCCGGCGACGGGGTCACCCTGGCGCCGCTTGTGCTCCTCCACCAGTCTCGAGCGCCGACGGGGATCCTTCCGCGGCGTAGGCGCGGTCGGGGAGACCAGGATATCGACATGGCCGGATTTGGAGATGCCCAGCAAACCGAAGCCGAGGCGCCGGCAGAGGTTGCGATATCGCGGATCGCTTTCGCGGCCCTTGCCCTTGGCGGAAAGCTGAGCTGCCAGCCAGATTTCATCGCCGAGGCTCATTCGCTCCACGCCCTGCAGAATGAGCTCCAGATTGAACGTCAGCTTCAGCTCGCCGATGATCACGACGGCCGGATCATCATCCCGAAGCCCGACGAGATCGCAGTGTCCGATCTCTCCTTTGACGGAATAACCCAGGCCCTCGAGGAAGCGCTTGACGGGCAGATAAAGAGAGGTTTCCACACCGCATCTCCGGACAACGCGTCGAGCATGCCCTCATAGTCGTTTCAGCCAAGCAAACGCCGTGCTGGGCAGGGCGCCGCGCCTCCACCGGCAGAACTTGCGAACTCGGCGGTCGACGGGCGCGATCCTTGGTCGCCCGACAGCGCTGCCCGCCGGGCCTTACGCGCTCTCCAGCTCCTCGCCGAGCAGCAGCCATTCCTCCTCGGCGGCCGTCAGCGCCTCCCCCAGCTCAGCGCGCTGGCGTGAGAGCTGCAGCGCCTTCTCAGGCTCGCGGGAGAAGGCTCCGTTGGCGAGCGCCGCGTCGACCTTCTCGATCAGCCCGGTCAGCTTGGCGATTCGCGCTTCCGCAAGGTTGAGCTTCTGCCTGAGCGGCCCGAGCGCGGCCCGCTTGGTCGCGGCCTCCTTGCGCTCGTCCGTCTTCGGCTTTGCGGCTCCCGCTTCGGGAGCGGGCTTGCCGCGCCGCTCGGCCTTGGCGGTGTCGAGCACGAAGGCGCGGTAGTCTTCCATGTCTCCATCGAAGTTCTTCACCGTGCCGTTCGCGACCAGCCAGAGCCGGTCGGCGCAGGCCTCGATCAGGAAGCGGTCGTGGCTGACGAGGATGACGGCGCCGGGGTAGTCGTTGATCGCCGTCATCAGCGCCGTGCGGCTGTCGATGTCGAGATGGTTCGTCGGCTCGTCGAGGATCAGCAGATGCGGGCCGTGGAAGGTGGCGAGCCCCAGCATCAAACGGGCTTTCTCGCCGCCCGAAAGCAGCTTCACCGGCGTATCCGCCTTGCTGGCGGGAAAGCCGATCTGCGCCGCCTTGGAGCGCAGCTTCGACTCCGGCGCATCCGGCATCAGGTCACGCAGATGGCCGACGGGCGTATCTTCGAGCCTCAGCTCGTCGAGCTGGTGCTGGGCGAAATAGGCGGTCTCCAGCTTGCTCGATTTCTTCATCTCGCCGGAGAGCGGGGCGAGCCTTCCGCCGATCAGCTTGCAGAAGGTCGATTTGCCGTTGCCGTTGGAGCCGAGCAGGGCGATCCGGTCGTCCGGGGCGAGGTTGAGCTTGAGCCGCGACAGCACCTTGCGCTCGCCATAGCCGGCGCTGGCGTCGTCCAGCACGATCATCGGCGGCGAGAGCGGTTTCTCCGGCCCGGGGAAGACGAAGGGCTGCACGTCGCGGTCGACGATCGCTGCGATGGTCTCCATCTTCTCCAGCCGCTTCACCCGCGACTGCGCCTGGCGCGCCTTGGTGGCCTTGGCCTTGAAGCGATCGACGAAGGCCTGGAGATGCTTGCGCTCGGCGTCCTGCTTCTCCTTCGCGCGGGCGAGCTGCATCTGCTTCTCGGCGCGCTGCTTCTCGAAAGAAGAATAGCCGCCGCGGTAGAGCGTGAGCTTGCCCTGGTCGAGATGCAGGATGTGGTCGACGCTGGTGTCGAGCAACTCGCGATCGTGGCTGATCACCAGCACGGTATGCGGGTAGCGCTCGAGATAATCGTAGAGCCAGAGCGTGCCTTCGAGGTCGAGATAGTTGGTCGGCTCGTCCAGCAAGAGGAGATCGGGCTCGGAGAAGAGCACGGCGGCGAGCGCGACGCGCATGCGCCAGCCGCCCGAGAAGTCGGAGCAGGGGCGCTGCTGCGCCTCCTCGTTGAAGCCGAGGCCGTGCAGCACCATCGCTGCGCGGGCCGGCGCGGAATGGGCGCCGATATCGGCGAGCCGTGTTCCGATCTCGGCGATGCGATGGGGGTCGGTCGCGGTCTCCGCTTCCTGCATCAGCGCGGTGCGTTCGGTGTCGGCGGCGAGCACGACCTCGATCAGCGATTCCGGGCCGCCCGGCGCCTCCTGCGCCACGCCGCCGATGCGCCGGCCCTTCGGCAGGCTGATGTTGCCGCTCTCGGTGCCGAGATCGCCGGTGATGATCTTGAAGAGGGTCGTCTTGCCGGTGCCGTTGCGGCCGACGAAGCCGACGCGCGCGCCGTCCGGAATGGCGGCGCCGGTGTGGTCGAGCAGCAGGCGCTCGCCAAGGCGATAGGTGATGTCGTTGATCGTCAGCATGGCCGTCGTTTAGGCGGTTTGCCTATGAAAACGCAATGCAAAGCCGGCATAACCAGCCTGTCGTCACCGTTTCGTCACAATCTCGCCTCGTCGCGGCCCGCTGGCGCCGTCACCCAACGGCAATGCAGTAACTTCCGATTCGCGAGGCAGTCTTCGATGCATGCCTACCCGTTTGATGTCGCGTCCCGCCACGTTTCTTCGCTAGCCTCCCTGATGATCTGCCTGTCGATCATCCTCGGCAGTGCCGCCGCGCTCACCGCAATCGTCCCGTTTTCCTGAGGTTGCATCGGCTTGCCTTGGGGCAGGCCGAGCCTGGCTGGGATCGGGGATGCGGCTTGTCGCGCTGTGGATGAGCCGCTAACGCTGGCATCATGGCACGCATCGCTTTCTACACCGGTTCTTTCGACCCCGTGACCAACGGCCATGCCGACGTGATCGCGGCTGCGGCCGGGCTTTGCGACAAGCTCGTCGTCGCGATCGGCGTCCATCCCGGCAAGACGCCGCTTCTCTCCGTCGAGCAACGCGCCGAGCTGGTGCGTACTGTCGCGACGCCGCTGCTTGCGGCGAAGGGGGCTGTGCTCGATGTCGTGACCTTCGATGATCTCGCGGTCGATGCGGCCCGCCGCGCGGGCGCCTCGATCATCATCCGCGGGCTGCGCGACGGCAGCGATCTCGACTACGAGATGCAGATGGCGGGCATGAACGGGACGATGGCGCCGGAGGTGCAGACCGTGTTCCTGCCGGCCTCGCCCGGTGTGCGCTACATCACTGCGACGCTGGTGCGCCAGATCGCAGCGATGGGCGGGGACGTCTCCCCCTTCGTGCCGGCGCCCGTGCTCTACGCGCTGAAGGCGCGCTTCGCTCGAAGCTGAACCTAAATCAGGCAGCGAAACGCGAAATAGATCGAGGCGAGAGACACA
Source organism: Allobosea sp. 05L423 (assembly GCF_056397745.1). Classification (NCBI taxonomy): domain Bacteria; kingdom Pseudomonadati; phylum Pseudomonadota; class Alphaproteobacteria; order Hyphomicrobiales; family Alloboseaceae; genus Allobosea; species Allobosea sp. 05L423. Next base: position 659,142 of record NZ_JBFTOA010000002.1, on the reverse strand, counting down.
CAACTTCGCCATCTTCCGCCGCTTTCTGCTGATTTTGGTTTGCATTTTGCCGAGAGCGATGGTGTCTCTCAGGTAAAGCGACTCGTTGCGTAGTTCCCCGGTGCGATCCCCCGCGCGCTGCCCTCCGACAGGTTTTCTGATGCGTCTTTCCCGCTATTTCCTGCCCCTTCTGCGCGATACGCCCAAGGAGGCGGAGATCGTCTCGCACCGGCTGATGCTGCGCGCCGGCATGATCCGCCAGCAGTCGGCGGGCATCTATGCCTGGCTGCCGCTCGGCCTGCGCGTGCTCGACAAGATCTGCAAGGTCGTGCGCGAGGAGCAGAACCGCTCCGGCGCCATCGAGATCCTGATGCCGACCATCCAGTCGGCCGATCTCTGGCGCGAGAGCGGGCGCTACGACGCCTATGGCAAGGAGATGCTGCGCATCAAGGATCGGCACGATCGCGACATGCTCTACGGCCCGACCAACGAGGAAATGGTCACCGAGATCGTCCGTGCCTACGTCAAGTCCTACAAGGACCTCCCGCTCAATCTCTACCACATCCAGTGGAAGTTCCGCGACGAGGTGCGCCCGCGCTTCGGCGTGATGCGCGGCCGCGAATTCCTGATGAAGGATGCCTATTCCTTCGATCTCGACAAGGAATCTGCGCGCCACGCCTATAACCGCATGTTCACCGCCTATCTGCGCACCTTTGCGCGGCTCGGCCTGAAGGCGATCCCGATGAAGGCCGATACCGGCCCGATCGGCGGCGATCTCTCTCACGAGTTCATCGTGCTCGCCTCGACCGGCGAGAGCGAGGTCTTCTGCCACAGCGACTACCTGAATTTCGAGACACCGGCCGCCGACACCGATTTCGACAGCGTCGCCGGCCTGCAGGGCGTCGTCGACAAGTGGACGAGCCTCTACGCCGCCACCGAGGAGATGCACGACAAGGCGGCCTTCGAGGCGGTCCCCGAGGACAAGCGCGTTTCGGCGCGCGGCATCGAGGTCGGCCACATCTTCTATTTCGGCACCAAGTATTCCGAGCCGATGGGCGCGGCTGTGGCCGGCCCGGACGGCCAGCCGGTACTGCTGCATGGCGGCTCCTACGGCATCGGCCCCAGCCGTCTCGTCGCGGCGCTGATCGAGGCCGGCCATGACGATGCCGGCATCGTCTGGCCCGACGAGATTGCGCCCTTCGACGTCTCCGTCATCAACCTCAAGGTGGGTGATGCCGCGACGGACGGCGCCAGCGAGCGGATCTACAAGCACCTGCTCGCCAAGGGCTACGACGCCCTGCTCGACGACACCGACGATCGGCCGGGCGCCAAGTTCGCCACCGCCGACCTGATCGGCGTACCCTGGCAGATCATCGTCGGGCCGAAGGGCCTGGCCGAGGGCAAGGTCGAGCTCAAGCGCCGCGCGGGCGGCGAGCGCGAGCTCGTCTCGCTGGAAGCTGCGCTCGACCGCTTCAAGGGCCGGGCGGCGTGACGGAGCGCCGCGCCAAAGGTCCTCGCATGGTCAGAGCCGCTTCATGAGCGCTGTCGCCGAGAATGCCGTCATTCCGACTGGAACGAAGCCTTTCGCCGGCTTCGAATGGCTGCTGGCCGGGCGCTATCTGCGCACGCGCCGGCGCGAGGGCTTCGTCTCGGTCATCGCCGGCTTCTCCTTCCTCGGCATCCTGCTCGGCGTCGCCACGCTGATCATCGTGATGTCGGTGATGAACGGCTTCCGCAAGGAGCTGCTGGAGAAGATCGTCGGCGTAAACGGGCATATCTTCGCCACGCCGATCGACCGGCCGCTCGACGATTACGACAGCGTCGCCCAGAAGCTCGCCAAGATCCATGGCGTCAAGCTCGCGATTCCGCTGGTCGAAGGGCAGGCTCTGGCCTCCTCGCAGACCGGCAACAATGGCGTGCTGGTCCGCGGCGTGCGCGAGGCTGACATCAAGGCGATTCCCTTCATCGGCGGCAACATCAAGTCCGGCACGCTCGACGGCTTCGACAGCGGGACGCCGGGCGTCGCCATCGGCCGGCGCCTCGCCAATGCGCTGGGCCTCCAGGTCGGCGATTCGATGACGCTGGTCTCGCCGCAGGGGGCCTCGACGCCTTTCGGCACGGCGCCGCGCATCAAGGCCTATCCGGTCAAGGCGATCTTCGAGATCGGCATGACCGAGTTCGACGGCACCTTCGTCTACATGCCGCTCGCCGAGAGCCAAGCCTATTTCAACCGCGACGGCGACGTGAACGTCATCGAGATCTTCGTCGACAATCCCGATCGGACGCAGACCGTGCGTGACGCGATCGAGGCCGATGCGCCGCGGCCGCTCGTCCTTTCGGACTGGCGCCAGCGCAATCGAAGCTTCTTCAACGCGCTCGAGGTCGAGCGGAACGTGATGTTCATCATCCTGACGCTGATCGTGCTTGTGGCGGCGCTGAACATCGTCTCCGGCCTGATCATGCTGGTGAAGGACAAGACCGCCGACATCGCCATCATGCGCACCATGGGGGCCACGCGGGGCACGGTGCTGCGCGTCTTCCTGATCACCGGAGCGGCGATCGGCGTCATCGGCACGGTCGCCGGCCTCATCCTCGGTGTGCTCTTCGCCAACAACATCAAGTCTATCATGGCGGCGCTGAACTGGATCACCGGGGCCAATCTCTGGGACCCGACCGTGCGCTTCCTGAGCGACATCCCCTCCGTAATCGACTGGCGGGAGGTGGTGAGCGTCGTGCTGATGGCGCTGACGCTGTCGCTGCTGGCGACGCTCTATCCGGCCTGGAAGGCCGCCCGGCTCGACCCGGTCGAAGCGCTGAGGATGGGCTAAGCAGATGGCGCAGGAGATGCCCGCGCTCTTCCTCTCGCAGGTCGAACGCTTCTATCCGCAAAGCGATGCGCCGCTCGAAGTGCTGCGCCGGGCCGATTTCGCGCTCTGGCCGGGCGAGGTCGTCGCGCTGGTCGCGCCCAGCGGCACCGGCAAGTCGACCCTGCTCCATGTCGCCGGACTGCTGGAGAAGCCGGATGCCGGCGAGGTCTTCGTCGGCGGGCTAGCCACGACCAAGCTCGACGATGCCGGGCGCACGCGCCTGCGCCGCACCGAGATCGGCTTCGTCTATCAGTTCCACCATCTGCTGCCTGAGTTCACGGCGCTGGAGAACGTGGTTCTGCCGCAGCGCATCCGGGGCCTGCCGCGCGATGTGTCGGAGGAACGGGCATCGGAGCTGCTGACCTTCCTGGGCCTCGGCGAGCGGCTGGATCATCTGCCGGGCGAATTGTCCGGCGGCGAGCAGCAACGTGTCGCCATCGGCCGCGCTGTCGCCAACGGGCCACGTTTGCTGCTGGCCGACGAGCCGACCGGCAATCTCGACCCGCATACCTCGCAGCACGTGTTCGGCACGCTGATGGCGCTCGCGCGGGCGTCGGGGCTCGCGGCGCTGATCGCGACGCACAACCTGCAGCTCGCAGGCCAGATGGACCGGCAGGTGACGATCCGCGACGGGCTCGTCGTGGCGCTGGATTGAGGGTGCTGGCCGCCATTCTCGGACAGAGCGCTGCGCCGGTCCGAGATGCTTCGGCCGCGGCTGATTTCTTTCAATTCGAGCAGCACAAGTCGGGGCCGGGCAGGGCATGCGCCCACCCGGACCGGGCGGAGCCACGGTCTCCTGCTCTGTTAAGCGGCCCGAGTGGCTGTTAGGGCATCATTAACCGCCCGAGAGCGCGGGCGGCTTGGCCGCGTGCACATCGATTGACGAGAACAAATCATGAACTAAAATGAACCTATCAAGAACAACGGAGGTTCTCATGACTGCAGCGCGTAAATTCGCCGCCGGCCTTGCCGAGATCGCCTCGCTCGGCGTGTTCCTCGGCATGATCTGGCTCTGGGCAGCGATCTTCTCCGGGCCGCACGTCTGAGTGCGGCAGGAGCCATCCACAGCATCGGCCGAGAAACCTCGACGCAGGGCGTGCCGAGGTTTCGCATCCGGCTCAGGTTTCATAAGGAGAATGAGGTCGACGAGTCGCGCTGCGACGATGGGAGAAGGGCATGGGTCGGGAAACTGGCGAGTCGCGCATCCTGTCGGACATCGGCTTCGTCCATCTCCACGTCCATTCGAGCTATTCGCTGCTCGAAGGCGCAATGACGGTCGCGACGCTGGCCAAGATGGCCGCCGCCGACGGGCAGCCGGCGCTGGCGCTCACGGACAACGACAATCTCTTCGGCGCGCTCGAATTCTCGGAGAAGCTGGCGGGATCGGGCCTGCAGCCGATCGCCGGCGTGCAGCTTTCCGTCGATTTCGCCGACGACAATGAAAGCGGCCGCAGGCCGGCCCAGCCGCAGCGACTGCCTCACATCGTTCTGCTTGCCATGGACGAGGCCGGCTACGGCAATCTGATGAAGCTCGTCAGCGAGGCCGCGCTGGCAACAGGCGGCGCGGGGCAGCCGGTCACCACGGTCGCGCGGCTCTCCGCCTTCAATGCCGGGCTCATCGCCCTGACCGGCGGCCATGGCGGGCCGATCGATATGGCGCTGCGCAGCGGCCAGCTCCCGCAGGCGACGTCCCGTCTGGCCACGTTGGCCGAGATCTATGGCGACCGGCTCTATGTCGAGATCCAGCGCCATGGCGGCGACGGGGAGGCGGCGCTGGAGGCTCATCTCCTGCGCCTTGCCTATGATGCCGATCTGCCGATCGTCGCCACCAACGAGCCCTTCTTCGCCAAGCCCGCCGATTTCGACGCGCATGATGCGCTGCTCGCGGTGGCCGAGGGCCGCCTCGTCTCCGATGGCGAGCGCCGCCGCGTCACGCCGGAGCATTACTTCGCCACGCGCTCGGAGATGCAGAAGCGTTTCGCCGATCTGCCGGAGGCGCTGGCGAGCACGGTCGAGATCGCGATGCGCTGTCACTGGCGTGTCTCGACCCGCAAGCCGATCCTGCCGCGCTTCGGCGAGGAGGGGCGCGACGAGGCGGAGGAGCTGCAGGAGCAGGCCCGCGTCGGTCTTGCCGCGCGGCTCGCCAAGCACGGCCCGGCCGAGGGCTTCAGCGTCGAGGATTACGACAAGCGGCTCGATTTCGAGCTCTCGATCATCACCCGGATGAAGTTCCCGGGCTACTTCCTGATCGTCTCGGACTTCATCAAGTGGGCGAAGAACCACGACATCCCGGTCGGGCCCGGCCGCGGTTCGGGCGCGGGCTCGCTCGTCGCCTATGCGCTGACCATCACTGACGTCGATCCGCTGCGCTTCGGCCTGCTGTTCGAGCGCTTCCTCAACCCGGATCGCGTCTCGATGCCGGACTTCGACATCGACTTCTGCCAGAACCGGCGTGAAGAGGTGATCGAATACGTCAAGCACCATTACGGCGAGCAGCGTGTCGCCCAGATCATCACCTTCGGCACCCTGCTGGCGCGCGGCGTGCTGCGCGACGTTGGCCGCGTACTGGAGATGCCCTACGGCCAGGTCGACAAGCTGACCAAGCTGGTGCCGCAGAACCCGGCAAAGCCCATCTCGCTGAAGGACGCGATCGAGGGCGAACCGAAGCTGCAGCAGGCCGCCGAGGAGGAGCCGATCGTCGCGCGCCTCCTCGAAATTGGCCAGAAGCTGGAAGGGCTTCACCGGCATGCTTCGACCCACGCCGCAGGCGTGGTGATCGGCGACAGGCCGCTGGAACAGCTCGTCGCGCTCTCGGTCGATCCGCGCACCGGCATGCGCGTCACCCAGTTCAACATGAAATGGGTCGAACAGGCTGGCCTTGTGAAGTTCGACTTCCTCGGCCTGAAGACGCTGACGACGCTGACCACGGCGGTGAAGCTCATCGCCCAGCGCGACATCCATATCGACCTCGCCCAGCTGCCCTTCGACGATCCGACGACCTACGCCATGCTGGCCCGCGGCGAGACGGTCGGCGTGTTCCAGGTGGAATCGGTCGGTATGCGCAAGGCGCTGGTCGAGATGAAGGCCGACCGCATCGAGGATCTGATCGCGCTGGTGGCGCTGTACCGGCCGGGCCCGATGGACAACATCCCGACCTATTGCCGACGCAAGCTCGGGCTGGAGGATCCGACCTATCTCCATCCGGGGATGGAGCCGTACCTGCGCGAAACCCACGGCATCATCGTCTACCAGGAACAGGTGATGCAGGTGGCGCAGGCGCTCTCGGGCTATTCGCTCGGCGAAGCCGATCTGCTGCGCCGCGCCATGGGCAAGAAGATCAAGGCCGAGATGGACGCCCAGCGCGACCGTTTCGTGAAAGGCGCCATCGAGAACAGCATCAAGAAGGACACGGCCTCCGAAATCTTCGACCTGCTCGCCAAGTTCGCCGATTACGGCTTCAACAAAAGCCATGCGGCGGCCTATGCCGTCGTCGCCTTCCAGACTGCCTATCTGAAGGCAAACTACCCCGTCGAATTCCTGGCAGCGTCGATGACGCTCGATATGGGCAATACCGACAAGCTCTCGGAATTCCGCCGCGATGCCGAGCGTCTCGGCATCAAGGTCGAACGCCCCGCGATCAACCGCTCCGGCGTCGAGTTCGACGTTGCCGACGGCAAGATTTTCTACGCGCTCGGCGCCATCAAGGGTGTCGGCCGGGCGGCTGTGGAATCCGTGGTGACGGCGCGCCAGTCCGGCGGCCCCTTCCGCGACCTTGCGGATCTCGCGCGCCGCATCGACACCAAGCTGGTCAACCGCCGCACGCTCGAAGCCCTTATCGCCGCCGGCGCGCTCGACGAAATGGAGGAGGACCGCGCCCGCGCCATGGCGGCGATCGACGGCATGCTGGCGCTCTCCAACCGCACCCGCGACGAGGCAGCGGCCGGCCAGTTCGATCTGTTGGGCGGCAGCGTGATCCAGGAAGCCTTCCGCATCCCGCAAGTCGAGCCCTGGGCTCCGGCCGAGAAGCTCAAGCGCGAGCACGAGGCGGTCGGCTTCTTCCTCTCGGGCCATCCGCTCGACGATTACGAGCATGTGCTGAAGCGTCTGCGGGTGCAGCGCTATACCGATTTTGCCCAAACGGTGCGCGCCAACGGCACCGGCGTCGGCAAGGTTGCGGTCTCGGTCATCGACAAGTCGGAGCGTCGCACCAAGTCCGGCTCGAAGATGGGCATCGTCAACCTGTCCGATCCGAGCGGCCAGTTCGAGGCAGTGCTGTTTTCGGAAGGGCTGATGCGCTTCCGCGATCTGCTCGAGCCGGGCAGGGCGCTGGTGCTGCGCCTCTCGGCCGTGCTCGACGGCGAGGAGGTGCGCCCCCGCATCGAGGATGTCGAGGTGCTGGACGACCTCGCCTCGCGGCAGAAGCAGGATTTGCTGATCTATCTGCGCGACGAGAAAGCAGTCGCTTCCATCGCCGAGCGCATCCGCCCGCGCGAGGCCGTGCGGGCAGAGGGCAAGGTCTCGATCGTGATGATTCTCGATGACGGTGCCCAGGAGGTCGAGATCGAGCTGCCGGGCAAGTTCCCGATCAACCAGCAGATCGCCAACGCGGTGCGCGCCGCGCCCGGCGTGGTCAGCGTCGAACTGCGCTAGTCATTCATCGCGGGCACGGTTGTTGCCTTGCCGCTGGCGCGCCGCTGGCGCAGGTTAGTGTCGGTGGGAGGCGGGTCATGACGGATCGGGGCGGGATCGACAGGCGCGGGTTGATCGCAGGAGCGACGATCCTGACCGCGGCGGCGGCCTCGCGCGCAGCCAAGGCACAGGAGCAGCCCGTGATCGACGAGCGTACCGTCCTCATCGTCGTCGATGTCCAGAACGATTTCTGCCCCGGCGGCAGCCTCGCCGTCACCAAGGGCGATGAAGTCGTCCCGGTCATCAACGCGCTGGCAAAAAGCTTCTCCAACATCGTGTTGACGCAGGATTGGCATCCGGCCGGCCATTCCTCCTTCGCGTCGAGCCATCCGGGCAAGAAGCCGTTCGAGATGGTCCAGATGCCCTATGGGCCGCAGGTGCTCTGGCCGGATCACTGCGTGCAGGGCACGAAGGGGGCGGAGTTCCGCGCCGATCTCGATCTGGCTCGGGCTCAGACAATTATCCGCAAGGGCTATCGCCGCGAGGTCGACAGCTACTCCGGTTTCGTCGAGGCGGACCGCCGGACGCCGACGGGCCTGACCGGCTATCTTCGGGAGCGCGGCATCCTGCGGGCCGTCATCGTCGGCCTGGCGACCGATTTCTGCGTGAGCTGGACGGCGCAGGATGCGGCCCGAGCCGGTTTCGACACCTATGTCGTCGAAGATGCCTGCCGCGCCATCGATCTCGAAGGCTCGCTCGCCAAGGCCTGGGCCGAGATGGCCGAACTCGACGTGACGCGGATCAAGGCCAGCGATCTGCCGGGCTGAGGTTCAAGCCCTTGTCGCGCGCGCAGCGTCTGCTCGATCTTGTCCAGGTGCTGCGCCGACACCGCCGTCCGGTCTCGGGGCGCAAGCTTGCAGCCGAGCTCGGTGTCAGCATTCGCACGCTCTATCGCGACATCGTCACTTTGCAGGGGCAGGGTGCGCCGATCGAAGGCGAGCCCGGGCTCGGCTATGTGCTGAAGCCGGGCTTCATGCTGCCTCCGCTGATGTTCAGCGAGGAGGAAATCGAGGCGCTGGCGCTGGGTGCGCGCTGGGTGGCGGACCGCGCGGACGGAGCGCTCGCGCTTGCGGCGCGCGACGCCATGGCCAAGATCGTCGCCGTTCTGCCTGCCGACATGGCCGGCCGCGTCGAGGAGGCGGCGCTGATTCTCGGCCCGGGGCGAAAGGCCGTGGATGCACCCGAAATCGATCTCGCAGCGATCCGTCAGGCCATCCGCGCGGGGCGCAAGGCCGCCATCGGCTATTGCGACGACAAGGGCCACGTCAGCGGGCGTGTGGTCTGGCCGCTCGCGCTGTCCTTCTTCGAGCATGTCCGCGTGCTCGTCGCCTGGTGCGAGCTGCGGCAGGATTTCCGGCATTTTCGAACGGACCGGCTCACGCGGTTCGAGACGCAGGAGAGCCGCTATCCACAACGGCGGCAGGCGCTGCTCAAGGTCTGGCGCGAGAAGGAAGGGATTGCCCCATCAGCGTGAACGACGCTGCCGGAAATTGGCAGCATCTGATTCTAGTCTCCCGCTATCTCGAAACCTTCGGAGGCCATCATGTTCGACGCCCACTTCATCCTGCTTCATGTTGACAGCCCTGAAGCGAGTGCCCGCTTCTATGCGGAATTGCTGGGCAGCGAGCCGCTCGAGCTGTCGCCTACCTTCGCAATGTTTGCGCTTCCGTCTGGGGTCAGGCTCGGCCTGTGGTCGCGCCATACCGTCGAGCCGGCTACGGCCGGATCCGGCGGCGCGGCCGAGATCGCCATGGTGGTCGCGAGCGCTGGGGCCGTCGATGCAGCCTGCTCGGATTGGCGTAAACGCGGCATCGCCATCCTGCAGGAGCCGACCGACCTCGATTTCGGCCGCACCTTCACTGCGCGCGACCCGGACGGGCACCGGTTGCGGGTGTTCCATCCCTTTTCCGGGGAGGCTTGAACGCGCCGGGGCCAGGTACTCAGGCTTCGGCCAATTTGAGCTGCGCCTGGACACGGTCGCGGCCGAGGCGCTTGGCCCGGTAGAGCGCTTCGTCGGCCTCAGCCAGCAACTGGTCGAGGTTGCTGGTGCGCAGGTCGGTTTCGGCGACGCCGATGCTGAGCGTCGGCGGACCCGCCAGGTCGTTGGCCCCGGCCAGCGCATCCTTGAAGACACCGCGAATCCGTTCGGCCACCCGGACGGCCTCGCGCACGCCGACGCCGGGGAGGATGACCGCAAATTCGTCGCCACCCTGCCGGGCGAGGATGTCGTCGCTGCGCAATTGACCCCGCACGGCATGGGCGAAGACCCGCAGGATTTCGTCGCCCGCCGCATGGCCGCGCGTGTCGTTCAGCGCCTTGAAGTGGTCGATGTCCACGAGAAGGACTGAGACCCGCACTTCGCCCCGTTGCCGCCCGCGGACCTGTTGGTCGAGCCATTGCTCGACACCGGAGCGGTTCATCGCGCCGGTCAGGGGGTCGCGCCGGGCAAGCGACGCCAGCATACGGTTGGAGCGTTCCGTGGCGAGCAACAGCAGCGCCTGCCCGCGCAGGATGATGAAGGCGACGCCGGTCGCCGCGAGCCAGGCATTCGCTCCGGCGTCGCGCGGAAAGAGCGTCGTGCCGACGCGATCAAACGCCGCCAACCCGATGCGCCCGACATAGATCAGGACTGTCGGAGCAAACAGCGCCGCAAGCAGCCAGGCCGAGCGCAGTTTCTCCTGCAATCCGAGGCGAATGGCTTCCCGCACGATTGCGGCGTCGCAGAATGCCATCACGCCTGCAACGATCATGACTCGTGTCGCATAACCCTGCTCGCCCGGCGAAAGCGAAAGCAGGATCCAGACTGCGAGGAGGGTGATCCCGAAGCCGAACCAGTGCAGCTCGCGCCCGCCGAAATGGCGGATGCCAAACAGCAGCAGCAGGCAGCCGGCCAGCATCGCCGTATTGGCAAACTCGATCGAGATCAGGTCCGGAATAGCGTCGCGGAACGCCGCGCCGAGGAGGCCCGTTCCGATGCAAAGGCTGCTTGTTCCCCACCAGACGGGGCTGCGGCTGAAGCGCCCGGTGGCAAAGGTCATCAGCTGCATCACACCGATGATGAAGCAGGTCAGCGCACCGGTAACGAAGATCGTCCTGAGGTCGAGAATCATGCCCGTGCCGGTCCGTTTCGCAGACGCGGAGCGAGCGCGACCGGCGTCTCTGTGCGCTGCGAAGGGCGGCCGAGCAAGAGGAGGGCGAGGGGGCGCCGCTGTCCATGCCCGCTGTCGCCTTCCTGCCGGGCCTGCATTGTCGCAGGTTGAGCAAGCTGGACGCAGAGGCTAGTCAGAATGCGCTTGGGGGGCGAGCATGGTGGCATGCTTGGGATCATAATAGCCCGAGGATATCCAATATGATCTTTTATAAGTCGTTGATCGCCGCGTCAGCCGTCGCGGTTCTATCGTCCGCCGCTCCGTCCTTCGCCCAGACGCAGGCAGACCAGTTGAAAGTCGCGTATCAGGCAGCCCGCAATCAGCTCGGCATTCTCGGCTATTGCGCCGAGAGGGGCCATATCGACGGTGCAGCCGTCGAGGTGCAGAAGAAGCTGATCGCTCTCATCCCCGCGCCGGCCGACGCAAGCGGCGGCGACGCCGCGGAGGCCGCCGGCCGCAAGGGCACGATCTCGGCCATGGGCATGGAGCAGAACATCGAGGTGATCGCGAAGGCGCAGAACGGCACGCCGGCCGCCTATTGCAAGCAGATTGGCGATCTCGTGAAGCAGGTGGGCGCCAAGCTGCCGCAGTGACGACGGGCCGGGGCCTCCCGCCCGCACCGGAGTAACCGATCAATCGTCCCGCGCGTCGTTCGCGCGGGATTTTCACAAGTCGAACCGGCCTTTCTTGGCTCGGCGACTTGCAATGCGGCGCCATCCCTAGTAAGGCGCAGCCCATCCCACATGGAGCGTATCGCCTCTTTCCTACGAGGCGTTCCGGTGACGCGGCAGCTCATGCCTGTTCATTCGCGCTCCAGAGGCTCAACCGGAAGGACAAGAATACCATGGCTCTGCCTGATTTCTCCATGCGCCAGCTCCTTGAGGCCGGTGCCCACTTCGGCCACCAGTCCCACCGCTGGAACCCGAAGATGTCGCCGTTCATCTTCGGCGTCCGCAACAACATCCACATCCTCGACCTGTCGCAGTCGGTGCCGATGCTGCATCGCGCCCTGCAGGCGGTCTCGGACACCGTCGCCCGCGGCGGTCGCGTCCTCTTCGTCGGCACCAAGCGCCAGGCGCAGGACTCGATCGCCGATGCGGCCAAGCGCTCGGCCCAGTACTACGTCAACTCCCGCTGGCTCGGCGGCATGCTGACCAACTGGAAGACCATCTCGGCTTCGATCCAGCGCCTGCGCAAGGTCGACGAGATGCTCAACGGCGGCGGCAGCGGCCTGACCAAGAAGGAGCGCCTGATGCTGGCGCGCGAGCGCGACAAGCTCGAGAAGGCGCTCGGCGGCATCAAGGATATGGGCGGCACGCCCGACATGATCTTCGTGATCGACACCAACAAGGAGCAGCTGGCGATCAAGGAGGCTCAGCGCCTCGGCATCCCGGTCGCCGCGATCGTCGACTCGAACTCGGATCCGGACGGCATCACCTTCCCGGTCCCGGCCAATGACGACGCCGGCCGCGCCATCCAGCTCTACTGCGACCTGATCGCCCGCGCGGCGATCGACGGCATCGGCCGCGCCTCGGGCGACCAGGGCATCGACCTTGGCGCCTCGGCCGCTCCGGTCGTCGAAGAGGCTCTCGAGCCGGTCGCCGGCGAGGGCCAGGCCTTCGAGACGCTGACCACTCCGCGCGGCGCTCCGGACGATCTGACCAAGCTCTCCGGCATGGGCCCCGACGCGGTCCAGAAGCTGAACGACGGCGGCATCTATCACTTCTGGCAGATCGCGGCGATGTCGCCGGCCGACGTGACCAAGGTCGACCACGACCTCAAGCTCGGCGGCAAGATCGAGCGCGAGGGCTGGGTTGCCCAGGCGCGCGAACTCGCCGACGCTTGATACAGACTGCATGATGGCGGCGCGTCATCGGCGCGTCGCAATCAGGCTCTCGATTTGACGCCGACCAGCGCCGACGACCGGAAACGGAGCGTCGGCGTTGCCCCATAAGGCGTCCGGACATTCCGATCCGCGGCCGGCCCTCGGGCCTGTGCCGCAACGACAGCAAGGACAGGACAGATGGCAGCGATCACCGCCGCACTCGTGAAGGAACTCCGCGACAAGACCGGCGCGGGCATGATGGATTGTAAGACCGCCCTTTCTGCGACCGACGGCAACATGGAAGCCGCCGTCGACTGGCTGCGCGCAAAGGGCCTGTCGAAGGCCGCCAAGAAGGCCGGCCGCGTCGCCGCCGAGGGCCTCGTCGCCGTCGCCGTGCAGGGCAACGAAGGCGTTGTCGTCGAGGTCAATTCCGAGACTGACTTCGTCGCCCGCAACCCGGAATTCCAGGCACTTGCCAAGACCATCGCCGATGTCGCGCTGGAGCGTGGCGGCGATGTCGAGGCGCTGCTCGGCCATCACTATCCTGGCGGCGGCTCCGTGCAGGACGCGATCGCCAATGCCATCGCCACCATCGGCGAGAACATGACGCTGCGCCGCGTTTCCTCGCTCAAGGTTTCCGCGGGCGTGATCGGCTCCTATGTCCACGGCGCGATCGCCGACGGCCTCGGCAAGATCGGCGTTATCGTCGCGCTGGAGTCGACCGGCAATTCGGATGAGCTCGCCACGCTCGGCCGCCAGCTCGCCATGCATGTCGCGGCGACCAACCCGGTTGCGCTCGACCTCGCTTCCGTCGCCCCGGAGGTTCTGGAGCGCGAGAAGGCGATCCTGGCCGAGAAGAACGCCGGCAAGCCCGAGCATGTCCTCGCCAAGATCACCGAGAGCGGCCTGAAGAGCTACGCCAAGGAGTACTGCCTGCTGGAGCAGGCCTATATCCATGACGGCTCGAAGTCGGTCTCGCAGGTCCTCAAGGAGATCGAGGGCAAGGTCGGCGCTCCGGTCAAGCTCACCGGCTTCGCCCGCTTCGCGCTTGGCGAGGGCATCGAGAAGGAAGAGCAGGACTTCGCGGCTGAAGTTGCGGCCGCCGGCGGCACCACGGGCTGACAAGCCTGGGAACGAATGCGAAAAAGGCCGCGCATTGCGCGGCCTTTTTTGTAGGAAGGGGGTCGCATCGTTCGCGGCCAGCCCAGAACTGACGGAGAGATATCGATGAGACCCCAACGTGTTCTCGTGAAGCTCTCCGGCGAAGCCCTTGCGGGACCGCAGGGTTCCGGCCTCGATGGCCACACGCTGACGGCGCTCGCCGCCGACATCGCCCATGCCTCGCGGGAGGGGGTCGAGATCGGCATCGTGGTCGGTGGCGGCAACTTCTTCCGCGGCGTGCAGGGCCTCAACAAGGGGCTCGATCGGACGACTGCCGATTCGATCGGCATGCTCGGCACTGTCATGAATGCGCTGGCTCTGGAGCACGCGATCGAAGCCGCCGGCGCGCCGGCCCGTGCGATGTCCGCGGTGCCGATGCCGTCGCTCTGCGAGAGCTACGCCCGCAAGCGCGCGCTCGACCATCTCAGCAATGGCAAGGTGGTTATCCTCGGCGGCGGCACCGGCAACCCGTACTTCACCACCGACACAGGCGCGGCCCTGCGCGCGGCGGAGCTCGGCTGCAGCCATCTGCTCAAGGCGACGCAGGTCGACGGCGTCTACAGTGCCGATCCGAAGAAGGATCCGGCTGCGACCCGCTACGACACGCTGACTCATGAGGATGCGATCAGGCGCGACCTCAAGGTGATGGACACGGCCGCCTTCGCGCTCGCTCGCGATGCGAGCCTGACCATCGTCGTCTTCTCGATTGCCGAGACGGGGGCGCTCGCCGCCGTGCTGCGCGGCGAGGGCAGGGCGACCTACGTAACGCCCTGAGCGGAGCCCTCCTCGTTCAGTAGGTCCGCCACAGGCCGGGAGTCGCCAGTTCTAGCATGTGCCCGTCCGGGTCGCGGAAGTAGAGGCTCTTGCTACCGCGATCCCATTGCATGCGCCCCTCGACCACGATGCCGAGCTGAGCCAGCTTCGCCTCCCAGGCGGCCAGCTCCTCGGCATCGATGGCGAAGGCGATGTGCAGCGCGCCGCTGCCATCATGCGGCGGAATGCTCCCGTTGTCGAAGCTCTGGGTCTGCAACGATCCTCCGCGCAGGAACAGCAGCAGCACGCTCGCGCCACCGACATCATAGGCGAACAGGGTCTTCGTCTTGAGCAGGGGCGCGAGGCCGAGCTTGCCTTCATAGAAGTCGCGGGCGCGGTCGAGGTCCTCGACATAGAGCGCGGTCTCGACGATGCGGTTCAGGCGGGGCACGTTTTTCTCCGTGGTTCTTTGCCGGCGGTGCTGGCTTGCGGCGCTGTGAGCCTCTAGACTGATCTATGTATCCCGAGGCGGCGGACCAGCCCGTCCTGCCGCCTCATCGTGATTCAGCTCGATCCGCCGCTTTCCCCTTGCCCGGCGTGGGGGAACATGCTGTTCGAGCATGTAATTCTTGACCCTGCGCGGCCTCGCCGCCATGGTCGCGCCGATTTTGGATTATCTGCAAGGTCCCGATTGAAATGGCCCAGACGACGTTCGACCTCGCCGACATCAAGCGCCGCATGGCCGGTGCGGTGCAGTCCTTCAAGGGCGACCTCGCCTCGCTGCGCTCCGGCCGCGCCTCTGCCAACATGCTCGACCCGATCCAGGTCGAGGCCTATGGCGCCCGCACCCCACTCAGCCAGCTCGCCACGGTCTCTGTGCCGGAGCCGCGCCTGCTCAGCGTCCAGGTCTGGGACCGCTCGATGGTCAACGCCGTCGACAAGGCGGTGCGCGAATCCGATCTCGGCCTCAACCCGCAGACGGAAGGCCAGGTGCTGCGCATCCGCATCCCCGAGCTGAACGAGCAGCGCCGCAAGGAGATGGTCAAGGTCGCGCATAAATATGCCGAGGAGGCCAAGGTCTCGGTGCGCCATGTCCGCCGCGACGGCATCGATGTCGTCAAGAAGCTGGAGAAGGACGGCGACATGACCAAGGACGATGCCGCCCGCAATTCCGACCTTGTCCAGAAGGCGACGGACCAGCACATCGCCGAGATCGATCAGGCGCTCGCGGCGAAGGAAAAGGAAATCCTGCACGTCTGATCC
Organism: Allobosea sp. 05L423; assembly: GCF_056397745.1. Taxonomy (NCBI): domain Bacteria; kingdom Pseudomonadati; phylum Pseudomonadota; class Alphaproteobacteria; order Hyphomicrobiales; family Alloboseaceae; genus Allobosea; species Allobosea sp. 05L423. Next base: position 643,456 of record NZ_JBFTOA010000002.1, on the reverse strand, counting down.
CCAGCGCAGGATCTGTCCTGCGCCCTTCCGGCCGAGCGAGGCACATCCGCATGTCATCCGGTCAGCGTGAGGCAGATGTGCCCAACCCGGCCCATGTCGCCATCATCATGGACGGCAATGGCCGCTGGGCGCAGATGCGCGGCCTGCCGCGTCAGGAGGGCCATCGCCGCGGGCTTGAGGCGCTGCGTCGCACCGTCCGCAACGCCAGCGATCTCGGCCTCTCGGTCCTGACCCTCTACAGCTTCTCGACCGAGAACTGGCGCCGTCCCTATGCGGAAGTTACCTTCCTGATGGGGCTGCTCAAGCATTTCGTCGAAAAGGATCTGGCGGAGCTCTCGGCGGCCAATGTCAGGGTCCGCATCATCGGCAATCGCGAGAACCTTGCCGCCGATCTGCGCCGGCTGGTCGAGCATGCCGAGACCAGCACCCGCGCCAATACCGGCCTGGTTGTGGTCATCGCCTTCAACTACGGCTCGCGCGACGAGATCGTGCGCGTGGCGCGGCGCCTTGCCGCCGATGCGGTGGCGGGGCGCATCGACCCGGCCGCGATTGACGAAGCTGCGATTGGCGGCCATCTCGATACCCATGACCTGCCGGATCCCGAGCTGGTGATCCGCACCTCGGGCGAGACGCGCATCTCCAACTTCCTGCTGTGGCAGGCCGCCTATGCCGAGTTCGTCTTCGTGCCGGTGCTGTGGCCGGATTTCGATCGCGCCGTGTTCGAGGACGCTCTGGCGCAATACCGGCAGCGCGAGCGCCGCTTCGGCGGTGTGTCCGCTCCCGCCGGCCGCAGCGTGGGCGTCGCGTGAATGAGCCTGTTCCAGCTGCGCCGCGACCGGGCCCGGGCGAGCTGAAGCTCCGGGTCGTCTCGGCGCTCGTGCTCGCGGCGCTGATCCTGCTTGTGACGATCTGGGGTGGCTGGCCGTTTCGCCTGATCTGGACCCTGGTGGCCGGCGTCGTGGCCTATGAATGGCTGGCCATCGTCAGCCGCGGCAATGCGGTTCCGGCCGGCATCGGCGTGGTCGTTGCCGGCCTCGCCCTGGCCTTCTCTCCTGCGAGCCCGGCTGCGCTGGCGGGCGCGGCGGCCGCGGCGGCGCTGCTGGGTGCGCTGGCCACGCCTTTCGTGCGCTCTCGCCTCGCGCTGGAGTTCTGCGGGCTCGCCTATGCGCTCGCCTTTGCGCTGGTCACGCCGGCCATGCGCGATCTGCCGGGCATCGGGCTTGCTCTTATCCTGTGGAGCTTCGCGGTGGTCTGGTTCACGGACATCGCCGCCTATTTTACGGGGCGCAGCCTCGGCGGTCCCAAGCTGATGCCGAGTGTCAGTCCGAAGAAGACCTGGTCCGGCGCGATCGGAGGCGCGGTGGCCGGGACGATCGGGGGCTATCTGGTCTGGCGGCTGTCGCCGGTGTTCGAAGGGCTGACTGCAGCCGGCCCGGTCATTGCCGCATCGCTGGCCGGATCGATTGTCAGCCAGGCGGGCGATCTGTTCGAGTCCGCGCTGAAGCGCCGCTTCGATGCCAAGGATTCAAGCAAGCTGATCCCCGGGCATGGCGGTTTTCTGGACCGGCTCGACGGCTACTGGGCTGTCCTCGTACTGGCCGGGCTTGCGCTTTTCGCGATCCATCTCAACATCTGAGCCGATGCCGCTTCGTACTGTGACCCTTCTCGGAGCGACCGGCTCCGTCGGACGTTCGGTCCGCGACATCGTCTCGGAAAACCCGGAACGGCTGGCGATCCGAACGGTTGTCGGCGGGCAGGATGCGGCCGCGCTGGCGCAAGTCGCGATCGAAACGGGAGCTTCCTTCGCCGCATTGGCTGATGAGGCCGGCGGGCCGGCATTGCGGGAGGCGCTGACGGGCACCGGTATTGCGAGCGGGGCAGGGCGAACGGCCGTGCTGGAGGCGGTAGCGCGCCCTGCCGATATCGTCGTCAGCGCGATTTCAGGAGCGGCGGGGCTGGAGGCGACTTTCGCTGCACTCTTGCCCGGTCGAACGATCGCGCTCGCCAACAAGGAGAGCCTCGTTTGTGCCGGCGAGGCCGTCATGATCCGGGCGGCCCAGGTCGCTGCCCGCTTGTTGCCGCTCGACTCCGAGCACAACGCGCTGTTCCAGGTTCTCGGGGCGGAGCCTCTCTCCGCGGTCCACAGCATGACCCTGACTGCGTCCGGTGGTCCTTTCCGGACCTGGAGCGCGGAGCGGATCGCAGCGGCCGGACCCGAGCAGGCGCTGAAGCACCCAAATTATACGATGGGCGCGAAGATCACCGTCGATTCCGCGAGCATGATGAACAAGGGGCTCGAGTTGATCGAGGCCCGCTTCCTGTTCGGGCTGGAAGCCGATCAGCTCGACGTGCTCGTCCATCCCCAGCAGATCGTCCACGGGCTGGTCACTTTCCGGGACGGCTCGGTGAGTGCGGGCATGGCCTTGCCGGATATGCGGGTTGCTGCGGCCCATTGTCTCGGCATCGATGGCCGCCTCGATGCGCCGCCCGCACGGTTCCTCGATTTGGCGACCTCGGCACCGCTGAGTTTCGAGAGACCGGATCTCGACCGGTTTCCGGCGCTTGGCCTTGCGATCGCCGCATTGCGCGAAGGGGGAGCCATGCCCGCTGTGCTGAACGCCGCAAATGAAGTGGCCGTCGCAGCGTTTCTGACCGGGCGGCTGCGCTTTACCGGAATCCCCGCGCTCGTCGAGGCGGTCTGCGCGGCCATGCCTGTGACAAGAGAAGCCCCGCGCGATATCGCGGCCGCGCTGGCCGTTGACCAAGATTCCAGGCGCCGAGCCGCCTCGCTCTTGTCGCAAGCGCCGTTCACTGCCACCTAAGGACGAGGAACGGGAGAGCTCGATGGAATTTGCGGCGTCACTCTGGAATGCTGGGCATTTCGCGCTCGGCTATCTGCTGCCGTTCCTGTTCGTTCTCACGCTTGTCGTCTTCGTTCACGAGCTCGGGCACTTTCTCGTCGGCCGCTGGTGCGGCGTCGACGTGCAGACTTTCTCTATCGGTTTCGGGCGGGAGTTGTTCGGCTTCACGGATCGCCACGGTACGCGCTGGCGCTTCGCGCTGATTCCGCTCGGCGGCTATGTGAAATTCTCGGGCGATGCCGATGCCGCGAGCGCCCCCGATGACGCGGCCGTCCGGCGAATGACGCCGGAGGAGCGCGCCCGTTCGCTTCCGGCACAATCGATCGCCGAACGCGCAGCCATTGTCGCCGCCGGCCCGATCGCCAATTTCCTGCTGGCGATTCTGATCTTCGCCGGCACGGTCTTCCTGTTCGGCAAGCAGGTCCTGATCCCGCGCGTCGATGCCGTCGTGGCCGGGAGTGCTGCGGAGAGCGCCGGGCTGAAGGCCGGCGACATCGTCATTGCGATCGACGGGCACAAGGTCGACAGCTTCTCCGAAATGCAGCGCATCATCTCCTCCCGGCCGGAGGAGCGCCTGACGGTCACAGTGGACCGCAACGGCAGTGCGCTGGATCTGCCGGTCACGCCGGCTCTGTCCGAGCTCAAGACGCCGGTCGGGACGCAGCGGATCGGCGTCATCGGAGTCAGGGCGTCGCCGAAGCCCGAGGATTGGACGACGCAGCGCTTCGGCGCGATCGATTCCCTGCGGATGGGCGGTGCCGAGACCTGGTTCGTCGTCACCCGCACCTACGACTATATCGCGAAGCTGCTGAAGGGGCGCGAATCCACCGACCAGCTCTCGGGGCCGATTCGGATCGCACAGGTTTCCGGCCTCGTTGCTTCCAGTGGCGGCTTGCTCGGACTGCTCAATCTCGCGGCGATCCTGTCCGTTTCGATCGGGCTGATGAATCTTCTGCCGGTGCCGATGCTCGATGGCGGCCACCTGATGTTTTACCTGTACGAGGCGCTGCGCGGCCGCCCGCTGAGCCCCCGCGCGCAGGAGATCGGCTTCCGGCTGGGGCTTGCGCTGGTGCTGATGCTGATGTTGTTCGTGACCTGGAACGACATTGTCCACGTGCGTGGAATGCTCTGAAATCCGGGCGCCGTGGCGCTTTGGGGCAAAATCGCGGCGAGCCGCGTGGCTCGTCCGCAACGAGGTCGTTAAAAATCTTTTGTTAACGATGATCCCGGTTTGCACCCTGCCGGAAACTTTGTAGAAGCGATTGAACCGCAATGTCCCCGTGCTGCCGTCGTCTGACGGCGGTCCCCGTTTGGGGTGGTGACCAGAGATATGGAATAGGCGACCCGATGACGTCGACCCAACAGAGCCGGCCGACCAAACTGCGGCTCTCTCGATCGATCGGACTTTCGGCTTTGATGCTGGCCGTGAGTGGTGGTGTGGCGTTTGCGCAGGCTGTGGTCGTCCACGGCAATCGGCGCGTCGATGCGGAGACCATTCGCTCCTATGCCGCCGGGCGCGAGAACCCCCAGGAGATTCGCGAGAGCCTTCTTGCCACTGGCCTGTTCAGCAATGTTCAGGTCAGCCGCCGCGGTTCGCAGACCGTCGTGACGGTCCAGGAGCAGAACGGCACGGTCAACCGTGTCGCTTTCGAGGGTAACCGTCGCCTGAAGAGCGATCAGCTCGCGCCGCTGGTGCAGTCGCGCGCCGGTGGTCCGCTCAGCCAGGCGCTCATCGATTCCGACATCCAGCGCCTGCGCGAGGCCTATCGCCGCGCCGGCTATGGCCTGTCCTCGGTCAGCGGCCGTATCGCGCCGCTGCCGAATGGTCGCCAGGACGTGGTCTTCACCATCAACGAGAGCGGCAAGACCGGCATCAAGTCGATCAATTTCAGCGGCAACGAGGCATACTCGGCGAGCCGGCTGCGCGGCCTGATGAGCTCCACCGAGTCGAATTTCCTGAGCTGGATCAAGACCTCCGACGTTTACGATCCGGACCGGATCAGCTCCGACCTAGATCTCATTCGGCGTTTCTACCTGAAGAACGGCTTTGCCGACTTCCAGGTCGTCAACAACACGGCTCGCTTCGACGATGCGGCTGGCGGTTGGGTCGTCGACATCCAGATCGAGGAAGGTCCGCAATACAAGGTCGGCAACGTCGCCGTTGATTCCGCGCTGCGCGATGTCGATCAGGCGGCGCTTCAGCGCTACGTCGCTACGTCGGCAGGCGATACCTATAATGCCGAGGCGGTCGAGAAGTCGCTGGTTGCGCTGACGACCGAGGTTGCTCGTCGCGGCCATGCTTTCGCTCAGGTCCGCCCGCGCGGCGATCGCGACGCGTCTGGCCGCACGATCGGCATCACCTACGTCGTCGACGAGGGGCCGCGGGTCTATGTCGAGCGCATCAACGTGCGCGGCAACACCCGTACCCGCGACTATGTGGTTCGCCGTGAGCTCGATCTCGGCGAGGGCGACGCCTACAACAAGGTGATGATCGACCGCGCTGAGCGCCGTCTCAACAATCTCGGCTTCTTCAACAAGGTCCGGATCACCAACGAGCCTGGCTCGGCGCCGGATCGTGTCATCCTCAACATCGACGTCGAGGACAAGGCGACCGGTTCGTTCTCGATCGCCGGCGGTTATTCGACCTCGGACGGTGTCATTGGCGAAATCTCGCTGTCGGAGTCGAACTTCCTCGGCCGCGGTCAGTTCGTTCGCATCGCGGGCACGGTCGGCCAGCGCACGCAGGGCATCGATTTTTCGTTCACCGAGCCCTATTTCCTGGGCTATCGCGTGGCGGCCGGTATCGATCTGTTCTCGAAGTACAATGACAACTACAACACCGGCCGTTTCGAGAGCCGCGTGACCGGTGGTCAGGTGCGGTTCACCTTCCCGATCACGGAAGAGTTCTCGATCACGCCGCGCTACTCGCTCTACCAGACCAATATCACCATTCCGAACGAGGCAAATCGTCCCTATAACGATTGTACCTACCCGATCCCCGGCATTACGCCGACGGGCGGCCCCACCGATATCTACAACTGCGTGACCAACGGCGAAGCGACGGTGGCGGTCAAGGAAGCGCAGGGCGACACCCTGACTTCGCTCGTCGGCCTGAACTTCAACTACAACTCGCTCGACAGCGTGCAGAGCCCGCGCAACGGCTTCATCGCGGAGCTGAAGCCGGAATTCGCTGGCCTCGGTGGCGACTCCAAGTTCCTCCGTGTCGCGGCCGACGCGCGCTACTATCGCGAGATCTTCGACGACGTCGTCGGATTCGTCCGCGTTCAGGGCGGCCACGTTCAGGCGACCAGCGGCAACCTGCGCATGGTCGACCACTACTTCCTCGGACCGACACTGGTTCGCGGTTTCGCGCCGTCCGGCATCGGGCCGCGCGACGTGCTGAACGACCCGACCGCGAACGCCGTGGGTGGCACGACCTATTTCGGCGGCACCGTCGAAGTGCAGTTCCCGATCTTCGGCCTGCCGCGCGATATCGGTCTGCGGGGCGCGGTCTTCGCCGACGCCGGCACGCTGTTCAATTACGACGGCGGTTCGAAGGCGGTTGTCTTCAACTGCCCGGCGGGTTCGGAGGCGCGTCAGTTCAACGTCGTCACCGGCGGTGCTCAGAGCAACATCGCTTGTATTCGCGACAAGAACGTCCTGCGTTCGTCGGTCGGCGTCAGCTTGCTCTGGCAGTCGCCGCTTGGCCCGATCCGGTTCGACTACGCCTATGCTCTGACCAAGGACGACGGTCAGTACGGCGTGAACCCGGCTACCGGATTGGCCGGCAAGTACGGCGGCGATCGTCTCCAGGCCTTCCGCTTCTCGGGCGGCACCCGCTTCTGACGCGGCGGGGCCCAGCGCCCCGCTCCGGACCCAGTCATGGCAGATCCCATCTTCTTTCCTTTCGCGACCTCGCTCGATTTCAGCGAGGTCGCAGGCATTTCGGGCTCGCAATTGCCCGCAGGCGCCGACGCGTCGCGTCGCGTCGAGGGGGCGGCGGCCCTGGAAATGGCCGGCCCGTCCGACGTGGCCTATATGGACAATCCCAAGTACACCGAGGCGCTGGCGGCAACGAAAGCGGGCCTGTGCCTGGTTTCGCCGCGCTTCGCCGACCGCGTTCCTGCGGGCACGGTCGCGTTGGTTTCGCCTGCGCCGTATCATGCCTTCGCCAAGGTTCTGGCGCGGTGCTTTCCCACGGCCTTGCGGCCGGAGTCCGTGTTCGCTTCCCAAGGCGTGGCGCCCGGCGCCATCGTTCATGCCACGGCGGTTATCGAGCCCGGCGTGACGATCGACCCGGGGGCCGTCATCGGCCCCGGCGCGGAAGTCGGGGCGGGCACTGTCGTTGCGTCGCATGCGGTGATCGGTCCGCAGGTTCGGATCGGGCGCAATTGCTCGATCGGAGCAGGCAGCACGATCCAGTCCGCACTGATCGGCAACCGCGTGATCATCCATCCGGGCGCCCGCATCGGGCAGGATGGCTTCGGCTTCGCCATGAGCCCGAAAGGGCATATGAAGGTGCCGCAGGTCGGCCGCGTCATCATCCAGGATGACGTCGAGATCGGCGCCAACAGCTGCATCGACCGCGGCGCCAGTCGCGATACGGTGATCGGCGAAGGTACGAAGATCGATAACCTCGTACAGATCGGGCACAACTGCGTCATCGGCCGCCATTGTGTGATCTGTGCTCAGACCGGCCTCGCCGGCTCCTCCACGCTCGAGGACTTCGTCGTGCTGGGCGGGCAGGTCGGCCTTGCTGGACATCTCACGGTCGGGGCTGGTGCCCAGATCGCCGCTCAGAGCGGTGTCGCCGGCGATGTTCCGCGCGGCTCGCGGTATGGCGGCTATCCGGCTCAGCCGGCGCTGGCATGGGCGCGGGAGAGTGCCTTGCTCAAGACGCTGGTTGCGAAGCGCGGCCGGAAATCCCAAACGCCCGAGGAATGAAGCCAGGCTGCCGGATAGCGGCGCACAAGCTCCTGGTTCTTTCTTTCGCAGTGCTGAGAAATTTCTGTTGCCGAAGCTGCCCTGTTTCCGGCAAACGGGCGGAACGCTTTGGAATTGCTGCCGATTGCGGAAACGGTTTTCGCAGTCGACCATGTTGAAGAGAATGCGAGCCGCCGCTCAGGGACGGGGCCCAGGAGAAGACAGACGATGAGCGAGGCGACGACGACGCTGGGTGTGATCGACATCCAGAAGATCATGGCCAGCATCCCCCACCGCTATCCTTTCCTGCTGGTCGACCGCGTTGTCGAGATCAACGGCGACGATTCCGGCGTGGGTATCAAGAACGTCACCGTCAACGAACCGCAGTTCACCGGCCACTTCCCGGAGCGCCCGGTTTTTCCGGGCGTGCTGATGATCGAGGCAATGGCGCAGACCGCCGGCGTGCTGGTTGTCAATGCTCGGGCTGTCGGTGAGCAGGAGGTCAAGACGGTCCTGTTCACGACGATCGACAAGGCCAAGTTCCGCAAGCCGGTCATCCCGGGCGACACGCTGCGCTTCCATCTCACCAAGCTCGCCCGCAAGCGCAACATCTGGTTCTATCGCGGCGAGGCGCGGGTGGAAGGCGTGCTCGTGGCCGAGGCCGAAATTTCGGCGATGGTCGTCTGAGGCCACGGTGTTGCGAGATCAGGACCAGCTCCCGATGAGCCCCTCCATCCATCCCATGTCGGTGGTCGACCCCAAGGCGCAGCTCGGCGTGGGGGTCCGGATCGGACCGTTCTGCACGGTCGGGCCGGATGTCGTGCTGGGGGAGGGCGTGGAACTTGTCAGCCACGTCTCCGTCGCCGGCCGCACCACGATCGGTTCCCGCACGCGGGTCTATCCCTTCGCCTCGATCGGTCATCCGCCGCAGGACGTGAAGTACCGGGGAGAACCCTCGACGCTGACCATCGGCGCGGATTGCCAGATCCGTGAGGGCGTTACGATGAATCCGGGCACGGAAGGCGGCGGGATGGTGACCTCCGTCGGTGACCGCTGCTTCTTCCTGGCCAACTCGCATGTCGGCCATGACAGCCGTCTCGGCAGCAACGTCATCTTCTCCAACAACGTGATGTGCGCCGGCCATGTCACGATCGGCAACTTCGTCATCGTCGGTGGCGGCGCCGGCTTGCAGCAATTCATCCGTATCGGCGATCATGCCTTCATCGGCGGTGGCGCCGGGGTGTTGAGCGATGTCATTCCCTTCGGCACCATCCGCGACAACCCCGCCCACCTCGTCGGGTTGAATCTCGTCGGCCTCAAGCGCCGGGGCTTCACGCGCGAGCAGATCCACGAGCTGCGCCGCGCCTACCGCCTGCTGTTCGCCGATGAAGGAACCTTGACCGAACGGGTCGAGGACGTCGCGGCCGAGTTCGCTTCGCACCCTCTGGTCCACGAGATCCTGGACTTCATCAGGGAAGGTGGCGACAAGGCGCTCTGCATGCCGCGCGACGTCGCTCCGACGGAGCGGTGAGCGCCGCGGGAGCCGCACGCGGCCCGCTCGTGCTGATCGCGGGTGCCGGCGAGTACCCGCTCCGATTGGCCCGCAACCTCGCCGACCATGGCGAGCGTCCCTTCATCGCGGCACTGGAGGGCGCGGCCGACCCAGCTGCTTTCGGCGATGCCGATGTGCAGAGTTACCGTCTCGGCCAGCTCGGCAGCCTGCTCGGCGAGCTGCGCCGACGCAGCATCGTCGACATCGTCATGCTGGGAAGCCTGCCGCGACCCAGCTTCGGGGCGCTGCGGCCTGAAGCCTCGACCCTGAAATATCTGCCTTACTTCGCCCGCGCCTTCCAGGGCGGCGACGACCATCTCTTGCGTGGTGTCGTCCGCTTCTTCGAGGAGCAAGGCTTCCGCGTCCACGGCCCGGCGGACATCGCGCCGGAGCTGACCGCGCCTCGCGGGGCGCTCGGCCGCAGGCAGGCGGCGCCCGTGCAGCAGGCTCTGCTCGAGCGCGGTTTCTCGCTGCTGGCGGCGCTGTCGCCGTTCGATGTCGGCCAGGCGGCGATCCTTGCCGACCACCGGGTCATCGCGATCGAGGCTGCCGAGGGCACTGACGCGATGATCAAGCGCGTGGCGGATCTCGTCGCGCGGGGACGCCTCAAGATCGGCAAGGGCGATGGCGTCCTCGTGAAGGCCCCGAAAATGGGACAGGATCTCCGCGTCGATATGCCGGCCATCGGCCCGGAGACCCTGCGTAACATCGCCGACGCCGGCCTGTCGGGCATCGGGCTCAAGGCGGGCGAGGTGTTGGTCGGCGACCGCGCGGCGCTTGGGCGGCAGGCGGATCAGCTCGGCCTGTTCATCGAAGGCATCGCCTGATGCGACCCTTCAAGCTCGCCATCATTGCGGGCGAGGCCTCAGGCGATGCGCTCGCGCTGCGCTTCCTGGCGGCCCTGCACGAGCGCTTGGGCGATCGCCCCATCGAGCTGCGCGGGGTGGGCGATCATGGCCTGCCGCAAGCGGGGCTGTTGCCGTTCTTTCCGCAAGCCGACATCGCGGTGATGGGCTTCGGCCCGGTGATCGCGCGCCTGCCGCTGCTACTGCGGCGGATGGAGGATGCTGCCCGTGGGATTGCCGATTTTCAGCCGGATCTGCTGCTGACGATCGACAGTCCGGATTTTTGCCTGCGCGTGGCGAAGAAAGTTCGGGCCCGGGCCCCTCATATCCCAATCGCGCACTGGGTTTGCCCGAGCGTCTGGGCCTGGCGCTCCGGCCGGGCACGTCGCATGGCGCCGCATGTCGATCGCATCCTGGCGCTGCTGCCGTTCGAACCGGCTGCTCTCGCGCGGCTGCAGGGTCCTCAGACGATCTATGTCGGCCATCCGTTGATGGAGCGTCTCGCCGAATTGCGGCCGAACCCGGCCGAGCAAGGTGCCCGGGATGATGCGGCCCAGCCGCTGGTGCTGGTCTTGCCCGGCAGCCGCCGCTCGGAAATCCATCATCTGATGCCGGTTTTTGGCGAGGCGATCGCACGGGTCGCAGCGGCTGTTCCCGGGGCGCGCTTCGTTCTGCCGGCCGTCGCGCGGCTCCAACCGATGATCGCTGAGGCCGCGGCGCGCTGGTCGGTCGCGCCGGAGATCGTCAGCGGCGAGGCCGCCAAGCTCGCCGCCTTCCGAGAAGCCCGCGTGGCCCTGGCCGCCTCCGGTACCGTGACGCTCGAGTTGGCCTTGTCTGGCGTGCCGACGGTAGCAGCCTATCGTGGGGCAGGCTGGGAGGCCGTGCTGGCCCGGCGGCTCGTCAAGCTGCCGAGCGTCATCCTGCCGAACCTGATCCTTGGTCGGAACGTCGTCCCGGAGTTCATCCAGGATGATGCGACGGCGGAGGCCTTGGGCCGGCATTTGCTGGCGGCGCTCGCCGAGGGGCCCGAACGGCAGGCGCAGCTGGACGGCTTCGCCGAGGTTGAGACCATCATGCGCTCGGCGGGGCCCAGCCCGGCTGCCAACGCCGTCGAAGCGGCGTTGGCGTTGGTCTCCTCGCCTGCTCGCCTCGAGGCTTGAGTTTGTAAGCCGGCTTATTCGACGACCGCGCCGGACGCCTTGGCGATCGGCGCCCATTTGGCCAGTTCGGTCTTGACGTGCTCGCCGAGCTGCTCCGGCGTCGATCCGACGATATCGGCGCTGACGTCGTTGAGCTTCTTCTTCACTTTCTCGTCCCTGAGCGCCTGGTTGGCGGCCTGGTTGATCTTCTCGACGATCGGGCGGGGCAGGTTGGCCGGGCCGAAAAGAACGCGACGCCCTCCTTGGTGGTGACGCCGATCGCCCGAAGCTGGCCATTACGGATGACGCCGGCCGAGGAGGGCAGGTTGTCGAACATGATCGGCACCGCACCCGAGACGACGTCGTTCAGCGCCGGGCCGGCGCCACGATAGGGCACATGGTTCATCTGGACGCCGCCGAGCGATTTGAACAGCTCGCCGGAGAGGTGCAGCGGCGTGCCGACGCCGGAGGAGGCATAAGAGTACTTGCCCGGATTGTCCTTCAGCACCTGCAGCACTTCCTTCACGGTCTTGGCCGGGAAGTTGGGGTTCACCACCATCACGTTGGGAACGATCGCGAGCAGCGAGATCGGGGTGAAGTCCTTCACCGCGTCGAAGGTGACGGTCTTCAGGATCGCCGGGTTGAGGGCATGGGTCGAGATGGTGCCGAGGAGGAGGGTGTAGCCGTCCGGCGCGGCGCGGGCGACGGCGGTGGAGCCGACATTGCCGCCGGCCCCGGCGCGGTTCTCGATCACCACGTTCTGACCGAGCAGCTCGCTCATCTTCTGGCCGACGAGGCGGGCGACGATATCGGTCGAGCCGCCGGCGGCGAAGGGCACGACCAGCGTGATCGGACGGGACGGGTAAGCGGCCTGGGCCTGCGCCTGCGTGCCGGCGAGGCTCGCGGCTCCGGCGCCGATCAGGAAGGCGCGGCGGTCGAGAAGATGGTTTTCGGTCATGCACGGATCTCCGTTGGAAGACGCGACTCTACCCAGACGCGCTCGCCGATCACCCGCATGCCTTTGATCAATCTTCCGAAACAATAAGGGCGCGGTGGAAACCACCGCGCCCTTGCTGGCGTTCGTGCTGCGCCGGGATCAGCGACGGCCGATCGGCGTGTAATCGCGCTGCGGCGCGCCGGTATAGAGCTGGCGCGGGCGGCCGATCTTCTGGGACGGATCTTCGATCATCTCCTTCCACTGCGCGATCCAGCCGACGGTGCGGGCGACGGCGAAGAGCACAGTGAACATCGAGGTCGGGAAGCCCATCGCCTTCAGCGTGATGCCCGAATAGAAGTCGATGTTCGGATAGAGCTTCTTCTCGATGAAGTACTCGTCGTGCAGCGCGATGCGCTCCAGCTCGATGGCGACGTCCAGAAGCGGGTCGTCCTTGATGCCGAGCTCGTTCAGCACCTCATGCGTGGTCTTCTGCATGATCTTGGCGCGCGGGTCGTAGTTCTTGTAAACCCGGTGGCCGAAGCCCATCAGGCGGAACGGATCGTTCTTGTCCTTGGCCTTGGCGATGTATTTCGGGATGTTGTCGACGGTCCCGATTTCCTCGAGCATCTTGAGCGCCGCCTCATTGGCGCCGCCATGGGCGGGCCCCCACAGGCAGGCCGTGCCGGCCGCGATGCAGGCGAAGGGGTTGGCGCCCGAGGATCCGGCGAGGCGCACGGTCGAGGTCGAGGCGTTCTGCTCGTGGTCGGCGTGCAGGATGAAGATGCGGTCGAGCGCGCGCGACAGCACCGGATTGACCTTGTACTCCTCGGCCGGGACCGCAAAGCACATGCGCAGGAAGTTCGAGGTGTAGTCCAGCGAGTTCAGCGGATACACGAAGGGCTGGCCAACGGTGTACTTGAACGCCATCGCCGCCAGCGTCGRCACCTTCGCGATCATACGCATCGAGGCGATCATGCGCTGATGCGGGTCTGAGATGTCGGTGGAGTCGTGATAGAAGGCCGACATCGCGCCGATCGAGCCGACCATGACGGCCATCGGATGGGCATCGCGGCGGAAGCCCTGGAAGAAGCGGGCCATCTGCTCATGCACCATGGTGTGGCGCGTGACGCGGTAGTCGAAATCCGCCTTCTGCGCGGCGGTCGGCAGTTCCCCGTAGAGCAGCAGATAGCAGGTCTCGAGGAAGTCGCCGTGCTCGGCGAGTTGCTCGATCGGGTAGCCGCGATAGAGCAGCACGCCCTGGTCGCCGTCGATATAGGTGATCTGCGACTCGCAGCTCGCCGTCGAGGTGAAGCCGGGGTCGTAGGTGAACATGCCCGTCTGGGCGTAGAGCTTGCCGATGTCGATGACGGCAGGGCCGACCGACCCTTGCTTGATCGCCATGTCGACGGTCTTGTCGCCGACCTGGAGCTGGCTCGTGTTTCCGCTCATCGATACCGATCCTTTCAAGGCTCGCTGCTGTTCAGCACCTGTTTCGCCTATCCGCCGGCGCTTCCGCGCCAGCCTTTTCCCATCCGAGGCCCGCGATGTGACGGGATGATGTCGGAAGGGGATGTGGAAGGAGACCCATGTGGCTGATATACAAGCAATATTCGTGCTCCGCCACGGTGTGGCCGCGCAACGCACTTGCGCGTCACTAGACCATTTGCCCAGTGCATTCAACCAAGCCGAAAGGCGATTGGAACCGCGCCTGGATCATATCTGCGCGAGCAGCGAGCACGCCGCCACCGCGAGGCGGCGTGCGCAAGCTTGAAAGCTGAAAGAGGGGCACCGCCCGGCAGCGGCGATGCCCCATTTACGACAGCTCAGGCTTGGTCGGCGAGCCGCGCCAGCGTCTCGTCGCGACCGAGCACGGCCATCACGTCGAAGAGCCCGGGCGACATGGCGCGGCCGGTCAGCGCGGCGCGCAGCGGCTGCGCCGCCTGGCCGAGCTTGATGCCGCTCTCCTCGACATAGGCGCGCACGGCCGCCTCCAGCGGCGCAGGAGCCCAATCGCTGACCACGGCGAGTTTCTCGGCGATCTTCGGCAGGCGCTGCCGCGCGGCTTCGTCGAGCAGGCTCTTGGCCTTGTCGTCGAGCTGCAGCGGGCGCTGGGCATAGAGATAGAAGGCGCTGTCGAGCAGCTCGACCAGCGTCTTGGCGCGCTCCTTGAGGCCGGGCATGGCTGCGAGGAACTTCGCTTCCAGCTCCGGCGACAGCGTCTGGCCGATACCGCGCGCCGGGCCGATCTCCGGCAGGATGACCTTGAGCGCATCGAGGAGCTCGCGGTCGCTCGACTGGCGCATGTAGAGCCCGTTGAGGTTCTCGAGCTTGGCGTAGTCGAAGCGCGCCGGCGAGCGGCCGATCGATGAGAGGTTGAAGGCGTCGATCATTTCCTGCGTGGAGAAGACCTCCTGGTCGCCATGGCTCCAGCCCAGCCGCACCAGATAGTTGCGCAGGGCCGCCGGCAGGTAGCCCATCGAGCGATAGGCATCGATGCCGAGCGCGCCGTGGCGCTTCGAGAGCTTGGCGCCGTCCGGCCCGTGGATCAGCGGGATATGCGACATGCTCGGCACATCCCAGCCGAGCGCGTCGTAGATCTGGGTCTGGCGGGCGGCGTTGGTGAGATGGTCGTCGCCGCGGATGACATGGGTCACGCCCATGTCGTGGTCGTCGACCACGACGGCGAGCATATAGGTCGGCGTGCCGTCCGAGCGCAGCAGCACGAGGTCGTCGAGATTCTCGTTCTGCCAGACGACCCGGCCCTGCACCTCGTCGTTCACCACCGTCTCGCCGGTCTGGGGTGCCTTGAGGCGGATGACGGGCTTGACGCCGTCCGGCGCAGTCGACGGGTCGCGGTCGCGCCAGCGGCCGTCATAGCGCAGCGGCTTGCCCTCGGCGCGGGCCTTTTCGCGCATCTCCTCGAGCTCGGCCGGGCTGGCGTAGCAGTAATAGGCCCTGCCGGCGGCGAGCATCTGCTCGGCCACCTCGCGGTGCCGCGCCGCGCGCTGGAACTGATAAACGGTCTGCCCGTCCCAATCGAGGCCGAGCCATTCCAGCCCGTCGAGGATCGCTGCGATAGCGGCATCGGTCGAGCGTTCGCGGTCGGTGTCTTCGATGCGCAGCAGCATCTTGCCGCCTTGGCGGCGGGCATAGAGCCAGTTGAACAGCGCCGTGCGAGCTCCGCCGATATGCAGGAATCCGGTGGGCGAGGGCGCAAAGCGCGTGACGACGGCATTGCTCATGGAAGGCAACTCCGACCGGGCGGCGGGAGCCGCCCGGGGCAAGACAGGGAAATGGCGCAGGTCATGACATGACAACCGGCGCGCGCCCTGTAACATGGCTTGGCCGGAAAGGTTAAGCGGTCAAATCGCAGCGCCGGCGAGGAGGGGCGGAGAATGCAGCCGGGGCCGCCGGGGCAGGACAAGCCGCGCGGCGCGCGAGCCGAGGCCTTGCCTCTGCGCCTGCTGCCAAGCTGGCTGACCTCCGTTCGCTTCGAAGTCTGGCTGCAAGACTGGCAGGCCCGGTTCGGTCAGGCGCTCGAACTCGAGGCCGAGCGCCGCCGTCCGTTCCTGTGGCTGCCCGTGGCGATGGGCGCCGGCATCCTGTTCTATTTCGCGGCCGACCGTGAGCCGGTTTTATGGGCGCCTCTGGCTGGCTTCGCGCTCAGTGCGATCTTCGCGTTCGTGCTGCGAACCCGTCGGCTAGCCTCGATGGCCTCCCTGGCGGTGGCCGCCGCCTTCGCGGGTTTTGCCGCCGGTGCCTGGCGTACGGCGGATGTCGCGGCGCCGATGCTGGAGCGTCAACGAATCGGCAAGGTGACGGGTTTCGTCGAGAGCGTCGAGGCACGCGACAGCGGCGCCCGTATCGTCCTGCTGGTAACGGAATTCGCCGGGATGCCGGCAGCCGAGCGCCCAAGGCGCGTGCGCGTCAATATCCGCGCCGCTTCCGTGGCGCCGGGCGATCATGTCGTCGCGACGGCGCGGCTGCTGCCTCCGCCCGGGCCGGCCCGGGCCGGCGGCTATGATTTCGGTCGCGATGCCTTCTTCCGGGGCATTGGCGCAGTCGGCAGCATCGCGGGCAAGATTGCCCTGGCGCCACCGCCGCATCCGATGCCGACGCGTCTTGCCGTCGATGTCGCCATCGACAGGGCGCGCAATGCCTTGACCCAACGCATCGCGGAAGGCGGTGGCGGACAGGGCGGGGCAGTCGCCGCCGCCCTCGTTACGGGAAAGCGCGGGCTGATCACCGAGGCGACGAACAACGACCTGCGCGCCGCCGGCATCTACCACATCGTTTCGATCTCCGGCCTGCACATGGTCCTCGCCGCCGGGACGATCTTCTGGCTGGTGCGCGCCCTGCTGGCGCTCTCCCAGACCGCCGCGCTGCGCTGGCCGATCAAGAAGATCGCAGCGGCCGCAGCGATGTTCGGCGCGACCGCCTACTGCATCTTCTCGGGCAGCGATGTCGCGACCGAGCGCTCGCTGATCATGACGCTGGTGATGCTCGGCGCGATCCTTGTCGATCGTGCGGCGCTGAGCATGCGCAATCTCGCGCTTGCGGCCATGATCGTGCTCCTGCGCGAGCCGGAGGCCTTGCTCGGGCCGAGCTTCCAGATGTCCTTCGGAGCCGTCGCGGCATTGATCGCCTTTGCCGAACGCTGGGAGAGCCGAAAGCGCTCCCAGCCGCCGCCGACCTTGCCGTGGCCGCTTGGGCCGGTCTGGGCCGCGGCACTCGGCATCGTCGTCACCACGTTGCTGGCAACGGCCGCGACAGCGCCCTTCGGCGCCTATCATTTTCAGACCTTCAATCCCTTCGGCCTGCTCGGCAATGCGATGGCGCTGCCCTTCGTCTCGCTCTTCGTCATGCCGGCGGCCGTCTTCGGCGTGCTGGCTTACCCCTTCGGACTGGACTGGCCCGCCTGGGCGCTGATGGGGCTGGCTTCCGATGTCGTGCTCAAGGTGGCGCACTGGGTCGCAAGCATCGACCATTCCACGGTGATGATCGCAGCCTTCGGGCCGGCGGTGCTGACCTGCTTCGTGCTGGCGCTGCTGTGGCTGACGCTCTGGACCACGCCCTGGCGCTGGCTGGCGGCGCTGCCGCTCCTGCTCGGCGTGGCCATCGCCGGCAAGCCGGAGCGGCCGGAAATCCTGATCGAACGCGACGGTTCGGGGCTGGCGGTGCGGGGCCCGGATGGCCGCCTCGCGATTGCGGGCAAGCCGAGCCGTTTCGTGCTGCAGCAATGGCTCGCTGCTGATGGCGATCGCCGTTCGCCGGACGATCCGACGCTGCGGGCCGGCATTAGCTGCGATGCGCTCGGCTGCGTCGCACGGACGCCGGATCAGCGCACCGTCTCCTACACGCGCGACAGGTTGGGGCTTATCGAGGACTGCATGCGAGCTGACCTCGTCGTCACGGCCATCCCCTGGAGCGGAACCTGCAAGGCACGGCTGATCGAGCGAATGGCGTTATCGCGCGACGGCGCGACTTCGCTCTATCGAACAGGATCGGGGTGGAGCAGCCATGTCTCGGAGCAGAACGCTGCCGACCGCCCTTGGAGCCGCCGCCGTGAACAGCGCCCTGCGCAAGCCTCGACAGCGCCTCCGAGTGTGACACCGGCTTCCGCCGACGGCGAAGCCGAGGTCGAGCGCCTTCAGTAGCGCCGCATCAGATTGACGAGGCGGCCCTGGATCTTGACCCGGTCCGGCCCGAGCACGCGCGTCTCATAGGCGGGGTTGGCGGCTTCGAGCGCGATCGAGGAGCCGCGCTTGCGCAGTCGCTTGAGCGTCGCTTCCTCGTCATCGATCAGCGCCACGACGATGTCGCCGGTATTGGCCGAATCCTGCTTGCGGATGATGACGGTGTCGCCGTCGAGGATGCCGGCTTCGACCATCGAGTCACCACGCACTTCCAGCGCGTAATGCTCGCCGGAGCCGAGCATGTCGGGCGGCAGCGAGACGGTGTGGCTACGGTTCTGGATCGCCGAGATCGGCGTGCCGGCGGCGATGCGGCCCATGACCGGGATCGCGATGGAGGAGCGGCTGTCCTCATCGGCCGCAGGGCGTGGCTTGGTGAGATTCGGCTGCGAGCCGAGGCCGCCCTGGACGACCGCAGGGTTGAAACGCTGCCGCTGCTGCGGGGCGCCGAGCCCGTCGGGCATCTTGATGATCTCGAGCGCACGCGCCCGGTTGGGCAGGCGACGGATGAATCCGCGCTCCTCCAGCGCCATGATCAGCCGGTGAATGCCCGACTTGGAGCGCAGATCGAGCGCATCCTTCATCTCGTCGAAGGAGGGCGGCACCCCGCTCTCACGCAAGCGTTCCTGGATGAAGCGCAGGAGTTCGTGTTGCTTGCGTGTCAGCATGATCCCCGCCGGCCTTCTCGAAGGCTAGATTCGAAACAAAGCAGGAACACCATACGCGTTCCACTTGTGTTCCGCAAGCGGGCTCCGGCATCGAAGCGAACAGTGGAATCCACTTTTCGGGCAGATCCGATGCGATAACCCTATACAGATCGCTACGATCGCGTCCGACAGGATGAGCGGTGATCTAGCGCAGCGGCAGGATGCGGCAGATGTCGCCTTTTTTTGCCGGCGCGGCATGGGCAGGCCGGATCGTCAATGCCTGCGCCCGTGCCAGCGTGCCGAGCATCGAGGAATCCTGCCGGTCGAAGGGCGTCGCCACCCAGCCATCCGGCCTCAGTGCGAGCTCCGAGCGCAGATAGTCCTCGCGCTCGTCATTGGCCGGCATGTCACGGCCGAGGCGGGCGGGGATGCTGCGGTCGCGGTCGGCCTCCCCAATGCCGAGCAGAGCCTCGATCAGCGGCAGGACG
Source organism: Allobosea sp. 05L423 (assembly GCF_056397745.1). Classification (NCBI taxonomy): domain Bacteria; kingdom Pseudomonadati; phylum Pseudomonadota; class Alphaproteobacteria; order Hyphomicrobiales; family Alloboseaceae; genus Allobosea; species Allobosea sp. 05L423. The sequence goes on along the minus strand of NZ_JBFTOA010000002.1, from coordinate 624,371 downwards.
AAGAGATGGCCGCAGACGATCGAGGAGACCGGGTTTCCGGGCAAGCCGACCACGACCATGCGGCCGAGTCGGCCGGTCATCATCGGTTTGCCCGGCCGCATCGCGATCTTCCAGAAGCCGAGCGACATGCCGGCCCGCGTCAGCGCCTCCTGCACGAGGTCATGCGCGCCGACCGAGGCCCCGCCGAGTGTGATGAGGACGTCGGCGTCGGCGTCCCGCGCCTGGCCGATCTTGGCCGCGAGGTCGGCGTGGTCGTCGCGGGCGATGCCGAGATCGAGAACGGCACCGCCGGCCTTCTCGACCAGTGCAGCGAGCGAGAAGGAGTTCGAGGCGACGATCTGGTCGCGCCCGACCGGCTCGCCCGGAGCCACCAACTCGTCGCCAGTGGCAAGGATCGCGACGCGCGGCTTGCGCCGGACGGGCAAGGTCGGATGTCCCATCGCGGCGGCAAGGCCCAGCGCAGCGCTGTCGAGCACGCGTCCGGCCGGCAGCAGGACGTTGCCCTCGCGGAAATCCAGCCCGGCTGCGCGCAGGAACTTGCCCCTGGCAGGCGGCACCCGCACGCGGATCGCCGGGCTGTCGACGCCGTCGGCATCCTCCTGCATCAGGACGGTATCGGCGCCCTCCGGCATTGGCGCGCCCGTGAAGATGCGCACGGCCTGCCCCGGCCCGACCGAGCCCTCGAAGGCCCGGCCAGCGGCGGATTCGCCGATCACCGCGAGCGAGATGCCCGCCGCCATGTCGTCGCCGCGCACGGCATAGCCGTCCATGGCGGAATTGGCGAAGGGCGGCTGGGTCCGGAGCGCCTTGACCTCACCGGCAAGCACCCGCCAGGCGCATTGCGCGAGCGGCAGGGTTTCGGCCCCGGTCGGCCCTGGAATGCTGTCGAGCAGCGCCTTGCGCGCGACGGGGACCGGGGTGAGCGCCATCAGAGCAGGATGCCGAACCGCAGGTCCGCGGCAGCGAATAGTTGGGACCGGTTTTCGGATGACATCATGCTCGACTTCCTTCCTGCGAAGCCTTTGCGTCGTAGTCGCCGGACTGGCCGCCGGATTTGTGTATGAGCCGGATGTTCTCGATCCGCATCGCCCTGTCGACCGCCTTGACCATGTCGTAGACGGTCAGGCAGGCGACCGAGACGGCCGTGAGCGCCTCCATCTCGACGCCGGTCTGGCCTTTCATCTTCACTTCGGCGCGCACGCGCACGCCCGGCAATGCCTCGTCGATCGTGAGATCGACCCCGATCTTGCTGAGCAGCAGGGGGTGGCAGAGCGGGATCAGTTCATGTGTGCGCTTGGCGGCCATGATTCCGGCGAGGCGCGCCGTGCCGAGCACGTCGCCCTTCTTGGCGTTGCCGTCGCGCACGATCGCGATCGTCCCGGGCGCCATCACGACACTCCCTTCGGCGACGGCGATGCGGGTCGTCTCGGCCTTGTCGCCGACATCGACCATATGCGCCTGGCCCTGGGCGTCGAGGTGGCTGAGCCGGCTCACGCCGCGCTCTCTTGCGCCGTGCCGGTCAGCAGCGACCGCGTCGCGGCCGTGACATCCGCCTGCCGCATCAGGCTCTCGCCGACGAGGAAGCTGTTGACGCCGGCCTTGTTGAGGCGGGCGATGTCGGCATGGGCGAAGATGCCGCTCTCGCCGATGACGATGCGGTCGGAGGGGACGCGCGGCGCCAGCCGCTCGGTCACCGCGAGATCGACGTGGAAGCTGCGCAGATCGCGGTTGTTGATGCCGAGCAGCCGGCTCTCGAGCTTGAGCGCCCGGTCGAGCTCGGCGTCGTCATGAACCTCGACGAGCACATCCATGCCGAGTTCGCGCGCGGTTTCGTCGAGCGCCCTGGCGGTGTCGTCGTCGACCCCGGCCATGATGATCAGGATGCAGTCGGCGCCCCAGCTGCGGGCTTCGTAGACCTGATAGGGCTCGTAGAGGAAATCCTTGCGCAGGGCGGGCAGGCCGGAGGCCTCGCGCGCCTGCGTCAGGAATTCCGGCTGACCCTGGAAGGAGGGCGCATCGGTCAGCACGGAGAGGCAGGCCGCGCCGCCGGCGGCATAGGCACGGGCGAGCGAAGGCGGGTCGAAATCGGCGCGGATCAGCCCCTTGGACGGGCTCGCCTTCTTGATCTCGGCGATCAGGGCCGGCTTGCCGTCCGCGAGCTTGGCGGCGAGAGCGTCGGCGAAGCCGCGCGGCCTGCCGGTGGCACGGGCGCGGCGTTCGATCTCGGCCGGTGGCACCACGGCCTTGGCGGCCGCGATCTCCTGGCGCTTGTAGGCTTCGATCTTGGCGAGGATGTCGGTCATGCCGCCCTCACGCGTTCGAGGCTTTGATGAGGGCGCCCAGCGTCGCCTTGGCCTTGCCAGAGTCGAGGGCGGCCGTCGCCTGGGCGAAGCCGTCCTTCAGGTTCGCAGCCTTGCCGGCGACGAGCAGTGCTGCCGCGGCATTGAAGGCGGCGATATCGCGGAAGCCGGTCTTCTCGCCGGCGAGCACGGCGTTCAGCGCGGCCGCATTCTGCTCGGGCGTGCCGCCACGCAGCTCCTCCGGCCTGGCCGGCTCGAGGCCGACATCGGCGGGGCTGATCGTGAAGGTTTCGACCTTGCCGTTCTCCAGCGAGACGACGCGGGTCGGCCCGGTCGTGGTGATCTCGTCGAGCCCGTCGGAGCCGTGCACGGCCCAGACGCGGGTCGAGCCGAGCGAGGCCAGCACCTTGACCATCGGCTCCAGCCAGGTTTCGGAGAAGGCCCCGATCAGCTGGCGCTTCACCCCGGCCGGGTTCGAGAGCGGGCCGAGCAGGTTGAAGATCGTGCGCGTGCCGAGCTCGGTACGCACCGGCGCGACGTGGCGCATCGAGGCGTGATGCGTCGGCGCGAACATGAAGCCGACACCGGCCTCGGCGATGCAGCGCTCCGTCCCGGACGAATCGAGCCCGACCTTGACGCCGAGTGCGGTGAGCACGTCGGCCGCGCCGGAGCGCGAGGAAGCCGCGCGGTTGCCGTGCTTGGCGACGGGCACGCCGCAGGCTGCCGTGATGATCGAAGCCAGCGTCGAGACGTTGTAGGAGCCGGACGAATCGCCGCCGGTGCCGACGATGTCGATCGCCTCGGCCGGCGCCTTCACCGGCAGCATCTTGCCGCGCATGGCGCCGACGGCGCCGGCGATCTCGTCGATCGTCTCGCCGCGGACGCGCAGCGCCATCAGGAAGGCGGCGGACTGCGCGTTGGTGACCTCGCCGGAGAGGATCGTGTCGAAGGCGTCCCGCGCCTCCTCGCGCGAGAGTGTCGCTCCGGTCGCGACCTTGGCGATGAAGGGTTTGAAGTCGTCCATGGAAACTCTGCGGAAATCAGGCTGATGGGGTCAGGGCGGCGGCTTCGTGCTCGCTGCGCCATCGCTGGGCGAGATCGAGGAAATTCCGCAGGATCGTCGCGCCATGCTCGGAGGCGATGCTCTCCGGATGAAACTGGACGCCGTGGACCGGCAGCTCCCGGTGCGAGAGCGCCATGATCAGGCCGTCATCGGTTTCGGCCTCGATGTCGAAGACAGTCGGGCAGGAATCGCGATCGACCACGAGGGAGTGATAGCGCGTCGCCTGCAGCGGGCCGTTGATGCCGCGGAACAGGCCGCGTGCCCTGTGCCTGATCGGCGAGACCTTGCCGTGCATCGGCACGGGCGCCCGCACGACGTCGCCGCCGAAGGCCTGCCCCATCGCCTGCAGGCCGAGGCACACGCCGAAGATCGGCTTGCGGGCGGCGCCCTGCCGGACGACATCGAGGCAGATCCCGGCCTCGTTTGGGGTGCACGGGCCGGGCGAGAGCACGATCGCATCATGCTCGCCGCCCAGCGCTTCTTCGACCGACAGCGCGTCGTTGCGCCAGACATCGACCTCGGCTCCCAGGCCACCGATGAGGTGGACCAGGTTCCAGGTGAAGCTGTCGTAGTTGTCGATCAACAGAACGCGCATGGCTGGACCCGTGAATACGGCCACAGGTCATGCACGTTCGGGGGCGGGGTGGTCAAGTTTTGCGCGGCGGTCATCTCCCGAAGCGCGCTCGCACGGAGCAGCCCGTCATTGCGAGCGAACGGAAGCAATCCAGGGGGATCCGGCTGACGTGGTCCGTCCTGCGGCCCCTGGATTGCTTCGTCGCCCTGCTCCTCGCAATAACGGCTCAGACCAGCGGCGGATTGAGACGGCCGAAACCCTCCTGCCGCCGATAGGGGAAGTACGGGTATGGCGCCGTACGGACGCTCGCGGCATCGAGCCGCGCAACCTGCTCGGCCGTCAGGTTCCAGCCGACGGCTCCGAGATTGTCGCGCAGCTGCTGCTCGTTGCGGGCGCCGATGATGACCGAGGAGACCGTCGGGCGCTGCAGCAGCCAGTTGATCGCGACCTGCGGCACACTCTTGCCGGTCTCCTGCGCGATGGCATCGAGCACGTCGACGATGGCGTAGAGCTGCTCGTCCTCGACCGGCGGGCCGAACTCGGCTGTCTCGTGCAGCCGGCTCCCGGCCGGAAGAGGCTGGCCGCGCCGGATCTTGCCAGTGAGGCGGCCCCAGCCGAGCGGGCTCCAGACCAGCGCGCCGACGCCCTGGTCGAGGCCGAGCGGCATCAGCTCCCATTCGTAGTCGCGCCCGACGAGCGAGTAGTAGACCTGATGCGCGACATAGCGGGGCCAGCCATGACGCTCGGCGGCGGCCAGAGACTTCATCAGCTGCCAGCCGGAGAAGTTGGAGACGCCGACATAGCGAAGCTTGCCCGCCCGGACGAGCGCGTCGAGCGTCGAGAGAACCTCCTCGACCGGCGTGCCGGCGTCAAAGGCATGCAACTGCAGCAGATCGATATAGTCGGTGCCGAGCCGGCGCAGCGCGTCCTCGGTCGCCTTGATCAGGCGGCTGCGCGAGGAGCCGGCATCGTTCGGGCCGTCGCCCATCGGCAGCGTCGTCTTGGTCGAGATCAGCACCTTGTCGCGGCGGCCCTTGATCGCCTCGCCGAGGACTTCCTCGGACGCCCCGTTCGAGTAGACGTCGGCTGTGTCGAAGAGGTTCAGCCCGGCTTCGAGGCAGATATCGACGAGGCGGTGCGCTTCCTTGGCGTCCGTGTTGCCCCAGGCGCTGAAGAGCGGCCCCTGTCCGCCGAAGGTGCCCGCGCCGAAACTGAGGGCGGGAACCTTCAGTCCCGAATGGCCCAAACGCCGATATTCCATGATCCAGATCTCCTGTGGAGGCGAGAACATGGTGGTGCGAAGCGGGCGTGATTAGTCGGCCGGCTGGAACAGCATTCGTGAGTTGAAGTCACCGAGCGCGCGGCGCTGGCTTCTATCCGCGGGCGCTGCGCGGCATCCCGGCCGTGCGCGGCTGAGCCTGGCCCGGCGCGGTCTCGACGCCGAGCGCAGGCAGGGCGAGCGTTCGCAGGCCGCGGAAGTCGACATGACAGACGATCAGGCCGCGCTCTTCGATATAGCCGAGCAGGCGCCGCGCCCGGCTGGGCGAGTGGCTGCCATAGACTTCGGCGAGCTCGGCATCGCTGGGGCAGGGCCTGCCCTCGATGGCGGTGCGGGCGATGTAGAGGAAGAGCCCCTGCAGGTCCTCCGGCAGCGTGCCCGAGGCCACGACTGCCGCCTGCCAGCCCTCGCTGGTCGCGACGCTGTCGCTGACGCCGGCCCGCGCCACGGCGAGCCTGCGGCGGAACTCCTCCAGGCTCAGATTCGTCCGGCCGAGCCGGCGCATCCGGCAGCGCACGGTGAAATCCTGATAGAGCACCGCGACCTGGCGCGATCGTGCTTCAGGGTCGGCCATCAGCTCGCGCAGAATCTCGACCATGATCGCTTCGCGCTCTTCCGGCTCCAGCTCGATCTCGGGCTCGGGCTCGGTCTGCGGAGCCGGGCGGTAGGTCTCGATCCGGCGCAGCACCTCGTTCGGGTCCGGGCGTGGGCGCGGCGCCGGGCGGACCGGCCGCGCCATCGGCGGCGGCTCGTCCTCGCCGGGCGTGAAGATCAGCTTGCCTGCTTCCGCCGGCGCCTGTTCGGGCAGCGGCATCAACCCCGGCGCGCTGCCGCGATCGACGGAGCTGACGGTGCCGATCCTGATCGGCAGCGGGCGCTTTGACAGGGCAGGGCCGAGCGCCACGAACTGGCCGCGTTCGAGATCGCGGAACATTTCGGCCTGGCGCCGGTCCATGCCGAGCAGGTCGGCGGCGCGCTGCATGTCGATGTCGAGGAAGGTGCGACCCATCAGGAAGTTCGAGGCTTCCGCCGCGACGTTCTTCGCGAGCTTGGCTAGGCGCTGCGTCGCGATGACGCCGGCAAGGCCGCGCTTGCGGCCGCGGCACATCAGATTGGTCATGGCGCCGAGCGAGAGTCGGCGCGCCTCGTCCGAGGCCTCGCCTGCCATCACCGGGGCGAAGAGCTGGGCTTCGTCGACGACGATCAGCATTGGGAACCAGAGCGAGCGGTCGACGTCGAAGAGCCCGCCGAGGAAGGCGGCCGTGGCGCGCAGCTGCTCGTCCGCCTCGAGGTTTTCGAGGTTCAGGACCACCGAGACGCGGTGCTGGCGCACGCGCAGCGCGACGCGCTGCAGCTCCGCCTCGCCGCACTCGGCATCGACAACGACATGGCCGAACTGGTCGGCGAGCGAGACGAAATCGCCCTCCGGGTCGATGATGGCCTGCTGGACGAGCGGGGCGCTCTGCTCCAGCAGGCGGCGCAGCAGATGCGACTTGCCCGAGCCCGAATTGCCCTGGACGAGCAGGCGCGTCGCCAGCAATTCGGCGAGATCGATGAGACCGGGCTCGCCGGTCCTTGTCGTTCCCATCTCGATCGCTGTCGTCATGCCGGTCGTGAATCGCCTTGTTTGGTCGGGCGCAGGCGCGCGACCGGGGCTTCTAGCACGGCCTCGCCCCCGCTGGACGCAGGGCAGCCCTGCCTTCCACAGGCAATCGCCGTGAACGATTTCGGGTCAGCGCGGGCAGCGCAGCGCCCGTTCCTGCCGGACGATGTCGGCGATCACGCGGCGGTCATTGGCGGAAAGCGGCACGTCCTCGATATTGTCGTACTGGCAACCCGCGTTGCCGAATGCCGCGATCGCGCGCTGCGTGCGGAAGCAGTAGCCCTGCGCCTTGTAGATCTCGTTACGGGCGGTCCAGAGGTTCGCGCAGGTCTCGGAGTTGGCAAACGCCGGGGCAGTGGCTCCGGCTGCGAGCAGGAGGCTTGCGGACAATGAAAGGCGAAGGCTGCGCATATTGGTGTTCCCCGGCATGAGCGCGTGAGCTTTGCGGACCGGCCGCGGCAAGGCAACAGTCGGCACGCGACATGACGCTGTCGCAACGGCGGGGTTCGCTGAGGCGGGCAAGGGACGGGCGGATCGATGCGGTTCGGCTATTGCGAAAGACTCGATGCGAGCTTCTGGGCCGAGCCCGTCAATGCGGTGACGAACGTCGCCTTTCTGGCGGCGGCGCTGATGGCCTTTCGGCTATGGCGCCGGCAGGAAGGGCGCGACGGCATCGCGCTCACATTGATCCTGCTGGTCTTCGCGATCGGGCGGGCTCCTTCCTGTTCCACACCATGCCGAATCGCTGGACGGTGCTGGCCGATGTCGTGCCGATCCAGCTCTTCGCCTTCGGCTATTTCGCATTCGCGCTGAGCCGGTTCCTCGGTGCATCAGGGTTGATCACGGCGATCGGGACGCTTGCGTTCTTCGGCCTCGCGCTCGTTCTCTCCTGGGCGGGGCGTGCGGTTCTGCCGGCGATGGTGGCAGGCTCCACCGGCTATGCGGCCTTCCTGCTCGGGCTTGTCGGCATCGCGCTCGCCATGCCGCGCGATCCGGCCCTGAGCGGCCAGCGCAAGCTTCTGGCCTTGGCCGGTGTGGTTTTCGCCGTTTCGCTGACGATGCGCAGTATCGACGGGCTGCTTTGCAGCGCTGTGCCGCTCGGAACGCATTGGCTCTGGCATCTGCTCAATGCGCTGGTGCTCTACGCGCTGCTGCGCGCCGCGGCGCTCTCCGGCGGCAAGTCTACTTCTTCGCCAACTCCAGACAGGTGATGAGCTGGACATAGCTCGGCGGCCCGCCGAGGCTCGCGCCTTCGGTGCAGGTCGTCCGGGCCTGGGCGGGGTATTCCGACCAGCGCGCTTCCAGCGCGGTGCGGGCCTTTTCCTCGTCGTCGCGGCAGGCGCTGGCGGGGCGGCCGATACCCGTGGCCGATTTATCGGCGCTGCCACAGGAGGCGTTGATATCGAAGCGCGGGACCTTGTCGGCGACGGCAAGTGCCGGGCTCGCGGAGAGCGAAAGCAGGACAAGACCGACGGAAAGCATGGTGAACACTCCGCAGAATGCGCGCCCCATCATCGTCATCGCGCTGTTCAGCCCGTGGGCGTCTGGCGCCTGATGACGGTGATGTCCGAAGCACTATGCACCGCGATGTCGACGATGGCGAGATCGGGGCGATCAATTGCCGGATAGGAGAGCTGACTGCCGGTCCGCTGCACGAAAACAAGGCTGGCGAGCGCCGGATGGCCCGCCAGTCGCGAATGGGCCAGTGCCGGCTCCATGTTGCCCGGCAGCACGAGATGGACGCTGCGCCCGCCTTCGATGCAGGCCTGGAGATCGCCGAGGTGGAACAGGCCGAGCGGCAGTAATTCGACGCCGGTGAGCATCGCCATGCCCGGCCCGCTGGCGAGCGCCGCGAGATCGCCTCCGACCAGGGTGCTGACGATCCGCGAGGAGGTCATCGGCTTCAGTGCCCGCGAGATCTCGAGCGCCTTGCCGAGAATCTCCCGCTCGGAAATCCGCTGCGGACCTTGAAGCGAGACGGCGTCGGCGACCTGCAGCCAAGGGCGCTCGACCGGCCCGGGCAGGGGATGCAGGCTCGCATTGGCCAGGAGGGTGTCGAGCGGCGCGACGCCATCGGGCACGTCCGGACCGAAGCCGCCGACAAAGCGGGTGCTGAAGGCGCGCATCGCGAGATTGCGCAGCATCAACAGCGGCCGCAATGGCCCGACGCGACTGACGCCGAGCGCCATGACCGCGCCTGAAGCCTCGATGAGGCGCAGCAGTTCAAGCTCGTTGCCGTGCAGCGGCAGCATCAGCGGGGAGAGGCCGGCACGCAGGCTGGCGAGCACGGAAACGACCGCCTCGGGCCCCAAAGGCGCCAGGATCGCGACGCTCGCGCCCGGCTGTCCCTTGTTGGCGGCAAGAAGCCTTGCGAGCTGGTCGATGCGCTGATCGAGCTGCAGGAAATTGATCGAGGCCGGGCTGACATCGCTCCAGCCGCGCCGCCCCGGCGGGTCGCGCAGGGCGGCCTCATAGCCGCGCCTGCGCGTCAGGGCCTTGAGCAGCGTATCGATATCGAGCCCATCGAGCAGGGCGGAAGCCTCGTCCTGTTCTGCTCGCATCGACGGCCCTTCAATTCGCAGGAGCGGGCGTGGCCGGAAGGCGCGCCAGCGTTTCACTGGAGAGGAAATAGGCCGGCTGGCGCCCTGCCATCACAACGTCCCGCGCAAGGGCGAGCCAGGTGTCGGGCAGGTAGTAGAGCGGCACGACGTAGAAGCCCGACAGCAGCAGCCGGTCGAGCGCCCGCACAGCGGCGACGAAATCCTCGCGCTCGCGGGCGCCGAGCAGGGCCCGCAGCACCGCATCGACGGCGGGCGATCTCACCCCTGCGTAGTTGAGCGACCCCTTGCGCTCGGCGTTCGCCGCGCCCCAGCGCCCGATCTGCTCGTTGCCGGGCGAGGCGGAGGCCGGCCAGGTCCACTGGATCATGTCGAAGTCGAAGGCAGAGAGCCGCCGCCAGTACTGGACGTCGTCGATCAGCCGGACAGTGGCGGTGATCCCCAGGCGGCCGAGCGACTGCGCGTAGTTCAGCGCCAGCCGTTCCTGTGGGCGGCTGGTGACGGTGATCTCGAAGGCGAAGGGTTCGCCCTTGCCGTTGCGCAAGGCTCCGTCCTGGAGCGCATAGCCGGCGCCCTTGAGCAGGTCGAGCGCCCTGCGCGCCTGCTCGCGGTCCCGGCCCGATCCATCGGTTTCCGAGGGTTTCCACGTGCCTGAAAGGATATCCTCGCGCACTGCATCTGGGAAAGCGGCGAGCAAGGCCTTCTCGCGGCCATCGGCGGGGACGCCGAGGGCGGACAGGGGTGAATCGGAAAAGAAGCTGCCGGCGCGCCGATAGACGCCGTGGAACAGGTTGCGGTTGACCCATTCGAAATCGAACAACAGGCCGAGCGCCTCGCGCGCCCGGACGTCGGAGAACACCGGGCGGCGTGTGTTGAAGACGAGCCCCGTCATGCCCTTTGGCGTGTCGAAATGCAGGGTCTGGCGAACGATGCGCCCGTCATGCACCGCGGGGATATCGTAGCCGGTCATCCAGCGCGTCGGATCGCCTTCGAGTCTTACATCGTAGAGCCCGGCCTTGAACGCCTCGAACAGGGCGTTGGAATCCCGGTAGAAATCGTAGCGGATTTCATCGGCATTGAAGAGGCCGCGGGTCAGCGGATGGTCCTCGGCCCAGAAATCCTTCCGCCTCTTGAGCGTCAGCGATTCGCCGGGCCGGACCTCCCCGACGGCATAGGCGCCGGAGCCGAGCGCGGGCTTGAAGCTCGTATCGCCAAATGTCTCGGCATTGGTCGCGTGCCTGGCGAAGATCGGCAGCGCGCCGATCACCAGCGGCAATTCGCGGTTGGAGCCGTCGCCGAGCTCGAACTCGACCCGCTTCTGCGAGGGTGCCGATGCCTTGGTGATGCGCGCGAGGCTGGAGCGGTGGAAGGGCTTGCCCTTCGTCTTCAGCATCTCGACGGTGAAGAGCACGTCCGCGGCGGTGACGGGCGTGCCGTCCGCGAAGGTTGCGCGAGGGTCGATCTCGAAGGCGAGCTTCCTGCGATCGGCGTCGAGCTCCACTTGCGAGGCCAGCAGGCCATAGGCGGTGAAAGGCTCGTCGGCCGAGCGGAAGAGCAGGCTCTGCTGCACATATTTCGGCACGGCATCGGGCGCGACGCCGAGAACGATCAGGGGGTTCAGGCTGTCGAAGGTGCCCTGGAGGCCGAAGATGATCCGGCCGCCGCGCGGAGCCTTCGGATCGGCATAGGGCAGATGGGCGAAACCAGGGGGCAGGGCAGGCTGGCCGTGCATCGCTATGGCGTGCTGCACGGGGGCCGAATCAGCCAACGCCGAGCCGCCGCGCGCCAACAGGGCGAGCGGGCTCAAGGCGAGCATAGCGTTGACCCTGCGGCGGCTCATCGCCAAGGGCGATCGACAAAAATCCATCGTAAGACCTGATTCCCTACGTAAGAATAGCATGGGCTGACGGCCGTCACTTAGCTATTCGGGCTGGAATCCGGCGCGCGAAGTCGCTAAAGCCGAGTCCGGGTGTCATTCAAACGCCTCAATCACCCTTGATGTGCACGGCTTGCTATGGCCGGCGCCGTCATGCGATTGGGCCGTCGGTGGTGACGCGCGGCTTGCGAAGTCGTGATCCCCGAATTCGCCTGATAAGGAAAGACAGAGAATGTCCGCTTCGTTTCGCCTGTCATCGTCTGCTCTAGGGCTGGTTCTCAGCGCGGCGGTCGGCTTCGCGCCCGTCGCGGCTTTCGCGCAGGCGCAGCGCCCCGCCGCCCCGGCCCGCCCTGCAGCCCCGCCGGCTCAGCAGCCGGCTGCCCCCGGGCAGCAGCCCGCCGCTGCCAGCGGCCCGGCCGTCGTCCAGGTCAAGCCCGAGCCGTCCCAGACGAGCTGGACCAAGGTCTGCGGCAAGGACCAGGCCGCCAACAAGGAAATCTGCTACACCACCCGCGATTTCGTCTCGGATCAGGGCCAGCCGGTGCTGGCGGCTGCCGTCTATGACGTGAAGGGTGACCCGAACAAGATCGTCCGCTTCCTGATGCCGCTCGGCCTGATGCTGCAGCCCGGCATCCGCTTCGGCGTCGACAACGCCCAGCCGACGGGCGGCCGCTACGCGATCTGCTTCCCGAACGGCTGCTTCGCCGAGGCGCAGGTCAAGGAGGACTTCATCAACGCGATGAAGAAGGGCACCACGCTCAACATCAGCGTCCAGAACCAGGGCGCCCGCGAGGTGACCTTCGCCGTTCCGCTCGCCGATTTCGCCAAGGGCTTCGACGGCGCGCCGATCGATCCGAAGGTGCTCGAGGATCAGCAGAAGCAGCTTCAGGACGAGCTGGCCAAGCGTCAGGAAGAGCTGCGTCAGCGCCTCGGCGCCGGCGGCGCCAATGCTGCTCCGGCGCCCGGCGCGGCGCCGGCTCCGGGTGCTGCTCCGGCGACCCCGCCCAAGCCCTGATCGGCTGAGCACGAACCAAACGGAAAGGGCCGGCTCGATGGAGCCGGCCCTTTTTCATTGATCATTGTGATGGCCTGTGCGTCCCGGCACAGGCAGCCGCGGCCTCAGTGCAGCTCCGCATGGTCGATTCGGTAGCGTCCCTTCCGGTCGCGCCGGAAGAACTCCTTGGCGCGCGGATGCCGTATGGGCGCGCCGGAATCGTCGCTGACGAGGTTCTGCTCCGAGACATAGGCGACGTATTCCGTCTCCTCGTTTTCGGCGAAGAGATGGTAGAAGGGCTGGTCCTTCGACGGGCGCATGTTCTCCGGGATCGCCTCCCACCATTCCTCGGTGTTGGAGAAGACCGGGTCGACGTCGAAGATCACGCCGCGGAAGGGGTAGATGCGGTGCTTGACCACTTGCCCGATCCGGAATTTGGCCGAACGCGCTTCCATGACTCATCCATACTGAGCCGGCCGATCCGTCGCCGGCTTACGTTCTCGCCGCCCTTGCGAGAGCAATGCGTCGTAAATGCGTCGAAATCAATCGACCTCGCCGTATTGTCCAATCACATTCCGTAGCGTTGCGCGAGGTCGGGGTCGCGTGCGGCGACCTGCCGGGCGAGGTCGACGATCACCTTGGCCTGCTTCCAGGTGGCATCGTCCTGCATTTTGCCATCGATCATCACGGCGCCGGAGCCGTCCGGCATCGCCTCCAGGATGCGCTTGGCGAAGGCGATCTCGGCCGGGTCGGGGCTGAACACGCGCTTGGCGATGTCGATCTGCGAGGGATGCAGCGTCCAGGCGCCGGCGCAGCCCAGCAGGAAGGCGTTGCGGAACTGCGCCTCGCAAGCTGCGCCATCGGCGAAATCGCCGAAGGGGCCGTAGAAGGGTTTGATCCCCGCAGCAGCGCAGGCGTCGACCATCTTGGCGAGCGTATAGTGCCAGAGATCCTGCTGCGCGACGGCGCGTGGCCCGCCATCGGGGGAGGGGTCGGCAATCACCTTGTACTCCGGATGCCCGCCGCCGACGCGCGTGGTCTTCATGGCACGCGAGGCGGCGAGGTCGGCCGGGCCGAGGCTCATGCCGTGCATGCGCGGCGAGGCGGTCGCGATCGCGTCGACATTCTTCACGCCCTCGGCGGTTTCCAGGATCGCGTGGATCAGGATCGGCTTCGGCAGGGCGTGGCGCGCCTCGAACTGGGCGAGGAGCTGATCGACATAGTGGATGTCCCAGGGACCCTCGACCTTCGGCACCATCACGACGTCGAGCTTGCCGCCGATCTCGGCCATGATCGCGGTGATGTCATCGAGGAACCAGGGCGAGTTCAGCGCATTGACGCGGGTCCACAGGCCAGTCTTGCCGAAATCCACGGCCTTGCCCATGGCGATGAAGCCGTCGCGGGCGGCCTGCTTGGCCTCGACCGGGATAGCGTCTTCCAGATTGCCGAGCACGATGTCGACCTGGGGGGCGAGCTCGCCGACCTTGGCGCGGACCTTCTCCAGATGGGGCGGCACGAAATGGATCATGCGCTCGAGCCTGAGCGGAAGCTCCCGATAAGGCTCCGGTGCGCCGATCGCGAGCGGGCGAAAGAACTGGCGCGGTGTTTTTGTTGTCATCGGGCGCTCCATGCTGCGACGCAGCGAATGTGGCGGAGGCGACTTCGCGCGTCCATGGTTCTTTCGATTGGGTTTTAGGTATTAAATACTAGGAATCTTTGCCTCTAAGAACGAGAGAGCTTTAAGTCCTAGGCATGAAGTCTCTCCTCTGCGCTTGGCGAAGAGGTCCACGCTTGGAATGGCCTTGCTGGCGCTGCCCCATGCGCTAGATGCAGGTGTCCGCGGGCGGCTCGACCTCGGCGGGCGTTCTAGCCCCGAACCGACTGCTTGTGGATGGCCGACCTTCTCAACATCTTCAATCTGGTCGCGCCCTTCTTCGGGCTGATCCTGCTCGGCTTCGCCATCGGCCGCTACAAGCAGCTGCCGGAGGCGGGGCTCGTCTGGCTGCAGTTCTTCCTGATCTATGTCGCGCTGCCGCCGCTGTTCTATCGGCTGATCGCCGACAAGCCGCTGAGCGAGCTCGCCAATTGGAAATTCATCGCCGGCACGACCACGGCGACATTCTGCGCCTTCTGCCTGTCATTCGCGCTCGGGCTGAAGCACAACAAGGGCGACATGCCGCAGGCGGTGATGCAGGGCGTTGCCGGGGCCTATTCCAACATCGGCTATATGGGCCCGCCGCTGATCCTTGCGGCGCTCGGCCCCAGCGCCAGCGCCCCGGTCGTGCTGATCTTCGTCTTCGACAATATCCTGCTGTTCTCGCTGGTGCCTTTCCTGATGGCACTGGCGGGCGTCGAGAAGAAGAGCGTGCTCGCCACCACGCGCGAGGTGATCTGGCGGGTGCTGACGCATCCGTTCAACATCGCGACCTTGGCCGGCGTCGCGGCCAGCTATTTCAAGGTCGAGCTACCTGTCGCGGTCGACCGGATGGTGCTTTGGCTCTCGCAGGCGGCCGCGCCCTGCGCGCTCTTCCTGCTGGGCGTCACGGTGGCGCTGAGGCCGATGAAGACCATGCCGGGCGAGGTTCCCGGGCTGGTCGTGATCAAGCTCCTGCTGCATCCGCTGCTGGTCTGGGTGCTGCTGTCGGCGCTCGGTGGCATCCCGGCGCACTGGATCTATGCCGCGATCATCATGGCGGCGCTGCCGCCCGCCCTGAACATCTTCGTGATCGCGACGCAGTATCGCGTCGGCATCGAGCGCGCCTCGGCCTGCATCCTCGTCGGCACCGTCGTGTCGATGATCACGCTGCCGGGCTTCCTGTGGCTGGTGAAGACGGGCAGGATAACGGCTGATCTCTTCCATTGAGGGTGCCGGATGCTGCCGCTGGACGATCTGCTGGTCCTCGATTTCTCGACGCTTCTGCCCGGCCCGCTGGCGAGCCTCTTCCTTTCCGAAGCTGGGGCGCGCGTGATCAAGATCGAGCGGCCGGGCGGCGAGGATATGCGCGGATTCCCCCCGCGCTTCGGTGAGACGGCGGCGCCCTTCGCGGTGCTCAATCGCGGCAAGGAGAGCGTCGAGATCGACCTGAAGGCGCCGGACGCGTTGGCGCGGCTTACCCCGCTGATCGCAAAGGCCGATATCCTGATCGAGCAGTTCCGGCCGGGCGTGATGGAGCGACTCGGCTTCGGCTATGAAGCGCTGAAATTCCATAATCCGCAGCTGATCTACTGCTCGATCAGCGGCTTCGGCCAGGACGGCCCGCGCGCGCAGGAGGCCGGCCATGACATCAACTACCAGGCGCTCGGCGGCCTGCTCGGCCAGTCGCTGAAGCGCGGCGAGGCGCCGCCCTTGCCGCCGCCGCTCGTCGCCGACATTGCCGGCGGCACCATGCCGGCCGTGCTCAACATCCTGCTGGCGCTGCGCCAGCGCGAGCGCACCGGCGAGGGCTGCCATCTCGATATCGCCATGGCCGATGCCATGCCGACCTTCGCCTGGTACGGGCTGGCGCAGGGCCAGGTGACCGGCTCCTTCCCGGATGGCGGCGAGGGGCTCCTGACCGGGGCGAGCCCGCGCTATGGGCTCTACGCCACGGCCGATGGCTGGTTTCTCGCGGTCGGGGCGCTCGAGCCCAAGTTCTGGCAGAGCTTCTGCGACGGGATCGGTCTCGACGAGCGGTTGCGCGACGACCGTCGCGATCCGGAAGCGACCCGCGCCGCGATTGCAGAGATCATCGCGAGGGAAAGCGCCGACTACTGGCGCACCGTGGTCGAGCCGTTGGATTGCTGCTGCACCGTGGTGCGCACGCTGGAAGAGGCGGTGTCCGATCCGCAGATGACGGTCCGCGGCCTGCTCGATGCGCAGGTCGAGGAACCGGGCGGGCGGCGCCTTGTTTCGACGCCGCTGCCGCTGGCACCAATGTTTCGGGAGCGGGCCGAGGGGTTGCGGAAGGTCGCGGCCAGCGGCGCTGACACGAGTAGGGTGTTGCAGGCCGTCATTCTCGGGCGAAGCGAAGCGTAGACCTGAGAATCTCTGGCCGAAAAAAGCAGGAGCCTCCTCCGGCAGGAGATGCTCGGGTCAAGCCCGAGCATGACGGCCGTCAATGGGCCGCGCCGCCCGCCAGCCCCTGCCGCATCACGAAGCGCCGCAGGGGGCCGATCCGCGAGAGCGCCAGCAATCCCGCGCCGCGCATCAGGTCGGCAGGCAGCAGATCCGTCAGCAGCGTGCGGTTGAGCGCATCGACCGCGCCGGTCCGCAGCCGGACATCGGTCCGCCGTGCGGCGTCGTAAGCTGCGATCACGGCCTCGCCGCCGGGGTCCGAGGCGCCTTCGAGCGCATCGCGCAGCGCCGCGACGTCGCGCAGGCCGAGATTGAGCCCCTGCGCGCCGATCGGCGGGAAGACATGTGCGGCCTCGCCGATCAGCGCCATGCGGCCGGCGCCGAAGCGATCGACCGAAAGCCCTCCCATCGGAACCTTGCCGCGCGGCCCTTTCACGGTCATGGCGCCGAGCAGCGACTGCACCTGCTTTTCGACCCGCAGCGCGAAGGCCGCGTCGTCGAGCGCGGCGATGCTCTCCGCCTCCGCGGGCTCGAGCAGCCAGACCAGCGAGGAGCGGCGCCCGGGCAGGGGGACGAGCGTGCAGGGCCCCTGGCGCGTATGGAATTCGGTCGAGGCCTCGCGATGGTCGCGGCGGTGCTCGAAGATCGCGGTCAGCGCCACCTGTGGATAGCGCCAGTCCCGGCTCGTGATGCCGGCCGCGGTACGCACCTGCGAATTGCGGCCGTCGGCGCCGATGACGAGCCGGGCCTGCACGGCAAAATCATCTCCGGAGAGGCGGATTCCGCCGGCCTCCGGCTCGATGGCGCGCACAAGGCCGGGGATCATCCGCAGGCCGTGGAGCTTGCCGGCCTTTTCGGCCAGCATCGTGGTCAGGTCGGCATTCTCGATATTCCAGCCGAAGGCTTCGAGCCCGATCTCGGAGGCGCGGAACTCGACCGGCGGCTGGCGGAACAGGCTGCCGGTGTCGTCGACGAGGCGCATCACCGTGAGCGGAGCGGCCTTGGCCAGCAGGGCATCCTGGACGCCGAGCTCGCCCAGCAGGCGCCAGGAGCCGTCGAGCAGAGCGACGGTGCGTCCGTCGCGGGGCGTCGCGACGGGGCCGAGCAGGGCGACGCTGCGCCCCTCGCGGCTCAACGCCAGCGCGGCTGCGAGGCCGACGGCGCCCGCGCCCACGATGGCGATGTCGACCGGATCGGCGGTGTGCGTGCTCATAGCTCTTCGCTATCCGATGAGCCGCGACTTGGCCACGGTCCGCAAAGTCGCAAGGTGCGTTCTGCGTTCGGCAAGGATGCTGCTTTCCTGTGCGATGAACTATGGTCGGCCATCCATCCGAGGGAGATGAATTTCATGGTCAAAGCCATTCGCGCCCACAAGACCGGCGGTCCGGAAGTCCTTCAGTTCGAAGAGATCACCCTGCCGCAGCCGGGGCCCGGCGAAATCCTGATCCGGAACCGGGCGATCGGCCTCAACTTCATCGACACCTATTTCCGCTCGGGCCTCTATCCGGCACCGCAACTGCCGTTCGTGCTCGGCAATGAGAGCGCGGGCGAGGTACTCGCTGTCGGCCCGAACGTTGCGGAATTCAAGGCCGGCGATCGCGTCGCGGTCGTCTCGGCGCTCGGCGCCTATGCCGAGGAGCGCATCGTGCCGGCGGCTTCCGTCGTCGCGCTGCCCGAGGGAATCGCCTACGAGGCCGCCGCCAGCATGATGCTGAAGGGCCTCACCGCCGAGTATCTGCTGCACCGGACCTACAAGGTGAAGCCGGGCGACACGATCCTTGTCCATGCCGCTGCCGGCGCGACCGGCCTCATCCTCTGCCAATGGGGCAAGGCGCTCGGCGCCACCGTCATCGGCACCGTCGGCTCGAAGGAGAAGGCTGAACTGGCGAAGGCGCATGGCGCCGACCACGTCATCAACTACCGCGAGGAGGATTTTGCGGCGCGGGTGAAGGAGATCACCGGCGGCAAGCTCTGCGACGTGGTCTATGACGGCGTCGGCAAGGACACCTTCATGAAGTCGCTGGATACGCTGAAGCCCTTCGGCCTGCTGGCGAGCTTTGGCAATGCCTCGGGCCCGGTGGAAGCCTTCAATCTCGGCATCCTCGCCGCCAAGGGCTCGCTCTACGTCACCCGCCCGACGCTCAACACCCACACGGCCAAGCGCGAGACCATGATCGCGATGGCGAAGAACCTGTTCGACGCCGTCACGAGCGGCAAGGTCAAGGTACCGGTCAACGCGACCTTCCCGCTGAAGGACGCGGCCGAAGCCCATCGCCTGCTGGAATCGCGCGGCACGACGGGTTCGACCGTTCTGATTCCCTGATCGGGCTCGACCAAGGCCGTCATGCTCGGGCTTGCCCCAAGCATGACGGAAACCAGAGACTTTTCGGCATGAGATTCCCGGGGCAAGCCCGGGAATGACGCCAAGTGGGAGCAATGCGCCCGGCCATCCGGGCGCATTTTTTATGCGAAGCATGAACCGGGACACAGGGGGCCGCGACGAATCGGTGCCAGCGCATGCTGGCGACCATTCAGGACCCCGACGCTCATGTCGTCCAAGTTTCAGGCCGCCGCGTTCCTCTTCGCTGTCGTCGCCCTTTCGGGCGTCGCGCTGGCTCAGCAGGCCAAAGGGATCGGTGAAGCAGCCGCCACCCACACCAATGCGATCCTGCAGGGCGTCGAGAAGGGACGCGTGCGCGTCCCCGGCCCGGTCCGACTGCGCCATGCCGAGACCGGCTGCACGGCCGGGGTCTGCAGCGAGCCTCCCCGGCAGGTGGCGCAGGTCGAGACCGCGGCGTCCACCGACGCCTGCAGCAGTCTCGGCACGGCGCGCGACCGCAACGGCCGCACCATCCGCCGCCTCTGCACCTTCAATTGAGAACGTGACTGTTCAGACGGCGACGCCATGAAGATCGTAGGCGTCGGCGCGCTCGATCTTCACGGTTACGATATCGCCCGGCCGCAGGGGACGCCGGCTCGCGACAAAGACATTGCCGTCGATCTCGGGCGCGTCCCATTTGGAGCGGCCCTTGGCGACGGTCGGCCCGGCCTCGTCGATGATAACCGGGATGCGCTTGCCGACGCGGCCCTTGACGATGCGGGCGGAGATCTCGGCCTGGGCCTTCATGAAGCGGTGCCAGCGAGCCTCTTTCTCCTCTTCGGGGACGAGGTTGAGGCCGAGGTCGTTGGCGGGCGCGCCCTTCACCGGCTCGTATTTGAAGCAGCCGACGCGCTCCAGCTTCGCTTCCTTCAGCCAGTCGAGCAGGAACTGCACGTCCTCCTCGGTCTCGCCGGGGAAGCCGACGATGAAGGTCGAGCGTATCGCGAGGTCCGGGCAGATGTCGCGCCACTTCCGGATGCGGTCGAGCGTGCGGTCCTGATGGGCCGGGCGCTTCATCGCCTTCAGGACATTCGGCGAGGCGTGCTGGAAGGGGATGTCGAGATAGGGCAGCACGAGCCCCTCCTGCATCAGCGGGATCACCTCATCGACATGCGGGTAGGGATAGACATAGTGCAGGCGCACCCACATCCCCATCTGGCCGAGTTCGCGGGCGAGCTCGAAGAAGCGGGTGCGGATCTCGCGATCCTTGAACATCGAGGGCGCGTATTTGATGTCGAGCCCGTAGGCGCTGGTGTCCTGCGAGATCACCAGCAATTCCTTGACGCCGGCCTTGGCCAGCTTCTCGGCCTCGCGCAGCACGTCGCCGATCGGTCGGGAGACGAGGTCGCCGCGCAGCTTCGGGATGATGCAGAAGGTGCAGCGATTGTTGCAACCCTCTGAAATCTTGAGATAGGCGTAGTGCCGCGGCGTCAGCTTCACGCCCTGGTCGGGCACGAGGTCGACGAAGGGGTCGTGCTTCGGTGGCACCGCCTGATGCACGGCCGAGACGACGCTTTCATAGGCCTGCGGGCCGGTGATCGCGAGCACGTTGGGGAAAGCGTCGCGGATCTGTTCCGGCTCGGCGCCCATGCAGCCGGTGACGATGACCTTGCCGTTCTCGGCCATCGCCGAGCCGATCGCCTCGAGCGACTCGGCCTTGGCGGAATCGAGGAAGCCGCAGGTGTTGACGATGACAAGGTCGGCGCCCGCATGGCTCTTGGAGAGCTCATAGCCCTCGGAGCGCAGCGAGGTGATGATCCGCTCGGAATCGACGAGTGCCTTGGGGCAGCCCAGCGAAACGAAGGAGATTTTCGGCGCGACGGCGTTCATCGGCTGGTGGCTCGGTCAAAAATGTCAGGAAGCGCCGCGCGTCACAGCACGCGATCGTCGCTTCCTTTGAACCTTTTCAACCTGTTTTGCAATTCAAACGTCATTGCGAGCGCAGCGACGCAATCCAGGGGCGGCAAAACTCTACGCCCCCTGGATTGCTTCGCCGCTTCGCTCCTCGCAATGACGATGCGATATCAGGCCGCCTTGCCGGTGGCCACCGGGCGCTCGGGATCCTGCGTCCAGTCGGTCATCGAACCGTCGTAGAGTGCGACCTCGTCGCGCCCGAGGACTTCCGACAGCACGAACCAGTTCGCCGCAGCGGAATGGCCGGTATTGCAGTAGGACACGACCGGCCCCTTCGGCACGGTCGAGAACAGCTTCTCCAGTTCGCCCGGCGCCTTGAGCTTGCCGCTGCCGGGCTCGAAGGCACCGGCATAGTCCCGCTGGATGGCGCCGGGGATATGGCCGGCGCGGGTCGCCTCGGCAGCTTTCTCGCGCCCTTCGAAATAGCTCGGCCCGCGCGCATCGACGAGGCTCGCCTGCTTGCTGCGCGACGCGACGAGGGTGGCGTCGGTCGTGCTGCGCAGGCGCTGCTGCGCCACGACGGGATAGGGGGCTGTGCTCTTCGGCGCGGAGGCGCCGCGCTCGACCGGCCGATGCGGATCGGCGGTCCAGCCCTTGAAGCCGCCGTCGAGGATAGCCTGCTGGCCGTGGCCGATGAGCTTCAGAGTCCAGTAGACCCGCGCCGCCGCGGCGAAATCGGTGGCGGCGGTGCCGGCCGGGACGATGACGACGTCGTCATGCGGCTTGATGCCGAGTCCTCCCGCGAGCGCCGCGAGATGGTCGAGCGGCGGCAGCATGCCCGGCGCGTTGCCGATCTTCGCCCGCCAGCCATCGGCCGCGTAGTCGGAATGGACCGCGCCGGGGATATGCCCGGCCTCGAAGGCGGCCTTTCCGCCATCGGCGGCGGTACGGATGTCGATGACGACAAGATTTTGGTCGCCGAGCCGCGCGGCCAGCGCCTCCGGCGAGATCAGCCCTGCGAGTTCGCCCCTGCTCATTCAGCAGCCTCCTTGTGTAGTTCGTCGATCACTTCGAGGCTGTAGGTCATCTCGGCGGTCGCCCCGAGCATGATCGAAGCCGAACAGTATTTCTCCTTCGACAATGTGACGGCACGCTCCGCCTTGGCGTGCGACAGGCCCTTGCCGGTGATGCGGTAGGCGAGGTGGATCTTGGTGAAGACCTTGGGGTCGGTCGTGGCACGTTCGGCCTCGACCTCGACCTCGCAGCCGGTGACGGACTCGCGGCCCTTCTTGAGAATGCTGACGACGTCGAAGCCGGTGCAGCCCGCAAGGCCGATCAGCAGCATCTCCATCGGCCGGATGCCGATGTTGCGCCCGCCATATTCAGGCGCGCCGTCCATCATCACGGCATGGCCGCTGCCGGCCTCGCCCATGAAGGCCATGCCTTCCACCCATTTCGCGCGTGCTTTCATCGCGATCTCCTGTCCGGATCGAGGACCGTCGGCGAAACGCCGGCCGGATTCGGGAGGGAAGCTATGGCATCGGGCCGAAAAGTGGAAACCGGTTTTCGGCACCGGCCGATGTCGAAAAATGCCGGATCAGGCAGCGGCGAACAAATTGCCGTGGGCGATGCGCAGGCGGATTCGCTCGCCGATCGCCGGCGCGACCTGGCTGGCGAGATCGACGTCGAGACGCTTCTTCAGCCCCTCGACCGCCACTTCAGCCCGGCGCAGCGGCCCGTTGCGGCGCAGATGCTCGACCACGCCGGGCAGCGCCAGCGGCGTCTCGTCGACGATGCGCAGATGCTGCGGGCGGACATAGAGCGAGGCGGGGCCACCCTGGTTCTGCGACAATCCGCCCAGCACCGGCCGGTCGCCGAAGAAGGCCTGGCTGCCGACGACCTTGACCGGCAGCTTGTTCACCTCGCCGAGGAATTCGCAGATGAAGGGCGTCGCCGGGTGGTCGTAGACGTCGTCGGCCGAGCCGACCTGCTCGATGCGCCCGTCATTGAGGATGGCGACCCGGTCGGCGAGCTCCAGCGCCTCTTCCTGGTCGTGCGTCACGAAGACGGTGGTATGGCCGGTGCGGCCGTGCAGCTCCCGCAGCCAGGCGCGCAGGTCCTTGCGGACCTTGGCGTCGAGGGCCCCGAAGGGTTCGTCGAGCAGCAGCACCCGCGGCTCGATCGCGAGCGCTCGCGCCAGCGCCACGCGCTGGCGCTGGCCGCCGGAAAGCTGGCTCGGATAGCGCTTCTCCAGACCCGGAAGCTGAACGAGTTCGAGCAAGACACTGACGCGCCTGCGAATCTCATCGTTGCTCGGGCGTTCGCGGCGCGGACGGGACCTCAGCCCGAAGGCGATGTTCTCGGCGACGTTCATCGTCTTGAACAGTGCATATTGCTGGAAGACGAAGCCGATGCGGCGGTCGCGCAGGGAGAGGTCACGCGTGTCGGTCTCGCCGAAGAGGACGCGGCCGCGATCGGCCTGTTCCAGCCCGGCGATCAGGCGCAGCAGCGTGGTCTTGCCCGAGCCCGAAGGGCCGAGTAGCGCGACGAGCTCTCCCGGCTGGATGTCGAGCGAGACGCCGCGTAGCGCCGGGAAGTTCTCGAAGCGCTTCTCGATGGTCTCGATGGTGACGGCTACCGACATGGCCCAGCTCCTTCGTCCGCGGGGTCAGTGGCGGCGGCTGGCGGCGATCGCATCGCCGTAGCGCCATTCCAGCAGGGTCTTGAGCACGAGGGTGACGAGGGCCAGGCCCGCCAGCAGCGAAGCCACCGCGAAGGCGGCCGCTCCCATGTACTCGTTATAGAGGATTTCGATGTGCAGCGGCATGGTGTTGGTCACGCCGCGGATCTTGCCCGAGACGACCGCGACCGCGCCGAATTCGCCCATGGCGCGAGCGTTGCAGAGCAGGACGCCGTAGAACAGGCTCCACTTCACGTTCGGCAGCGTCACCATGAAGAAGACGCGCCAGGGTGAGGCGCCGAGCGTCAGCGCCGCCTCCTCATCGGCCGAACCGAGCGACTGCATATGCGGGATCAGCTCGCGCGCCACGAAAGGAAAAGTGACGAAGACCGTCGCCAGGATCAGACCCGGCAGGGCGAAGACAATCTTGAGATCGTGCGCCTGCAGCCAAGGGCCGAAATAGCCCTGCGCGCCGAAAAGCAGCACGAAGACGAGGCCGGAGATCACAGGCGAGACCGAGAACGGCAGGTCGATCAGGCTGATCAGCAGGTTCTTGCCTGTGAATTCGAACTTGGCGATGGTCCAGGCAGCGGCGATGCCGACGACGATGTTGAACGGGACCGCGATCGCCGCAACGAGCAACGTCAGCCGGATCGCCGACAGCGCATCGGGCTCCGTGATCGCGGCGCGATACGCATCCCAGCCTTTGGCGCCGGCCTCGATGAAGACGGTCACGAGTGGCAACAGCAGGAAGAGCAGCAGAAAGGCGAGCGAGATGGTGATCAGCACGATCTGCACGCCGAGGCTTTCGCCGCGCGCGCGGCTGGCGCTGCGAGGTGCCTGCGTCGCGACGGCCGAGGGCAGAATGGCGTCAGACATCGCCGAACCTCCTGCGGGCGCGGGCCTGGATCAGGTTGCCTACGAGGATCAGTGCGAAGGAGATCAGCAGCATCGTCGTCGCCACCACGGCCGCTCCGGCATAGTCGAACTGCTCGAGCCGGATCACGATCAGGAGGGGCGCGATTTCCGACACCATCGGCACGTTGCCGGCGATGAAGATCACCGAGCCGTATTCGCCGACGGCCCGTGCGAAGGAGAGCACGAAGCCGGTCAGCAGCGCCGGCGCGACCTGCGGCAGGATCACCCGGAAGATCGTCCTGAAGCGGCTGGCGCCGAGCAGCGCCGCGGCCTCCTCGACATCGCTCTGCAGCTCCTCCAGCACCGGTTGCACGGTGCGCACCACAAAGGGCAGGCCGATGAAGATCAGCGCCACCATCACGCCGAGCGGCGTATAGGCGACCTTGCCGTCGAAGCCGAAGGAGAGATCGGTGAAGGGGATGGTGACGCGGAAGGCCAGCGGCGCCAGCAGCGACCCGACCCAGCCGTTCGGCGCATAGATCGCCGCCAGCGAGATGCCGGCCACCGCGGTCGGCAGGGCGAAGGGCAGGTCGACGGCCGCGTCGATCAGGCGCCGGCCCGGAAACTCGTAGCGCACCAGCACCCAGGCCAGGATCAGGCCGAACACGGCGTTGACGAGCGCCGCGAACAGCGCGGCCGTGAAGGAAAGCTTGAGCGCTGCCAGCGTGCGCGGGGACGTCGCCACCGCCCAGATGTCGGAGGGGCCCGCGCTGGCGGCCTTCAGGAAGAGGGCCGCCAGCGGGATCAGCACGATCAGCGACAACGCGGCGACGGTGACGCCGAGCGCCAGCCCGAAGCCCGGCAGGATGCTGGGCTCGCGCCAGCGGAAGCTCGTCGTCGTCGCCGCCATGGCGTCAGCGCGCCGGCTTGTAGAGCTGGTCGAAGGTGCCGCCATCGCCGAAATGGGTCGGCTGCGCCTTCTTCCACCCGCCGAAGACGCCATCGATGGTCACCAGCTCGATTTTCGGGAAGTTGGCGACGTCCTTGCTGTCGGCGGCTTCCGGGTTGCGCGGGCGATAGAAGTTCCTGGCGATGATCGCCTGCGCCTTCGGCGTATAGAGGAACTCGAGATAGGCCTGCGCCTGCTCGCGGGTCTTCTTGGCGTCGACATTGGCGTCGACAAGGGCGACCGGCGGCTCGGCCAGGATCGACAGGCTGGGCACCACGATGTCGAACTTGTCCGCGCCAAACTCCTTGAGGGCGAGGAAGGCCTCGTTCTCCCAGGACAGGAAGACGTCGCCGATGCCGCGCTGGGTGAAGGTCGTGGTCGCGCCGCGCGCGCCGGTGTCGAGCACCGGGACGTTGGCGAGGAGCTTGCCGATATAGTCGCGCACCTTCCCCTCGTCCTTGTTGAAGGCCTTCTCGGCATAGGCCCAGGCGGCGAGATAGTTCCAGCGCGCCCCGCCTGAGGTCTTCGGGTTCGGCGTGATGATCTGCACGCCCGGCTTCACCAGATCGCCCCAGTCCTTGATCGACTTCGGATTGCCCTTGCGGACGAGGAAGACGATCGTCGAGGTGTAGGGCGAAGAGTTATGCGGCAGACGCGCCTGCCAGTCGAGCGGCAGCTTCTTCGAGCGCTCGGCGATGGCGTCGATGTCGCCGGCGAGCGCCAGCGTCACGACATCGGCATCGAGCCCGTCGATGACGGTGCGAGCCTGTGCGCCGGAGCCGCCATGCGACTGACGGATCGTGCTGATCTTCTTGTCGGGGTTTTTCGCGTTCCACTCGGCAATGAAGGCCGCGTTGATGTCACGATACAGTTCGCGGGTGGGGTCGTAGGAAACGTTCAGGAGTTCGGTCTGGGCGCGGGCTCCGGCAACGACGCCGAAGCAGAGGGTGAAGGCTCCCAGAACAAGCCCGGCCCGGAGGAGGCGGCTGTAAACGGGTCGCGTCATGTCAKGGCTCCGTTGCGTTCACGGCGAGGCTCGGTTCAAGCTTCGATCCGTTCTGAAAAACAAACGAAACGTACTGAATTGGCGGTTTTTTCTCAATGACCTAGCGCAATGTGCGCCTTCCAAACTTGGGCGCCGGAGGAGAAAACGCTTCTCCGGCGATGACGTTCCCGCCCGGCGATGAGGCCGGGCCGCTATCAGGCACGGCGGCGGTCAGCTGCCGGATTGGCGTCGGCCAGAGCCGGGCCGAAGGCGTGGCCGAGCAGGACCAGAACGGGGCCGCTCGCCGGTAGTTCGCCTAGCCGCTCCGGCAGGGTCGCGATGGTCGCAGCGACGCGCTTTTCGTCCGGGCGGGTGGCGGAGAGCACGGCGACGGCCGGCGTTTCCGGGTTGAGCCCGGCGGCGATGGCGCGCTCGCGGAAGCCGGGCAAGGTGGCACGCGCCATGTAGATCACGGTCGAGGCGGCAGGATCGGCCATGGCGCGCCAGTCGAGATCATCAGGCAACTCGCCCTTGCGCGAATGGCCGGTGACGAATTGCAGGCGCCGCGCATGGTCGCGATGGGTCAGCGACAGGCCGAGCGAGGCGGCCGCGCCTTGCGCGGCCGAGATGCCCGGCACGATCGCGACGGGAACACCGGCGGCCTGGCAGGCCTCGATCTCCTCGCCGGCGCGTCCGAAGATGCCGGGGTCCCCGCCCTTCAGCCGCACGACATCCTTGCCCTGTGACGCCAGCGAGACGATCAGCGCGTTGATGTCGCCCTGCTTCACCGAGGGGCCGTAGCCGGTCTTGCCGACCAGCATGCGTTTGGCCTCACGCCGCGCCAGCTCGAGCACGCCCGGCGAGACGAGATCGTCGTAGAGGATGATGTCGGCGCTCTGCAGGGCGCGGATCGCCTTCAGCGTCAGCAACTCGGGATCGCCCGGGCCGGCGCCGACCAGCGTGACTCGGCCCTTGCCGTCATGCGCGGCCTCGATCAGGGCGAGCCGCGCGAAGAGTTCCGCCTCGTCCTGCTTGCTGGGGGCGCGCCCCGGTTCAGCCATCGCCCTGCCGGCGAAGAGCTCCCAGAAGGCACGCCGCAGCGCGAAGGGAAGTTCGCGAGCCTGGACCGACGGGCGCCAGTCGGCTGCGGCCAGCGCCCAATTCTTCAGCCCTGCCGGCAGCAGTGCCTCGATCTTGGTGCGGATCGCCTGGCCGAAAACCGGCGCGGCGCCATCCGTGGACACGGCGACGATCAGCGGGGAGCGGTTGACCAGCGCGCCGAAGGCGAAATCGCAGTATTCCGGCTTGTCGACGATGTTGACCGGGACGCCCGCCTGCCGGGCTGCGGCCACGAAGGCGCGGACCGCGTGGGCATCGTCGAGATCGGCCACGGCGATCGCGGCGTCAACGAGGTCGCCAGCCTGCCAGGGCCGGTCGTGCACATGGACGCGACCGCCGGTCTCGCCCTGCGAAAGTCCCGCGAACAGCCCGGCCTCGCCATCGGCGAAGACATGAAGCTCCGCTCCGGTCGCGGCGAGCAGCTCAGCCTTCCACAGCGCGCCCTCGGTCGCGCCAGCGAGCACAACCTTGCGCCTGTCCAGCTTGTGGAAGAGCGGCAGCGTCGCCAGCGGCTCGATGCGCGCCGCGGTGGTTTCGGGCTGTCTGTCGATCATTGCGTGGTCGCTGCGGCCTTCTGATCTGCCGCACTGTGCTCGCCGCCCGCCGGTGGAGTCAGCAGCCACAACGCGGCCAGTGCCAGGATGATAAGGCGAAAGCAAAGATCGAACCAGCGCCCGCGTGCCTCGCTCGCAGACTGGCGGGGCAGCATGACCTCGAACTCGGCGTTCAGGTCGTCCTCGTTGATGCCCGCGGCGGCGCCGGGGCGTTCGACGGAGCTGTGCGCGGCGGTCGAGATCGTCATGCTCACTCCGCCGCGATGGGGGCCGCGGCTGCCGCCGCCCGGCGCTGGTCGAGGATGTTGCGCCCGGCCTCGCCATAGCCACGCTGATAGGTGGCGCTGAACGATTCCCGAGCATGCAGCCATTGCGGCGCGGGTTGGCGGGCTGCGCTCGCCTCCGGCAGCTCGATGGTGTCGAAGCCGCAGGAAAGGGCATAGGCGAACTGGTCGGCGATCAGGGGGCCGCTGGCGCGGACTTCAGCTTCGAAGCCGGCGCGCCGGATCTGGCGGGCAAGGCTGAAACCGCGACCGTCCGAATAGGCGGGAAAGGCGATGGCGACCAGCGCAAGTCGTGGCAGGAACGGCGCGAGCGCGGCGAAGGGGACGGAGTTGGGCAGGATCACGCCGATCTGCTGATCGGGCGTTCGCGCCTCGAGCGCCTCAGCCAGAGCCTCCCACGGCACGAGCGCGGCCGGGATGTTGCCGATCGCGGCGCCTTCGCTGCGGGTCCAGCGATCTTCCCGACTTCCATTCCGGTCAAGCAGCGGCACGGGCGGTCTCCTGGAACGCGGCCTTGAACGGCGCAAGGCCGATACGGCGGACATTGTCGATGAAGCTCTCGCCCTCGCTCCGCTCGGTCAGATAGACGGCGACGATCCGCTCGATCGCGTCCGGCACTTCCTCGGCAGCGAGGCCGGGACCGAGGATCTCACCGATCGCGGCGTTCTCGGTGGCGTCGCCGCCGAGCGTGATCTGATAGGATTCGATGCCGCGCTTCTCCAGGCCGAGAATGCCGATATGGCCGACATGGTGGTGGCCGCAGGCGTTGATGCAGCCGGAGATCTTGATGCCGAGCGGGCCGATCTCGCGCTGGCGCGCTGCATCGGCGAAACGCTGCTGGATCGCCTGTGCGATCGGGATCGAGCGGGCCGTCGCCAGCGCGCAGTAGTCGAGGCCGGGGCAGGCGATGATGTCGGTGACGAGGCCGATATTGGCCTCCGCCAGACCCGCTTCCCCGAGCTTCTGCCAGATTGCGGGGAGGTCGCGCTGACGCACATGCGGCAGCACGAGGTTCTGCGCATGGGTCACGCGCAGCTCGTCGAAGGAGTAGCGCTCGGCCAGATCGGCGACGAGGCGCATCTGCTCGCTGCTCGCGTCGCCCGGCGCCTGGCCGAGCGGCTTCAGGGAGATCGTCAGCGCCGTATATCCGGGCGCCTTGTGCTTGTGGGTGTTGACCTCGACCCAGCGGGCGAAGGCCGGGTTCGCGGCTTTGGCCGCCTCCAGCGTGTTGCTGACGGGCGGCAGCGCCTCGTAGCGCGGCGGTGCGAAATAGGCGGCGATCCGCGCGACTTCGTCGGGATCTGCATTGATCGAAGGACCGTTGAGCTCGGCGAACTCGGCTTCGACCCGGCGGGTGAACTCCTCGGCGCCGATCTCGTGGACGAGGATCTTGACGCGGGCCTTGTACTTGTTGTCGCGCCGGCCTTCGAGATTGTAGACCCGCATGACCGCTTCGAGATAGGCGAGCAGGTCATGCTTCGGCAGGTAGTCGCGCACCACCTTGCCGATCATCGGCGTGCGGCCGAGCCCGCCGCCGACGCTGACCTCGTAGCAGACCTCATGTGTATCGGGGTGGCGACGGAGCCTGAGCCCGATGTCGTGTGCCTTGGTCACGGCCCGGTCGTGTTCGGCGCCGGTCACAGCGATCTTGAACTTGCGCGGCAGGTAGCTGAACTCGGGATGGGCCGAGGACCATTGCCGGATCAGCTCGGCGGTCGGGCGCGGATCCTCGATCTCGTCCTGCGCCACGCCGGCGAAGTGGTCGGCGGTGACGTTGCGGATGCAGTTGCCCGAGGTCTGGATGCAATGCATCTCGACATCGGCGAGCAGGCCGAGGATCGCCGGGATGTCGCGCAGCTTCGGCCAGTTGAACTGCAGATTCTGGCGCGTGGTGAAATGGCCGTAGCCGCGGTCATAGCGCTCGCCGATCAGGGCCAGCTGGCGCAGCTGCCGGGAGTTCAGCGTGCCGTAGGGAACGGCGATCCGCAGCATATAGGCGTGGAGCTGGAGATAGACGCCGTTCTTGAGCCGCAGTGGCTTGAACTCGTCCTCGGTCAGAGAGCCATCGAGCCGGCGCGCGACCTGGTCGGTGAACTGCGCCACCCGCTCCCGGACGAAACGCTCGTCGAATTCGTCGTAACGATACATGGATCAGCCCTTCGGCGCGGAGGCGATGCCTTCACCGGCCTGCTTGCCGAGATCGGGACGATTGCTGGGGCCGAGCGTCTTGAAACGCTCGCGGAAATGGCGCGGAACCGGGTGGCCGCTCTCGATCGACACGTCGACGAGATAGGCGTCGACGACCTTGTTGCCGCGCAGCTCGGCGGCAGCGAAGGCCTCCAGCCGCTCCGCCGCCGCCTCGTCGGCGGCGACGAGGGCCGGCGCTGGATCGCGCGTCCAGATGAGGGCTCCGGCGTCGCCGGCTGCGGCGAAGACGACATCGCCGTCGAGAAGGTCGTTGGCGAGCAGGATGGCCGGCAGCGGGACGCGTTTCGTCGTGGTGGCCATCACGTGGCCTCCGCGAGCGTCGGCGACGACCCATTGTGATGGCTCAGGCCCTGTCGATCGATGACGTCCAGAATCGCCACAGCAATACCCATCCCCGTTCGGTCTTTCGAACAGGGATTTTACGCTACGAGCGGGCTGCAGCTCAATTCACATCAGATAGGGTGTTTTTCTGTATTCTCAGGGTCAGGGAGTAAAATCATCTCGCGGACCGGATTCCTGGCCCTTCCGCCGCAAATTTATGCCAATTCAGGCGGCGCTCGGAATGAGGCCGGGGCGCCGCCACCGTCCGATGGGCGCGTCAGGCGCTCTTCAGGATCGTTTCGACGATTTCCTGCACATCGAACGCTTCGCGCAGCGTTGCAAGGTGGTGCGGCTCGCCGCGCGTGAGCTTCGCCACGCCTTCGAGCTGGCGGCGCAGCGCCAGCGGCCGAGCCTCGTTCTGGGAGAGCGCCTCCGGGTCGCGCTCCCAGCTGCCGTCGGGACGACGGCGCTCGGCATGCGACCAGTCGCAGAGCCGCACCGCGCCCTTGTCGCCTTCCAGTGTCCAGACGTTGTGGTCGTCCTTGGCGGTCGTGCCGACGCTGCCGGTCAGGGTGACGGGCAGGGCGCCTGCGGTCAGCGTCGCCTCGATGCGGCGTTCGCTCTTGCCGGCTTCGGGGAAGCTGGCCTTGGCGGCAAGGTCGGCGAAGGGGCCGGCGATGCGGCGGGTCAGGAACAGGAAATGCGAGACGACCTCGCGGGTGAAGCCGCCCTGCGCGGGGCCGTCGAGCCAACCGGCCGCATCGACCTGCCAGGAGCGCGGCCAGGTCGCGAAGGCGACCTCGATCGAGATGCGCTCGGGCGTGCCGACCACGCCGGAGGCGATCCAGTCCCGCAAGCGTGCCACGGCGGGCGAGGAGGCAAAGGGGAAGTTCACCGCGCCGCGTTCTCCGGCCTCCGCGACGAAGGCGCGCGCATCCGCGAGATCGACGGCAAGCGGCTTCTCGCAAAACACTGCCCGGCCGGCGGCGAGCGCCGCGCGGGCATGGGCGAGATGGGAGGAGGGCGGCGAGGCGATGTAGACGCAATCGCTCGCCGCGATCAGGGCAGCGGCGTCCGGCTGCTGCGCCACTGCGGGCAGGGCAGCGGCGATCCGCTCCATGGCTTCGGCGGAAGGGTCCCAGATGCCGCAGACGCGCAGGGCCGTCGCCGGCTGGTCCAGCGCCGCGCGCAGCATGCGCTCGCCCATGATGCCGGCGCCGATCAGGCCGAAGGAGATGGAGGTCTGGGACATGGCGGAATCTCGAGCAGGCGGTGAAGGGCGGAAACGCCGCGCCCTGCATGCCACGCCCGGACCATTGGACGGAAGCCGTTTCAGCGCCGGATGCGGAGGGGGGCGAGACGACCCGCGACCGCGCCGTGAGCGAGAGGCCCATCACGGCCAGCGCGAGCAGCGCCCGGAGCGGGCCGGCCCGGCTGAGGATGAAGGCTTCGCGAACGCCGGTGCGCTGAGCTTTGCGCCACTGCTCGCCGGGCGCCCCTTTCGTCATTGCGCCCCCCGATTGACCTTTCATGCTGGTCATCGTACTGGTCTTACCAGAACGAAGAAGAATGGTTTCAGGGATGGATGCTCAAGGTACCGACAGCGCGTCGGGGTTCGAGCGCGTCTTCGCCTATCTGCGGGAGCGGCTTCTCGACGGCACGCTGAAGCAGGGCGAGCGGCTCATGGCCGAACGCGAACTGGCCGCCCAGCTCGGGGTGAGCCGGCCGATCGTGCGCGAGGCGCTGCGCGCGCTGCACATGCTCGGCATCGTCGAGATCCGCGAGCGCGTGGGCACCATCGTGAAGCGGCCGGACGCCTCGATGCTGAAGGACTTCTTCACGCTCGCCCTGGCCCAGCAGGCCGACCTCATCGACGACGTGATGGAGGCCCGCATCGCGATCGAGTGCCAGGCCGTGCGCCTGGCCTGCGAGCGGGCCACCATTGCCGATTTCGAGCGGCTGCAGCGCGCGCTCGTCCGCATCGGCGAGACGATCGACGATGCGGATGCGGGCGGCGCGGCCGATTTCGAGTTCCACCGCGCCATCGTGCTGGCGTCGCGCTCGCCGACGCTCGCAGTGCTGCATGAATCGATGTCCACGCTGCTCGCGCGCTCGCATCGCAGCCGCCGCGAGCTCGTGCAGCAGTTCGGCTCGATGAAGAGCTACCTGATCGACGACCACAAGCGCGTCTTCGACACCATCGTCGGGCGCGATCCGGATCGTGCGGAGGTGACGCTGCGGCGCCATTTCGCGATCGGCGACGAGTACCGCCGCCGCGCCGTCACCGGCGAAGGCGACCGGCCCGAGACGCGCAGCGCGCAGGGGGCCTGAGGCTCCGGTTTCCAGAGACAATGCCGAGAGAACAGAGCATGGGACAGAACCAGACGGGCAGCGTCGGCTTCATCGGCCTCGGCACGATGGGCCGGGAGATGGCGCGCAATCTTCTGAAGGCCGGGCACAAGGTCACTGTCTTCGATATCCTTGGGGATGCGGTTGCGACGCTGGCGGCGGAAGGCGCAAAGCCGGCGAAGAGCCCGGCCGAGGCTGCGGCCGAGGCCGATATCGCGATCACCATGCTGCCGGACACGCCGCAGGTCGAGGATGTCGTCTATGGCGAGGGTGGTCTCCTGGCCTCGCCGCCGCGCGGCCGCCTGATCGTCGACATGAGCACGATCTCGCCGGTCGCCGTCCGCAGGATCCATGCCGACCTCAAGGCTGCGAGCACCGACTTCATCGATGCGCCGGTCTCCGGCGGCCCGATCGGCGCCAAGAACGCGACGCTGACGATCATGGCGGGCGGTGACGCCGCCGCCTTCGCCAGGGCCGAACCCTTCTTCCGCGGCATGGGCACGACCACTACCCATGTCGGCGCTCCGGGGGCCGGCCAGGCGGTGAAGCTCTGCAACCAGCTGATCTGCGGCATCAACATCCAGGCGGTCTGCGAAGCGATTGCGCTCGGCCGCGCCTCGGGCGTCGATCTCGAGCAGATGCGCAGCGTGCTGCTCGGAGGCTCGGCGGCGTCCTGGATGCTCGAGAAGCTCGGCCCTGCCATGATCGCCGGCGATGCCGGGGCGGGCTTCCGCATCGACCTGATGCTGAAGGATCTGCGCCTCGTGCAGGAGCAGGCGCAGGCGCTCTCGGTGCCACTGCCGGGCACTGCGCTCGTCACCAGCCAGTATATCGAGGCCCGCGCCCATGGTGAGGGCGGCAACGGCAATCAGGCGCTCTTCCGCGTCTATGACCGCATGACGAACCGGGCCTGACGGCGGCGATGGGTCTCGACCTCGACTTCTCCGTCGTTCTGGAGCGCTGGCCGCTCTTCCTCGACGGTGCGGTGATGACGCTGCAGCTCGCCTTCATGGCGATCCTGATCGGAGGCGCGATCGGCACATTCTGCGCCATCGGCCGCGGCAGCAGCAACCGCTTCATTGCCGGGCTTTGCGCCGGCTATGTCGAGACGATCCGCAACACGCCGCTGCTCGTCCAGATCTTCCTCGTCTATTTCGGCCTCGCCAGCATCGGCTTGAAATTCTCGGCCTTTTCGGTCGCGGCGGCGGCGCTTGCGATCAATGTCGGCGCCTATACCGCCGAGATCATGCGGGCCGGCTTCGAGTCGATCCCGCCCGGCCAGATCGAGGCGGCGGAAGGTCTCGCGCTCTCGCGCTTCCAGATCTACTGGCACGTCATCCTGCTGCCGGCGGTCGAGAAGGTCTATCCCTCGCTGACCAGCCAGTTCGTGCTGCTGATGCTGGCCTCCTCCGTCACCTCGCAGATTTCGGCCGAGGAGCTGACGGCAGTCGCCAACTACGTCCAGTCCGACACCTACCGCGCCTTCGAGACCTACATCCTCGTCGCGCTCGGCTACATCGCGCTCTCGCTCGTCCTGCGCGCCGCCTTCTGGGCGCTCGGGCTCGTCCTCTTCCCGCGCCGCCGGCGCCTCGGCACGCCGCTCTAGAGGATCGTCATGGGCGGCTCCCTGAACGCAAACCATCTCTTCTTTCTCGGCCAGGGCGCGCTCTGGACCATCGGGCTGTCGGCGGTCGCGCTGATCGGCGGCGGCCTCGTCGGCTTCCTGATCGCGCTTGCCCGGGTGTCGCCGAGCAAGGCCGTGCGGCTGATCAGCGGCGCCTATGTGCAGCTCGTCCAGGGCACGCCGCTGCTCGTGATCATGTTCCTCGGCTATTTCGGGCTCTCGGCGCTCGGCTTCGCGATCACGCCGCTCTGGGCGGCCGGCGCCTCGCTGACGATCTATGTCGGCGCCTATTTCGGCGAGATCTGGCGCGGCTGCATCCAGGCCGTGCCGCGCCCGCAATGGGAAGCGGCCGAAGGGCTGGGGCTGAGCCGCACGCAGCGTATGCTCAAGGTCATCCTGCCCCAGGCCATGCGCATCGCGACGCCGCCGACGGTCGGCTTCATGGTGCAGATCATCAAGAACACCTCGCTGGCCTCTGTCGTCGGCTTCGTCGAGCTCGCCCGCTCCGGCCAGATCATCAACAACTCGCTGTTCGAACCCTTCCTGATCTACGCGATCATCGCCCTGATCTACTTCGCGCTATGCTTCCCGATCTCGCTCCTAAGCCGGCGTCTCGAACGCCGCATGGGCGTCGGCCGCGCGAAGCTGATGCCGGCCTGACGAGACTCAAAGCCATGAGCAAGGAACGTCCCACCGCTGAACGTCCCATCGTCGTCCTCGACAAGGTCCACAAGAGCTTCGGCACCCTCAAGGTGCTGGACGGCGTCAGCTTCACGGTCGCGCGCGGCGACGTGCTGGTGCTGATCGGCCGCTCCGGCTCCGGCAAAAGCACGGCGCTGCGCTGCATCGACCGCTTCGAGAAGATCGATTCCGGCGAGATCCGCGTCTGCGATCACCGGGTCGACGCTGTCGATATCGATCTCAGGGCGCTGCGGCAGGATGTCGGCATCGTCTTCCAGAGCTACAACCTGTTCCCGCATCTCACCATCGAGCAGAACATCACGCTGGCGCCGGTTTCGGTGAAGGGCATGAAGAAGGCCGAGGCCCGAGAGCTCGCCAAGGTCATGCTGGCGAAGGTGGGCTTGTCCGAAAAGCTCGACGCCTATCCCGAGCAGCTTTCCGGCGGGCAGCAGCAGCGCGCGGCGATCGCCCGCTCGCTCGCCATGCAGCCCAAGGTGATGCTGTTCGACGAGGTCACCTCCGCGCTCGATCCGGAGCTGACCGGCGAGGTGCTCAAGGTCATCGAGCAGCTCGCTGCCGACGGCATGACCATGGTCATGGTCACCCATGAGATGGGGTTCGCACGGGGCATCGCCGATCAGGTGGTGTTCATGCACGCGGGCAGGGTTCACGAGGCCGGAAGTGCCTCGATCCTGTCGGCACCGGCCACGCCGGAACTCGCCCAGTTCGTCGGAACCGGGCTCTAACGACCAAAAAGGGAAGGAAAACCAAGGATGAAACGCTTTCTCACGATTGCCTTGCTCGGCACGACGGCGCTCGCCTGCGCCGGCCAGGCCGCCCGCGCCGACATGCTCGACGACATCATGAAGGCCGGCAAGATCCGCATCGCGACCGATCTCGCGATCCCGCCGTCCGGCATGATCGACGGCGCGATGAAACCGACCGGCTCGGATGTCGAGACCGCCGAGCTCCTCGCCAAGGATTGGGGCCTGCAGCTCGAATTCGTCCAGACGACCGGCGCGACCCGCATCCCCAACGTCCAGACCAACAAGGCCGACATCATCATCTCGACGCTCTCGGTCACGCCCGAGCGCGCCAAGGTCATCGATTTCTCCAAGCCCTATGCCGCGCTGCAGTCGGTCGTGGGCTGCCTGAAATCCCTCGATGTGAAGAGCTGGGACGATCTGAAGGGCAAGACGATCGCGGTCTCGCGCGGCACCACGCAGGACACGACGCTGACCAACATGAAGGAGCGCGACCTCAAGCTCGCCCGCTTCGAGGACGATGCGACGATGGTCACCGCCGCCATCTCCGGCCAGGCCGACTGTGTCGCCACCTCGGCGACGATCGTCTCGCAGATCGGCGTCAAGGCGCCTGCGCGTCCCTTCGAGCCGAAGGTCTCGATCACCAACTTCGATCTCGCCGTCGGCGTGAAGAAGGGCGAGCCCAAGCTGCTCGAGAAGCTCGACGCCTGGGTCGAGCAGAACCTCAAGAACGGCAAGCTCAACGCGATCTACAAGAAGTTCCACGGCACCGAACTGCCCGCGAACATGCGCGGCTGATCCATTCCTCGCCGGCGCCCGACAAGGGCGCCGGCGCTTCGCTCTAACCAACAGGAACTCCCATGCGCCTCGTCATCGGCTCCGACCATGCCGGCTGGTCCCTCAAGCAGCACGTCATCGACCACATCAAATCGCTGGGCCACGAGGTCATCGATGTCGGCTCCCATGACGACAAGCCGGTCGATTTCCCCGACATCGCCCGCGAAGTCGCCCGCAAGGTCACGTCCGGCGAGGCCGAGCGCGGCATCATGGTCTGCGGCACCGGCGTCGGCGCCTCGATCGCCGCCAACAAGATGAAGGGCATCCGCGCCGCGGTTTGCCACGATATCCACTCCGCCCATCAGAGCGTCGAGCATGACGACGTCAATGTCATGTGTATCGGCGCCAAGATCGTCGGCCCCTGGCTCGCCAGCGATCTGATTTCGTCCTATCTCTCCGCCGAGTTCTCGACCGACGAGGATTTCCGCCGCCGTGTCGAGAAGCTGCATCAGATGGATGCCGAAGGCTGAAACGAGGGTAGGGCCCGATGATCCTGGTCTTCGGATCGATCAATGTCGATTTGGTCGCGCGGGTCGCGACCATTCCGGGACCGGGCAAGACGGTGCTCGCTCCGTCCTATGAGCGCCATTTCGGCGGCAAGGGAGCGAACCAGGCCGTTGCCGCAGCGCGCTTGGCTGCGCCCGGCCGGGTCGCCATGGCGGCCCGCGTCGGCGATGACGGCTTCGGCCGCGAGTCGATCGACAACCTCGTCGCCAACGGCGTCGGGACCGATCTGGTGGGCGCCGGCGCGGCTCCGACAGGCTGCGCCTTCATCACCGTCGATGCGCACGCGGAGAATGCGATCACCGTCGCCAGCGGCGCCAATCTCGAGCCCAGCGCGGACGACGTGCCGGAGGCGCTGTTGACCGCCGGCACGACGCTTGTGCTGCAGATGGAGGTGCCCTTCGCACAGTCGCTGGCGCTTGCGCGGCGCGTCCGGCAATCGGGCGGGCGCGTCATCTGGAACTGCGCGCCGGTGCCGGACGGCTTCCCGGCGGCGGATGCGGCGGCGTTGCTCGCCGCCAGCGATGTCCTGATCGTCAACGAGCACGAGGCCGCCGATATCGCCGCCATTCTCGGGAAACCGGGCGGCGAGATCGCGGGCCTGATCGCGGGCACCGCGACGCGCTGCATCGTCACGGCCGGTGCCGAGGGCGCCTTCGCGTACACGCCGGAGGGCGAAACGTTCCACGTGCCCGCTCCGCGTATCGAACCGGTCGATACGACAGGCGCCGGCGACACCTTCGTCGGCGCGATCGCGGCTGCTCTCGATGAGGGCTTGGATCTCCAGCAGGCGCTCGACCTCGGCTGCCGCGCCGCCGCTCTCTCCTGCCTCGCACCGGGAGCGCAGGCGGGTATGCCGTTCCGAAGCGCGCTCGGCTGAGCGAACCGGGCTGAAGATTTTCGGCGCAGTCGGCGCAAAGGCGCCTTGCCATTGTTCCGGCATCGGCCCTTCGCCGGGAGGCAGGAGTATTGCAGGCCGCCTTGCGTCCAGAGCTCTCGCCGTCATCGTGACCGGGCAGGAGGGCAGGCCTAGTCAAGCACGGCTTCTACCCGGCCGATTTCATTATGTCGCGAACGTCACCGAGCCGAGCGGCAGATCGAAATGGCCGCCGGCACATTTTGCCGCCGTGCTCCCGCGGATTGAAGATCGGCGGCTTTGCCTTCGCATCTGCTACGGGCCGTATATCGTCTTCCAGTCGTTGCGCATGTCGACGACCAGCCATCCGCGCGACGGAGCTTCATCGAGGGCCTTGTCGAGCCTCCCGACCTGGGACTGCCGATCGTAGGCGAATTCGCGCTCGGCGTCGGTGTGGTGCACGATGAGTGCGAAGCGCTGACCCGTGTTGAGGGTCGTCCATTGGAGCATCTGCAAGTCGCCGTCAGAGTTGCCGGCGGCGAAGACGGGGCGCTGGCCGATGAACTTGGCAATGCCGACGGGCTTGCCAGGACCGTCGTCGATGAAATCCACCTCGGCCAGCCGCTGCAGCTCCGGCTTGTCGCCGACGAGTTCATATTTGAGCTTGATGCCGGACCCGACGACCTGTTCGGGCGGAATGCCATAGGCTGCTTCGACCCAGGGCCGCATGAACTCTACCCCGCCCCCGGAGACGATATAGGTCTTGAAGCCGTTTGCCCGCAGATAGGCCAGCAGCTCGACCATCGGCTTGTAGACGAGCTGGTTATAGGGGCGGTTGAACTTCGGATGCCGCGCTGTCGCCATCCACTCCTTGACGATCCGCTCGAACTCGGCGCTGTCCATCCCCGCATGGGTCGCCAGGACGAGCTCTTCGATTCCCCTGGTTCCGCTTGCCGTGACGGCTTTCAGGTCTCCGGCGAGCAGGGACTTGAAGGGTTCCTGCGTCTGCCATTCCGGCCTGCCGGGCGCGAGCGCCTTGATCCGGTCCAGCAGGAACATGCCCTGGAAATAGAGCGGCTGCTCCGACCAGAGCGTTCCATCATTGTCGAAGGTGGCAATCCGCTCGGCCACCGGGACGAAATCCGGGCCGCCTTGCCGTGTGACCTTCTCGACGAAGGTCTTGATGGCCTGCTTGGCGTTCCCGTCATTCCAGGAGGGCAGCGGATCGGTCTGGGCCGTGACGGGGCTGGTGCCAGTGGCCATCGCCACCGAGGCAATCAGAGCCGTGACGAGAGCGTCTCGCCTCGTCGCGAGTGGGAAAGGTCCGGTGGAACGAGTCATCACACGCCTCGCGCACGCATCATCGGGGCGGCTATCGAACAGCATTCGGCCGATCATCAGAAGCGTGTAACTGTTACGGACCGGCTGGAGGACTTGACGGGTTGCGGATGCTGCGCAACCGCGCTGGGCGGCGGGCGCGATCCGGCTGAACACGCTCCGATACTTGGTGCTGTCGACGGGTAATATTTCCGTCAGGTGAGCCCGTGCAGCATCCCGTAGAGCAACCCGGCCGCTGAACATGCTGCGATGACCTTGATCATCCCGACCTTGAAGCGGAACACGGCGATCATGGCGGCCAGCGTCAACAGCAGCGAGGCGACGTTGACCGTGCTCAGGACCGGCACGTCGAGTTCCAAGCCATAGGCGCGGATTTGTCGGACTTCGGCGAACAGGACGTGCAGCGAGAACCAGATCGACAGGTTCAGGATGACGCCGACGACGGCGGCCGTGATCGCCCCAAGAGCGGCGGAAAGCGCCCTGTTGTTGCGCATTGTCTCCATGAACGGCGCGCCCAG
Organism: Allobosea sp. 05L423; assembly: GCF_056397745.1. Classification (NCBI taxonomy): domain Bacteria; kingdom Pseudomonadati; phylum Pseudomonadota; class Alphaproteobacteria; order Hyphomicrobiales; family Alloboseaceae; genus Allobosea; species Allobosea sp. 05L423. The sequence goes on along the minus strand of NZ_JBFTOA010000002.1, from coordinate 584,407 downwards.
GAAGATCCAGAGGAAGCAGGGAACGAAGGTCACCCAGGTCGTCAGCAATCCGCCGAGCGTGCCGGCCAGCAGCGGATTCAGCGAGCCCGGCGCACGGTAGGCCCCCATGAAGCCGACGAACTGCGTGACCATGATCAGCGGCCCGGGCGTGGTTTCGGCCATGCCGAGGCCGTCCAGCATCTCACCCGGCTTCAGCCAGCCGTAATGCTCGACCGCCTGCTGGGCGACATAGGACAGGACCGAATAGGCCCCGCCGAAGGTGACCATCGCCATCTTGGAAAAGAAGATGGAAATCTCGGTGAACACGTCGCCTCGGCCGAGCGTCGCCAGCAAGGCGACGATCGGAGCGAACCAGAGGAAGAAGCCGATGGCGGCGACCTTCAAAGACCAACTCAGCGGCGGCCTGGCATGTGCCGGAATGCCATCGCCGAGCGCTGAATCGATGTCGGCGACCTGCTTGGCTCCGACCTTGCCGTGACCGCCTCCGACCCGGAAAGCGGACCAGCCGGCGCGGCCGCCGACATAGCCGATCAGGCCCGCTACAAGAACGACAAGCGGGAAGGGGGCATGGAAGAGCGCCAGGGCGAGGAAGGCGGCCGCGGCGAGGCCGATCATCACTCCGTTCTTGAGGGAGCGCCGGCCGATCCGGAGCACGGCTTCGAGCACGATCGCCAGCACCGCCGCCTTCAACCCGAAGAACAGCGCCTGCACACTCCCGACATTGCCGAAGATGGCGTAGATCCAGCTCAGCGCCATGATGGCAATGAGGCCGGGAAGCACGAACAGGGTTCCGGCGACGAGGCCGCCCTTGGTCTTGTGCAGGAGCCAGCCGATATAGACGGCCAGTTGCTGCGCTTCCGGCCCGGGAAGCAAGGTGCAGTAGTTAAGCGCATGCAGGAACCGCGTCTCGCCGATCCAGCGCTTCTCCTCCACGATGATGCGGTGCATCACCGCGATCTGCCCGGCAGGGCCGCCGAAGCTGAGCGCCGCGACCCGCGCCCAGACGCGCAGGGCCTCACCGAATGAAATCCCATGGTCGGGCTCGGCGCTCCGATTGGGAGGCGCAGCGTCGATGGTCTCGCTCTTGTTCATCACATTCCCCGGTCGTCAGGCGCGCTTCGACCTGAAGTATTGATAGAGGTTGTCGAAGACAGCCGCGCCTTGCGCAATGCGTTCTTCGTCCTGAGGGTATGCGGTGCAGACGCCCGAAATCAGGCTCGCAATGCCTGTCGTTTCCTCGCGCCCGAATTTGCCGTCCTTCAAATCGATGTCGTGGACGATCTCGGAAACGGCCTGGAGCGCCGCATCGGTGATGCCGCTGCGAGAGAGCAGGACTTCGAAGCTGCAATGATCGCCCTCATGCGTGATCTCGCCTTCGAACATGTCGAAGCGCAGCTCTCCTGGTTCGGGCTCGTATCCCTTGCCCGGAACGAAGCGGATGACGGCACTGGGATCGATGAAGCGGCGGATCAGCCAGCTACAGGCGATCCGGTCGACATGCACGCCCTTGCGCGTCACCCAGACATGGCCCTTGAGGTCGGCTGCAGTTCGCGTCGGTGTTTCCGGCGACGGCGTCGTCATATGGGCATCCTCTGCAAGCCTGCGCTCGATCTCGGCGACCAGGCTCTCGGCCGAAAGGCGGCCGGTCGCTCCGAAGAAGTCGATGGCGGCGACGTCTGCGAGCCGTTTCCGCAGACGACCGGTTTGCGAGCGAGCTTCCGCCTTGTCCTCGGGCGTGGCGGTTGCCGTGAGCCGGGCGGAAAGAGCGCGCGCCTCCTTGGAGATTTCCTCGTAATCTTCATCGCGTGTCGCGTCGAAGAGAGCCCTGGCCTGGCTGTCCGAGAGGCCGTCGATCAGACGCGCTTCGCAGATCATGGCCTCGCCGCCGCCTTCAACGATCTCCTTCAGCAGCCACTCGAAATCCTCCTGAGTTTCGGCATTCGCGGGCAGGGCATAGACCGTGCTCTTCACCGCGACGGAGCCGATCCCTTGCAGGCGCCGCCAGATCTTCACCCGGAAATACGCCGGCTTGCTCGGCAACTGGTGGATCAGCAGGAGCCAGCGCTGCTCCGCGGAATTCGCATCGTCACTCATGTTCGTACCGTATCATTCGAAATATAAAAAGCAACACTTGTATCATTTTTGATTCGGGCGTAGCGTCCGGTCATTGCGTATCCTGGAGAGGGTGCCATGCATCGGATCATGCCCTTGCCGTTCAAGCCGCCGCGCCTTGACGGGCTCTCCGAGCGGCTTCTGGCGAGCCATTACGAGAACAATTACGGAGGCGCCGTGCGACGCCTCAACGCCATCGAGCGCCGCCTCGACGAGCTTGACTGGAGCCAGACGCCGGTGTTCGACATTAACGGCCTCAAGCGGGAGGAACTCGTCGCCGCCAATTCGGCGATCCTGCATGAGATCTATTTCGACGGGCTCGGCGGCACCGGCGATGCCGCGGGCGACCTCGCGCTGGCGCTGGAGCGGGATTTTGGCAGTGTCGCCGGTTGGCGCTCGAAATTCTCGGCCTGCGCGAAGGCACAAGCCGGCGGCTCGGGGTGGACCTTGCTGGTCTGGTCCGAGCGTCACGAACGCCTGATGATCCAATGGGGGCAGGATCACACGAGCTACCTCGCCGGCAGTATCCCGATCATGGCGCTCGATATGTACGAGCACGCCTATCACATCGATTTCGGGGCTAAAGCCGGAGCCTATGTCGACGCCTTCATGAAGAACATCCATTGGGAGCGGGTTGGCGCTCGGTTCCAGCGGCTCGCCTTGAACCGACGCGCGGTCGGCTTAGCTGCCGCCGACGTTCCCGGAGACACCGTAGCCGCGGAGGATTTGCTGGCTCGCTTGCAGCGCCAGGACGATTTCGTCCTGCTGGACGTCTGCCTCGCGGAGGATTTGGCGAACCGCGGCGACATGATCCCGGGGGCGCAACTGCGCGCGCCAGAACAGATCGCCGATTGGGCCGGGGACCTGCCGAAGGACAAGCCGATCGTCGCCTACTGCGTCTACGGCTTCCAGGTCAGTGGCGACGCCGTCGCCGAACTTCGCCGTCGCGGCCTCGATGCCCGCTCGCTCGCAGGCGGCATTGCCGCCTGGCATGCGATCGGCGCCCCAACCGTTCCGCTCATCACCGCTGAAGGGAGGCCTACGCCATGAAATGGGTCACGCGCGAGCGCCCCGTCATCGATCGGATCGCCTGTCCCTGGCTGATCACGCGGTTCATCGACAAGGAGCCGGAGTTCCTGTTCGTGCCGCCGGATCAGGTCAGGAAGGTGGCCGAGGAAAGCGGCGCCATTCCCTATGACGTACCCGGTGTCGAATACACGCATTTCGGCGAGGGATGCAGCTTCGATGCCTTCGTCGAGAAGCATGATCTGGCCAAGGATCCGGCCATCGCCACGATTGCCGCGATCGTTCGCGGCGCCGATACGGACCGGCACGATCTCACGCCGCAATCGGCAGGATTGCTGGCAATCTCGATGGGGCTTCGCGATCTCTCCCCGGACGATCACGAGGTGTTGAAGCGCGGCTTCATCATCTACGATGCGCTCTACGCCTGGGCATCCCGCCGCAAGGGCGAGACCCACAATTGGCCGCCGGCGATGAAGGCCACGGCTGCCTGACGACTTTGCTCCGGTCTTGGACCGTCACGCGACCAGCGCTTCGGTCGCCGCCGTCACCTGCCAGCCCTGCAATTCCCGCCAGTTCGGCTCCAGCTTCGCGAAGCGCGACAGCTTGAAGGTGGAAATATCGGCGAAGCTGCACGCGCCGTCGACGACGAGGTCCCGGATCGCGTGGCCGCTCGCGGGCGAGAGGCCGAAGCCGACGCTCGACAGGGTCGCGACCACGACATTCGCCTGTGAATCCAACCGGTCGATCACGGGACGGCCGTCCGGCGTATTCTCGATCACGCCGGCCCAGGAGCGGATGATGCGGGCATGTGCCGCCTTCGGCAGAAGCTCGGCCAGGCGCTTGCCCATATGCAGCATCAGCGGCGTGGTCGGCTTCGCCGGCGTGCCTTCCTCGGCCATCGCCAGCCATTCATGCGGCCCGCCGCCATAGGCGAGGTTGCCGCGCAGGGTCTGTCGACCATAGAGGCCGCAGCCGTCGACGCCGCCGAGCGGCATCAGCGGCAACGGCTCCGTCACGATCATCTCGCAGCGGGCCGATTGCACCGGCACCTCCTGCCCGAGCATCGCCGAGAGCCGCCCGGTCTGTGGGCCGGCAGCGAGCACCAGGCTGTCGCAGCCGATGACGCCGCGGTCGGTCTCGACCGCCGTCACGCGCCCGCCTTCGCTGCGGAAGCCGGTGACCGTCGTATGCTGCAGGATGCGCCCACCATGGTCCTGCATCGCCCAGGCATAGCCCTGCAGCGTGCGGTGCGGATTGGCATGGCCGCCGAACTTGTAGTGATAGCCGCCGACGATGGTGTCGCCCGCCAGCGGCACGAGCTCCTTCGCCTGCCGGACGTCGAGCATGTCCGACTGGAAGCCCTGCCGCTCGGCGTTTCGCAGGGCGCGGCCGTAGAGCGCCATCTGGTGCTCGCTGGAAGCAAGGCGGATGCGCTCGCCCCTGAACTCGGTCGGGTATCCCAGCAACTCGTCCATGATCGGCCAGAGCCGCTGTTCTTCGGCGAAGAGCGGCGAATGGTGGTGCGAGCAGCCGCCGCCATTGCGGCCGGAGGCCTCCCAGCCGATCAGGCCCTTTTCCAGCACAAGCACGTCGACGCCCTCGCGCGCCAGCCACCAGCCGGCGGAGAGACCGGTCACGCCGCCGCCGACGATAACGACGGAAGCTCCGTTGATCTCGCTCATGTTGGCTCTCACTCGCTCGCGACGGGGCCGGTCGCGTCGTTGGTCGCGACGGTGTAGCGCTCCGGAACCTCCCAGAACGGCACCCATTGCGCATGCATGCCGAACCAGGTGTCCCAATGCTCGGCCTGCTCCGGCGCTTCCGGCACATGGGCCGTCATCGACAGCGGCATCGGCCGCGCCGGCGTGCGATAGCCCGCGAGCGGGATCGCCGAGAGCGGCAGGGCCGCGCCGAGCGCCAGCAGCGCCGCAACCTGTTCGCGGCAGCGGCGGCCCTGGCAGGGGCCCATGCCGGCACGGGTCAGGCGCTTGACCTGATCGGGGTTGGGCGGGCCATTGCCGAGCAAGGCCGCGAGCGAACGGTCGTTGCGGCGCTCGTTCTGCCAGTCGAGATAACGCGGTGGACGGACTTCGAGGATTTCGCGGGCCGTCACCTCCTCGCACTGGCAGACATGGAATTCCGCGCGCGCCTCGATGACACTCGCCCGCACCCAGGCCAGGCGGTAATCGGAGATGTCGTATCCCGGTGCCGGCGGGTTCGTGGCGCTGTCTGCCATTGCATCCGTGCCGAGCGCCGCGACGGCGCATCGGGCTTCCGCTTCGGCGACCGCGCGGTCGCGGGTCTTCGCGGCCCAGATGCCGGCACAGTCGCCGACCGCATACACGTTCGGGATGCTTGTGCGCTGGTTCGCATCGAGGACCGGCGCATAGCCCCCGCGCTCGGGCTGAAACGCCACCTTGCAGCCGGCGGCATCGATCAGATCGACGACCGGGGTGGCTCCCACAGCGAGCACGATGCCATCGCAGGCGATGGCGCGCTCGTCCTGTGCCGGATGGCCTTCGTCGTCGAGCCCAGCGACCATTGCCGCCTCGACGGAATCGCGCCCGGCCGCCTCGCGGACGACATGGCGCGTCAGGATATCCGTCCCGCCCTCGCGCAGGCTGGCCAGCAGCGCCGCGTCGCCGACGGCTTCGGGAGCCTGCTCGACGATCGCAGCGACGCTGGCGCCGGTCTCGCGCAGCGCCAGCGCCGTGGTCAGGGCTTCCGTGCTGGAGCCGAGGATGACGAGCCGGCGCGGGCCGAGCGCGCCGTAGCGTGTCGCGAGACTAAGCGCGGCGGTGGCGCCCAGCACCCCCGGCTTCTCCCAGCCAGGGAAGCCGAGACCCATGTCGCGTCGGCCGCAGGCGAGAATAACGTGCCGCGCCTGGACCAGGGCGCTGCGTTCCTCGTCGGCGAGCCCCGCGACGAGGCCGGGCATCCAGCCGAGTGCCGGACCGTTCGCATAAAGGCCCCAGCAGGCGGTGCCGAGGCGCACATCGATGCCGGCCTCGAAAGCCTCTGCGATCCGCGGTTCGGAGGCCACGAATGCCTCCATCATGGCGTTGCGATTGCGGGCGCTGGCCGCCATGCCCTGCCCGAAATGCAAGGGCACGTCGTCGCCCATCGTCTTGAATGGCACGGGGTTCTCATCGATCAGCAGGACGCCGAACCCACGCTTCGCGGCTTGGATCGCCGCTTCGAGCCCGGTGGGCCCGCCGCCGATGACCAGGACGTCCACCGTCTCGTCGATGGCCAGCGGCTTGCCGGTGACGGATTTGGGGTCTGAGGCCAGAGTGTTCATGAGGCACGCTCTCGAATGACGGCGTTCATTCTTGGACGGGCGGCCTGCGGTGGCCGGCCGGTTTGCGACATCGACCGGCTCTGACGCGACATGTCGCGTCAGAGCACCTGATCGAGGAAGGCGCGGGTGCGGGCTTCTCGCGGCGCGCCGAAGAACTCCGCCGGTGCCGCGTGCTCGACGATGACGCCGCCGTCGGTGAAATAGACATGGTCGGCGACTTCGCGGGCGAAGCCCATCTCGTGGGTGACGAGGATGCAGGTCATCCCCTCTGCGGCAAGGTCGCGGATGGTGACGAGCACCTCCTTCTTGGTCTCTGGGTCGAGCGCGGCGGTGACCTCGTCGAACAGCATCACCTTGGGGTTCATCGCCAGCGAGCGGGCGATCGCGACGCGCTGCTGCTGCCCGCCCGAAAGCTCGCCCGGATAAGCCTGGTGCTTGTGCGATAATCCGACCTTGGCGAGCAGGCGCTTGGCCCGCTCTTCGACCTCTGCGCGATCCTGCTTCAGCACATGGACCGGCGCCATCATCACGTTCTGCAGCGCCGTCTTGTGAGGGAACAGGTTGTACTGCTGGAAGACGATGCCGACGTCGCGGCGCAGGGCGAGCTTGTCGAGCATGGGGTCGTTGACCTGCCGGCCGGCGACGGTGATCGAACCCCTGCTGATCGGCACCAGCGCATTGATGCAGCGCAGCAGCGTCGACTTGCCCGAGCCCGAGGGGCCGATGATGCAGACGGTCTCGCCGCGGCGAATGGTCAGGCTGACGTCCTTCAGCACCGGGAAGGCGCCGAAGGCCTTCTCGACGCCCTCGACGACGACGACCGGCTCGCCGAGTTGATGCTTGGCGACCATGGTCATCCCTTCACGTTGAAGCGGCGTTCGAGCGCCATGGTGAGGCGCGCGATCGGATAGCAGTAGGCGAAGAACATCAGCAGGAGCAGGAGATACATCGGCAGCATCAGCTCCGGCCGGCTCTCGGCCACGAGCGCGGCGCGCGTCACCGTCAGCCCGTCCTGAATGCCGACGACCGAGATCAGCGTCGTGGCCATCGTCAGGATGGCGTAGAGGTTCATCCAGGGCGGGATCATCCGCTTGAAGGCCTGTGGCAGGATGATCATCCACATCGTCTGGCGGCGGGTGAAGGCGAGCGCCTCGGCCGATTCCCATTGGCCCGACGGAATCGAGCGGATGCCGCCGCGCACGATCTCGGAGACGTTGGCCGCGACCGGAAGCGCCAGCCCGATGATGGCCTTGACCCAGGCGGGAAAGGCCAGGGTGACCGGGCCGAGCTTCAATTCGAAGGGCAGCAGGAACATCGCGTAGAACAGCAGCACGAGCCAGGGTGCGTTGCGGAAGAACTGCGTCGCGGCCCAGGCAGGCTTGCGCAGCGCCGCGGATGGCGAAACTTGGCCGATGCCGAACAGCACGCCCACCGCCGTTCCCAACACCATCGAGAGGAAGCTGATCAGCAGGTTGAACAGGAAGCCCTGGAAGATCAGCGGTGCCCAGCGCAGCAGGATGGTGACGGCACCGTCGCGTGCCGCCGGTGCGGTCACCTGCGCCACGGCCAGCGAAGCGGCGAAGAGGATTCCGGCGCCCGCGACGAGCCCGGCGCTCAGGAGGGCAGGTGCGGCAAGGCCGCTCGGCGCGATCGGCGCGGCGCGGAATGGCTTGAGGACCGGAAGGTCGCTTTCGGGGCGGACGTCATGACGAGCCCTCATCCTGAGGAGCGCTCTGCAAGAGCGCGTCTCGAAGGATGATCCAGATGTCTCCGGAGCCTCCTGAAGCATCCTTCGAGACGCCGCTTCGCGGCTCCTCAGGATGAGGGCTGAGGAGATGGGTCGGCTCGCTTTCATGGCATGTAGCCCGGAATGCGCATGGCTTTCTCCCAGCGATGCATCACCCAGACCAGAACTGCGACGAGCAGGACATAGGTCACCAGCAACACGTTCATCATCTCGCGGACGTTGAACATCTCCGACCAGATCTGCGAGGCGGCGTAGAGCAATTCGGGCACGCCGATCGCGTAGGCGAGGGTGGTGGTCTTCACGAGATTGACGAGGTTGTTGTTGAGCGCCGGCAGACAGATGCGGAAGGCGAGGGGCAGCACGATCTGGCGCCAGAGCTGGAAGCGCGTGTAGCCGAGCGATTCCGCGGCCTCGACCATCGTCTCGGGCACAGCCTCGATCCCGGCGCGGAAGATCTCGACGTTGAATGCGCCGGCGAAAAGCGAGAAGGCGATGATCGCCCAGCCTGTGCCACTGACAAGCGGTGACTGTCCGCCGAAACCGTCCGACACCGTCGGCAGCAAGCCGCCGACGGCGAAGTAGAAGAAGGAGAGCTGCACCAGCGGCGGGGTATTGCGGAAGAACTGGACGTAAACCCGCACCAGCAGCCGTCCGAGGCGCGACTGGCTGCCGGCCACCCAGACCCCGAGGAGCCCGATCGCGAGCGAGGCCAGGATGGAGACGACGCAGATATAGGTCGTGGTCCACAGCCCGGTGAGGAAGCGGGAACGATCGAAGGCGTCGTAGAAGATCGAGAAGTTGAGGCCATGAACATCGTTCAGGCGCTCGAAGAAGGCGGCAATCATGTCCGAAACCTCGGGTAGGCTTGGCGCGTCATGGTCGGGCTTGACCCGACCATCTCGGAAACCAGAGCCCTCTGGTCATGAGATTCTCGGGACAAGCCCGAGAATGACGCCCCGAGGCTACGAGCCGCCCTTCAGCTTCTTGTTGGTCTCGATCAGGTAGGGGCTCTGCTTGATGCCCCACTTGCTCTCGAGCGCGAGCAGCTTGCCGCTCTTGTGCCACTCGACCGACATGTCCTTCAGCAGCTTGCCGAAGGCGCCGTCGAGGTCGTCGAGGCGCACGCCGATCGCCCAGAGCTGCGGATCCTCCGAGGTCAGGGGCATTTCGTAATTGGCCCATTTCGGATCGCCGCCCGCCAGCGTCGAGACGATCAGCGTGTCGTCGAAGAGGAAGGCGACGCAGTTGTTGCCCAGCAGCGCGTTCAGCCCATCCGGCACGGAGGGGAACACCACCAGCTCGGGCGAATACATCTGCGAGACGCGGCGGTTGTAATAGGCGCCCTGCACGGCGCAGACCTTTCGGCCCTTCAGATCTTCCCACTTCTTGAGACCGGCGCTCTTCGGCGCGAGCACGTTGGTGGCACCGGCATAGTAGTTCGGCTCGATCATGCCGATCTGCTTGCGCCGGTCGGGCGTGTCGCCGAGCGTCGCCAGGATCATGTCGATGCGGCCCTGCCGCAGGAACTCGATGCGGTTGGCGGCGATGACGGGAACCATCTCGATCTTCACGCCGAGCTTGTCCGCGACCTCCTGCGCAAGATCGATCTCGAGGCCGACGATCTTGCCCGACGGGTCGAGGAAGCCCCAGGGCTTGTAGTCGTTCTTCACGCCGACAGTGAGGACGCCCTTCTCCTTGATCTTGGCGAGGGTGTCCTGAGCGAGGGCCGGCGCGGCGGCGAGCGTGGCGGCGACAGCCAGCGCCAGAGCGGTCAAACGTTTCATCGGTCGCGATCCCCTGTTTTTATTTGAAGCCCTAGACTTCCGGGGGATCGGTGCGCGGATTTGATCCTGTGCGACGCTTTCTTGCCTGTCAGCGTCGATCAGAGTGAGCTTGCTGCACTCTCTCGCCGCGCGGGGGATGGCCGAAGCGCTCGCGATAGCTGCGGGAGAAATGGCTGGCGCTGGCGAAGCCGCAGGCGAGTGCCGTTTCGAGGATCGAGAGGCTTGTCTGCCGCAGCAGGTCGCGCGCGCGGTCAAGGCGCAGGGCCAGGTAGTGCTCGCCGAGCGACCGGCCGAGATGCTGGCGGAACAGGCGCTCGAGCTGGCGCAGCGAGACATTGGCGAGGCGGGCGAGGTCCTCGCGCGGTTCGGGATGCTCGATGGTCTGCTCCATGCGCCCGATGACGCGCAGCAGCGGCGCATGCGCGATGCCCAGCCGCTCGCGCAGCGGCATACGCTGCGGACCGGCTCCTTCCCGGACATGGGTCTGCAGGAACCACTCGCTCACGGCCAGCGCCAGTTCGCTGCCGTGTTCGCGCGCGATCACGGCATGCAACATGTCGAGCGGGGCGGTGCCGCCGCTGCAGGTCAGCCGGTCGCGATCGATCTCGTAGAGCGAGCGGCGCAGATCGAGGTCCGGATACTCCTCCAGGAAGGCCGGCGCGTGCTCCCAATGGAGCGTGAAGCGATAGCCGGTCAGCACGTTGGCGCGCGCCAGCAGATAGGGGCCGCCCGAGACGCCGCCGATCCGCACACCGCGCCGGGCGAGTTGGCGCAGCCAGGCGAAGGTCGGCTGATGGTGGAAGAGGGCCGGGTTGCCCCCGGCGCAGACGAACAGGTAGTCGAGCCGCAATTCGGCGCCGACGCTCGCATCCGCCGCGATGGCGACGCCGTTCGAGGCCGAAGCGGGCGCGCCGTCGATCGAGACATGGCTCCAGCGATAGAGCGACCTGCCGGAGAGCCGGTTGGCCGCGCGCAAGGGTTCGATCGCCGAGGCATAGGGCAGCAGAGCGAAATCAGGGATCAGCAGAAAGCCGACATGAGCCGGTGCGCTGTCGTCGCTGCTGGGCAATCGGATGTCGCTATCGAGCATGTCACGCAGCCTATGTCGGTCAATCTCCAGATGACAAGACCGCCCGGACCCCTCGATGCGCTATTCCGTCTTCTCGCTGCTCGCCCAGGCCTTCCAGGGGCATAAAGGCTGGACCCCCGTCTGGCGCGATCCTGCGCCCAAGGCCGAATACGATGTCGTGATCATCGGCGGCGGCGGGCATGGCCTCGCGACGGCGCATTACCTCGCCAGCCGGCACGGCATCACGAACGTCGCGGTGCTGGAGAAGGGCTATCTCGGTTCCGGGAATGTCGGCCGCAACACCACGATCATCCGCTCGAACTACCTGCTGCCGGGCAACACGCCGTTCTACGAGCTTTCGATGAAGCTCTGGGAGGGGCTGGAGCAGGATCTGAACTACAACGCCATGGTCAGCCAGCGCGGCGTGATCAACCTCTACCACTCGGATGCGCAGCGTGACGCCTTCGCCCGGCGCGGCAATGCGATGCGGCTCGCCGGCGTCGATTCCGAGCTGCTCGGCCGCGAGCAGGTGAGGGCGATGCTGCCCTATCTCGATTTCGACAACGCCCGCTTCCCGATCCAGGGCGGGCTGCTGCAGCGCCGCGGCGGCTCGGCGCGGCACGACGCCGTTGCCTGGGGCTATGCGCGGGCCGCCGACAGTCGTGGCGTCGACATGATCCAGAACTGCGAGGTCACCGGCATCACCATGGCCGGCGGCCGGGCCGTCGGCGTCGAGACCTCGCGCGGGCCGATCCGGGCGAGGAAGATCGCCATGGCGGTGGCCGGCAACTCCTCGCGGGTGGCGGCGATGGCGGGCCTGCGCTTGCCGATCGAAAGCCATGTCCTGCAGGCCTTCGTCTCCGAAGGGCTGAAGCCCCTGATCGACACCGTCGTCACATTCGGCGCCGGGCATTTCTACATCAGCCAGTCGGACAAGGGCGGGCTCGTCTTCGGCGGCGATATCGACGGCTACAACTCCTACGCCCAGCGCGGCAATCTGCCTGTGATCGAGGACGTGATGGAATCTGCCATGGCGCTCTGGCCGGGCCTCGGCCGGGTGCGCATGCTGCGGCATTGGGGCGGTGTCATGGACATGTCGATGGACGGCTCTCCGATCATCGATCTGACGCCGGTCGATGGGCTCTACCTCAATTCCGGCTGGTGCTATGGCGGCTTCAAGGCGACGCCGGCTTCCGGCTTCTGCTTCGCGCATCTGATCGCGACGGGACAGCCGCACCCCGTCGCGACCGCCTATCGGCTCGATCGCTTCGCCACCGGGCGCCTGATCGACGAGAAGGGCGCCGGCGCCCAGCCCAACCTGCACTGAGATGACAAGCTGCGCTCACCATCCCCACCATGGTCGGGCTTGTCCCGACCATCCACGTCTTCGCTGGTCGAACGTTGTGTTCAAGACGTGGATGCTCGCCACGAGGGCGAGCATGACGGTTGCGGTGCGTCGCATCCCGAAAATCGTGGAAGCCTGACCATGCGCATCACCTGTCCCCATTGCGGCGCGCACGACGCCCAGGAATTCAGCTATCTGGGCGCGGCCGACCCGCAACGCCCTGACGGCATGGCGGCGACAGAGGCGGTGATGACCGACTATGTCTATCTGCGCGACAATCCGGCGGGCACGCACCGCGAACTCTGGTATCACGGCGCCGGCTGCCATGCCTGGCTGGTCGTGACCCGCGATACCCGCACTCATGCGATCGCGGCGGTCGAGCCGGCAAAGACGCGCAAGACGGGAGCGGTGGCATGAGCGGGCAGTCCTTCCGCCGCGCCTCCGGCGGCCTGATCGATCGCGGCCGGGCGCTGACCTTCAGCTTCGATGGCAAGCCATATCAGGGCTATGCCGGTGACACGCTGGCCTCTGCGCTGCTCGCCAACGGGGTGCGGCTGGTGGGCCGCTCCTTCAAGTATCACCGCCCGCGCGGCATTCTCTCCGCCGGCCCGGAGGAGCCGAACGCGCTGGTCGAGCTGCGCTCCGGCGGCCGCCGGGAACCGAACACCCGGGCCACGGTGATCGAACTGTTCGGCGGGCTCGATGCCGCAAGCCAGAACCGCTGGCCCTCGCTCGCTTTCGATCTGCTCTCGCTCAACGGGCTCGTTTCGCCGGCTCTGGTCGCCGGCTTCTACTACAAGACCTTCATGTGGCCGGCGGCGTTCTGGGAAAAGCTCTACGAGCCGCTGATCCGCCGCGCCGCAGGCCTTGGCCGCGCGGCCGGAGCGGAAGATCCCGACCATTACGAAAAGGCCTTCGCCTTCTGCGACGTGCTCGTGATCGGCGGCGGGCCCGCCGGTCTTTCGGCGGCGCTGGCAGCGGGCCGCAGCGGTGCCCGCGTGATCCTCTGCGACGAGGATTTCCGCCTGGGCGGTCGCCTGTTGGCGGAGCAGCGCCAGATCGCTGGAAAGCCGGCGGCCGAATGGCTGGCGGCGACGCTGGCGGAGCTCGAAAGCCTGCCCGAAGTGCGGATTATGCCGCGCACCACGATCTTCGGCCTCTACGACCACGGCATCTACGGCGCGGTCGAGCGCGTCGCTGATCACCTGCCGGAGCCTGCGGCCCATCAGCCGCGCCAGCGCGGCTGGCGCATCTATGCCAAACGCGCGATCCTCGCCGCGGGCGCGCTGGAACGGCCGATCGTATTCCCCGGCAACGATACGCCCGGCGTGATGCTGGCCGGGGCGGTGCGCGCCTACGTCAATCGTTACGGCGTCATGCCGGGCCGCGAAGCGGTGCTGTTCACGGCCGGCGACGATGGCTGGACGACAGCGCGCGACATCGCAGCCGCCGGCGGCAAGGTGGCGGCCATCGTCGATAGCCGTCCCGACGCGGATCCAGCGCGCAAGGCGCTCGCCGACAAGCTCGGCGCAAGGCTGTTCGCAGGCGCCGTGATCGAAGGCACGCGCGGGGGCCGTCAGCTCGGCGGCGTCAGCATCCGCGATGCCTCCGGCGCGAAGACGGCTCTCGCCTGCGATCTGCTGGCCGTCTCGAACGGCTGGAACCCGACGCTGCATCTGACCTCGCACCAGAACGGCAAGCCGGCCTGGGACGAGGGCCTGCAATGTTTCGTGCCGGGCACCTTGCCGCCGGGGCTCTCCGTCGCCGGCAGCGCAGCCGGGCGCTTCACCCTGGCGCAGGCGCTGGAGGACGGCGCTCGGCTCGGCCGCGAGGCTGTGGCCGATGCGGGGCTGACGCCTGCGGCGGCTGAGCCCGCGCCCGCGACCGATCCCGAGACGACCGCGCTGAAGCCCGTCTGGCGGGTGAAGGGCACGAAGGGCAAGGCCTTCGTGGACTACCAGAACGACGTCACCGACAAGGATGTCGAGCTGGCCGCGCGCGAAGGCTTCCGGCCCGTCGAGCATCTCAAGCGCTACACCACGCTCGGCATGGCGACCGACCAGGGCAAGACCTCGAACCTCTCCGGCCTGGCCATCATGGCCGAGCAGACGGGCAGGACGATCCCGCAGACGGGCACGACGACGTTCCGCCCGCCCTATACGCCGGTCGCGATCGGCGCGCTGGCGGGCCACCACCGCGGCAAGGACTTCAAGCCGGTGCGGCTGGCGCCGACCCATGAGTGGTCGAAGGAGGGGGGCGCCGTCTTCATCGAAGCCGGCCAGTGGCTGCGGGCCCAGTACTATCCGAAGCCCGGGGAGGGCGATTGGCTGACCACCGTCAATCGCGAGGTGAAGGCCGTGCGCGGGAGCGTCGGCATCTGCGATGTCTCGACGCTCGGAAAGATCGACATCCAGGGCCCAGACGCCGCCGAATTCCTCGAGCGGGTCTATATCAACGGCTGGAAGGCGCTGCCGGTCGGCAAGGCCCGCTACGGGCTGATGCTGCGCGAGGACGGCTTCGTCATGGATGACGGCACCACCTCCCGCCTCGGGGAGCATCATTTCCTGATGACGACCACGACGGCCAACGCCGGCAAGGTGATGCAGCATCTGGAATTCTGCCATCAGGTGCTGTGGCCGGAGCTTGATGTCCGCATGGTCTCGGTGTCCGAGCAATGGGCGCAGGTGGCCGTGGCCGGCCCGAAGGCGCGCGAGACCCTGCGCGGCGTCGTCGATACCGCGCACGACATCTCGAACGAGGCCTTCCCCTATCTCGCGGCGCGCACTGTGACGGTCGGCGGCGGGATAACGGCCCGGCTCTTCCGCATCTCCTTCTCGGGTGAGCTGGCCTTCGAGCTTGCAGTCCCGGCCGATTATGGCGACGCGATGATGCGCGCCCTGATGCGGGCGGGCGAGCCCTTCGGCATCACGCCCTACGGCACCGAGGCGCTCGGTGTGCTGCGCATCGAGAAAGGCCATGTCGCGGGCAACGAGCTCAACGGCCAGACCACGGCGCGCGATCTCGGCCTCGGCAAGATGATGTCGACGAAGAAGGATTTCGTCGGGCGGCTGATGGCGGGCCGGCAGGCCCTGGTCGAGGGGGACCGGCCGTCCTTCGTCGGCTTCAAGCCGGCCGATCCGTCCCAGCGCCTGCGTGCGGGCGCCCATTTCATCGGCATCGGCAAGGCGGCGGTGATGGAAAACGACGAGGGTTACATGACCTCGGTCGCCCATTCGCCGCATCTGAACCACTGGATCGGCCTCGGCCTGATCCGGAACGGCGCCAGCCGCATCGGCGAGCGCGTCCGCGCCTACGACCCCGTCCGCAACGGCGACATCGTCGTCGAGATCTGCTCGCCGGTCTTCGTCGATCCCGAAGGAAACCACCTCCATGGCTGAGACAGCGATCTCTTGGGTCCCGCGCGGCGCCTGGGCCGGGATCGCGCAGCCCGGCTCCTTCGGCATGAAGGGGGATGCTGGCATCTGTGCGACTTTGCTCGATGGCTTTGGTCTGGCGACGCTGATCGCCGAACCCGGCATGGCAACGGCTCTGTCGCGGGCCGTCGAAGGCAGGCTCGGCATCGTCCTGCCGGAGACACCGAGGATTGCGCAGGCCGCGGCGCATGACGTGGTCTGGGCGGGGCCGGGGCAATGGCTGCTGCGCGCGGCCTCGCGCGATGGCTTTGCCGGGCTTCTCGGCGAGCTCTCGGCCCATGCTGCCGTCAGCGATCAGAGCGATGCGCGCGCCGCCTTCAGGCTCTCGGGTTCGCGTGTTCGCGATGTGCTGGCGAAGGGCGTGATGCTCGATCTGCACCCGGCGGCCTTCGCCGTCGGCGATACCGCTCTGATCAGCGTCGCCTATGTCGGCGTGCAGCTGTGGCGGCTCGCCGACGGCCCGGACGGGCCCGTATTCGAGATCATGGTCGCACGCAGCATGGCAGGGAGCTTCTGGTCCTGGTTTGCCGCATCGGCGGCCGAATTCGGCTGCCGTGTTGCCACCGGCCGAGGTTGATTGCAGCGCCTCGCGCGCCATTCGCGCTGCCGGCCTTGCCGGCATTCTCCTTCTCTCGGGGACCCGCGTGAGCGGGTCAATCATGCCGTCTTGCTTCTCCGGCGCCGGCACAACGCAGCGGGACACCGCCCGCGCGTCGACGCGCGCGAGCTACGACCCGGGGGACGCGGGCAGTGCGAGCAGGCCAGTTCGCCGCGGCCGGCCGCTAGCTCCGCGTATTGCGCAGAAACTCCGCCAGCCGGGTGCTCTTGGGATTGCCGAAGATCTCCGCGGGCGGCCCCTCCTCGACGATCCGCCCATGTTCCATGAAGACGACGCGGCTCGAGACGTCCCGCGCAAAGCGCATCTCGTGGGTCACGATCAAGAGCGTCGCGCCATCCTCCGCGATGCTCTTCACCGTATTGAGCACCTCCTGGACGAGCTCGGGGTCCAGCGCCGAGGTCACCTCGTCGAGCAGCACGAGCTTTGGGTTCATGGCCAGCGCCCGAGCAATGGCGACGCGCTGCTGCTGGCCACCGGAGAGCTGGCTCGGATAGTGGTCCGCCCGCGTGGCGAGGCCGACGCGCGCCAGCCATTTCTCGGCTATCGCCCGGGCTTCGGCCTTGGGCAGCCGCAGCACCTTGCGCAAGCCGAGCATCACATTGCCGGCCGCCGTCAGATGCGGAAACAGGTTGAAGCTCTGAAAGACCATGCCGGTCATCGCGCGCTGGCGCGAGAGTTCGCGGTCGCCGAGCCGATGACGGCGCCCGGCGGCCGTGCGATAACCGATCGTCTCGCCATCGAGAACGATGTCGCCCCCCTGGTATTCCTCCAGCAGGTTGACGCAGCGCAGCAGGGTCGTCTTCCCCGAGCCGCTGGAGCCGATGATCGAGACCACCTCGCGCTGGTTGAGGTCGAGATCGACGCCCTTGAGTACCTCGGTATGGCCGAAGCGCTTGGTCAGGCCGCGGATCGCGAGGAGAGGGTGCTGCTTGTCCATCAATGCTGCCCGACCCGCCGTTCGACGGCCTTGCCCAGTTGATCCAGCACGATGTTGATCACCAGATAGAGGATGCCGGCGAAGACATAGAACTGGATGGTCATGAAGTTGCGGCCGATGATCTCCTGCGTCTTGAGCAGGAGTTCGCCGACGCCGATCATCGAGAGCAGGCTCGAGCCCTTGATCAGCTCGACGCCGGTATTGATCCAGGGCGGCAGGGCGCTGCGCGCCGCCTGCGGCAGCAACACATAGGCCAGGAGCTGCGGGAAGGTCAGCCCGATGCTGCGTCCTGCCTCGGCCTGCCCGGGCGGGATCGCCTGCAGCGCACCGCGCAGCAATTCGCCGATATGGGCGCCGGCGAAAAGCGACAGCGCCAGGATGCCGGCCTGGGTCGGGCCGAGGTTCAGGCCCGCGACGGCGGGAATGTAGAAGGCCGCGAGGATCAGGACGAGCACGGGCGTGCCGCGCATGATGTCGACATAGAGCCGGAACGGCAGCTTGAGCCACCAGGGTGCATAGGACAGCTGGATGCCAACGAGGCCGCCGAGCAGCGTGCCGAACAGGATCGAGGCGGCGGCGATCTCGACGGTGAGGACGAAGCCGTCCCAGAGCGCGAAGCGGGCGATCCAGAGCTGATCGAGGAAAGCTTGCATCGTCGGCTCAGAACTTCGGGAAACGGCGTTCGAGGCCGCGCAGCAGCATGGCGATGACGACACAGGCAGCGATGTAGAGCCCGCTCGCCACCGTCCAGGTCTCGATGACGCGGAAGGTGTCGACGTTGATCTTGCGGGCCTCGAAGGTGAGTTCCGGCACCGCGATGGCGGCGGCGATGGAGCTGTCCTTGAACATGCCGATGAAGGTGTTGCCGAGCGAGGGCAGGGCGTTGCGCAGCATGATCGGCGCGACGACGGAGGTATTGGTCTGCAGCCGCGTCAGCCCGATCGAGCGGGCCGCCTCGATCACACCCTTTGGCACGGAGATCAGTCCGGCGCGGAACACCTCGGTGAGATAGGCACCGGAATAGAGCGCGAGCGCGCCGGCGAAGCTCTGGTATTTGTCGAGCGTGATGCCGGCCTGGGGCAGGGCGAAATAGGCGAGCAGCACCAGCACCAGCAGCGGCAGGTTGCGGATCAGCGCGACATAGAGGGCGGAAAGGCTGCGCAGCGCCCGATAGGGCGCGACGCTGGCGAAAGCGGACAGAAGGCCGAGCACGGTGCCGATCGCCACGGCGACGACGGCAAGCCCCAGCCCGATGGCGAGCCCCAACAGAAGCCTGTCGAAGCTCGCCCAGACGGCGCCGAAATGCAGCGAGTAGTCCACGGGCAGCTAGCCTAAGGCTCAGCGGAACTCCTGCGGGAAGCCGATCTTGGGCTCCGGCGGCGTCTCGCCGAACCAGCGCTCATAGGCCGCCTTGTAGATCGGAAAGGTCGTGCCGGTCATCGACTCGCGCAGCGCCACGTTGACGAAGTTGAGCCAGTCCGGATCGCCCTGCTTGACGATGCAGGAATAGGTCTGGGGGTTCCAGCTATAGCCGGAATCCACATAGCGACCGGGGTTTTGCTTCATGTAGAAGCGCAGCGACGAGGAGTCGGTCGCGGCGGCCTGGGCGCGGCCCGAGTTCAGCGCCTGATACATCAGGTCCACGCTCTCGAATTGATCGACCTTCGCTTCAGGCAGCGCGTCCTTGACCATCTTCTCGGCGAAGACGTTCTGCAGCACCGAAACCGTGACCTTGCTGCCGGCCGCCTTCAACGCCGCAAAATCGGCCAAGGGGCCGCCCGCGACGAGCATCAGGCTGACGCCTTCGCGGTAATAAGGCACGGTGAAGGCGACCTGCTGCGCGCGCGCCGCCGTCACGGTCACGAACTGGCAGGCGATGTCGACCTTGCCGGTGACGATATTCGGGATGCGGGCATCCGAGGCCTGGTTGACGAACTCGATCTTGTTGGGATCGTCGAACAGTCCCTGCGCGATGATCTTGGAGATCTCGATGTCGAAGCCGACGAGTTCGCCCTTTTCGTTACGGAAATGCCAGGGCGGATTGGTGCTGCCGGTGCCGACGATGAGCTTGCCGCGGCTCAGCACTTCCTTGAGCTTGCCCTGGGCCGAAGCCCCGGTGGCGGGCAGCAGGGCGCAGGCGACCACGCCAAGCCCAGCGGCGATCTTGATCAGATTGTGAAACATGGCTTCCCCTCCGCCTGTTGCTGAAAACCGTTCGATGGCCAGCGCGGCAGCAGCAGACGACGCGCCACCCACCTCAAGCAAGATGCGCCTGTTTCGCGAGAGGGAACAGGCCATTCGCCGCTGCGCTTCTGCGTGGCGCAGGCAACGTCGCACTATCGATGCGACGCGCCAGCGTGGATCGGAAAGACCGGCTTGCGCAAACGCGTATAGGGCAACCCCGCGATCTTGCTGGTGCAGGGGCCGGGTGTCGAGACCGTGAAGCTGCCCTTGGCGATCTTGTCATAGGCGCGCCGATGCGCCACCGCCGCCTTGACGCCGATCGCCTTCAGCGTCTCGGGGTGGATGCCCTGCGAGCGGAACTGACCGAGATCGAAAGGCGGGGTCTTGCGGCTGGTCAACAGGATGGTGACGCCGCCGGCCTCGGCCACGACGCTCGGCCCCATGCTGAAGCGCGAGCCCTGCGAGGCGGCGAGGTGGCTGTTGAGGTCTTCCAACGAAAACTGCCCGTCGCTGGCACTGACGAAGCGCGCCTCGACCTCCACAGGGCCTTCGGCGATGGCGCTGCCCTTGCCGCCGATCGAGAGCTTGCGGATCTCGCCTGGCTGCGCCCCTGCCATGGCCGCGACGGCCGCGGGATCGGCGATGGCGACGGCGCAATTTTCGACACCGTGACGCAGGAAGGCCCGCAGCACCGAGGTGCCGTCTCCCGGCGCGCCGCCGCCGATATTGTCGGCGGGCTCCACGACGAGATAGGGGCCGCCCGGCAAACGCTGGATTTCCGTGATGGCTTCGTCGATATCCCATTCCGTCGGCAGGCCCAGCTCTTGCAGTTCGACGGCCGTCCCGGTCAGGCGGGCGAGGGCATCATGCGCCTCGGCTTCCGGCCCGGTGAAGGCGACCGCGAAGGCGGCGCCCGCCTCGGGCACATCGGAGAAGGAGTATCCGCCGACGACATTCGCGACCCAGATCGCCGGGTTCTCCTGCTCGATCCGGCGCGCCAGCGCTTCGAGGTCTCGCATCGGCCGGTCGGCCGTGCCGGTGCCGGTCGGCGGCCAGACCACGGGTGCGTTGGTCGAGAGCATCCGCGGCAGAACGCCTTCCCTGAGCGCCCGCGCCAGCAGACCGGCCGCGCGCAGGGCGGATGCGCGGGCATCCGTGTGCGGATTCTCGCGATAGGCGACGAGGGCGTTGGCATGCTCAGCCATCGCCGCGGTGAAATTGGCGTGCAGGTCGAAGACGCCGAAAACCGGCAGGGTCTCGCAGCCGGGCACGGAACGGATATGAGCGAGCAGCGCGCCTTCCGGATCGGGACAATCGGCCGTGACCATGGCGCCGTGCAGGGCAAGCCAGATACCGTCGAGACCGCCATCGGCGAGCGCGGACCTCAGCCCGGCATCGAATTCCGACAGGAAGCGCGCGAAGACGGCGTGATCGACGGTTCCGGCCGGCAGCGCCGTGTAATCGACCGTTGGCACGACCTGCCAGCCCTCGGCTTCGGCCACTTCGAGGAAGCCGTCGATGGTCGAGCCGTCGCCACGCCGGCGCAATAGCTCGTCGCCGGTGCGGATGGTGAAATCGGCCAGCCGCGTGACCTCGTCGACGAAGCTGTGCGTCTCGTGAAAGAGGGACCCCAGCAGGATCCGGCGAGGCTGCGGCATGATCGGCAAGGCTCCCTGAAGCCTCCTCATCTCGGCCGCTGCGCTGTTCCGAATCAAGCCGGCATTGTTCCGCTCGAAGGAACGCGGGTGCTTTGACAGGTTGCGCCAACCTCCCGTTTCATGGCGCTGGTCGGGCGCGTCGGAGGGGACGTGCTGCTGCTGGTCGGGAATGCATGCGGATGCGCGTCTTCACTGCGTCGCTGGCGACGGAAACCAACACTTTCGCGCCGCTCTTCGTCGATCGCAGCGCCTTCGAGAGCGGCTTCTACTGCCCGCCCGGCACCCATCCGGAGACGCCGACCCTGTGCTCCGCGCCGATCGTCGCAGCCCGGCGCCGCGCCGCCCGCGAGGGCTACGAACTCATCGAGGGCACGGCGACCTGGGCCGAGCCAGCGGGGCTGGTCTCGCAGGAGGGTTATGAAAGCCTGCGCGATGAAATCCTCGGCCAGCTCAAGGCGGCGCTGCCCGTCGATATCGTGCTGCTCGGCCTGCACGGCGCGATGGTGGCGCGCGGCTATGACGACTGCGAGGGCGACCTGATCGCGCGGGTGAGGTCGCTGGCCGGCCCAGATTGTGTCATCGGAGCCGAGCTCGACATGCATTGCCACCTGACGGCCGAGATGGTCGCGGGTGCCGACATCATCGTCGCTTTCAAGGAGTTTCCGCACACGGATTTCCTAGCGCGGGCCGAGGATTTGCTGGAGCTCTGCCTGAAGGCTGCCCGCAGGCAGGTGAAGCCGGTCAGCGGCGTGTTCGATTGCCGAGGGCTCGCCGCCTTCATGACCAGCCGCGAGCCCGGCCGCAGCTTCGTCTACCGGCTCATGGCGATGGAGGGACGGGACGGAATCCTCTCGATCTCGGTCGCGCACGGCTTCCAGGCCGCGGATGTCGCCGATGTCGGGACGAAGGTGCTGGTCATTGCCGATGGCGACAGTGCCAAGGCGGCGGCGCTGGCGAAGGAACTCGGCCTCGAAATCCTGCGCTGGGGGCAGGGCGCTTCGCCGAGGCACTACAAGCCGGAGGAGGCCATCGCGGCGGCGCTCGAACTGGCTGAGCCCGGCAAGCCGGTCGTGCTCGCCGATCGCTGGGACAATCCGGGCGGCGGCGTCGCCGGCGATTCCTCGGTGATGGTCGAGGCGCTGCTGCGGCATCCGGACGTGCCGGCGGCGATCGGGGCGCTGTGGGACCCCGTCGCGGTCAGCCTTTGCCGGGCCGCTGGCGTCGGCGCAGAAATCCCTTTGCGCTTCATCGGCAAGGCCGCGCCCTCCTCAGGCAGGCCGATTGATGCGACGGTCCAGATCATCGGGACGATCGGGGATTTGCTGATCCCGTTCGAGCAGAGCTGGGTTTCGCTCGGCCCGGCCGCCGCGATCCGGATCGGCAAGCTCGACATCGTGCTGGCCTCGACGCGGGCGCAGACCTTCAGCCCGCCGGTCTTCACCGATCTCGGCATCGACCTCGGCGCCAAGACGGTCGTGGTGGTGAAATCCTCCAATCATTTCCACGCCGCCTTCGCGCCGATCGCGGCGGCCGTGCTCTATCTCGACAGCGGCGGGCCTTATCCGCCCGATGCGAGCAAGATCCCCTATACCAAGGTCAGGCGCCCCTTCTCTCCGCTGGATCCAAACCCATGGCTGTGACTGCTTCCGCCGCCGTTCTTCCGCGCCTGTCGCTGGGCGAGATCGAGGATCAGCACCTCGATATGCTCGTGAAAGGCCTGCCGCCGGGCGCATCCCTTCGCCTCGGCGATGTCGGCAAGCAGGGCTGGAATGTGCTCGCCGGCGACATGCCGATGCCACTCGCCGTGATCCGCGAAAGCGTGCTCAAGGCCAACAGTGCCTGGATGAGCGCCTTCAGCGCCGCCAACGGCCTGCTGATAGCGCCGCATGGCAAGACGACGATGGCGCCGCAGCTCTTCGACCTGCAGATCGCCGACGGCGCCTGGGCGATCACCGTCGCGACGATGCAGCAGCTGGCCGTCGCCCGGCATTTCGGCGTCAAGCGAGTGATCCTCGCCAACCAGCCGGTGGGGCGGCTGGAAGTGGCCGCCTGTTTCGAGGCGCTGCGGGAGCCCGGTTTCGAGCTCTATTGCCTTGCCGACAGCGTCGCCGGCGTCGCTCTGCTGGCGGAAGCCGCGAAGGGGCATACTGGCGCCAATCCGCTGCGCATTTTCGTCGAGATCGGCTTCATGGGCGGACGCACCGGCGCGCGGACTCGCGAGGAGGCGCTGGCCGTGGCACGCGCCGTCGCAGGCGCGCCGGGCCTGCGGCTCGCCGGCTTCGAGTGCTTCGAGGGGCTGCATAGCGACACGGCCGGTGCCGACCGTTTGCTCGGCGAGGTCGTCGCGGTCGCGGCGGCGGCGGAGGGCGAGGGGCTGCTCGGCCCGGAGCCAATGGTGCTCTCTGCTGGCGGGACCTCGCTGTTCGACCGGGTCGGCGAAGCCTTCAACGCGGCCGCCTTCTCTCGGCCGGTGATCAAGGTGCTGCGCTCGGGCTGCTACCTGACCCATGATTCCACGGTCTATTCGGCGGCGTTCCGGCGGATCACGCTGGAGACCAGCCTGAAGCTGCCGCCGGGCGGGCTGGAGCCGGCGCTCGAGGTCTGGGCTTATGTCCAGTCGCGGCCGGAGCGCGGGCGCAGCCTGCTCACCGTCGGCAAGCGCGACATTAGCTTCGATTCCGGAATGCCGGTGCCGCTGCGTTGGTTCCGTCCAGGCGGAACGATGGCGCGGCCGGAGACGATGCCGCCGGGACATGCGGTGCTGGCGCTCAACGACCAGCACTGCCATCTCGGAACGCCGGACGACAGCCCGCTGCAGGTCGGCGACATGGTCGCCTTCGGCATCGGCCACCCCTGCACCACCTTCGACAAATGGGCGGTGCTGATGCTGGTCGATGACGACTATCGCGTCACGGGCGCGATCAAGACCTTCTTCTGACGGCCTGTTTCACGGCAGCCCTCATCCTGAGGAAGCCCGCAGGGCCGTCTCGAAGGATGCTCCAGATGTCTCCGGAGCCTCCTAGAGCATCCTTCGAGACGCAGCCTTCGGTTGCTCCTCAGGATGAGGGCTTGTGGATGTTTGAGCCGGGCCGCGGAGGGCAGGCATTGCGCGCTGTTTCTTCCAGTGAAACCGGCGATCCTTGACGCGAATTTCGGCCGTTTCTAGCCTGCGTCCACAGAGGGAAGGCCTGCCATCCGCGACGCGGACGAGACGGGCCGGGCGGCGATGATTGGAAGCTCGGCGCAGGCCGGCTCCTGTCTCGCGCGGATCGGCCGGGTTCGGCCGGCAAGCAGGATGCTGGGAGGATCGTTCGTGAAGACACCGTCATTCCCGATGGCTGACGAGCCCGATGCGGCGGCGCAGGGCCTGCGGCGACGCAGCCTGCTGCAACTGCTGACAGCGGGCGGCGCGGCGCTGGCGACTCCAGGTCTCTGGAGCACGTTGGCTTCGGCCCAGGCGCCAGTCGCGGGCGGGATGCTGACGATCGGCGCGGATGCCGATCCGATCGGGCTCGACCCGGTCACGGTCAACGCCTTCTCCTCCTATGACTTCACCAGCCTGCTCTATTCCGGCCTGCTGCGCTGGAACGCGCAGATGAAGGTCGAGCCCGATCTGGCGACGGGTTATGAACAGCCGGATCCAAAGACTTACGTCTTCAAGCTCAGGCAGGGCGTGAAGTTCCACAACGGCAAGGACTTCAGCGCCGAGGACGTGAAGCACACCTTCGCCCGGATCATGAACCCGGCGACGGGCAGCCGGCTCAAGGCGCTCTATTCCAGCGTCGAGTCGGTGACGGTGGTCGATCCCTTCACGGTGAAGTTCCAGCTCAACGCGACCGATGCGGCCTTCCTCAGCAATCTCGCGAGCAACCCCAACGGCGCGATCGTTCCCGCAGGCGTCGAGAACCTCGCCACCCAGCCGGTGGGCACCGGGCCCTTCTCTTTCGAGGCCTATCAGCCCAACCAGCAATTCTCGCTGACGCGCTTCGACGCCTATTACGAGAAGGGCGAGCCCTATCTCGCGAAGGTAATCTTCAAGTTCTACAAGGACCAGGCGACGCTGACCTCGGCTCTGCGCTCACGCGCGATCGACATGACCTGGGTGAAGGACCCGAAGGTGGCGACCGCCATCTCGCGCGCTTCATCGAACTTCGTCTCGGCGCCGGGCCAGACCTCGCGCACCTTCCCGATCTGGCTGAACATGAAGGCGAAGCCGCTTAACGACGTGAAGGTGCGTCGCGCGCTCAGCCTCGCGACCGACCGCAAGGCCTCCCTCGACACCGTGCTCGGCGGCTCGGGCAAGGTCGGCGCGATGATCCCGGAAAGCCAGGTCGGCGGCTATGACGGCACCAGTGAGCTGCCCTATTACAAGCACGATCCGGCGGCGGCGAAGGCGCTGCTCGCCGAGGCCGGCTATCCCGACGGCATCGATCTCGGCGACTATATCGTCGTCGCGGCCAACCCGCTCGACGTCGCCTGCGCGCAAATCCTGCAGCAGCAATGGCAGACGGCGGGCATCACCGTGAAGCTGGTGCCGATGGAGACCGCGCCGCTTCTCGCCAAATGGGCGAGCGGCGACTGGCCGACGCTGCTCTCTGTCGCTTTGTCCTGGACGCCCGATCCCGACGGAGTGTTCCAGTACATCACCTCGACCAGCGGCTACGGCAAGGCGATGGGCTCGAACGACCCCGAGCTCGACAAGATGATCGCGGAGGCGCGGGCCGAGCTCGACGTGCCCAAGCGCGCGGCGAAGAACCAGGCGATCCAGAAGCGCATCGCCGACAACGCCTATGTCATCCAGATCTATCAGTACCCACTGCGCTGGGAGATCTGGTGGAACCATGTGCAGGGCTATGTGCCGCTCGCTGCGAATATCCGCTCCTTCGTGCGTACGACATGGCTGAAGAAATAAGAATTCTGAACATGCGAGCCCTCATCCTGAGGAGCCGCAAAGCGGCGTCTCGAAGGATGGTCCAGCGATCTCCGGAGCCTCCTGAAGCCTCCTTCGAGACGCCATTCCCGAGGGAATGGCTCCTCAGGATGAGGGCTCGCGGAGTTTTCGTGTTGGCTCCAAGGTGGGGCGTGCGATGACGCGCTTCGTCCTCGGGCGTCTTGCCTGGATGGCCGCGATCCTGCTCGGCGTCTCCTTCGTCGCCTTCATGCTGATGCGGGCCATTCCCGGCGATTTCGCCATTGCGGCGGCGGGCTCGCAGAGCGTGGCGCCGGAGGTTCTGGCGACGATCCGCCGTGATCTCGGCCTCGACCAGCCTCTGATGACGCAATACTTCGCGTGGCTCGGCCATGCGCTGACGGGCGATCTCGGCACCTCCTTCGTCACCCGCCAGCCGGTGCTGAGAGAGTTGCTGAACCGGCTCGCCGTCACCGTCCAGCTCACCCTGCTCGCTGCGATCATTGCTGCCGTGATGGGTGTCGCGACCGGGCTCGCCGCAGCGCGGCTGCGCGGCGCGACCGATTGGCTGGCCCGGCTCTGGAACGGGCTGATGCTGGCGGTGCCGAACTATGTCGTCGCGACGCTGATCGTGCTGCTCTTCGGACTGTATTTCCCGGAGATCACGGTGCTGGGCTACACGCCCTTCCTTGAGAACCCGCTCGCCAATCTCGCAGGTCTGCTGTTGCCGGCCTTCGCGCTGGCGCTCGCGGTCTCCGTCACCATCGCGGAGAACACGCGCGCCGCCGTGCTTGAGGTCGCCAACCAGGATTTCGTCATGGTCGCCCGCGCCAAGGGCCTGACGCCGGCCGCGATCCTGCGCGACTACCTGATGCGCAACGCATTGACGCCAGTCGTCACCGCAGCGGGCCTGAAGATCGCGGCGCTGCTCGGCGGCAGCATCCTGGTCGAGACCATCTTCGCCATTCCCGGCATGGGGCAATACCTGTTCGATTCAATCAACAGCCGCGACTATCCGGTGATCCAGGCGATCGTGCTTGTCGCCGCCGGCATCGTCGTGCTGGTCAACACGGCCATCGACATCGCCTATGCGCGGATCGATGCGCGGGTGCAGATGTGAGCGGCGCCGTGCAGGAGCGCGCCCCGGTTGCGGCGGCGCGGCGCGGCGAGCGCAGGGGGGCGGGGATCAGCCAAGGTTGGCTGCTGCTCGGCCTGGGACTGGCCATGCTGGCGGCGATGCTGGTGCTGACGATCTTCGCGCCGCTGGTTGCGCCCTATGACCCCTCGGCGACCTCGCCGGATTCGCTGGCGCCGGCCAGCGCCGCGCATTGGCTCGGCACGGATTCGATCGGGCGGGACGTGCTGAGCCGCCTGATCGTCGGCGGGCGCACGACGCTGCTGATCACGGTGACGGCGGTGTTCATCGCGCTGGTCACGGGGCTGATCCTCGGGCTGGCGGCCGGCTATCTCGGTGGATTCGTCGACGAGATCATCATGCGCGTGCTCGATGTCGTCTTCGCCTTCCCGGTGCTGCTGCTAGCGATAGCGGTCGTGGCGGCGCTCGGTCCGACCGTGCCGAACCTCATCCTCACCATCGCTATCGTCTACACGCCGGCCATGGCGCGGGTGGTGCGCGCGCCGGTGCTGAGCGTGAAGCAATGGGACCATGTCGAGGCAGCCCGCAGCGTCGGCATGAGCGAGATGCGGCTGGTGCTGCGACATATCCTGCCGATCCTGGTTTCGCCGATCCTCGTCGCCACGAGCCTGACCCTGTCCCAAACGATCTTCACGGTAACGGCGCTGTCCTTCCTGGGCCTCGGTCCGCCGCCGCCCGATCCGAACTGGGGCGGCATGCTCTCCGAAGCGCGGCAGTTCATGGAGCTGGCGCCGCTGACGGTGATCGGCCCGGCCGCTGCGATCGTTTTCGCGACGTTGACTTTCATCATCATTGCCAACGGCTTGCGCGAGGTTCTCGACGTGGGGAGCGTGCGATGATTGGCCCGCTGCTTAGGGTGAGCGACCTCACCGCGACCGTTACGACGCGGCGCGAGGTGATCCAGGCGGTGCGCGGCATCTCCTTCGACATCAATGCCGACGAGGCGGTCGGCTTCGTCGGCGAATCCGGCTGCGGCAAGAGCGTCACCGCCAAGGCGCTGATGCGACTGGCGCCGGAAGGGGCCTCGATCGGGCTCGGCGGCTCCGTCGCCTTCTGGGGGCAGGACCTGCTCGGGCTCGGCGAGGACGAGATGCGCGACCTGCGCGGCCGGCGCATCGCCATGGTCTTCCAGGACCCGATGACCTCGCTCAACCCGGTGATGAGCATCGGTGCGCAGATGGGCGACATGCTGCGCCGTCATCTTGGCTTCTCCGTCAGGGATGCGCGCGAGCGCAGCATCGAGCTGCTCGCTCTCGTCGGCATTCCCGATCCGGCTGATCGCATCGACGATTTCCCGCATCAGTTCTCGGGCGGCCAGCGCCAGCGCATCCTGATCGCCATCGCGATCTCCTGCGAGCCCGACCTGCTGATCGCCGACGAGCCGACGACGGCGCTCGACGTCACCGTGCAGGCGCAGATCCTGCGCCTGCTGCTGCGGCTGCGGGAAGAGCGCGGCATGGCGCTGATGCTGATCACCCATGACTTCGGCGTCGTCGCCGGCATGGTCGACCGGGTCAACGTGATGTATCGCGGCGAGATCGTCGAGAGCGGGCCCGTGGACGATGTCTTCGCCGAGCCGCAGCACGCCTATACGCGGGCGCTGCTCGATGCGGTTCCGCGCCTGCACGGGGCGGGAGCGGTCCGATGACGGCCGCGCCGCTGCTGCAGGTTCGCGATCTCTCGGTGCTGTTTCCGGCCAGGCGCGGAGCCGCGCCGGTCAAGGCCGTCGAGCGCTTGTCCTTCGACATCGCGCCGGGGCAGACGCTCGGGCTCGTCGGCCAGTCAGGTTCGGGCAAGACCACGGCCGGGCGCGCCATCCTCCAGCTCCAGAAGGCGCATGAGGGCTCGGTCCGCTTGCTCGGGCAGGAGCTGACGACGATGCGCGCAGGCGAACTGCGCCGGATGCGCCGGCACATGCAGTTCGTGCTGCAGAACCCCTATTCCAGCCTGCATCCGCGCATGACCATCGGGCAGATCCTGAGCGAGCCGCTGCAGGTTCATCGCAGCGTGCCGGCGAGCCATATCCTAGCGCGCGTCGCGGAGTTGCTGGAGCTGGTCAATCTCGACCCGGCGATGATGCGGCGCTACCCGCATGAATTCTCGGGCGGGCAGCGCCAGCGCGTCGTCATCGCCCGGGCGCTGGCCGTCAATCCGGACTTCGTCGTCTGCGACGAACCGGTCTCGGCACTCGATGTCCGCACGCAGGCACAGATCGTTACGCTGCTGCAATCGCTGCAGGAGAGGCTTGGACTGTCCTATCTCTTCATCGCGCATGACCTCGCCATCGTCCGCGAGATGGCGCATCGCGTCGCCGTGATGTTCCGCGGCCGCATCGTCGAAATGGGCAGCGCGGCACAGGTCTATGACAGCCCGGCCCATCCCTACACGCAGTTCCTGCTCGATGCGGTGCCGGTGCCCGATCCCATACTTCAGCGCGAGCGGCTGAGGCGCCCGCCGCCGGATTTGCGCTTCCTCGACGGCGATGGCGGCGCTTGCGTCCATGGCGTAGACCACGTGCGGGAGGGGACGCCGGAATGGCACGAGGTCGCGCCGGGGCATGGTGTCTCCTGCCGCTACTGGCCGAAGCCGCTGCATGCGGCTGCGTGAGCTTTCGCCGGAAAGGCAAGCTCTTAACCTACCGTCCGTGTCATCCCGGACGCAGCGAAGCGGAGATCCGGGATCCATTCCGGAGGGCTTCCGATGGAGGTTCCGGCATGGATCCCGGGTCTCCCTTCGGTCGCCCGGGATGACGAGGATTCGTTCGGGCTCGATAGAGAATGTTCCTTCAGATGGAACATCCAATCCTTGACGCGAAATGTTTGGCGCCATTACGCTTTTGAGGGATGAGGCCGGGCTGCGGATCGACTGAAAAGTAGCCCGGAACGTTGCCCTGAAGTGAAAAACCGCTTCGCCCGGCATCGGCCGGCATGGCAGAGCCGTAATCCGGGAGGTCGCCTTGCGTCTGGCTCTGATCCACATCGTTCAGGAGACGAACGACTTCAATCCGGTGCTGACCACGCTGGCCGATTTCGAGGCCTTCGGCATCTATGAGGGCGAGGAGATCGTCCGGCATTTCAGCGAGATCGGCCAGATCGGCGGTCACTACGCAGCAGTGAAGGAGTCCGGTCTCTCCATCGAGACGGTCCCGATCATTCGGGCCTGGGCGGTGGCGGGCGGCCGCATCTCGCGCGAAGCCTTCGACTACTTCCAGGCGAAGATCCGGGCTGGACTCGAAACCCTCGGGCCGATCGACGGCCTCGTCCTGCAGCTGCACGGCGCCTGCGCAGCCGAGGGCATCGACGACGTCGAGGGCGAGCAGGCGGAGCTCTGCCGGAAAATCCTCGGGCCTGACGTGCCGATCCTGCTCGGGCTCGATCACCACGCCAATGTCACGCAGAAGATCATGGCCAATTGCACGGCCATCGTCGGGCACCGCACCCAGCCGCACGACGTGTTCGACACCGGCAAGGTCGGCACCGAGGTGCTGCTGCGCATCCTGCGGGAAAAGGCCAAGCCGGTGATGGCCTGGCGCAAGATCCCGCTGCTCTCGCATCAGGAACAGTTCCTGACCTCGAAGGGGCCGATGAAGCTCTGGTTCGACCGCGCGCGGGCGCTCGAGGCCGACCGACGCGTGCTGCAGGCCTCGAACTATCCGATGCAGCCCTGGCTCGACGTCGCCGAAGGCGGTTGGTCGACCATCGTCGTCACCGATGGCGACCAGGCGCTGGCCGAGAAGCTGGCCGACGAACTTGCCGATCTCGCCTGGTCGATGCGCGACGATTTCCAGATCCGCGAGGCCGTCTCGGTGGACGATGCCGTGCGGAAGGCCGATGCGGCGGAGCGCGGCATGATTGTGCTCAGCGACACCGGCGACACCGTCTTCGGCGGGGCGGCCGGCGACAGCAACCTGCTGCTGGAAGCGATGCTGCGGCTCGGCATCAAGAACAAGGCGTTGATCCCGCTGATCTCGCCCGAGGCGGTCGCGGTGCTGACCGCTGCGGGCGAGGGTGCGCAGGTCACCCTGCCGCTCGGGGGCGATGCTGCCACGGCCTTCTTCAAGCCGCTCACGGTGACGGGACGGGTCCGGAAACTCGGAAGCGGGGCGATCCCGCTCAAATTCAACCATCAGACCGAAGTCGACATGGGGCGGGTCGCCGTCTTCGATGTCGGGCCGGTGACGCTGTTGATCTCGGAACTGCGCGGCGTCGCGGGCAATGTGCCGGATGTCTACGAGGCCTTCGGCATCGACCTCTCCGACTACAAGATGGCCGTGCTCAAGACAGCTTCGAACTTCCAGTATTTCGATCGTGTCGCCTTCGGGCTGGTCCGTGCCGATACGCGCGGGCCGGGGCAGTCCGACGTGTTCACCTTGCCGTGGCAGCGGATTCCGCGCCCGGTCTATCCTTTGGAGAGAATAAGCGACTGGCGGGCGCATTCGTCCCAGCCGGGAGCGGGGACGGCTTGAACGGCGACTGAAAACCAAAACGAGAGGGGAAAGCGATGACAAAGCTGTCGCGACGTCAATTCTGCATGACCGGCCTTGCCCTCGCGGCGGCGGCCCCTCTGGCGGGAGCTCTGCCCGCCGCCGCCCAGCAACTCAAGGGCGGGGCGCTGCGCGTGGCCGTGCTGAGCGAGCTGGCGAACTACGATCCGCAGCAGCTCTCGACGGTCAATTTCCACGTCATCAAGAACCTCTATGACAGCCTGATCGAGTACACGCCGGAGGGAAAGCCGGAGCCGAGCCTGGCGACGGAGTGGATCATCGCCCCGGACAAGCAATCGGTGACGCTGAAGCTGCGGGATGGCGTCAGCTTCCACAGCGGCACGCCGTTCAAGGCCGACTCCGTGGTCGCAACCCTGCAGAAGGGCGCCGATCCCAAGCGCGGCAAGAACGTCTTCGCGACCATGTCGATCGTGAAGGACTGGTCGGCGCCGGACGATTCCACCGTGACGATCAATTTCAAGGCGCCTGTGCCCGAACGCCAGATCCTCGACCTCCTGCAATTCCTGCTGCCGATCGACCCCAAGGGCATCGAGACGGTCGAGACCGTGCCGGCCGGCACCGGGCCCTACACGCTGGTCAACCGCGCCGTCGGCCAAAGCCTGACGCTCAAGGCCAATCCGAACTACTGGCGCGAGAAGCAGCCGATCGCGCAGGACCTCGTCTTCACCGTGTTCAGCGAGGACGCCGCGGCGAGCGCGGCGCTGGAATCGGGCGCGGTCGATATCGTCTATAACGGCTCGTCGCGCAGCGCGGTCAGGCTCAAGAATGCCGGTTTCCAGGTCTTCGCTGGGCCGGGACCGCTGGTGCAGGTCTTCCGCATCAACTCGACGCGCGGCCCCTTCCGCAACAAGGCGTTCCGGCAGGCCTTCAACCATCTGATGGACCGGGCGAGCATCCTGCGCGTCGGCTATGCTGGGATGGGCAAGGTGGTGGCGCTGCCCTGGGCGCCGGCGAGCCCGGCCTTCGACGACAGCTATACCAAGACCTATGCCTACGATCTCGACAAGGCGAAGAAGCTGATCGCCGCTTCCGGCCTTTCCGCCGACGAGATGAAGGGCTGGAAGCTGCTGGTGAACGGCAGCGACGAATCCTCCGTCGCCATCAGCCAGATCGTGCAGGGTTCGCTGCAGAAGGTCGGAATCCCGATCGAACTCGACATGCGCCAGGGCGCCGAATACGTCACCGCGCTGCTCGGTGGCGATTTCGCGGCGACCTTCGGCGCGGTCGGCAATGTCCAGAAATTTCCGTCGCGCGTCACGACCAACTCGATCTACCGCACCTCGGGCAATCCGATCCTCAAGGACCCGCATCCGCACCCGGACTATGTTACGGCGATCGCGAAGGTGGATGGCGCGGCCGGCAGCGAGGCCGAGGTCAAGGCGGCCTATGACAACCTCAACCGCGTGCTGGTGGATGAGGCCTTCGGGGTTCCGACCAACTCCTACGATGTCGGCCTGATCGTCGCTTCGGAGAAGGTCGGCGGGGTGACGCTCGACATCGACAACCTCTTCGTCGCGCGCACCATCGGCTTCAAATGAGCCGGACAGGCGTGAGGGACGTCGTGCGGGAGCGCGGCGTCGCTGCATGAATGAGGCCTTCGCATCCCTGGGTCGGCTGCTGCGCCGGCTGCTCGCGCGGCGCGGCGCCGCAGTGAGCGTGACCTTCCTCGTGCTGGTCGCGCTTGCGGCGCTCTTCGTCGATTTCCTGCCGCTCGACCCGCTCACGCAGAGCATCGCGGATTCGCTGAAGCCACCTTCGCCCGAGAACTGGTTCGGGACGGATGAACTCGGCCGCGACATCCTCGCCCGCGTCATCTACGGCGCACGCACCTCGCTGGTCACGGCCTTCGGGGCGGTCTTCATCGCGGCGCTGATCGGCGTGCCCATCGGGCTCGTCGCTGGGTTCTACGGCGACTGGCGCGACTCGCTGCTGATGCGCTGCATCGACGTGCTGCTCGCCTTGCCGAATATCCTCTTCGCGATGGCGCTGATCGCGGTGCTCGGGCGCAGCCAGGGGGCGGCGCTGATCGCGGTCGGCGTCGCCGGCATTCCGGGCTTCGCCCGCATCGCCAGGGCGCAGGTGATGGCGCTGCGCCAGCTCGATTTCGTCACGGCGGTGCGCGGATTTGGTGGGCGGCCGGGCTACATCATGTTTCGAACGATCCTGCCCAATGCCTTGAGTCCGCTGGTGGTTCAGGTGGTCGTCCTGGCCTCGATCGCGATCCTGCTCGAGGCTGCGCTCGCCTTCCTTGGCGTCGGCGTGCCGCCGCCGACGCCGAGCTGGGGCGAGATGCTGCGTACCGGCAAATCCTATCTCTACGAGGCGCCGACCTACGCTGTGCTGCCCGGCCTTGTGCTGACCCTGACGATCCTGTCCTTCGACACGATAGGCCGGGCGTTGACCGCGCTCCTCGACCGCGACGAGACGGATGCGTCCGGCGTGACGATCGGGGGGCGGCGATGACGGCTTACGTCCTGCGCCGTCTCGCCCAGATGCTGCCGGTGCTGCTGCTCGCTTCCTTCGCGATCTTCGCGATGATCTATGCGGTGCCCGGCGGGCCGGTTGCGGTCATCGTCGGCGAGAACGCCTCGCAGGAGGAGATCGCGGCGGCGATCCAGCGCTACGGGCTCGATCGGCCGATGGTCGTCCAGTATCTCGATTGGCTCAGCCGGGCAGCCACGGGCGATTTCGGCCTGTCGCTGCACAGCCGCCAGCCGGTGCTGCAACTGATCGGGGAGCGGCTGCCGGCGACGCTGCAGCTCGCGCTGACGGCGATCGTGGTGGCGCTCGCCATCGGCATCCCGGTTGCGATTGCCAGCGCAGTGAAGCCGAACTCCTGGCTCGACCGGCTGCTCAGCGGCTGGAGTGCGCTGGCGCTGGGCGTGCCGACCTTCTGGCTCGGCATCCTGCTGATCCTGCTCTTCGCCGTCGAGCTCAGGTGGCTGCCCTCGGCCTCGCGCCATGTGCCGCTCTGGCAGTCACCGCTCGATGCGCTGCGCAGTCTGGCGCTGCCGGCGCTCACCCTCGGCACCTATGTTTCCGGCATCCTGGCGCGGTTCCTGCGGGCTTCGCTGATCGGGGAGGCGCGGGCCGATTATGTCCGCACCGCCCGTGCCAAGGGCGTGCCTGAGAACCGCATCGTTGGCCTGCACATCATGCGCAATGCGATGCTGCCCTTCGTGACCATCGTCGGACTGATGATGGCCAACTTCATCGGCGGTGCCGTGGTGACGGAGGCGGTCTTCACCTATCCCGGCCTTGGCCGGCTCCTCATCCAGGCGATCAGCACACGCGACTATCCGCTGATCCAGGGCTGCATCCTGGTGATCCTGGTCGCCTATATGCTGATCAACCTTCTGGTCGACATGCTCTATGCCTGGATCGACCCGCGGATCGAATACCGATGAGCGCGGTCTCAGCGCGGCGGGGCGGTGGGATGCGAGCCGAGCTGGGCGCAGATGCCGGCTGCGACTTCGCGCAGGCGCATGCCGGCCTTGGCCGCCAGCGAATGCGGCATGCGCATCAAGGGCGCCGAGATGGACAGTGCCGCGACCGGATAACCGTCCTCGTCAAGGATCGGCGCGCCGACGCACATCGCTCCGTCCTCGTTCTCRCCCATTTCCGTGGCATAGCCGCTGCGCTTGACCTGCCGAAGCTGGCGCTCGATCTCCTCGCGCTCGAGCAGGGTGCGGCCGGTGCGTTCCGTCAGCGGCAGGTCGAGCTGGCGCTGACGCTCCGCGTCGGGAAGGAAGGCGAGGATCGCCTTGCCGAGGGCGGTGGAATGCATCGGATGGCTGTCGCCGATGCGCGCCTGCATTCTGAGCGAACGGTTGGCTTCGACAAGGTCGATATAGACGATTGTGCCGTTGCCCTTCACGGCAAGGTTCACCGTCTCGTTGAACTCGTGCATCAGCTCGATCATGGCCGGCCGGGCGAGCTCGCGGACCTTGCTGACGCTGGCATCGGCGCGGGCGATGGCGCGCAGCTGCGGGCCGAGATTGTAGCGGTCGCTCGTGCGGTTGTGGTCGAGGAAGCCGGCTGCCGTCAGCGTCTGCAGATAGCGGAAGGTCGTCGTCTTCGGAATCCGCAGCTCCTTGCTGACGGCAGTGAGCGCGATCTCATGGCCGTGGCGGGCAACCAGTTCCAGCACCTTCAGCGCCTTCATCACCGGCTGCACGACGTAAGGGTTGTCGGCTTTCTTGGTCATGGCGGCTG
Source organism: Allobosea sp. 05L423 (assembly GCF_056397745.1). NCBI lineage: Bacteria > Pseudomonadati > Pseudomonadota > Alphaproteobacteria > Hyphomicrobiales > Alloboseaceae > Allobosea > Allobosea sp. 05L423. The sequence continues at coordinate 548,407 of NZ_JBFTOA010000002.1, read as the reverse complement.
CGTTCCTTGCGAGGGGACAAGGCCGCATAGCGGGCGCGAATGAATTCCGCAACACGAAACCGACGTTCCTTTACACGGTGAGGTCGGTCTGGTGAGGTCGAGCCAACAACAGCGGAGGCAACGCACGTGGCAGGTAACGGCACCCAGCAGGCGGGGACACTGCGCTTCGAGGAATCAGCCCGGCAGATCGCGGAGAATGCGCGCTTCGTCGCCGGCGGCGTGAACAGCAACTTCCGGCTCGGCATGGCCCCTGGGCCCTTGATCTTCGAGCGCGGCGAGGGCGCCTATCTGATCGACGTCGATGGCAATCGGATCATCGACTACTACTGCGGCATGGGCGCGACCGTGCTCGGCCATTCGCCGAAAACGGTGATCGAGGCCGTGCAGCGGCAGGCGGAAAAGGGCATCCTCTTCGCCGGCCAAGCGCCGATCGAATACGAGGCCGCGAAGCTGATCTGCGAGCGCATCCCCTCGGCCGAGCGGCTGCGTTTCGGCTCGTCAGGCTCGGAAGTGGCGCAGGCAGCGATCCGGCTGGCACGCGCCGCCACAGGCAAGCGCACCATCGTGAAGTTCGAGGGGCATTATCACGGCTGGTTCGACAACATCCTGTGGTCGACCGCACCGGGGCTGAACGCCGCCGGCCCGGAAGAGGCGCCGACGCCGGTGATCGGCAGCAAGGGCCAGGACCCAGAGGCAGGCGAGGGGCTCTCGATCCTCGGCTGGAACGACCTTGCTGCGCTGGAGAAGCGGCTCGCAAAGGGCGATGTCGCCGCCGTTCTGATGGAGCCGGCGATGTGCAACCAGGGCGCCATCGCTCCCGCGCCGGGCTATCTGGAGGGCGCCCTCGCCGCCTGCCGCAAGCATGGCGCGCTGCTGATCTTCGACGAGGTGATCACCGGCTTCCGGCTCGGCCGGGGTGGGGCGCAGGAACGTTTCGGCGTGACGCCGGACCTGACGATCATGGCGAAGGCGATCGCCAACGGCTTTCCCGTCGCGGCGGTGGCCGGGCGCGCCGATCTGCTCGATCTGTTCGCCGATGGTGTGCTCCATGGCGGCACCTTCAACGCGCAGCCGATCGCGATGGCGGCTCTTGTCGCGACGCAGAAGGCGCTCACGCCGGAGCATTACGAGCGCGGCTCCGCCCATGGCCAGCGCCTGCAGGACGGCATCCGCACGATCCTGGCGGAAGAGGGCATCAAGGCGCAGGTCGCCGGTTTCCCGCTGATGTTCCACGTCGCTTTCGGACTGGACGGCCGGGCGCGGAATTACCGTGACGTCGCGCGCGCGGACAAGGCCGCCTATAGCCGCTTCGCTCATGCGCTCCTCAAGCGCGGCGTGCGCGTGCTGGAACGCGGCGCCTGGTTCGTGTCGTCGGAGCACGACGGCGAGATCGTTGACCGAACCTTGGATGCGGTCAGGGCTGCGGCGCGCGAGGTCGTCCAGTCTCAGTGAGCTCGATGCCGGCGGATTGCCGGCCTCCACCGTCCTGCGCTCCACACCGCCCTCCAATTCGGTGGCGGAACGGGCAAAGCGTTCCCTTGGAGGTCGGTGCTCTGGGGAAGAATGACGAGGTCGCGGATCGTGACGTTGCGGGGCCTCGTCAGCATGAAATGCACGGCTTCAGCCACCTCTTCCGCTTAGATCAGGCCGCCGCGAGCGCGCTCGGCATCGAGCTTATCCTGGGGCCAGTCGGCGATCAGGGCCGTCACGACGGGGCCGGGCGGGATCGCCCCGACGCGCAGGCCGTGCGGAATGACCTGCCGGCGCAGCGTATGGACGAAAGCCTGAATTTTGGCCGCTCGATCTCTCCGGAAATCCGTCGATGAAGCGGTGGTCCAGCGAGCTTTGCCGCTATTCGTCCCACCTGATGATCGCGCGTCCGCTGGTCAGATCCGTCACCAGTCGAGCCACGCCATCCGCCTCGGCTTTTGGAGCCGACACTGACAATACGGCGCCAGTATCCGTGAAAGCCTGGTCGCGCACCTGCACGCCCGGAAACGCACCAAGCCGCGCCTGGACGAGCGTCAGGTCGCCGAACCCGCATGCGATCGTCGCCGAGATGGACTCGACCAGCGCCACCTTTTCGGCTGCGCGCAAGCTCAGGGCGGCCGTACCGCCATAGGCACGCATCAATCCGCCGCTGCCCAGCAGGACACCGCCAAACCAGCGCGTGACGACGACAGCGACGCCGTCGAGACCTTGCCCATCGATCGCCGCGAGGATCGGCTTGCCCGCAGTGCCGCTCGGTTCTCCGTTATCGTTGAAGCGATAGCTCTGCCCGAAGCGCCATGCCCAGCAATTGTGGTTGGCTGCGGGGTCGGAGTGTGCTGCGACGAAGTCCTTCGCCGTCGCCTCGTCGGCAACAGGACCGGCAGCCGCAATGAAGCGGCTTTTCTTGATCTCCTGCTGGGCAGTTGTGAGCTCAACAAGGGTAAAGCGCGCGACCATGCGCCCATGTAGCATGGTCCGCTCCAGGCAAGTCGATCTTCAGTCACGCGGCGCAGCGCAACGCGCGCCTGGCGATCATCGAAGCGACCGCTTTCTGCGATCGTTCGCTAACGATCCTGGGCCGCGTTGCCCTTCAGCCAAGCCAGCGCGCGTGCGTTCTCTTTTGCTGGAAACTGTTGGATCTCGGCCGCCACAATGTGCCTCGCGACGTGGGGAGCGAATTTCAAAAGCTCGCTGTCTGAAACGATCGCAACGCGTTCGACCTTGCGATGGTGGCCGATCACAAACTCCAGATGGGAGAGGAGGGCGCCGATGCTTTCCCAGCCAGGAAATGAAGCGGCATCAACCATCAGTCCTTTGAGCGACCCTTTGGCGGCGATGTAAGGATCGACAACCTCGGACAGCCGTTCGAAGTCTGCCTTCTCAAGGGGCCCGTGAGGCGCCAGGGTCACGATTCCCTCGTCTTGGAGAAGGTCGATCTGCAGCATCATCCTCTCCCGGCTGTGACGAGGCCGGCAAGGCCGCCGCCAGCCCTATTTGGGAAGGCACTCCACATTGTAGGCGACGATGATCTCCTTCGGCCCGACCTTGCCAACGAGCTGAAGTTCATCGAGAGCGCTTTTTAGCCTGGTTCCGGCCTCCTTCAGGCTGTCCTCCAGTTTTGACTTCGCTGACTTGCACCGCTCCTCGCTGGTGAATTCCTGAAAGACCACGGTGGGCAGAAGCCGCCATTCTGCCCGGTCGCTCGTGGCGATCGGGCTCACTGAGTAGGAGAAGACGTACATCAGGACCCACATGAGGACGGCCCCCTGTTGCGAGGATGCTCAGCGCCGACCTGCTCGATTCACTGGACCACCGCGATTCATGGGAGTTCCGGGCCGCACTCCGACGCCCGGCGCACCGACACCGGGGGTTGCCACTGCGGCGCGCGCAACCGGCCTGGGACGCAGCACGACACCGGGCCTTGCGATGCAGCCCGCCGGGTAGCCGACGTACTGACAATAGACAGCCGCTCGGACCTCTCCGGTGCTTGCGGCAGTCATCGCGGCCGTAATCGCCGCCAACAGGATTGGGAGCTTCATTTTGCCCTCCGTCGACCGAGTTTTTGCAGAGGCAATCTCTGGCGAAGGAAGTCTGCCGGTCTGGCAGATCTGCGCCAGCTGATCGGGGAGTGTCAGATGGCGCCCGAAAGGGAGGCAGGCGCTATTGTCCCTGAGGACAATACCTCAGCGGCGGATGGGGCTATCCACCGTCACAACGCGCAGGATTCCCGCTGACCCGGCTCATTTGGATCACGGGGGCGGAGCCCATCGCCGATGGGGCAGACACAACGGATGGCGAACGGGAAGCGGTGCGTCGCTAACTGTCAGCAACGATAACGCGCCCGACTGCACCCGAAAGGGCCGCCAATGCCGGCAATGCCCTGGCCTTCTTGTCCGTGACCAGCGCGGAAACGCGATCGAGCTCACAGAAGCGGACGCGGCTGATCACGCCGATCTTCGAATGATCGGCGATCAGAACCACGCCTCCCGAATTGATCGCCATGGCCCGGGCGATCTCGCCGGTGTGCTCGAAGAAATTCGTCGCAGCTCCATTGATGTCGACGCCGAAGGGCGACAGGAGAGCCAGGTCTGCCTTGAACCGATAGATGTCATTGATCGTCGATGCGCCGCCGGTCTCTGGCAGCTCATGCACGATCGAACCGCCGAGCAGAAAGACTCGGCTGCCGGTCCTTTGCTGGGTCGATGCCATCGTCGTCGCGACCTGCAGGGAATTCGTCAGGATGTTCAGCTCGGGTACGGTCTTGAGTTCCTCGGCCAGCGCCGCGGTGGTCGTGCCCCCGTCCAGGAACAGTGTCTGCCCGCTCTTGATCAAGGCCATCGCGGCGAGAGCAATGGCGCGCTTTTCTTTCAGGCGGACAGAGGACCGAGCCCCGTAGGACGGATCCTGTTCGGTGGTCACGCTGATCGCCCCACCATGGACCCGCCGCAGACTGCCCTCCTGCTCCATCGCCACCAGATCGCGGCGGATCGATTCATGCGAGACGCCGAACTCGTGGGCCAGCCGCTCGACCGAAACGCTGCCAAACGTTTCGAGCAGAGCGCGGATTCGCTGCTTTCTCTCCCCTTGCCACATGCCATGCATCTCCCCGAACCGGTTAATTGCACCGCTCGTGAAAGCAGCGCAACAGCCGCCTGAAAAAACCTCACAATCCCACATTGCCACAAATACGCACGAATGCTAAGCCGACTTCAAAGGCGCTTGGGGGCACGCGGATGCGGATCGAGAACAATCAGGCGGAATGGCTGGCCTTTGCCCTCCGCATGGCAGCCGAAAGCGGGGCTATCCTCCGGGAGGCGGCCGCCGTTCGCCCGGACGTCGAGGTCAAGCCCGACAAGAGCTTCGTCACGGCGCTCGACGCCCGCATCGAGCGCAGGCTGCGCGAAATGCTGGCCGACGGATTTCCCGCGCATGGCGTCCTCGGCGAAGAGGAGGGTCCGGCCAACCCTGACGCCGAGCATGTCTGGGTGCTCGATCCGATCGACGGCACCGCGGCTTTCATCGCAGGCCTGCCGGTTTACGGCACGCTGATCGCATTGATGCAGGCCGGCGAACCCATCATCGGCATCATCGACCACCCGGCGACCGGCGATCGCTGGGTCGGGGTGAGGGGAAGCCCGACGCTGTTCAACGGCAGGCCCTGTCGCACGCGCCGCTGTGGCTCCATGCAAGAGGCGATCCTGTCCGCCAGCAACCCCGATCTGTTCAACGACGAGGAGCGCCCGGCGCTCGATGCCATGCGGGCGGCGACGGCATGGAGGATCTGGGGCGGCGCATGCATGAGCTTCGGGCTGCTTGCGAGCGGCCGCACCGACATGTCCTTCGATGCCGGCCTGAAGCTCTGGGACTTCGCACCCTGCCGCCCGATCATCGAAGGTGCCGGCGGCGTCATCACCGACTGGGAAGGCCGGCCGATCACGCGCGAGACGGGGCAACGCATCCTGGCCGCGGGAGATCCCGAGCGCCATCGCGAGATGCTGAATCTCGTCGGGAGAGCGATGCAGAACTAGCCTGAACCGCTCCGAGACGGCGCCGATCCGCCGGAGCCTCCATTCGAGAGGGGAGACATGGGTATCGCAATCGAGGGCTTGGCCGTCGCCTATGGCGGCCAGCGCGTCATCGACGGGCTCGGGCTGACGATCGAGCCGGGCTCGTTCTTCACCCTGCTAGGCCCGAGCGGATGCGGCAAGACCACGCTGCTGCGCACCATTGCGGGTTTCGTTCCGGCCGAGCGCGGGCACCTGCGCTTCGGCGGCACGGAGGTCACGCATCTGCCGCCGCACAAGCGCGACATCGGTATGGTCTTCCAGGATTATGCGTTGTTTCCAGACAAGACGGTCTTCGACAACGTCGCCTACGGCCTGCGCGCCCGCAGGCAGCCGGAAGCCTCGATCAAGACCAAGGTCCAGGCGGCTCTGGAACGCGTCGGCCTCGGCCATCTCGGTGGCCGCCATCCGGCCGCGCTCTCCGGCGGCCAGCGCCAGCGCGTGGCGCTGGCGCGCGCCCTCGTCATCCAGCCGCAGGTGCTGCTGATGGACGAGCCGCTCTCCAATCTCGACGCCAAGCTGCGCCTGCAGGTGCGCGAGACCATCGTCGAGCTCCAGCGCGAGGCGAAGATCACCACGGTCTTCGTGACTCATGACCGGGAAGAAGCGCTCGCCATGTCCGACCGCATCGGCGTGATGAACAAGGGCCGGCTCGAACAGGTCGGCACGCCCGCCCAGATCTATCGCGAGCCGCGGACCGGCTATGTGGCGGATTTCGTCGGCGGAGCCAATCTGGTCGAGATCGAGACACCGGCGCGGCTGGCGGGTGAGACCGGCCCCGTTACGCTCGACGGCACCGCCATCGCGGCGCGCGCGCCGGCGGCGGTGGCGGCCGGCCGCGCGACGCTCGTGGCACGGCCGGAGGACATCCTGCTCGCGGAGCCCGGGAGCGCCGGCACCTTGCCCGCCAGGATCGCACACCGGCAATATCTGGGAGGCAAGACCAGCTACAAGGTCGCGCTCGACAGTGGCCGCGTCCTGGCGGTGGATCTTCAGAGCGGTGCACATGACCGTTTCGAGCCCGGCGCGAGCGTCGGCCTCGGCTTCGACCCCGCCCGCACGCTGGTGCTTGCGTCATGAGCCACCAGCTTCGCTCTGTCTGGTTCTGGTTCTCGGCACTGGCGCTGGCGATCCTGGCCGTCTTCCTGCTCTATCCGCTCCTGAACGTGCTCACCGGTAGCCTCGGGAGCGGCGGCCGCAACGGTTGGGCAACGCTCGCCAGCGACCCGAAATACTTTGCGGCCATCGCCAACACGATCGTGCTGGGCGTCGCCGTGACGCTCACGACAACGCTGATCGGCGTGCCGCTCGCCTATTTCACGGCGCGCTTCGATTTTCCCGGCAAGCCGATCGTCGCGGTGCTGCCCTTGATCACGCTGGTGATCCCTGAGGTCATCGCCGCGCAGACCTGGCTGATGATGCTCGGCAACAACGGCTTCATCACCCGCTGGCTGGGCGCGCGCGGCATCGACATGCCGAGCTTCTACGGCTGGCCCGGCCTGATCACCGTGCTGACCTTCACCTACTACACCTACACCTATATCGGCACGCTCGCGGCGATCCGCGGCTTCGACGTCCAGCTCGAAGAGGCCGCGCAGAGCCTCGGCACCTCGCCTGCGCAGTCGCGCTTCAAGGTCATGCTGCCGGTGGTGCTGCCCTCCGTGCTGGCAAGCGCGCTGCTGGTCTTCACGCTGGTCGTCGGCAATTTCGCCACCGCCACCATTCTCGGCAGCCGCGTGCAGCTGCTCTCGGTGCTCACCTATCAGGCGGCAGTCGCCGAAGGCGGCTCCGACCCGGTGATGCAGTCGACGCTGGCGACGGTCTCGATCGCTCTCGTCATGATCGTGCTTTTCGTCCAGCGCTGGATCGTCGCGCGCGGCCGCCACGAAGTGGTACAGGGCCGCGGCGCCCGATCCGAGCGCTTGCGAGGCGTGCCGGGCCTCGTCATCGGCACGCTCGCCGGCCTCTTGGTCGTGGTCTCGCTGCTGCCGCTCGGCTCGATCGTCGCCGGCGCCTTCACCGTCTCGCGCGGCCCGGTGATGCGCTGGGGCGAATGGACCACGGCCCATGTCGAGCGACTGGTCAGGATCGCGCCCGACCCGGTGATCAACACGCTGCTCTACTCGGCTGCCGCCACCGCCATCGGCATCACCTTCAGCGCGCTCGTCAGCTACCTCATCGTCAAGAAGCGGAACATCCTGACGCCGGCCCTCGACTATCTGACGGCGCTGCCGCTGGCCCTGTCGGGGACGATTATCGGCATCGGCCTGATCATGTCCTTCAACATCGGCTTCCTGCCGCTGACCGGCACGGCCAGCATCATCGTGCTCGCCTATATCGTGCGGCGGCTGCCCTTCGGCATCCGCAACTCCTCCTCGACGCTCTACAACATCCCGAACTCGATCGAGGAAGCCTCGATCAGCCTCGGCGTGCCGCCGGTCGCGACCTTCTTCAAGGTCGTGCTGCCGCTGATGCTGCCCGCCGTCGCCGCCGCCGCGGTGCTGACCTGGACGACCACCGTCGCCGAGCTCTCGGCCTCGATCATCGTCTATTCCGGCGGGCGCGAGACCATGCCGATCCAGATCTACAAGCTGATCGACTCCAACCTGATGGCGCCGGCCTCGGCCTATGGCCTCGTGCTGGTCGCGGTGATCCTGATCCCGATCATCGTCGCGACCCGCGTCTTCAAGATCGACCTGTTCTCGTCGAAGAGCTGAGCAGAGCCACCGAACGACAAGGCCGGGCCGGCGCCGCCTGCCGCCCGCGTCCAGAGGGGAAGGCGGAGAGAAAGGAACGACCATGACCCATCTGATCGACCGCCGCACCGTGATCGCCGGCCTTGCCGGCATGGCCGCCGCCCCGGCACTTGCCCAGAGCGCGTCGGGCACCGTGGTGCTCTACACCTCCAACAATGCCCAGGCGGTCGACGCCGTGCTCGGCGTCTCCAAGGAGAAGCAGCCCAACCTCAAGATCAGCACGATCACCGGCGGTTCGGGCCAGCTCCTGCGACGCATCGAGGCGGAAGCGGCCAAGCCGCAGGCCGATCTGTTCTGGAGCTCCAGCGCAAATACGCTCGGCGCCTTCAAGCAGCTCTTCGAGCCCTATGCCTCGCCCGAAGCCAAGGCGATTCCGGCGGCGCTGCGCCAGCCCGAAAATCTCTGGACCGCCTCGAACGTCCATCTCGTCGTGGCCATGGTCAACAAGAACCAGCTCGGCGGCAAGCCGGCGCCGAAGACCTGGAAGGACCTGCTCGACCCAGCCTTCAAGGGCAAGATCATCATCGCCGATCCGGCCAACAGCTCGACCGCCTACACGATCCTCTGGGGCGTCGACAAACTTCTGGGATCGGACGGCCTGAAGGCGCTCGCGGCCAACCTGACGGTCTCCAGCGCCGCCTCGACGGTGCTGCGCGCCGTCGGCCAGGGCGAATACGCGATCGGCCTCACCTTCGAGTCGAACGCCTATGCGTATGTTGCCGGCGGACAGCGCGAGATCTCGCTGCTCTATCCCGCCGAGGGAACCTTCTCGACGCCTGAATTCCAGGTTCTGGTCAAGGGCGCGCCTGCCGGTGCCGCCGCCAAGGCGGCCTATGATCTGATGCTGTCGAAGGAAGCCCAGATCGCACTGCTGGAGAACGCCTTCCGCCGGCCGAGCCGCAGCGACATCGACGTCTCCAAGCATGTCGAGCTGCCCGCCATCGACAGCGTCAAGGTCTTCGCCATCGACGAGGATGAAGCCGCGGCCAAGCGCGACGAGTTTCTCAAGCGCTGGCAGTCCTACGCCAGCGCCGCGAAGTAGCTCCGTTCTGTGAAATCCCCGGCCGCCTGACCGGCTGGCCGGGGTCGATGAGCTGCGACGCTACCAGGCGAAGCCGGCGAGGCAATATCGCGGCCGGAACGCCGCCTGGGCGAAGAGCGCTTCGCAACTATCGGCCTCCAGTTCCGTCTCTTTCGACCAGCTCAGATCATCCTTGTGGATGCCCCCCGCGATGAAGCAGGCATCGATACCGGCATTTGCCGCCCCCGCGACGTCGTGCTCGAGCGAGTCCCCGATCGCGAGAAGCCGGCTCGCCGGCAAAGCCGTCGACCTCAGGCAGCTTGCATAGATTCTCGGGTGTGGCTTGCCGTGATAGTGCACGGTGCCGCCCATGGTCTCATAGGCAAGTGCGACCAGTCCCGGCGCCTCGCGCAGGCTGCCATCGGCATGGACCCGGTGGCGATCGGGATTGCTGCAGATCATCGGCAAGCCACGCTGCAACGCCCGCACGAGCAACGGCTTCCAGCCGGACACGGATTGCCGCTCGGCATCCATGGTCATCGCGAAGAGGAAATCAGCCTCCTCCGGTGACTCCACCAGCGTCAGGCCAAGCCCGTTCGCCAAATGCTCCTCGCCGGGCCGGGCGAGCAGGAGGCAGCGTGAGCCGAGATTGCGATAGGCGGGCTCGCTGCGCGAGGCCAGGGCGTCGCGGGCATCGTCTCCGGCAGAGGCGACGTGATCGTAGAGCCGGCGCGCAAATCCCATGCTCGCGAGAACGGCCTCGTTCTCGCTGCCGCTGCGGCCCGAATTGGACAGGATGACGACGGCTTTTCCGGCAGCCCGCAGATGTTCGAGGCAGGCGACGGCGTGTGGATACGGCTTGCTGCCGTCATGCAGCACGCCCCACTGATCGAGCAGGAAACCGTCGTAGCGCTCCGCGACCTCCGCCAGCCCGGCGAGAAGGACGGTCTGCGCCTGCGGCTCAGACAATGCGGGAGCGGACATGGGCCGAGAGCGCCTCGCTGATGATCACGATGCCGAGGATCGCGATGAGGATGACGATCGCCTGCGACCAGGCGAACTGGTTGATCGAGGCGTAGAGCAGCAGCCCGATGCCACCCGCCCCAACGAAGCCGAGCACACTCGATTCACGGACATTGATGTCCCAGCGATAGATCGAGGTGCCGATCAGCACGGGCAGGATCTGCGGCAGGATGGCGACGCCATAGACCTGCAGCGTGCTGGCGCCAGTCGATTCCACCGCCTCGATCTGGCCGGCATCGACCTCCTCGATCGCCTCGGCGACCAGCTTGGCGATGAAGCCGACCGAACGCGCCGCGACCGCGCAGATGCCGGCGACCGGCCCCGGCCCGAAGATCGCGACGAAAACCAGCCCCCAGATCACCGTATTGATCGAGCGCGACAGCACGAGCATGCCGCGGCCGATCAGCCAGGTTCCCTGGTTCCAGGTGGTGTTGCGGGCGGCGAGGAAAGCGACCGGCAGGGCGAATACGATCGCGATCATCGTGCCGAGCGTGGCGATGTGCAGCGTCTCGATCAGCGGCTGGACGATGCGCGGCAGATAGGACCAGCGCGGCGGCCACATCCGCGCGATCAGATCTGCCGCCTGCTCGTGAGCGTCGGCGAAGAAGGCCCATTCGATGTCGAGAGCCGAGACCGACCAGGCGGCCGCGATGGCGATGCCGGCCAGCCAGAGCCAGTGCACGATGCGCTCGCGCGGCGAATAGCGCTCCCAACGGTCGGGATAGCCGCGCATGGGCGCGCCGCCGCGCGGAGGCTGCTGATGCGCCGTCATCTCAGTCTCCGCCTGGCCCAGTCGCTGAACCATTCGCCGAAGGCCACCATGGCTGCGATCGTCAGCAGGATCGCGCTGGCGAAGTCGAAATCATAGCGCGAGAACGAGGCGGAGAGCGTCTGGCCGATGCCGCCGGCGCCGACGATGCCGATCACGGTCGAATGGCGCAGGTTGGAATCGAGGCGGTAGATCAGCACGCCGAGCGTCTTGATCAGCACCTGCGGCACGACGGCGTAGAAGAAGGTCTGTCCGAAGCTCGCCCCCGTGGCGCGGATCGCCTCGACCGGACCGGGCTTCATGTTCTCGATGTCCTCCGCCAGCATCTTTCCGAGGAAGATCGCCGAGGAGAAAGCGAGCGTCAGCAGGCCCGCCACTGGACCGAAGCCGAAGAGCTTCACGAAGAAGATCGCGATGATGACCTCGTGGAAGGTGCGGCCGACCACGATGAAACCGCGCGCAGCGAGATACAACGGGCGAGGGGAGAGATTGGCTGCCGCAGCGATGCCAAGCGGGATCGAGAGCAGGGCGCCGATGATGGTCGCGGCGATGGCGATCTGCACGCTCTCGACCATGCCGGTGAGCAGAAGCTGCCAACGCCCGAAATCCGGCGGCACCATCCGCGCCAGGATATTCCAGGCTCGCGGCAGCCCGGCCAGAATGCGGGCGGTGTCGATGTTGAGCGTCGAGAGCGACCAGACGAGATAGGCAGCGACCAGCGCCCAGAACGCCAGGCGGCGTCCGGGGCTGCCGAAGATGCTGGGCGCGCGCCAATTGCTCGGGTAGGCGGCGGGCGCCGTCGTCATGGCAGCGCGCCCAGCGAGGCCGGGGCGGCAGCGGCGGGGGTCGCCTCCTCATCCTCCTCCTGCGGGCTCGACCAGTCCTCCTCGCCATAGATTCGGGTCAAGGCGGCATCGGTCAGTGCGGCGGCTTCGGCATCGAAGACGATCAGCCCGTCCTTCATGCCGATGATGCGGTCGGCATAGGCGCGGGCGAGCGCGACATCGTGAATGTTGATGATCGCCGGTGTCTGCCGTTCGGCGACCAGTTCGCGCACGAGCCGCATGATCTGCCGCGAGGTCTTGGGGTCGAGGCTCGCGGTCGGCTCGTCGAGCAGCAGCAGGTCCGGCCGTTGCATCAGCGCGCGGGCAATGCCGACGCGCTGGCGCTGGCCGCCGGAAAGCGCGTCGGCGCGCTGGTTGTGGTAGCCGTCGAGCCCGACACGGTCGAGCAGCGCGAAGGCGGCCTGGATGTCCGCCGGCGGGAAGCGATAGCGCAGCGAGGCGAGGAGCCCGGTATAGCCGAGCCGCCCGGACAGCACGTTCTGCATGACGCTGAGCCGCTCGACCAGATTGTATTCCTGGAAGATCATGCCGATGCGGCGGCGCGCGGCACGCAGGCCCTTGCGGTCGAGCGCGACGATGTCCTCGCCGTTGAGCCGGACGCTGCCGGCGGTCGGCTCGACCAACCGGTTGATGCAGCGGATGAAGGTGCTCTTCCCCGCGCCGGAAGAGCCGATGACCGCGACAAGCTGCGGTCGGTTGATGACGACGTCGACGCCGCCCAGAGCCTTCTTGCCGGTCGGATAGACCTTGGCGAGCCCCGCGACGGCCAGCAGCGGAGCGCCGCCGGCCGAAGCCCCTGAGACCGTCGACATCAATCGCCCTTCAGCTTCGAGAGGCCGTCCTGGGTATAGGTGATGCCGCTGTTGCTCTGGATCAGGATGATGTCGCTCCAGGCGTCCTTGTAGCTCAGCTCCTTGAAGCCCTTGGTGTCCTTGAACTCCTTGGCGAGGGCGGAATTCAGGAAGTCGAAGCTCAGGAAGGCCTGCTTGATCTTGGCCTGCAGCTCGGGCTTGAGATCGTGCGCGACGCCGAAGGCCGTGCGCGGGAACGGGCTGGATTCATAGACGATGCGGATGTCGTCGCGCTTGAACATGCCACGGTCGGCCATGCGCTCGACCACGCTGGAGGCGACCGGGGCGGCGTCATAGTCCTTGTTGACCACGCCCATGATCGAATTGTCGTGCTTGCCGGAATAGAGGACCTCGTAGTCCTTGCCCGGCACGATGCCCTTTTCCTTGAACAGGATGCGCGGCGCGGTATCGCCGGAGTTTGAGGACGGGGCGACATGGGCGACGCGCTTGCCCTTCAGGTCGGCGATGCTTTTGATCGGCGAGTCCTTCGGCACGATGAGCTGCAGCGTGTAGCCGATCGAATCGTCCTTCTTGGCCATTGCGACGATCGGGACGAAGCCGGCGAGATTGACCGCGAACGGTGTCGGCCCGCTGGCGACGCCCGCGATGTGCAGCCGCCCGGAGCGCATGGCCTCGACCTGCGCGGCGTAGGATTCCGCGCCGAACCATTTGATCTTCTTGCCGGTGATCTTGCTCAGATGGGCGAGGAAATCGGCGAAGACGTTCTCGTAGACCGACGGATCCTCGACCGGCGTATAGGAGAAGATCAGCGTGTCCGGGTCCTTCTGCTTCGCTGCGTCGGTGGGCGTGTCGGCGAGGAGGTCCCGGTTCGCGTCGCAGTAGCGGGCATCGAGCGTGCCCCGATTCGGGCATTCCTGCGCCTGAGCCGGGCCCGCGAGCCCGAAGCCGAGAGCGAACAGGCAAATGGACGCGATCTTGGCGCTGAGCATGGCAACCTCCCTGGAACCGGCGCTCTTGAAACGGCGCTCGTGTAAGATTTCTTCCATCCTGATCAAAATCGACCAGCGAGGCAAGCGCCGGCTAAGCAATAGCGGGGCGCGGCAAGCCCGTCAGGCGACGAGCCAGTTCGTTCCGGCGTGCTCCCAGGCTTCCCGCAAGGGGAGGGGGGGCTCGGCATCGACGACGACGAGGCTGAAGGCTTCGGCGGCCGCGACCCGCGCCGTGCCGACCTGCTCGAACTTGGTGTGGTCGGCCACGGCGATCGTCCGCCGCGCACGGCTGATTGCCGCCTGGCGGACAGCGATCTTCTCCAGGTCGAAATCCATCGGCGCGCCGTCATCGTCGAAGCCGCCCAATCCGAGAATGGCATAGTCGAAGCGGAAGCCCATGATGCTTGTGATCGCCGCATGCCCGACGAGGGAGCCATTGGCCCCACGGGTGGTGCCGCCGGTGACGACGACATCGAAGACGCCGCCGCTGCAAAAGATCTGGGCGACGGAAACGCTCGCTGTCACCACCCGCAGCCCGGGCTTCCTCAGCAGCGCGCGAGCTGTTGCCTCCACGGTGGTGCCGACATCGAGGAAGACCGAAGCGCCGGGCGGCACGAGGTCCGCAACCGCCTTGCCGATCCGCTGCTTACCCTCCGGGGCGATTGTCAGTTTCTGGGCATAGGCGGAACGGATCCCGCCGGAAGCCAGCCCCGCGCCGCCATGGAAACGCTGCAGAAAATTGCCGGCCTGGAGCCGGATGATCTCGCGCCGGACGGTCTGCGCCGATACGCCGAAACGATCCGCCAAGGTCTCAATCGTTGTAAAGCCGAGCTCCTGGACAAGCGTCAGGATCTCACGCTGCCGGGGCGTGAGGTCGGAGGAGGGCGGGGCGGAGGCACTCATGGATGCACGGGCTTCAAGGGGGGCCGGAAGTCGCAGGCTTGCACGTGGACGCCCGTTCTAAAAGCCCGTCGACCTGCGGAGGCGGGCAGCCCCACCCAAGCTTATCCGGACGCGTGACGATTGATGATGGTCGATTTCTTCCAATTGCGAGGGTGACAGCCGACGCGGTTTTGTGACAGCCTCATGACAAAAGGCCGCGACAACAGCGGCAGGGGTGTTTCGCGAGCATGAGCTTCGCGAAGCGCATAGAGGGAGGAAATCGGCATGTTTACCCGCAGGGTCGCTCTTGCTGTCGCGTTCGGCGTCGCGGCCGCCTCAGCAGCGTCGGCGCAAGCGCCTTCCGGCAAGGTCACGGTGGTGACCTCCTTTTCCAAGGACGTCACGGATCCGATCAAGAAGGCCTTCGAGAAAGCCGTTCCCGGCGTCGCGCTGGAGGTCCAGAACCGCAACACCAATGCCGGCGTCAAATATCTTGAAGAGACCAAGGCCAACAACCAGGTCGACCTGTTCTGGGCGTCAGCGCCCGATGCCTTCGAGGTGCTGAAGGGCAAGCAGTTGCTGATGCAGTACAAGCCGAAGGCGGCGGGCATACCCGACAAGATCGGCTCCTATCCCGTCAACGATCCGCAGGGGTATTACTTCGGCTTCGCGGCGTCCGGCTATGGCATCATGTGGAACGAGCGCTACGCCAAGGCCAACAAGCTGCCCGAGCCGAAGGATTGGCAGGACCTCGCGAAACCGGCCTTCTACGATCATGTCTCGATCGCTTCCCCGGCCCGTTCCGGCACGACGCATCTGACGATCGAGACGATCCTCCAAGGTGAAGGCTGGGACAAGGGCTGGCGCACCATCAAGGAGATGGCCGGCAACTTCAATGCGATCACCGAGCGTTCGTTCGGCGTGCCGGAGGCGGTGAATTCGGGCCAGGTCGGAGTCGGCATCGTCATCGATTTCTTTGCCTTCTCGGCCCAGGCCTCCGGCTTTCCCGTCAAGTTCGTCTACCCCACCGTGACGACGGTGGTGCCGGCTAATGTCGGCATCGTGGCCAACGCGCCGAACAAGGCGGCCGCCGAAGCCTTCGTCGAGTTCCTGCTCTCGTCGACGGGGCAGGAGGTCCTGCTCGAGCCGGGCATTCGGCGCCTTCCGATCAATCCGGCTGTTTATGCCAAGGCAGGCGCCGACTACCCCAATCCCTTCACCGATCCACGCTTCCAGAAGATGATCGGCTTCGATGTCGACAAGTCGGAAGCCCGCACCGCCAGCGTCGATACGCTGTTCGACCAGTTGATCTCTTTCCAGCTCGATAATCTGAAGGGCGTGACCAAGGTGCTGCACGAGGTGGATGCCGCGCTGGCGAAGAAGCCCAACGCCCAGGCCCGTGCATTGGCCGACGAGGCCCGCAATCTGATCGCCGCCATGCCGGTGACGGAGGCACAGGCGTCGAGCGCGGAGATCAAGGGCGCCTTCACCGGCGGCAAGGAGAAGGGCGCCCGTCAGGCCCAGCTCGAAAGCCAGTGGGCGAGCTTCGCGCGAGACAACTATGCCAAGGCCAAGGCCAAGGCCGAAGAAGCGCTCAAGGCGGCGAAGTAACGGCCGATGCCGTCATCCCGGAAGGCTGCGGCCGGTCCGGGATGACATGGTGCACCGACGATCGATCGAGAGCGCATGACCGCCGTCCCAGTCGCTGCCTCCCTCCGCGCAAGCAGGCTATCGGCCACGCCCGGGCAGATCGCGCTGGCGCTCGCCATCGCGATCTTCCTGCTGCTGTTCCTCGTCCTGCCGGTGGCGACGGTGCTCTACGTCGCCTTCACCGAAAAGGGCTCCGGCGGGTTCACGCTCATCAACTTCTACGATTTCGTCCGCACGGAGCTGTTCATTCGCTCGCTGTGGAACTCGTTCTATGTCTCGGCCATGTCGGTGGCATGGGCCTCGGTCTTTGCGCTGCCGCTCGCCTATCTGACCACGCGCTTCGTCTTTCGTGGCGCAGTTCTGATCCAGACGCTCGGCTTCCTTCCGCTGATCATGCCACCCTTCGTCGGAGCGGTGGCGATGCAGCTCTTCTTCGGGCGGAACGGCTCGATCAACCTGCTGCTGGACGATTGGTTCGGCTTCAAGATCGGGTTCATGGAGGGGCTGAACGGCGTCATCTTCGTCCAGTCCGTCCATTATTTTCCCTTCATCCTGATCAATCTCTCCGCGGCGCTGCGCAATATCGATCGGGCCATGGAGGAGGCGGCGCAGAACCTTGGATGTTCGGGTTTTCGGCTGTTCCGCCGCATCGTCTTCCCGCTGGCGCTGCCGGGCTATCTCGCCGGCGCCTCGCTGGTCTTCGTCAAGGTCTTCGACGATCTTGCCACGCCGCTGCTGCTCAACGTCAAGGAAATGCTGGCGCCGCAGGCCTATCTGCGCGTCACCTCGATCGGTATCGCCGATCCGATGGGTTACGTGATCTCCGTCGTGCTGATCGTCGCATCGGTGATCGCGATGTGGCTGTCGGCGCTGGCGCTGAAAGGGCGCGACTACGCAACCACGCAGCGCGGCGGCGGCGGCCTGACGAAGCGCAGGATGACGCGCGGCGAAGCCGTGCTCGGCTATGGCATCGTCATCCTGATCCTGGGGCTGGTGCTGGCCCCGCATCTCGGCCTGCTGGTTCTGTCGTTCGCGACGGTGTGGTCATTCTCGCCGCTGCCCGATGGCTTCACGACCGCCCATTATGCCCGCGTCTTCGGCGAAAGCTCCCTCTACATCAAGAACACCCTGATCTATGCGACGCTCGCCGGCGCGATCGACGTGGTGATCGGCGTCGCCATCGCCTATCTCGTGCTGCGGACCAAGCTGATCGGCCGCGAATGGCTTGACTGGGCTGCCTCCGCGGCGCTCGCCATTCCCGGCGTCGTGCTCGGCATCGGCTATCTGCGGACATTCTACGGCATCACCTTGCCGGACGGTACGCCGCTCGCGGCGCTCTGGGTCACCATCGTGCTCGCGTTGGCGATACGGAGGCTGCCCTATGCCCTGCGCGCCTGCTACGCGGCGCTGCAGCAAATCTCGGCCTCGCTCGAGGAAGCGGCGGAGAATCTCGGGGCGACCAAGGCGCGAACGGTCCGCCGGATCGTCGTGCCCCTGATGACGGGGGGCATCCTGGCGGGCTTCGTCACGAGCTTCTCGACCGCGGCGGTCGAGCTTTCGGCGACCCTGATGCTGGTGCAATCCAACTCCGACGCTCCGCTGGCCTATGGGCTCTACGTCTTCATGCAGTCGGCGGCGGGCAGGGGGCCCGGTGCGGCGCTCGGCGTGGTGGCCGTCCTGCTCGTGGCGCTCTGCACCTTCCTGTCGCATCTCATCATCGAACGCAGCCAGAAGGCCAGAGGGCAGGGCCATTGACCATGACCGCATCCGCGATCGCCACGCCCGCCGTCTCCGTCGATATCGAGAGCGTCAACCTCTCCTATGGCGACAACCATGTGCTGAAGGATGTGAGCCTGGCGATCCGGCCGGGTGAATTCTTCGCCTTCCTCGGGCCGTCAGGCTGCGGCAAGACCACGCTGCTCAGGTTGATCGCCGGCTTCAACCAGGCCGATACCGGTCGCATCGTCATCGGCGGGAGGGATATTTCATCGCTTCCGCCCTGGAAGCGCGATGTCGGCATGGTCTTTCAGTCCTATGCGCTCTGGCCGCATATGACGGTGCGCGCCAATGTCGCCTTCGGACTGGAGGAAAGGGGCGTTCCCAAGGCCGAGATCGAGCGGCGGGTCGAGGCTGCGCTCAGCTTGGTGGGGCTCTCGCACCTGGCCGGTCGGAGGCCTTCGCAGTTGTCGGGAGGGCAGCAGCAGCGCGTCGCCGTGGCGCGCACCATCGCCGTGGAGCCGAAGGTGCTGCTCCTCGATGAGCCGCTCTCCAATCTCGACGCGAAGATGCGCGTGCAGGTGCGCCGCGAGTTGCGCGACCTGCAGCAACGGCTCGGGTTGACGACGATCTTCGTCACCCATGACCAGGAGGAGGCCAATACCATCTGCGACCGTATCGCCGTGATGAACGACGGTGTCGTCCAGCAGGTCGGCACCCCGATGGAGCTCTATGAGCGCCCGGCAAATCTGTTCGTCGCGAACTTCCTCGGCACAGCGAACATCCTCGCCGGCAAGATCGTCGGCAGCGGTGACGCGCAGCGCTTCGAGCTCGAAGGTGGGATCGCAGTTCCGATGGCCGGCGAGGCATCGGTGCCGGACCATGCCAAGCTGCTGTTCCGCCCGCAACATGCCGCGCTGGAGCTTCCGGGGACGGGCGCGGGCGACGCGCTGTCCCTGCCGGCCAGGATCGCCCGCTGCGAGTTTCTGGGCTCCAGCATGCGCTACGGCGTCCTCGTCGGTGCTACGGAAGTCTCGGTCGATATGCCCTTTCAGTCGGGCCGTACGGTTTTCGGGGTCGGCACCGACGTCTCGCTGCGGCTCTCCACGAAGTCGCTGCAGTGGCTGGATTGCTAGCCGTGCTCCTGCCGGAAGCGGCTCCGGCGCCTCGATGATCTGCTCCATCACGGCGTCGACTGGACCGAGCTCACATGCGATCGCGTCAACCGACAGCTTCTTGGCATGCGGAGGGTAGATCCGGCGGCGTTCGTGCGGATCGAAATGCCGGTAGGCGACGGCCGTCCAAAAGCACTCCCGGCGTAACTCGCGGATTTCTCTCACAAGCGGCACCTGGAAATGGAACCTGCTTTCCACATAAGCGATTCGCATAAGACATATTATGGAACAGTCTTGGGTGTCGAAACTGGTGCCTTACCCGGCAATCGTCAGCGTCATTCCATCAAACGCCACTGCGATATTGTCCGCCAAGCGACTGGTAAGTCCGGCATAATCCAGATCGACATGGAGATTGGTCAGGATTGCGCGCCGCGGCTTCAGTTCGGCGATCGCGGCGAGCGACTGCGCCAGATGGAAATGGCTCGGATGCGGCGTCTCGCGCAGGCAGTCCAGGATGAGGACATCGAGGCCGGCCATGGTCTCCATCGCCGCTGGCGGGATCAGGCTGACATCCGGCAGATATGCCAGGGAGCCGAAACGGAAGCCGAGCGCCTCGTAGTTCGGCCCGTGCTCGACCCGGAATGGCAGCGCCTCGATCGGCCCGCCGGCGCCATCGATGGTCTGGCTGCGGCCAGCCGTGATCTGATCGACATCCAGGATCGGCGGGTAATAGCTGCCTGCTGGGGTCTCAAAGAGATAGCCGAAGCGTGAGCGCAGCGAGGCCTGCGTCGTCGTGTCGGCATAGATGCGGATGCGCTGGCGCATATGCAGGACGAGCGCGCGCAGATCGTCGATGCCATGGAGGTGGTCGGCATGGTCATGCGTCATCAGCACGCCGTCGAGCGCCTCCACCTCGGCGGACAGCAGCTGTTCGCGCAGATCCGGAGAGGTATCGACCAGAACGCGTGTGGTGCCGTCCGGCCCCGAGCGCGTCAGCAGGATCGAGCAGCGCCGCCGGCGGTTCTTTGGATTGCTCGGGTCGCATGCGCCCCAGCCGGACCCCGGCCTTGGCACGCCGCCCGAGGAACCGCAGCCGAGGATCGTAGCCGTCAGCGTCATGGCGCGGATCAGGCGACCTGCGCGACCGGCGCGGCGTGGTCCATCTTCCAGTAGCAGTGCCGGGCGTTCTCGCTGGTGATCCGTGCGGCCTCGTCGAAGGACACACCGATCGCATCCGCCAGAACCTTCGCCGTTTCAACGACATAGGCCGGCTCGTTGCGCTTGCCCCTGAACGGAACGGGGGCCAGATACGGGGCGTCCGTCTCGACCAGCAGGCGCTCGCGCGGCACCATCCGAGCGATACGGCGGAGGTTTTCCGAGGTCTTGAAGGTCAGGATGCCGGAGAAAGACACATAGAAGCCCAGTTCGACGCCGGCCATGGCGAGCGCCTCGCCGGCCGTGAAGCAATGCAGGATGGCCGGGAAGGCGCCCTTCCCGGTTTCCTCCCGCAGGATCGCGATCATGTCGTCATCCGCCTCGCGGGCGTGGATGACGAGCGGAAGCTGCGTCAGCCGGGCGGCGGCGATATGGGTTCGCAGTCCTTGCGCCTGCGCATCACGCGGGCTGGAATCGTAGTGATAGTCGAGCCCCGCCTCGCCGATGGCGACGCAGCGCGGATGGCGCGACAGCTCCGCCAGCCGCTCGGCCGTGACGTCGAGCTCCTCATGCGCATTGTGCGGATGCGTCCCGACCGAGAACCAGACCGACGGGAAGCGTTCCGCGATCGCGGCATAATCCGCGAAACGCGCGACGCGGGTCGAGATCGTGACCATCCGGCTGACGCCTGCGGCTTCGGCCCGCGCGACATAGGCCGGCAGTTCCGCGGCGAAGTCCGGGAAATCGAGATGACAGTGTGTGTCGATGACCATCACGCGGCCTGACCGTCCTCGGGCTCGACGTAGCGCGGAAACACGGCGCTCGGCGCCGGCAGCGGCGTGCCGCTGACCAGACGGCCGGCCTCGCCGAGCACAGCGAAATTGCGCGCATCGGCGGGCACGCCGAGCAGATCGAGCAGCTTGCCCGCCGCCTCCGGCATTACCGGCTGCACCAGTATTGCGACCTGCCGGATCACCTCGATCGTGACGTAGAGCACGGTGTCGCGGCGCGCCGGATCGGTCTTGGTCAGGCGCCAGGGCTCGTTGGCGGCGAAGTAGCGGTTCGCCTCTGCGACAACAGCCCAGAGATCGGCCAGCAGGTTATGCAGGGCATAATCGAGCATCGCGGTCCGCGCCTTGGCGAGCGCGCCGTCGGCCATGGCGAGCATCGCCTCGTCCGCCTCGGTCAGCGCCCCGCAAGGCGGCACCCTGCCCTCGCAGTTCTTGGCGATCATCGACAGCGAGCGCTGCGCCAGATTGCCGAGATCATTGGCGAGATCGGCATTGATCCGCCCGACGATGGCATCGTGGCTGTAATTGCCGTCCTGGCCGAAGGAGACCTCGCGCAGGAAGAAATAGCGCAGCTGGTCGACGCCATAGGTCGCGGCGAGGTCGAAGGGGTCGACGACGTTGCCGAGCGACTTCGACATCTTCGTGCCCTTGTTCAGCAGGAATCCGTGACCGAAGACACGCTTCGGCAGCGGCAGCCCCGCCGACATTAGAAAGGCAGGCCAGTAGACCGTGTGGAAGCGCACGATGTCCTTGCCGATGATGTGGACATCGGCCGGCCAGTAATGCGCGCGCGGGCTCGCCGGATCGGGAAAGCCCGTTCCGGTCAGGTAGTTGTTGAGCGCGTCGACCCAGACATACATGACGTGCTTCGGGTCGCCCGGAACCGGCAGGCCCCAGTCGAAGGTCGTGCGGCTGATCGACAGGTCCTCGAGCCCGCCCTTGACGAAGGAGACGACCTCATTGCGCCGTGTCTCGGGCGAGACGAAGTCCGGCACATCCTCGTAGAGCTTGAGCAGCGCGTCCTGGTACTTGGCGAGTCGGAAGAAATAACTCTCCTCCTCGACCCATTCGACCGGAGTGCCCTGCCCTCCCAGCCGCGTGCCGTCGGGCTGGAGGGTGGTCTCCTCCTCGCCGTAGAAGGCCTCGTCGCGCACGGAATACCAGCCGGAATACTTGGCGAGATAGATGTCGCCATGGGCTTCCATCCGCCGCCAGAGCTCGTCGGTCGAGACCTCGTGGTCGGGGTCGGTGGTGCGGATGAAGCGGTCGAAGGAACAGCCGAGGCGCTGCTCCATCTCTTGGAAGCGCGCCGCGATCTTGTCGACGAACTCCTTCGCCGACAGGCCGTTCTGGGCCGCCGTACGCTGAACCTTCTGGCCGTGCTCGTCCGTGCCGGTCATGGCGAAGACGTCGAAGCCGTCGAGCCGCTTGAAGCGCGCGATCGCGTCCGCCGCCACCATCTCATAGGCGTGGCCGATATGCGGCGGCCCGTTGGTGTAATGGATCGCGGTCGTCAGGTAGAATTTCGGGGCGGTTGCCATCGTCTGTCCGAGAGCTTCGCTTCACGCTGCGCGCGAGCGGGAAACCGCAGCCGACAGATCATGAAACATCGTCATCACCAGCGGTCGACGGTCGAGATTGTAGGTCTCGACCTCTCGCGCCTGCTGTCCCAGCTTTTCCCATACCTCGGCAAGTGGTGCAAGGCGCGCCGGTTGCGCTGCAGCATGCGCGTGGAGATGATCGGAGATCCAGCCCTGCACCGTCTCGATCATCACCGCGAAATCGCGCTCGCCGGCCTTGCCGGCGACATCCTCGGCCAGGGCCAGCAACGCCGGGGTATCGACATGCGGCAACGCGTCGAGACGCGCCCTCACCGCTTCGACCAGAGCGAGCGTCTCCGGATCGACATAGGTCAGCGCCCGCCGCACAGAGCCTTCGGCGAGGCCCGCGGCGCGGCGCAATGCGGAGGCGTCGAACGGCGCCTCCATGCGCGCGAGCGCCAGGCTTCCGGCCTCGATCACACCGGCCTCATCGAGCGGGGCGAAGGTCAAAAGGCGACAGCGAGAGCGGATCGTCGGCAGCATCCTCCCCGGCGCATGGGCGACGATCAGGAACAGCGCCCGCGGCGGCGGCTCCTCCAGCAACTTCAGCAGTGCATTGGCGGCGGAGCGCTCCATATCCTCGGCGGAATCGACGATGCAGACGCGCCAGCCACCTTCGGCGGCGCTCGCACCGAAGCGATCGATCACGCGCCGCACCGCATCGACGGGAATGTTGCTGGTGTAGCTCTTGCCGTCCGGCTTCGGCAGCCGCCGCAGCAGATGCAGATCGGGATGCGACTGCGCCATGATGCGCCGCGAGGCGGGGTCGCCTTCGGGCATGGCGAGATCGGTTTTCTGCGCCGCCCGCGTCCTCGGATCGCCAGCGGCGAGCATGAAGCGCGCCGCGCGATAGGCGAAGCTCGCCTTGCCGATGCCTTCCGGCCCGCCKAGCAGCCAGGCGTGATGCATCCTGCCGGACGTGACGGCGTCGAGGAAGGCTCGCTCCTGCGCCTCGTGGCCGATCAGGCTCAACGTCTCGCGCGGATGCGGCGCGGTCGGCAGCCGGTCGGGTTCGTCGCTGGTCTCTCGCATCACGCTTCCGGTCTGATCTGAAGGCGCTCGCCCACCGCCTTCCATGCCGCTTCGGCGAGCGCCTCGGGCGGCAGCGTCGCATCGAGCACGACGCAGCGCTGCGGCTCGCGGGCGGCAATGTCGCGATAGGCTTGGCGCAGATTGCGATGGAAGGCCAGCGTCTCGCCCTCGAAGCGATCGACCGCCTCCCCCGGACGACGACGTTTTGCGGCGCGGGCAAGGCCGATTTCGGGATCGAGATCGAGGATCAGGGTGAGATCCGGCATCAGCCCGGCGATGGTCACGGATTCGAGTTCGGCCAGCAGAATCGGATCGATCTTGCCCAGCACGCCCTGATAGACCCGCGTGGAATCGATGAAGCGATCGCAGATCACCCATTCGCCGCCTTCCAGCGCAGGGCGGATCAGGCTGTCGATATGGTCGATCCGCGCGGCCGAGAACATCAGGGCCTCCGCAAAGGCGCCGTAGTCCTTGGCTTGCCCGGCCAGGATCATCTCGCGAATGGCCTCGGCCTTGGGCGAGCCGCCGGGCTCACGCGTCGTCCGCGTCGGGAAGCCGGCGTCTCCGAGCCGCGCAGCCAGCGCGCGCGCCAGCGTCGATTTGCCGGCGCCCTCCCCGCCTTCGAGGGTGATGAAACGTCCCTTGTCCATGTCGATCCGTTCAGCTCCGGCCCAGCGCCTTGCGGACCCAGCCGGTCGTGGCCTCGAACAGCGCATCGAGTGCGCGGCTCTGCAGCGTGCCGGCCTGCACGGTTTCGGCCGCGTAGAGGGGCACGTCCAAGGTCTTGATATCGCCGCGCGTCACGATGAGGCGGCCAACTTCCGCCCCTTCCTGGACTGGAACCGCTAGGGGGCCGCGATAGACGATGCGCGCAGCCAGGCGCTCAGTGCTGCCCCGCGGCAGGAGCAGGCTGATGGCGCCCTTGCTGCGCAGCCCGACGCGCCCCTTTTCCCCGCCATAGACGCTCGCCTCTCCGACGATCTCGCCATTGGCGAAGAGCTGTCGACGTTCAAAGGCGCGAAAGCCCCATTCCAGCAGCTTGCGGGCCTCGCTTGCCCGGTCCCGCGCCGTCTTGAGGCCGTTGACGACGACGATCAGGCGCTGACCGTTCTGGACGGCCGAGCCGACGAGGCCAAAGCCCGACTCGTCGATGTTCCCCGTCTTCAGCCCGTCGGCGCCGATATCCATCGTCAGCAGCGGGTTGCGGTTCTGCTGCCTGATCTTGTTCCATGTGAACTCGCGCTGGCCGAAGATCTTGTAGAGTTCCGGATAGGTCTTGATGACGTGGTCGGCGAGCAAGGCGAGCTCGCGCGCCGTCACCCGCTGTTGCGGGTCGGCCATGCCGGTCGCATTCCGAAACACGGATTTCGTCAAGCCGAGCCCCCGGACCCGCTCGGTCATGATTCGGCCGAACGTCGCTTCATCCCCCGCGATGGCTTCGGCGAGAGCGATCGAAGCATCGTTGCCGGACTGAACGATGATGCCTTGCAGAATGTCGGACAGCTTGATGCGGCTGTTGACGATGGCGAACATCGCCGAGCCGCCCGAGGGCGCGCCGCCCTTGCGCCAGGCATTTTCGGAGATGCCGATCTCACTGTCGAGAGACAAGCGGCCGGCGTTGATATCCTGAAAGGCGACCAGCACCGTTGCCAGCTTAGCCATGCTGGCCGGGACCATCAGTTCGTCGGCCGATTTCTCGTAGAGGACGGCGCCGGTATCCGAATCGAGCAGGACAGCGAAAGGCGCCTGCGACTGAAAGCTCTGCGCCTGGACCGCAGCGGCAAACCCCA
This sequence comes from Allobosea sp. 05L423, assembly GCF_056397745.1. NCBI lineage: Bacteria > Pseudomonadati > Pseudomonadota > Alphaproteobacteria > Hyphomicrobiales > Alloboseaceae > Allobosea > Allobosea sp. 05L423. The sequence goes on along the minus strand of NZ_JBFTOA010000002.1, from coordinate 522,905 downwards.
GCGCGATGAAGAGGACAAGCAGGCGAGCGACCAGCCACCGAACCGGCGGCGTGGCCGCGGCATACGGGTTGGGACGACAAAAGGCGCTCATGCCTCAATGTGAAGCAGAGCGCCCGGTATCAGGTCAAGGCGATTGGCGTCAGTTGCGCGCTAGCGACTGAAGAGTCTGGGGAGCCACCTGGTTGAGCGGATGGCCTTTGGCGAGGCGCTCTGCCGGAGCCTTCTCGGGCGCCGTGAAGAGGCGGGCCATGCTCGCGCGCGGCGGCGGCAGCGTGGAGCGTAGTGCCGTCGGAACCGCAACCGGCTTTCCGGCGTTGGCGATGGTATCGAGATCGAAAGGCCGGCTCGGCGGCAGCGGGGCGGCACGGACCGGCGTGGCTTCAGCAGCCGCGGGACCGGCCGAGGCCAATGTCGCCATGACCGGCGACGAGGGCGAGATCGTCCGCGTCGCCTGCGGTGCATAGGCCTGGGCGACAGGCTGGCTGATCGCGGGCGCCGGAGCAGGTTCGAGCTCGACCACCGGGGCTGGGGCCGGGGCGTCGATATCGGCGCTGCGCGTGCGCGTGGTGGCGACCCCTTCCGTGCTGGCGACCATCGTCCGTGCGCTGGTGCCCGGGATCGGCGCCTGGCTGCCGTCGGTGCGGAGCGTGGCGAGCAGGAGATTATCGTCGGAGCCGGCGAGCGAAGCCTGGCCGAGATATTCCATCTTGATGCGCGCGGTGCCGAGATGGCGGAAGGCTAGCGCGTCGGCGGTTTTCTGCGACACGTCCATCAGGCGATTGCCGTGGTAGGGGCCGCGGTCGTTGACGCGTACGATGATCGAGCGATTGTTCAAAAGGTTGGTGACACGCGCATAGGCCGGCAGGGGCATGGTGGGATGCGCGGCGGAGATGCTGTTGCGGTCATAGACCTCGCCATTGGCCGTGCGCCGGCCGTGGAAGGCCTCGCCATACCAGGAGGCCATGCCGACCGCGGAATAGCCAAGCGGCTTTTCGTAGGGCACGTAGCGCTTGCCGGCGACCGAATAGGCCTTGCCGACGAGCTGGCGACCGCCCCCCTTTGGCACCTCCTCGCCATCCGCGACGACGCGCGGGCTGGCGGGGCCGTATTTCCACTGCGGGAAGGCACCGATCTCCTTGGAGCGGCGGCCCGCAGTCTGATTGCCTGCGCAGTTGGCGACGAACAGCCCGGCCAGCACGACGCAGCCCAGACGCGCAATGGACGAGACGGAAGAAGACGCTGGAGGCGATCCGGTCACGCTGGAGGGGAGCTCCTTGGCCGAAAGGCTAGCGTCTCGCATCATTCTGCTCTTCCGCTTTCTGCGCCAAAAACCACGGCTTCGCCCAGGCCGCATGCACGGCTTGACCGAGTTTTCGGTCAATTCCTTTAAGGGATCGTTAAACAGCGAAATACCTGCGTTGAGGATTCGCTGAACAGGACGTCCCTGCCTTTGAGCGGGCACAAAGGTGTTCGAACGGTGACGGGTGTCAACCGGCCCGACAGAACTTCGCCACTTTTTCCACCGGCAGTGACCTTATCGCCACTATCGACGACGAAGGCCCGGCGCTTGGATTGCGATCGGGATGTATGTTCGTTTTATCGGGAAGTTGCGCTTTACGCCTCACGGGCCCCTTGCAAATCGGCAGCCCCGATTGCATTGAACCATGGCCGGAAGGGTGGCCGAGTGGTTTAAGGCAGCGGTCTTGAAAACCGCCGTGGGTGCAAGCCCACCGTGGGTTCGAATCCCACCCCTTCCGCCAGAACTCCATATTTCCTAGGATTGTCTGGGTATCTGACCCACGAACCCCCAATTCACCCCCGGATGCAATCGGGCGTTTGGTGCCTGATTCTTCCGAACATGGTGGCATTGCGGGGATGCGCAGTTAGCCGAGAGCGGGAACTTCAGGAGCCGAATTTATCGAACACGTTGAGGAGCAGCATTTCAATGTGGGCGGCGACCGTGTTAGGCCCGACCTTCAAACTGTTGGGGTGTCCACAGCCGTTTCGCAGGGTCAAGCCAGTCGCGAGCTGCATTTTCACATTTTTGCCCACCATCCCGATGGCTGCGATCCGGTCAAGAAAGTCGGACTCTTTCATGCGTCCGAGGTCGTCCGTGGTCGCCGCTACCTTCCACTTCGAATCGACCTTCTTCGCCTCGGCGTTGAAGGCTGCCAGATGGTTAGTAGCAACCTCGTTCTGTAGGACGCCGACCGCAGCGAGCCACGACATTACGATGGCGGACCGATAGAGACCCGCCTCGTGGCACTGGATAGCCTCAGCTACGAAGGCGCGCGTCGTATCGTCTTTGATGGAGGCCAAGTGCTTACGCAGGTCCTGGGCGATCTTCGCGGCGGCGGGCGGGAGCTTGCTTACACCGAGTTCTTCGAGCCGCGCGTGACCCTTCTCCGATACCTCGTAGCCCACGGGCATTTTGAGGGTTGTGCCCTTCGCCCTCGTCAGAATGACGGCGATGTTCCACGTCTTCATATTGCAGCCGGATTCCACCGCCCGCGCCATGATGGCAGGGCTTTTTACCGGCTGGTTGAGGCTCGCGATGACGAGAAGGACCTTATCGGCCCGTGAAAGTCCGTCGCGCTGGAGGGCGAGTTTAAGTTCGTCAGGACTGAGCAATTCGGGCCTTCAAGCTCGCCAGCTCGCTCGCAGACAGAGACATCTGATCACCAGTCATCGTCATGAGTACCTTCCCAACCACGAGCGCCTGCAGCGTCTTGCTGAGATTTGAGCTCATAGTTTGATGGTAGTACCCGTGGGCTTGCTGCATATCGGCAAGCAATTCTTTGCGATTGAAGCTCTTTCGACCCTGACAAACTTGCAGATGGGCCGCAGCAGCAAGTGCAACTTCTCGCGCAGACTTGGCGCTGAGGCGGGCTGCAACGGTCTGCACCGAGAGGTTAGCAATATCGGCAGTGTCGTCCGCGCCTTCCTCTCCATTGTCCGAATCATTTAGCGGAGCCAGGCCGTCGAACGTGCCGGGAGGGGCCGCGCCGGCCAACGACTCGATATGGCTGAAGAGGTCCTTTACAGCCTCATTGTCGTAGACTGCGTCGCCTTCGTACTCAAACTCGATGTGACCCATTTTGATCTTGAGCTTGGTTGGCATTGTCGTTCCCCTGCCGCAAAGTATAGCAGAGGGAACCGTCCCGGACGGAGTCAAGCTGGCGCCCAAAGTTGTTGTGGATGGAAACAACAGAGGCTGGAACCTCCGCTTGTAAGCAGCTCGTCGGTAACGCGTTCAGGCAGTTTTCGCTGCCTGACGTCTGCGGTTCGCCCGGCTTTGCTCTGCGGTCGGGAAATCCATGACGATGCCCGGCACGCCGTACTTGATTCGAAGCCAGCGGTCCTCTTGCCCATTGTCGCGGCGAATCATCCGGCCCTCGCTGACCAGATGTTCACAGACAGCCAGGACGTAGGCTCGCTGACGTTCCTCGGTCAGACCGCTGTTCGTCCAAGGGATAGCGTGGCGGACGTAATCCATCGCGACAGCACCACTCTTATGCTTGGAGGCGTAGGCCAGCACTGCGTCGGTATCACGGGGGTGGCGGTTCAGTTCGGCGCTCTCAATCTCGTTCACGGTGCTGTCTCCTTAGTGCTTAAGGGAGATGCCACCGGGGGCATGTGACGCGCCGAGTGTGGCCGGGGCGCCGAACATCTGTAGGCTCATCTCCTTCAGCGGTCGGACATAAAACCGATCGCCGCTCCGAGGCAGGATGCCGAGCCTGTCAGCGAAGTATAATGTGTGAACATACCCGGAGCCGACGATATCAATCAGAGTACCGAGCGACACAGAGCGGTCAGCGCGGTCATCGCCCGTGCGCTCTTCAACGATCAGCAACGCGGCACAGTATGCTTTCAGCGCGCGAGCCTGCTGCACTCGCACCGCTTCTTCAGCCATGACGGTAGCGAGCAATTCAATTTGGTTGGTGTTCATGTGCATTTCATGCTCCTGCGGCGCTGAACGGGGGTCTTTTTCGTGGGCCATCCGGGCGGTAGTCGCCAAATCGCCTACCGGGGATAGCCGTTCAGTCGGAGGATCACGCAGTTTTGCGGGCGAGCGAGATCAGCCACTCCAGTTCCGACAGCGGGAGGTCATTCAGGGGCGGCTGCCAGCGCTGCATTTGTGGTGAGCGCGCGGCGCTCGTGGCATGGTCTGAGCCCGGGTCAATTGTTCGCGCCCGTCAGGAGCGCCTACACACTTGCCTCCTGATGAGGTCAAGGGTGTCTGCGCCGGAGGCGAATGCCGGTTGCCTCGTTCACTTCGGTACTGTGGCGCTTGAGGCGCAAATCGTTGCAGATGGCCCAAGCGCGTAGGTCGCATACCAATCGCCGAGTTTCGGCAATGCCGGCAGGCTTGGACATGCCCGGAACTCTTTATGCTAGATTTTCGAGCGAAACGCCCGGGGTGTTCGGCCGGTCGCCTTTTGGAAGGCGCGCGCGAAATTGGCTGGAGAGGAATATCCCATCTCTGCCGACACACGGGTGATCGAGCCATTCGTGTGCCTGAGCAACTCGGTGGCCCGCTGCACCCTTGCCGCATTCGCCAGGCTGCGAAAGTCGGTGCCAGCCTGACTTAGCTCACGTTGCAGCGTTCGGACGCTGGTAGCCATCGGTCGCGCCACGCGATCGATCGATACGCTGCCGGTGAGGACCTGAGCCCGGACCTGCTCCATGACGACGTCGAGCAGATCGCGTGGAGCGCCGCCGGGCCGGTCTCGGGCCACGTCCTCGATGGTGACGATGGGCCATGCCCCACGGTTGGGAGCAGCCGACAAGAGGTGGCGTTCCATGACGATCGTCACGGCGGGCGCGTTGAACAGGACGGGGCACTGGAAGAGATCTTCGAACAGCCCGATCTGGCGCGGCCGGTTGATATTGAGCTCGACGCGCAGTGGCCGCCAGTCAAAAGGCAAATAAGCCCTGAGGACGCTGAGCAGAACGCCGGCAGCCGCTCCGGCGATCATGTCGTAGCCCGTGTGGCCAGCCAAGGCAAAGACGTAGCTATAGCGCGCCTCGTCCCCGACGACGGCGACGGACATCCTGTCATGGGTGCTGTGATAAGGCAGCGCCGCAATGGCCCGCTGGATGGATTGGCCGAGGGTATCGGCCCCCAGAACGTAGCGCCCGAAGCTGCCGTAATTGCCTGCGCTCATCATCGGCGCGATCAGGAGCCCGAGATTGGGCTCACCAGCTGCCCTCGCGGCGGCATTTACGAAGCCGAGGACTGCGGCATGGGGGATGAAGCAATTGCGGCCTTCGGTCAGCTCAAGATCGAAACCCGCCGCGCGGTTTGCCCGTAGAAGCGCGCTTTCCCCGATTTCATGACGCAGGAATGCCGGCAGTCCGTGCAGGATGTGGCTCGAGATGACTGGGATCTCAGCCACGAGCTGGACGCTCCGGCATACTGCAAGGTTGGCGCAAAATGAGTGGTCCCGAAACCCGATTGCTGCTTTGTCGCACAGTATAAGTGGCGCCGGCAAACGGGAAAACCGGCCTTCGTCGTCGTCAATTTTATTATAGTTGGGGGAATTTCGGGCCGTGAGCGCGAGGACGTTGATCAGGCTAGCCATACTGACACTCTTCGCGACCTTGTCGTGCTCAGGAGTGGTGCTGGCGGAAGATTCAACGGGCAGCCCTGGCGATCTGGCTAAAGCAGCGCAGAATCCCGTTGCCGACATGATCAGCGTGCCGTTCCAGAACAACTTCAACTTCAATGTCGGTCCGCACAAGCAGCTGCAGAATGTCCTCAACATCCAGCCCGTGATCCCGATCACGCTCAGCAAGGACTGGAACCTGATCACGCGCTGGATCACGCCTGTGATCTCGCAGCCGGCCCTGACGGTGAATGGCGATCGCGAGTTCGGCCTCGGCGACATCAATCCCAGCTTCTTCTTCTCGCCGAAGCAGCCAACTCACGGCATCATCTGGGGCATCGGGCCGACCGTCGTACTCCCCACCGGCACCGACAAGACCCTCACGTCCGGCAAGTACTCGGCGGGGCCGGCCTTCGTAGCCTTGGCAATCGAGGGACCCTGGGTTGTCGGCGTCCTCGTCAACAATGTCTGGTCCTTCGCGGGCAAGAACAACCGCAGCACGGTCAACGCAATGACGCTGCAGCCCTTTGTGAACTACAACTTCCACGGCGGCTGGTACCTGACATCGTCCCCCGTCATCACCGCCAACTGGGAGGCTGACCACGGCGATCGTTGGACGGTGCCCATCGGAGGCGGTTTTGGGCGCGTATTCAAGATTGGCCATCAGCCCGTCAATGCGCAGCTCGCAGCCTACTACAATGTCGCAAAGCCCAGCGGCGCCGCCGATTGGCAGCTGAGGGCCCAGCTCCAGTTCCTGTTCCCGAAATGATGGGCGAACAAGCCGCTCATGGGGCGCCTCTCGGATGTCGTGGTCGCGCCAAACGCCGACATACAGGCGGCTCTGAATTGGCCGTTCCTGCATTGTCAATCATCGCCGACGTCGCGTAACTTCATCTTGCTACCTATGCGCGCTCAGCCACAACACTGCGAACCATAAGGAAGTGTTCAAATGATCACGAAACGCGATCTGCTTGGCTCTGCTGCGCTGGCGGCGCTCACGGCCACGATGGCGAAGGCCGACATCGTCTCCCCCCCGGTCATTGAGCAGAACAATTCCGAGTGGCCCAGCCTGTTCGAGGCCAAGGACATCGCCGAAGAAGGCTTCATCTACGGCCTGCCGCTGGTGATGTATTATGCGGTGATGCAGGAGTTCGCCGTCGACAGGAACTCGGGACAGTTCAAGGCCCCATTCAACGAAATCAAAAACCTGAACCATGTCGCCACCCCGGCGGACACGGCAATCATCACGCCGAACAGCGACACCCCTTATTCGTTCATCTGGATGGATTTGCGGGCTGAACCGATGGTGATCTCGGTGCCGGCGATCGAAAAGGAGCGCTATTACTCGGTCCAGCTCATCGACGGCAACACTTACAACTTCGGCTATATCGGCACGCGCGCCACGGGGACCGAGCCGGGCGACTATCTGGTCGTCGGGCCGGACTGGAAAGGTGGAACGCCCGCTGGGATCAAGAAGGTCTTCTCATCGACGACGCCGTTCCCGCTCGCGATTTTCCGCACCCAGCTTTTCAATCCCGGCGACATGCCGAACGTTGAGAAGGTCCAGGCCGGCTACAAGGGGCAACCGCTTTCCGCCTTCCTCAAGCAGCCCGCCCCGCCCGCCGCGCCCAAGCTCACCTTCGTTCCCGCCAGCACCGCCGGGATCAGGCATAACTTCTTCGAGTATCTCGACGCCGCCCTGCAATTCGTCCCCGAGACGGCAAGGGACAAGGCGGTTCGCGCGAAGCTTGCGAAAATAGGCATCGGCCCCGCCAAGACCTTTGCGTTCAAGGATTTGTCGTTCGAGCACAAGGCCGAAATCCTGGTGGCCATGAAGCAAGGCAATGGCAAAGTCGACAAATGGCTGGCCGGTGGAAACAAGAACATCAACGGCTGGAACATCGGCTCGTTCTTCGGCGACGAGGTCTTCTATAACGGCGATTGGGTGATGCGAGCCGGCTCTGCAAAGGGCGGCCTCCTCGGCAACGATGCCGTGGAAGCCATGTACCCCTACACGCGAACGGACGCGACCGGTGAGCCGCTCGACGGCGGCAAGCACAAATACACCATCACCTTCGCGCCTGGCCAGTTGCCGCCAGTGAATGCGTTCTGGTCGGTTACGATGTATGATGGAAAGAGCCAGTTTCTGGTGAAGAATCCGATCGATCGCTACCTGATAAACTCTCCGATGTTGTCCGCGATGAAAAAGGACGCGGATGGTTCGCTGACGCTGTACCTCCAGAAGGACAGCCCTGGCGCCGACAAGGAGGCAAACTGGCTTCCGGCGCCGGATGATAAAATCTATCTCGTGATGCGCCTCTATTGGCCGAAGCCTGCACCGCCTTCGATCCTGCCGGCGGGCACAGGAACATGGCAGCCACCGGGTGTGAAGCGGGTCTGATAGTAGACGAAAGACTTGGTGCACGCTCCCTAGTCGCAAGGTCATTGCGATAACGCGGTTGTCTACCGTGCCGTCTACAAATTTCGGCATAATATTCAATCGGAATTATCGCCAAGGCGACCCGAAACTGGGTCGCCTAATATGATCGGCTTGCCATTTTCGCTCAATACCTGCGGCTCTTACCTTTTCAAACAGGAGATCATTATGTCCAAAACTTTCGCTGCCGTGGCGCTTTCGCTCGTCTGCGCAGCCTCGTCTTCGGCGACGGCCCAGGTTCCGCTCACGAGCTATGTCGACGCCAAAGGCTTCATCGATGTTCAAGCCCTGACCTGCGCGCAACTCGCCGCGACCTTCCAGGAGGACGCCGACGCACTTTCTGCCTGGTATAGCGGTTGGTATAACGGCCTCGCCAAGAAGCATTTCCTTGACCTGAAGAAGGGCAAGGTCGTCGAGCACGAGCTCATCGTCTACTGCAAAGCCAATCCCGATAAGAAGATAATCGAGGCGCTTGCGGTCGTGTTCAAGGATGAGCGCGCCAAGCTCGGAATTCACCTGAAGTAAATATTTGAAGCATCGGCAATCATTTCGGGTAGCTCCAATCTCAGCCAGGATAGAACGTCATGAGCCCATATATCTCAGTCGGGATTGCGCTATCACTCGGACTGATCCTTGCAGGCTGCCAAACTTCGCAATCAAGGCAAGAGCAGCTTGCCGCGATTTGTGCTGATCCGGCCAACCGGCAGCCCAATACCTTCTACTGGGCAGAATGTCAGTCGCTTTATCCGTCGACGAGCCGGCAGTTGCAAAAGGATTACGCGCTTGGCGCTCCGACAGGCGACTGAGGTCGGGACCGGGCCGTGCTGAAAAAGAACGAGCGCGAGCCAGAGAAACCTCGCGTGCATATCAATATTGCATAGCCCCAGTCTCTCCACCATCTCAAAGGATTCATTCGATATGCCACTCCGCACTATAAAAATCTTTGCCGGAATTGCCTTCGCAGCATGCTCGATCACCGCGCAGGCCGCCGACCTGCCGTCTCGGCGGATCGTACCTGTTGCTCCTTTGCCGCCCGCCTTCACCTGGACCGGTTTCTATGTCGGTGCCCAGGCCGGCTGGGCGCAGACCAGAACCGAACTGACGCCGGGCGCCGTGATCGCCGGGCGGGCTGCCGTTGCTTCATTGCCGAGTCTGAACCGGGACGGCGCTGCGGTCGGCCTGCTGGCGGGCTACAACTACCAGATCGGTCAGTTGGTCCTCGGCGGCGAGATCGACGGCGCAGCCCTCATCACCGGCAAGCAGCGCTTCACCGCGCTAACCGGCGATTTCATCACCGCGCATACCAATTGGGTAGGCTCGGCCAGGCTGCGAGTCGGTTATGCCTTTGATCGCTTCATGATCTACGCAACTGGCGGCCTGGCATTGGCCGAGGCCAAGTCGACGGTGACGGGGACAGGTTATTCCTATGGCGCGGGTGACGGCGCCCGTGTTGGCTGGACGCTTGGTGCAGGCGCCGAATATGCCATCACGAACAATTGGATCGCCGGTCTGGAGTATCGGTACTCGCAGTTCGAGGAGGATACCTACACCTATCCGGTCGGCGTTGGCGGACTCGGGATCATCGGCTTCAAGCAGCAACTGAGCACCAATCAGGTTGTCGGGCGGCTGCTCTACAAGTTCTAGCCCTCTCGGACACACGGCGTCGTGCCGACCGAGCCATCGGCGGACCTTCGGACTCTAATGGGCGGCGTGGTCGTCGAGGATCACGGGGACGATATTGCCGGCCGGCCCCTCAGCCTCGATGGCGTTGAGGAAGCGGATGTACTCCTGGTGCCGATGGCGCTGCATGTTGCGGTCGACGGTGCCGTCGAGGACGTTTAACGCGGCGAACAGGTCGCGGTGCCATGGCGTTTGTATTCGTGGGTCATGGTGCCGGGCCGGCCCTTCTTCAGAGGTAGGCCCGGCTCCGTGAGGTCGAGCGCATGGATCTGGCTCTTCTCATAGACGGACATCACGATGGCATGGGCTTGCGGCTCAACGTAGAGGCCGACCACGTCGCGCAGCTTCCGCACAAAATTCGGATCTTTGGCCAGCTTGAACTGCCGACAGCGATGCGACTGCAGCCCGTGCGCCTTCCAGATGCGCGGCACCGCGCTGGCGCTGGACCATCGGTCGGAGCATGAGGCTTCAGGCGGCATCAGGGTGTGACCAATCATATCTGCCTCGCGTAATCCTTAGCGGGCGCCGGTATCTGCTGGCAGTCCACGATCAGCGCCCCCTCGTTGACGATTACGCTCGTCTAACTCGGTAGGTTCGCCGGCCGGGCGCTTGGCGCCGAATAATCTGAACATGGTCACATCCCGTATTTGGCAAGAAAGGCGGCGTCTGGGTCTTCCGGGGGCTGCCATCGGGGCGCCTCCTGGGTGACCGCTGTCGGCGCCGAGCGTTCGGGCACCGGACTTGGCGGGGCGTCGACTAGCTTCGGGCGCCGGGGCCGGCCGAGCGGCTCTGAACGGGTGACAGGCGATAGCGGCAGGAACAGGAACCGGCCTGACGGTACGGCCGAGACCATGAGAACGTGCTGCACCTTCTCGGGATCGTCATTAGCCGGGTGCGGCGTACCGTCCTCGCTGAAGCGCATGATACCGATACCGCGTGCATTAAGGCGGGCATGCTCTGATGCTAGGCTGGCGCGTAGCGACTTCTGTGCGGTCGGGTTCAGTTTAGTCTTCATACCCGTCAGCCTCGTAAGGGTCTTTCGCCGTCTCGGCAGGCTTCCCGGTAACGGTACCGAGATACTTGCTCGCCAGATCGACGTTGACGGCTGCTGTGCGGTAGTCGAGCGCCTTCAGGGCGTAGTCAGCCTGTTCGCGGGTCAGCGCCCCCGTGAACGTAAGTTCGGCGACGCGGGCGTAAGCATCGGTCAAAGGCAGCGACAGGAGTTCTTCCGCAGTCGCTTTGGTCAGGTTCGGATCAGCGCGCCGCATATCTGCGAGTATCTTCTGCGCCTTGATCTGCCTGTCGAAATCATAGGCCGGGCTACTCGCCTTGATGATCAGCAGCTGAGTCAGGCTGGCGCCAGTCATACGAATACTCTTGCTGCTTAGGCGCTTACTAAGTTGTTCGGCGTGTCGCCCGGCCTTGTCGAGCAACATGCGCTCGAACGGGTCTAGTGCTTCGCCATTTTTCACCTTCCGGCCAATGACGATGAGCTTGATCTGCTCGTCATCCGTCAGAGCGTTCAGACCGTCCTCGATGGTTACCGCCTGCCCCAACTGGCGCATGATCAGCCGGAAGATTTCGTACTCGGCCATGCGTGTTTCGTAATATGCCTGCCGCGCCTCTTCAGCGAGACGACGGTCATGGTCTGGCGTCGGACCATTACGCACATTGTCAATTCGTGTGACCTGATTGGTCATGTCTGGGTCCATTCATGGGCTGCGGCGAGCCGTTTCGCGATTGTGATAGTAACGCTGGTCTGCCGTTCGGAAGCTGGTGGAGCATTTTTCTCCCGGTCCCGCGCTCGGCCAAGTGGACAGATCGGGGCTGCCGGTGAAGAGCTACGTCTTTGTCTTCGTCGCGACCAATTGCTCGAAACAACCGGCGATGCTGTCCATCGTCGTTTGCATATCGCGTTGTTGAATACACATCATCTCCAGCGGGCCGGGAGGACCATCGGCGACAGCATTGTTGAGACCAAGGCGGTCGATTTCTCTGGCGATGCGCTTCCCGGCATCCATGACTGCGAAGGCCAGCATCGCTGTTGTATCGCCGGCCAATGCGGCATCTTCGATCACGTCTTCGATTTTATGTGCCATCTCTTCTCTCCTTCGCGCCGCGCGCTGTTCTTCGGTTGCCCAGCTTTGCCGGGACATGGTTGTTTTGGTGAACTGACCACCGGGGTGTCAGTGGTCTCGCCAACAGCCGGCTTTTCGGCCGCAATCCGCATCTTTTCTGCATGCTCGGCGGTCAGACATTATAAGCGTCCTGAACGGCCTTTCGCGGGCGCGAGGGGAAACCGGCCGAAAACAGGGAGGGAGAGCAAGTCGTCTCTCTACATCGCCTGCGCGAAGGACAGTCAGGACGCTCGGTCCGGCCATTTTGCGGAAAGCGTATGATGTCGACCGCAAATGCAGGCGAGTATGATGCGAAGTTGACGACAAGCATCCCGGCGCGCCTCTCATTTCGAGCGCATCCCAGCCTTGGCCTCGGCAATCGCATCACGAGCCTTAGCTATCCGGATGGAGGCTTCTTCCTTCCGCTTCGTGAACTTCTCATGACAGACCAAGTTCACCAGATAGGCCGTGCTATCCTTGCGTGGTCCTTCGATATTATGAAGCCATCCCTTGACTTCAAGTTGCTTACAAATCGCATGGACTTCTTCAGACGGCAGGTTCGTTCCTCGGAAATCTCTTGGTACCAGCCTCGTCAACCCTCGGTGAAGGATGAGTTCTGCTATCGTCTCTAAGTTCGCCTGTCGGGTCGATTTGGTCGCAATGCTTCGGTAGAAGGTCAGCGCATGCGGAAGCAGGTAATCGCGAATGAGGATGTATACCCGGCTCGCGATATCCTGGCTGATCAAGTTAGGAATGGCCCCCGGTGGCAGCAGGCCAGGAGCAGCCGCATGCCGTTCGATCAAATGAAAGGCGCCGCACATCCTCGCGAAGATGCCGCCGTACTTCGCGATATGGGACGCGAGCTTGGGGTCTTCAGCCTCGATATATTTCATGCCGTGGAGCCACGCAGTGAAGTCATTGCGAACTGCCTGCGCGCCATGGTCGAAGCGCATTTCCCCGGAACCCACGACCAGACAAGTCGGACTGAGTTCGTGCAACCTAGCTACCAGTTCTCGGAACCGGTCTGATGCGCCGTAATCCGGCTCGTCAATGTCGAGTGTCGATGGCTGCATGATGATCGGAATCATCCGCTGGATCATGCCGTCATCCTCGGCCGTCTGGATCACCGATCGGATTTTGTCGGGCTGGATGCCGCCGAGCAGGCCGACCATGTTGCATTCGATGTATCGGCCCATGCCGCGCTTGATGCGGTCCGACATGAAGCCGCCGCCGTTGAACGTCTCCAGCCAGTAGGCACGGTCGGGCGAGCCGCCGTTGCGCTCGTTATAGCGATCCATCGCGGCGAAATGGCCGCTCAGCTCGTCTCGGATGCAGAACAGACGCGAGCCTGTATCGAGCTGAACCTGCTGCAACGCCTCCGTCGTGGTGTCTTCAACGAGAAGCCGGCGCCTGAGCGGTTTGGCTGGTTCTGAGTCAGCGCTGCCTTTGCTCTTGCGCCAAGCCTCATATGCGTCTTCATAGGCGCTCCACAGCGGGTTGAAGCGCTCGGCCTCTTGCCTCTCAATTGAGGTAACAGGCGCGCGGCATGCCGAAATGATTGGCGACTTCTTCGCTGATGGCGGACCTACCAGCCCGGTCCAAATGCAGATGCGCTCAGACCATTTGTCGTGCACCTTCACCTTCACGCGGAAGTCCTTATGCAGGACGTTGGCCGCGACGGTGAAAGCCGCCATGGTCATCGACGTGACGCACGACCCCTGAATTCGCGCGTTGGTCGCAGCGAAGTCGTCAATCACGGCCGGAAGCAGCCCTCGCGGGATTTCCGGCGGATCGAACATATCCCAGAGATCGGTGGGGTCACCGTAGCGAAATTCATCGCCCATGACGGTCGCTTCATATCGCGTCTGCCGAACCACGGTCGGAAGAATATTTGCGCGGGAAGCCTCGTAGGTCCACGGTTCGGACCGCACCACTTCTCCTCCCTCCGCCTGCTCCGCTGGTGCTGGTAGAGTCGTGATCGGCGCCGGTTGCTCAACCCGCGTTTCGACCCCGACTGCCTGCTGCATCATGCTGACGGCGAGCGCCTGCGCCTGCGCTAACTGCTCGGGTGTCAGGCTGGCGGCGATGGCTTCGGGGGACACGGCGGTCATGGCAGGCAACTTTCCGTTTGAGATATCGCCGGAAGTGCCCAAAAGCTTGACCTGCTTGGGGTCGCCTTTGGTGGTGGCACTTCCTGTTGGTACAACTCAGAGCGTCCCGCTGTCGCAAGCGGGGCGCTCTTCTCGTTTCTGGTCATCGGTCTGTTGGTCGGGGAGCTTGAACAACCCGAACCCGTATCCCGGCATGATTACCGGAACTAGTTTCTCGTATGCACCAGCATACAGACCTTCCTGCTTACCGTTCGCAAAGTATTGCAGCGAACGGATGTCAAGACCACACAAAGTTGCTATCGCGCCCGCAGAACGTGCGTCGTCATTCAAGGCTTTGCGAATTACTTCTGTAGCAGGGTGTGCGATACCGCGTTTCATTGTAACTAACCTTCTCGATGCTGTTTACGGCGCTCACGAAAACTGTCCCTTCGGCGCTCTCCGGTCAAGTTCGCCTAGTTCTGCTAGGGAAAAACATGAGTTCGCCAGCCGGGTCAGGGCTGGCGAGAGGGCTGGTCGAGCTGCCCCCGGGGGCGATCAGGGCGCGAAGGCGAGAGCCGTCACGAACGATGCGAACCACACGAGCATCGGTAGGTGCGATGAACCCGTCACCTTGATGCGGTGAAACATGTACAGTGGCGCGAGAAGCAGCCCGGCTCCCCACTTCGGCGCGTAACCGGCAACCCGACAGTTCACCGTGTCGAGGTAGCAGAACAGCAACGCCAGAAGTGAGTAGCCGAAGAACTGCACAAGGAAGATTTGATCAGCCCGCATCCCGACCATTGCGCGGTAAATCACCTTGTCCTGCACAATGCCAAACAATGGCGTCACGGCCAGTGCCCAGAAGAACGAATTGTCAATGTTGGTCGTGGTCTTGGTCTCGGTGATCGTGGTCATGGTACTCCCGTCTAAGTTAGGGGTCATGGCGTCCCGGTGGAAATACGTTCAGGCTAGTCCGTTCTGTCGGCGTAACTCTTGCGTCAGCTCCCGCAAGTATTGGCGTTCCTCCAGTTTCGATCGATTTCCGGTCCGGCAGCTCGCCAATTGCTCGTCAAACAGGCGCAGGCGTGCCGACATACGGTCCCTGCCCCGCGTCACGCGTCCGTCTTGATCCTGGCGCTCGCTGAACCCCGCGTTCAGGAGGCACGGCGAGCCGAAGAGGATGCGTTTGACCTGTTCCGGGTCTCCGCTGATCTTGTCGAGGTCGCCGAGCAGGTCGCGATAGTCCTCGGACCAATCGCCCTTCCTACCCGGCCCGCCGTGCAGGAACCGGTGCGAGTGCTTGTTGATCTTCAGCAAGATTGCGATCACTTCGGCGTCTGACAGGTTGAGCCGGCGCCCTAGCTCGGTCGTCCGCTCAAGCGTGCTCGGCCCGCCCTCTTCAACGGCGACGCTCTTCAGCACGCCGCGCCAGTCCAAGTCAGTCAGAAGTGCGACCAGCGCGGCTTCAGCGAGCGGCAGGTCAGCGCCCGAACCCGGCAGCTTGCGCCCCGTCAAAGCGACGTATTGCCGGGCGCCGTATACCGAGCCGCCAAAGGCCAGTTCGTAACGCGGAAATGGCATGCGGCCACGGACGAATATGTGCACGCCGTTGCCGGACATGCTGGTTTCCATCCACGCGCCGACAGCGCATGCCCAGCGATAAATGCGGTTCATGAACCAGTACGCTGTCGCAAGCCGCTCAGCCCGCACCGCAGGCGTGACCGTCTCCCACCACCACGTTTTAGTCAGGGTGCGGGCCGGGTCGTCGAGGTCGAGACATATAACGTCATCCTCGGCCGTAATGTAGAATCCGGGTCCGACTAGGAATTCATTTGCCGGAGCAGCACGCAGCGCTGTCCATGAACACCACGACGACCGGTCATTGGTCCGAGCGGCGTTGCGGTCATCCGGCTCATGCCATGGTCGCCAATTGTTCTGTGCAGCGAACAGCGAGCGTGGCAGCTTCTTCGTCGTGTAGAAGCACCACTGGTCGAGCGTGCGAAGGTACGGCGGGATGTTGTCCCACTGCGTAGCGCGCGCTGACGCCTTGACCGCTTCCTTCTCGGCCTCGGCCACCATCGCCAGCGCAGCCGCGTTCAGATCATCCTGGCTCATGATCAGGGTTCGGCCCCGTCGACCTGAGCGATCAGGGCGCGCGCGGCAGCGATAAGCGCAGGCGGGACGACAGGCGCGGCGAGCGCAGCCTTGACGGTGTCTTTGATCAGGTCCGGTCGATAAGCCGCGCAAGCCCCGCGCTGCTTCTCGGCTCTGGCCGCTGACCACGCGTCAACTTCATGCTCAATCCAGCCGACCCGACGCGGCGACAAAACTACCTGCGCCGGGAATTCCTTCCGCTGCATCAGTTCGTACAGCGTGGTGCGAGTTAGCGCTGTGCGACGAAGCACTTCGGGTAGGCGAATAAAGGTGTTCTGTTGCGACATGACGTGGCTCCGTTGTGTTGAAGCCATAAATGGTCCGATAATGCTCGGGAAGTCAAGCAGAGTACCGGCGCTATGGAAGCAACGCGATGCCTAATACTATTTCTGCACTTTGCAGAGATACGTCTCTTTGCTGAAATATCGTGCCTAATACTACTTCACGGAAGCCCGATCGATACGCATCACGATGCAGGATCGAAGCGATACGCCTAAACGCAGACGGGCCGCCCGATAGGACGACCCGTGTGAATGCTGCCCCTATGTCTTCCCGGCTGATTAGCGCCGATACGTCTTCCGTATGGTCATCATCCGAGACCCCGTTCAAGCCCGGATCGCTACTACGTTGCCACCGGGGGCAGCAGTGTCGGCCGTCGGGGCGCTAAGGAAATCTTCCCACGACTGCATCAGCCTGCGCCGCTTTTCGAGAGCGTCTGAGCGTCTGTAGGCTGCTTCAGTCTTGTCCTTCAGCCCGTGTGCCAAGGCAGCTTCGATCACTTCGCGCGGGAACGAAGTCCGGTCACCGGCCCAGTCGCGGAAGGTCGATCGGAACCCGTGCACGGTGAGACCCGGCGCCATGCCCTTCAGAAGCTCAAGCAGGGCCATGTTGCTCAGACCCCTCGTAGGCTTCGCACCGCAGAAGAGATGCGCATTGCCGGCCTCCCTCGGGACCGTTGCCCGGATTTCGAGCGCCCGGTGGCAGAGCGGCACTCGGTGTTCCCTGCCCGCCTTCATACGGTTCGCAGGTATCACCCAGACGCTCGCATTCCTGTCGATCTCGCTTTCCGTCGCGCCGATGACTTCGCCCGTGCGAGCGCCTGTCAGGATGCAGAATTCAAGCGCCCGCGCCGAGACGCTGGTCAGCTCTCGCAGCTTGGCGATAAACGCCGGCAGGTCGTCGACCGCCATCGCTTCATGGTGCTTCACCTTCGCGATCTTCGCGCGGCTCGGTAGGATGTGGTCAAGATGACCCTTCAGCCTCGCAGGGTTCTCGCCCGTGCGAAGATGCCGGGCCTTCGCCCAATCGAGCACCGATTCAATCCGACCCCTGACGCGTCCTGCGGTCTCAGATTTCGTCGTCCAAATCGGTTCGAGAATCTTCAGGACGTGCGACGTTTCGATATGCGCCACGTCAAGCGAACCGATCACCGGAAACGCGTAAGTGGTCAGCGTCGCCAACCACTGCGCCCCGTGCTTCACGGATTTCCAGCCCGCCGAATGTGCGGAGATGTACTTCTCCGTCGCCTGCTTGAACGTCGTCGCCTTGATGACGTTCGCTACAGCTAGGCTGCGCGTGATCGCCCTCTCGTCAATCGGGTCAATTCCGTCTGCAACCTTCTGACGCGCCAGCCGGGCGCGCTCGCGTGCTTCGGCCAGCCCGAAGTCGATGAACCGGCCAAGCCCCATCTGACGCGCCCGGCCGTTAAGCTGGTACTTGAGTGACCATGACTTGGCGCCTGTCGGACCTACCTGTAGGTATAGTCCCGAACCGTCGTGATACATGCCCGGCTCAAGCGCCTTGGTTATCTTCGTCACTGACAGTCGATTGATTGTCTTAGCCATGTTGTCCCCCGGTCTGACCCATAAAGCACCCTCGGTTTTTGTCGGACGTTGCCGGACGACTCAAGTACTAATCTGAACCGAGAGTGCTTATGTTTGCTGGCCATTTCAGACGTGACCGGACGTTACCGGATGAACACCATGCCGCCACCCCTTCCGCCAGCGCATCTCCAAGTCGCTGGTTTCCTTCTAAGCCCGTGGCGTCTCAAGCAAAATTCCTGCAACTGCCATACCGGGACGCTGCGCCGGGGGCTGAGACGAGATGTCTGACCGCCTCCATGCGCGAGACGGAACCTGCTCCTTCGAGCCAAACATCCGGCCGGCTTGCAGCACGTGTTCAAGTCTGGGGACCGTGGGAAATCGCTCAAGGCAAAGGGCCTTCCCGAGGCGAGGCCGCGAGCGCGATTCGAGAGCGTCCGTTGCGACGCCGAGATGGAAGAAACCCGCAAACGACTCGGCGCTCCGTCCGGACCTGCATGGGGTCGGCAACGGCTGCCCGCGCACGGAAATCCCGGCCGTGCCGGCGTCATGATGTGGCAAACACCGCACCGTGACGCCAATGGGCTTCCGCGGGACGCGAGGCCGAGATTCGCGGCGGGTGGCGCCGCGGTTCGCCGCCACCCTTGGCAAGGCGACGTCACACGAGCGTGATGGCGTCGTATCCCAACGCGTTGTTGATGTCGTCGATCGATGTGAACGTGCCGCCGCCGGAAACGCCGTCGATCTGGATCGTGCCGAAGCCGAAATCCAGAACGACGCTCGAGCCGGAATCATCCACCGTCACCGAGACCGTCGTCGGGTCGGCAACGTCGATTTGGATGGTGTCCTCGTCCGTTGCATTGAGGTCGGTGACTTCGTCGTCGCCGAACGGAGTGTCTGCGCCATCACCGAAATGGAAGGTGTCGGTGCCGGCACCGCCCGTCAGCAGATCGTCGCCAGCATCCCCGTACAGGTTGTCGGCTCCGTTGCCGCCGTCGATCTCGTCGTTGCCGTCGCCGCCATGGAGTTCGTCGCTGCCGGCGTCACCTCTGATCTCGTCGTCCCCGGCGTCGCCCGAGAGGGTGTCGTTTCCGGCCCCTCCGGCCAGGGCGTCGTCGCCGTCGCCACCATTGCCCGTGTCGTTGCCGTCGCCGCCAGCCAGCTCGTCGTTGCCGGCGTCGCCATTCAGCGTATCCGCTCCCGCTCCGCCGCTCAGCGTGTCATCGCCGTCGCCGCCACTGAGCGTATCCAGCCCTGCCCCACCGTCCAGGGTGTCGTCGCCGTCGCCGCCGCTCAGGTTGTCGTCGCCATCACCGCCATCCATCACGTCGGCACCGGCATTGCCCTCCATGGTATCGTTGCCGGCATCGCCGCTCATCGTATCGTTGCCGGCGTTGCCATTCATGACGTCATTGCCGTCGCCGCCGTTCAGCGTGTCATTGCCGATGCCGCCGCTCATGACGTCGTCGCCGGCATCGCCATTCAGCGTGTCGTTGCCGGCGCCGCCGTCCATCGTGTCGACCCCCGCCCCTCCGTTCAGCGTGTCGGCACCTGCCGCCCCGTTCAGGACATCGTCGCCATCGCCGCCATCGATGGTGTCGTTGCCGGCGCCGCCGTTGAGGGTGTCGTTGCCGGCATCGCCGGACAGGGTGTCGTCGCCGGCGTTGCCGTTGATGACGTCGTCGCCGTCACCGCCGCCGATCGTGTCGTTTCCGGCATCGCCGGACAGGGTGTCGTTGCCGACGCCGCCGAGAATATTGTCGTCTCCGGCGCCGCCGCTGATGGTGTCGTTGCCGGCGTCGCCGGACAGGATGTCGTTGCCGGCATCGCCGTTGACGACGTCGTCGCCGTCGCCACCGCTGATCGTATCGTTGCCGGCATTGCCATCCAGCGTGTCGTCTCCGACGCCGCCGAGAATATTGTCGTCGCCGGCTCCGCCGCTGACGAAATCATTGCCGCCGTCGGCGTCGATCGTGTCATTGCCGGCGAAGCCATGGATGATGTCGTCACCGCTGGTATCGGGAGGGGGGATGATATCGTCGCCGGGTGTACCATTGATAATCGCCATGGCAGTTCTCCCTGCTGCAGATGGCCCTCGCATAGGCAAGCGACCGCCCATGCGCTGTCGTGCGCCGGGTATCGATCGTTACGGATCGAGAGATTTGCGAAGGTGGCGGAAGCTAGGGAGATACAGGGGGGCGACGCAATCCCCATTTGGAGACAAAAGCCGGCGACGCCGACGCTATTCTGTCGTCATTTCGCAAGTCTAATTGGTTTTATCTTCGAGAATCCGAGCGTTAGACGCTGCAACTTGCGCAGCGATCAAAACAAATCGCCGTCGAATGGATTCCGCGTGGCGATCGACGCAAAGGCACGGATGCCCCGGGTGTCCAGGATGCTCAGATCGCGAGACTTGCAGGCGTTCATCGCCTCAAACCGTTTCTGTCACCAAATGGGGATTATGCCGGAGGATAAGCTTCCCTAGCGTCGCTTGTCCGCTCTCGGGCCGCCTTCCGTGGCAGCAAAGCGGCGCCCGGCCGAGCCCGGTGTTTGCGGCAATCCACGACGGGGGCGTGCTGGATCAAGGGAGGCGAGATCATGGCTGCGGTGGCGTGGGCGCTGAAGAACTTCTCGATAGCAACACGACTGTGCAACAGGGGCTCGCCGCCCCCGGCCAGAGGCCGACAGCTTCAGGTGAAATCGCGATACGGCGCGATCTGAAGGCTGCCTCCCGCCTCGCTCCATTGCGCCGGAGCATGATCGCGTCCGTGAATCGGCTTGTCCGAGTCGGCGTCATCCTCCTGCCATATCGCGCAAACGCTTCTTTCAGTCCGAGGACACATGTCCGACGCGTCTGCAGGCCGCACGACTTCCGGGTTTCGCACCAGGGTCACCGCCGACACCGCCATATTGAGAGGTCGCAGGCTTCTCATGGCGATTCCGGGGTGGCGTTCATTGCTGTGGGTCGTCGTCTTCAGCGTCGCGATCAACCTGCTGCTGCTGATCCTGCCCTTCTATTCGATCCAGGTCTTCGACCGGGTGATCACGAGCGGCAATATCGAGACGCTCGTCGGGCTGACGGGCCTTGCCGTCGCGGCGCTCGGCTTCAGCGCCTGCTTCGATATCCTGCGCAACCGCCTGCTCGGTCGCTTTGCGGTCGGCTTCGAGAGATTGCTCGCGCCCCTCGTGCTCAAGGCCGCGATTGCGGACTCGGCTAAGCGGAACGAGGGCGGCACTCACGACATGGTGCGGGTGCGCGAACTCAGAAACGTCCTGTCGAGCGGCACCGCCTCGACCCTGATCGACGCGCCCTTCCTGCCGGCCTTTGTCGCCGTGCTCTTCCTGATTCACCCTTGGTACGGCACGATTGCGCTGATCGGCTCCCTACTCCTGCTCCTCCTGGCGTTTGTGAGCGGGCGCGTGGCGCGCGCCGAGCTGGTGCAGGCTTCGGGCACCGCCCTGCGCGCGCAGCGTGCGCTGGACGGCATCGTCGCTCATGCCAATCTCGTCCGTGCGATGGGGTGGACGCATGGGGCGATCCGCGAATTCCTCCGGCTCAACGACGCCGCGCTGGTGCCCGTGGTCAAGGCGAATGAGCGCGTGGCCCTGATCGCCTCCGTCGCGCGCGCGATTCGGATCGTGCTTCAGGTCGCCGCTATCGGGACCGGTGCCTGGCTCGTGCTGCAGAACGAGGTGCTCAGCGGAAGCATGATGGCAAGCTCCATCCTCATCAGCCGCACGCTGGCGCCAATGGAGCAACTCGTCGCCGGCTTGCGCACGCTGACTTCGGCGCGCGATGCCTGGGGGCATGTCAGCAGCGCCGCCGCTTCCGCCCTTGTAAGCCAGGGCCGAACGCTCCTGCCGCCTCCGCTGGGCGCGCTCGACATCAATGCCGTCACCTTTCGCAACCCGAATGCGAGGCGATCTATCCTGGCCGGCATCAGTTTCCGCTGCCTCCCGGCCAGCGTCATCGTCGTCATCGGCCCGACCGGTGCGGGCAAGTCGACACTCCTGCGGATGATTGCCGCCCTCGAGAAGCCGACGACGGGCACGATTCGTCTGGACGGCGCCTCCCTGGAGCATTGGGATCCGGATCAACTCGGACGCTACGTCGGGTACCTGCCGCAGGATGTCGAATTATTGGGTGGCACGGTCGCGGAGGCTATCGCCGGCTTCGATGAAACGGCAACCGATGTGGACGTGATCAGTGCCGCCAGGCAAGCCAACGCTCATCAGATGATCCTGTCTCTCCCGAACGGCTATGAGACCGACATCGGCCGGGATGGCAACAAGCTTTCAGGCGGGCAACGCCAGCGCATCGGACTGGCGCGCGCGCTCTTCGGCAAGCGCAAGCTGATCCTGCTGGACGAGCCCAATTCCAATCTGGACCCGGATGGCGAGGAGGCGTTGTGCGCAGCGATCCGCGAGGCGAAAGCGCGGGGAGCGACGCTCGTCATCGTCACGCATCGCCCGCGGCTCTTCACAGTGGCGGACCTGATTCTGTTCTTGCGAGACGGCGCCCAGGTTGCCTTCGGGCCTCCCTGCCAGGTGCTCCCGCAGACCATGGCCGGCGCCACGCCGATGCGGCATTCACATCCTGTCCCGAGTGAGAAGGTCAGGTCCGACATTGTTGACAGGAGGCGCTGATGCCTGCCGTCGACCTTCCGTCCCTGTCGCGTGGGCTGAGCGTCGCGCAGGACGGCCGGCCCGCCGCGCTGATCCGGGCCGCAAGCACCGACCTGGACCGGGTACCGGAGCTTCCCCGGTCAGACACCGCCTCCCTCGTCCGCTGGGGGGCCGCGCTGGTGATCCTTCTCTTCGGCATCTTCGGCATCTGGGCTGCAACCGTGCCGCTTGCGAGCGCGGTCATCGCGCCCGGCGTGGTCAAGGTATTGTCCCAGCATCGTGCGGTGCAGCACCTCGAAGGAGGGATCGTCAAGGCCATTCTTGTCCATGAAGGCGAGCAGGCCGAGCGTGGTCAGCTCCTTGCCCAGCTCGACACGACGCAGATCGAAGCCAATCTCGGCGTCCTCGAAGCGAAGCTCTTCTCCGATCTTGCGACGGTGGCCCGCCTGGAGGCGGAACAGGCTGGCGCTGCCGAGGTTTCCTTCCCCGACGAGCTGCAAACCAATACGACAAGCAGGGAGGCGCGGTCTGCAATGGCGACCCAGCTTTCCGAATTCGCCGCAAGGGCCACTTCGCTCCAAGGGGAGCGCAAGCTCATCGATCAGCAGATATTGCAGCTCGAAGAGGCGATCCGGGGACTCCAGAGCGGTTCTGGAGGCTTGGGGCGACAGCTCGCCTACCTCCAGGAGGAAATCAAGGATTCAGACTTTCTCTTGGCGAAGGGGCTGGCGCGAAGACCGAAAGTTCTCGCTCTCAAGCGAGCGGAAGCCGATGTCGAAGCCCAGATGGCGACGAATGCATCGTCGGTGGCCCAATCAAGAGGCAAGATCGCCGAGCTGGAGGATAGGCGTCGACAAACCGTCAACACCTGGCTCGAGGATGTCGCCAAGCAGAGCCACGCCGCTCGTGAACGGATCGCCGACGCGCGGCACCGAATAGAGGCGGCGCGGGACATGCTCAGTCGGAGCGAGATCCGCGCCCCTGAGGCGGGCACGGTCGTCGGCCTCAACACGCGCAGCCTGAACGCGGTCCTCAATCCGCGTGAAACCCTGCTCGACATCGTGCCGATGCAGGATCGTCTGATCGTCGAGGGCGAGGTAAAGCCGAGCGATCGGAACGAGGTAAGGGTCGGACAGCCGGCTCGCGTGCGGATTCTCGCCTTCAACTCCAGACGCACGCCCATGCTGACCGGCGCCGTCACGATGGTTACGGCTGATGCGCTCATCGAACCGAGATCAGGCAAGTCGTTCTACAAGGCCGAGGTTGACCTCCGGCAAACGCCGGAGCTCACTCCCTATTTCGCTTCGCTTCAGCCGGGCATGCCGGTCGAGATCTTCATAGAGACCGGTCGGCGGACATTCGCGGAATACCTGCTGCAGCCGTTGATGCTGCGCATGCAGCGCGCCTTCAAGGAGAGTTGACCAACACGGCGGGGGATCAATGCGACTGAGGAGGCCTCGATGTTGCGGGACGATTCCACCACGCCGGCGCAGCCGGGCAGAGCCGCGACGCTTCTCGCTCTGGAAGCTTTCGGACGGGCGATGCTCGGACTGCTCGAATGCAAGCGATGCTTTGTCCTGACGCTTTCCCGGCCGAGCGGCTTCGCCGTCGCGGCGGTTCGTGTCGGCTTTGACGGCGATGTGCAGCCATCGGCAGATGTGATTACGCGCCTGGTGTGCAGGCCGGATTGGCAGGGCAGCGGTCTGTTCGCCGTCGATTCGACCGATGCGCTGGTCGCGGAACTGCTCGGCAAGGAGCCGGACGAGGCCGAGCACGCGGTGGCAGGGTGCCTGCCCGCCAGCGACGGGAATGATCTGATTTTCCTGGCGGGCTGGCGGCCGCATTCTCTCTCGGCCACGGAGATGGTCTGCGTATCCCGCGCGGCAAGCGTGATCTGGGCGACGACCCAGGGCTTCACGCAGCGGCGACACGAAAACCTGAGCCTGGACACCCTCCTGCAGGAATTGGCCTTTCCGGCATTCGCCGTGGACCATCAACTGCGCGTCCTCGAAACCAACGATGCCGGCCGGCAGATGCTTCTGGCGAAGAACCCGGTTCGCCTCGATCATGGCGCCCTCGCCGGCCCGAACTCGCTCGTCAACAACCTCTTGCGCCACGCGCTGCGCGATACGATGGCATCCCGCTCAGGGCGGGGCTGGACGAACACGATCATTCCCCTGTCGACCGACCACCGCGCCTTTGCGTTCGCATGGATCGGCGCTGCCCCCACCGAGCGGCATATGGACCGGCTGCTCGTCGTCATCCCGCAGATCGACCCGGCGGCGGGCGCCAAGCGGATAGCGACGGCCTTCGGCCTGCCCTGGGCCGAGGAAAGAATCGTGATGCGCATCCTGGGTGGCGAGCCGCCATGGAAGATCGGCCAGACCCTGGAGCTGACCGAAGCGACAGTCAGGACCTATATCAAACGCATCATGCTCAAGCTCGGAATCAATCGGCAGATCGAGTTTTTCCTGCTCTATATTCTGACATTGTCGCCCTTCGCCGAAGGGTGCCGGGATCAACTGTTCGCGGACGAAATACATCTTCCCAATTCATGCATTAAACCGGACCGGTTTCGGCACGAGGAGGCTTGATTTCATGATCGGCGGCTGTTGCCTTCGCGTAGCCAATGCCGTCGTCCTTCTCGTTTTCCCGACAGTCGTTCTTGCCGAGGAGGTGCCGGTTTTCGCCTTGCCGGTCGCCTGCGAGCTCGGACGCAGCTGCTTCATTCAGAACTACGTCGACACCGATCCCACACCCTCAGCCCGCGACTATCAATGCGGCACCCTCTCCTATGACGGCCATAACGGGACGGATTTCCGCCTGCCGACCATGGCCGCGCAGCGAGCCGGGGTCGACGTGCTGGCTGCTGCCGCCGGCCGGGTCGTCCGCCGGCGCGACGGCATGGCCGACGTGTCCGTCCGCGGCAACGGCGCAGCGTCGGTGAAGGGGTCCGAATGCGGCAACGCCGTCGTGATCGAGCATTCCGCCGGCTGGCAGACGCAGTATTGCCACATGGCTCGCGGCAGCCTGCGCGTCGAGGTCGGCGACCGGGTCGAAGCGCGTCAGGCGATCGGACGGGTCGGCCTGTCCGGTCTGACCGAATATCCGCATCTTCATTTCATCGTCCGTCATCGCGGCGAGATCGCAGATCCTTTCGCTCACGAGGCATCGCCGAACTCATGCGGAGGCGGTCGCATGCTTTGGGACCCCGTATTGGTTCCCCTGCTCGCCTACAGGCCGCGGTGGGTCTTGAATGCGGGCTTTGCCGCCGCCTCCGTGACAATGGCGATGCTGGAGGCGGGAGACGCCGAACAGCCGCCGGGCATCGCGTCCCCTGCGCTCGTCGCCTATGCCCGTGGGATCGGCCTCAAGCTCGGCGATGTCCAGGCCATCGTCGTGAGCAGTCCGTCTGGTCAGGTGCTTGCCAAGCACGAAGCCCAGCCGCTTGAGCGAAATCAGGCGCAAACCTTGATCTTTGCCGGTCTCCGGAAGCCCGTAGCCGGATGGGATAGAGGGATTTATCGCACCAAATATACGGTGTTCAACGATAAAAATGTGGTTCTCGAACGCAGTTTCGAGATCTATCTTCAATAGAGCTGGACTTACCGGCAGGTCGCATGAGCCATCGGCGGCTGTCGGGCCGAAAGCCGCGATTGCTCCGCAGATCTGCCGGCTGACGTCTTCGACACCCCTTCCGCCGTCGACTTAGCCGGTGCCGTGGCGCCTATACGCGAAGTAGCGCTCTTCGGGTATGTCGATGGGAAGCGGCACCGCCTCGAACGCCGGATCGTCGAGCGGCCAGCCGCTGACGATCAGCGCGCCGGGCCGCGCGAGCGCCGCCACTTGTTCCGGCAGCCATGCAAAGGCCACCCGGTCGCGCGTGGGCACACCCGTCGTGACATCGACATGGATCAAACTCGCCGCGGCGCCATGCCGGGCCGCGAAGGCCGGCAGCGTCTGTTCCATCTCGCCGACGATGAGGAGGTGCTGCGGCGGCATCGATCGCGGATTGGGGCTGGGCGAGCGCTCGAATACATGGATCGCGCGACCCGGCAACCTCTCGCGCAAATGGTCGTATGTTCGGCCATTGCCGAGGCCCAGCTCCAGGATCAAGCCGTCCTTGTCCGCGACGAAATCAGCTGCCCAGTTCAGCACACTGCGCTGAGCCTCCAGGCGGCGAATGAAACTGTCGAGCCGGCTCATGGTGCCTCGCCTGCCAATGCCCAAAGTCGAGATCGCGCGACCGGTACCCCCTTGGCCCCGCGCTTGCCAAACGGATTGGCCCGATGGCCTAATCCCCAGGACAGTCCGCATCGTCGGATACGCAGCGAAGGCCAGCAAGAGCCTTGCCCAGGGAGAGAGCTGATGATCACGAAGCGATATTTCATCGCGGCGACCGCTGCCGCATCCGTTCTGGCCTTGCATGCTCCTGCATGGGCGGAAGCCTGGCCCGTACGGCCGATCACCTTCATCGTGCCTTTCCCTGCCGGCGGCGGTACCGACGCTTTTGCACGGCCGCTTGCAGCGCAACTCGACCAGCAACTGGGCCAGCGCATCATCATCGAGAATCGCGGTGGCGCTGGCGGGACGGTCGGGGCCTCCGCTGCATCAAAGGCAAAGCCCGACGGATACAGCTTCTTCGTCGGGGCGGCGCATCACGCCATCGCGCCAGCGCTCTATCCGAAGCTCGACTACAGCATCGAGGCCGATTTCATGCCGATCGCGGTCATCGCCCAGCCGCCACAGGTCATCGTCGTCCATCCTGACAAGGTTCAGGCCAAGACCGTGGCCGAGCTGATCGACTTCGCGAAGAAGAACCCGGAAAAGCTGAACTACGCCTCGGCCGGAAACGGCACGACGCATCATCTCGCCGGCGAACTGTTCCAGCTGTCGACGGGAACAAAGCTGACCCATGTGCCCTATCGCGGCGCAGGGCCGGCCTTGCAGGATACCGTCGCCGGGCAGGTCGATATCCTGTTCGACGGGCTCGGTTCTTCGGCAGCCCAGATTCAGAGCGGCGCCTTGCGGGCGCTGGCCGTCGCCGCGCCCAGGCGTTCGGAGGCCGTGCCAGATGTTCCGACTGCCAGAGAGGCCGGGCTCGACGGCTATGAGGTCTCGACCTGGTATGCGCTCTGGGCTCCCAGGGGAACGCCGCCTGAGATCGTCGCGCGGATGCGGACGGAGGTCGAGAAAGCGCTGAAGTCGCCGGCCATCGATGCGGCCTGGAAGAAGAACGGCTCGCCGATCCCGAGCCTTAGCGGCGAAGCCTTCGGTCGCTTCGTCACGGCCGAGGTCGAGCGTTGGGGCAAGGTCGTCAAGGAGGCGCAGGTCAAGCTGGAGTGAGGCCGGCAGCTTGCTGCCACCCTTCCTTGTCACGTCGGCCTGAACGATGGGCCCGATGGAGAGGAATGGAGCATGATGAGACTGGCCGTCATTGGCTTGGCGATCGCGTTGGCCGCTTTTGCCGCGCTACTGGCGGTAGGTCTCTTTACCGATTTCGCGACCGTGCCCTGTCAGGATGGGGTGTGGGATGCGACCAAGCAACGTTGCATTCCGACCTGATTGGATGCGCTTGGCGGTCCATCAGATCGGCGTGCCGCAGTTCGCATCCTCGTCTCCTGAACCGTCGATGACGACACGGGCAACCGTGATCGCGAAGCCAGCTCGCGCCATCGCTGCGAGGTCCTTCTGACGGCTCGCGGCCCGGTCACCGCGCGACCACGGACCGAGCCTTTTGCGCCGCGCGGCTTTCCGGGCGGCGGCCAACTCCTCGTCGTCGTCGACGCTGCTGACCCGTTCCACGAGCTCGCGGGCCACACCCTTCGCGGCGAGCGTGGCGGCGACGGCGCGCGCCGAACGGCCCCTGCGACGGAGCGTTGCAGCCCTCGCTTCGGCGAAACGCTGGTCGTCTACCAGCCCGGAGGCAATACAGCGCGAGACGACATCATCGAGCGCGGCGCCGTGAAGCGCCGGGTCCTCACCATGATGGCGGCAGCTCAGAACGATCTTGCGCGCCAGCACCCGGCGCAACTGCGCGGCCGGCGCGGAATAACGTTCGAGATAGTGCATCGCCGCGCGCTGGAGATAATCCGACGTAATTCGCCGTGGTGCCCGGGCGGGGCGCGCGCCCTGCCCTCGCCCCTCGTCCTGCTCTGCCATGCTAGTCGGATCCCGGCTTCTGCCGTCCGGCCTTGACGCCCGAGCGCTTCTCCTTGGAAGCAAGCCTGCGTTCCTTCGATGCCTTGGTCGGCTTCGTCGCACGCCTGATCTGAGGGCGCACGGCGGCGGCGCGGATCAATTCAAGCAGACGCTCCACCGCCTCCTCGCGGTTGCGCTTCTGGCTGCGATGCGTCTGCGCGACGATGACGATGACGCCGTCCTGCGTCAGCTTGCTGCCGGCGAGCTTCATCAGCCGGATCGCGACATCATTCGGCAGTGATGGTGAATGGCGCGCATCAAAGCGGATCTGAACCGCGCTCGAGACCTTGTTGACGTGCTGGCCGCCCGGGCCCGACGCACGCACAAAGCTTTCCTCGATCTCGCTCTCGTCGATCGCGATGGACGGGGTGGCTTGAATCATGGGAGGAGGATTATCAAAGTTTTGCGCATTGCCTCAGCGAAAAGCCGGTTTGCCATTGTCGCGCAATGCCCTGCCCGAATCCACGGAGACATGCAGCGTTGAAGCCTTCTCGTGAGATCGACGGCCTGATCGCGATCATGGCCGCGCTGCGCACGCCGGGGACCGGCTGCCCCTGGGACCTGGAGCAGGACTTCGCGTCGATCGCTCCCTACACCGTCGAGGAGGCCTATGAGGTTGCCGATGCGATCGCGCGCGGCGACAAGCTCGACCTCAAGGATGAGCTGGGCGACCTGCTCCTGCAGGTGGCCTTTCATGCCCGTATGGCCGAGGAGGAAGGGTCCTTCGCCTTCCCCGATGTGGTGCAAGCGATCACCAGCAAGCTGATCCGCCGGCATCCGCATGTCTTCGGCGATGTGCGCGATCTCTCGCCGGCGGAGGTGAAGGTGCTCTGGCACCGGATCAAGGCGGAGGAGAAGACCGCCAAGGCGGCGGCGCGCGAAGCAGCCGGCCTGCCGCCGCTGCAGGAGGACAGAAGTGTCCTCGCCGGCGTGCCGCACACCCTGCCCGCCCTCACCCGCGCCTGGAAGCTGCAGGCCCGCGCCTCGACCGTCGGCTTCGACTGGAACAATGCCCGGCTCGTGCTCGACAAGATCCGCGAGGAGACCCAGGAAATCGACGAAGCGCTGGCCAGCGGCGACAAGGCGGCGATCCAGGAGGAGATCGGCGATCTGCTCTTCGTCGTCGCCAATCTCGCCCGCCATGTCAACGCCGACCCCGAAGGTTGCCTCAACGCTGCCAATGCGAAGTTCGAACGCCGCTTCAAGGGCATCGAGGAGCAGCTCGAAACCCAGGGGCGCAGCGCCAAGGATGTGACGCTCGACGAGCTGGAAGCCCTCTGGCAGCGTGTGAAGCAGGATGAGAAGGCAGGCGGCTAGCCGGAACAGCCGTCATTGTCGGGCTCGATCCGACCATCTCGGAAACCAGCGCCTCTCGTCATGAGTTTCTCGGGTCTGCGTTTCGCTCCGCCCGAGAACGAAGCCTGTCGGCCTTACTGCCGAACGGCCTCGGGAAAGCGAGCGGTGAAGGCTCCTTCCCGCTCCGGCGGCAACCGGACGATGAGCTTCAGCCCGCCATCCTCGGCGTCTTCACGCTCCAGGATTTCGCCGTTGGCGTGCAGCCAGGCCAGCGACTTGCCATCGCCAGGCGCGAGCTCGAGCGCGTAGACCGGGCGGCTCAAGGCGATCCGGGTCTCGATGGCGCGGGTCAGGCGATCGATTCCCTCGCCGGTCAGCGCCGAAACGAGGACCGGGCGCGTCTCGGCCGGCCGCAGCGAGGCAACGCCGAGCTGCCGCTCGCGCTCGGCGGGATCGAGCAGATCTGCCTTGTTCCAGACCTCGATGACGCGCTGGCCGTCATCCGGGTTGATGCCGAGGTCGCGCAGGATCGCCTGCACATCTGCGGCCTGCGCCTGCGTGTCCTCGTGCGAGACGTCGCGGACATGCAGCAGCACATCGGCCTCGATCGCATCCTCCAGCGTGGCGCGGAACGCGGCGATGAGCTGCGTCGGCAGGTCGGAGATGAAGCCGACGGTGTCGGAGAGCATGATTCGTGCGCCATGCGGCAGCTTGATCGCCCGAGCCGTCGGATCGAGCGTGGCGAAGAGCATGTCCTGCGCCAGCACCTCGGCCGACGTCAGCCGGTTGAACAGCGTCGATTTTCCGGCGTTGGTGTAGCCGACGAGCGCAACGATCGGATACGGCACGCGTTTCCGGCTTGCGCGGTGCAGAGAACGGGTCCGCTTCACGCTCTCCAGATCGCGCTCGATCTTGGTCATGCGCTCCTGGATGATGCGCCGGTCGGCCTCGATCTGGGTTTCGCCGGGGCCGCCGAGGAAGCCGAATCCGCCGCGCTGGCGTTCGAGGTGGGTCCAGGACCGCACCAATCGGCTCTTCTGGTAGTTGAGATGCGCAAGCTCGACCTGGAGCGCGCCCTCCTTGGTCCGCGCCCGCCGGCCGAAGATCTCGAGGATCAGGCCCGTGCGGTCGATGACCTTGCAGCCGAAGGCCTTTTCGAGGTTGCGCTGCTGAACCGGCGACAGCGCGCAGTCCATCACGACGAGGCCGATTTCCTCGATCTTGATGCGCTCGGCGAGCTCGTCAACCTTGCCCTTGCCTAGATAGGTCGCGGGGCGCAACGCTGTGAGCAGCACCTGGACCGGCTCCACGACCGTCAGGTCGATCGCGGCCGCAAGGCCTACGGCCTCGTCGAGGCGCGCTGCGAAGGAGCGCTGGTTGGCGTCGGCTGCGACGCCGCGCTTCTGCAGATAGGGCCCCACGACAAAGGCGCGCGTATTCGCCGCGATGTCGCGTTCGATCTCGTCGAGCGGCTTCACGGCCGCCCGCTCCTTGTCGCTGTCGCGGCTTGCCGCCAAGTCAGTTCTTGTCCGTGTCCTCGGGCTCGAACAGCTGCACCGGATGACCGGGCATGATGGTCGAGATCGCATGTTTGTAGACGAGCTGCGAGTGACCGTCACGGCGCAGCAGCACGCAGAAATTGTCGAACCAGGTGACGACGCCCTGCAGCTTCACGCCGTTGACCAGGAAAATAGTCAGCGGAATCTTCTGCTTGCGAACATGATTGAGGAAGGTGTCCTGAAGGTTCTGTGCCCGCTCTGCGGCCATAGGAAGTCCCTGTTGTTGGGATCGTCGATCGGTTTACGCCCGCGATCCAGTTCGTTCCGTTCAGGCCGGCGGCGCATTCCGCCAGCCTCGGAACACCGACGAGCCATTAGATCGTCGAGTTTGCTTTCAACGCAAGTGCAGCAATACCGCGTTTTTTCGCATGTGCGCTTGCGTTGCGCGCACACATGCCCGCGAATAAAGGCCTAGCCGACGCCGAGCGATTTGAGCTTCCGGTGCAATGCGGAGCGTTCCATGCCGATGAATTCGGCGGTGCGCGAGATGTTGCCCGAGAAGCGCGCGATCTGGGCGATCAGATACTCGCGTTCGAAGATCTCGCGCGCATCGCGCAGCGCCAGGCTCATCAGCCGCTCGCCGCCGGAGCCCGACGGCGTCGTCGGCACCATCGCTCCGACCTCGGCCGGCAGCATCTCGATCGTAACCTCTGCAGTCGGGTCGCCCTTGGTCAGGATCATCAGCCGCTCGACGTTGTTGCGCAGCTCGCGGACATTGCCCGGCCATTCATGCGACTGCAGAACGGCCATCGCATCGGAGCCGATCCGCCGTTTGGGCAGGCCGCTCGCCACCGAGATCTGGTCCATGAAGAACTCGATCAGCTCCGGCACGTCCTCGCGCCGCTCGGAGAGCGCGGGCACGCGGATCGGCACGACGCTGAGGCGGTGATAGAGATCCTCGCGGAAGTGCCCCTCGGCGATCAGCTGCGCAAGATCGCGGCTCGACGAGGAGATGATGCGGACGTCGACATGGACCCGTGTCGCGCCGCCGACGCGCTGGAAATTCTGGTCGACCAGCACGCGCAGGATGCGGTTCTGCGTCTCGCGCGGCATGTCGCCGATCTCGTCGATATAGAGCGAGCCGCCATGCGCCTCCTCAAGCGCGCCGATCCGGCGCGAGCGACCGTCGCCGTTTTCGACGCCGAAGAGCTCCTCCTCCATCGTCTCTGGCGTGATCGTCGCAGCATTGATGACGACGAAGGGGCTGTGCGAGCGCGTCGACGCCTCGTGGAGCGTTCGCGCCGCCAGTTCCTTGCCGCAGCCCGGCTCGCCCGTGATGAGGACGCGCGCATTGGTCGGCGCGACCCGCTCGATGGTCTGGCGGAGCTGGTTGACGACGGTCGTGCGGCCGACGATGCGGTTGGCCTGGACCGAGCGGGTCTTGAGCTCCCGCACCTCGCGGCGCAGCCGCGACGCTTCCAGCGCCCGTTCCGCGACAAGGACGAGCCTGTCCGCCTTGAACGGCTTCTCGATGAAGTCGTAGGCCCCGCTTTTGATCGCGGAAACGGCCGTCTCGATATTGCCGTGGCCGGAGATCATCACCACGGCAAGATCCGGGTGGCTCTCCTTGATCAGCTCGAGCACCTGCAGGCCGTCGAGGCGGCTGCCCTGAAGCCAGATGTCGAGGAAGACGAGGTTCGGCCGCCGCGCCGCGATCGCGGCCAGCGCCTCGTCGGCCGAGCCCGCCTTGCGGGTCCGGTAGCCTTCGTCCTCGAGAAGGCCGGCGACCAGATCGCGGATATCGACTTCGTCGTCCACCACCAGGATGTCAGCGCTCATCAACCTATCCCATTCTGCGAAACGTGATTGACCGGGCCGGTGCCCGGTTGGGCGGCATCATCGCCGCCATCGGCCTCGGACGGGCCGGCTTCGGGGAACCAGAGGCGGATACGGGCGCCCCTCGCCCCGCTGGAGGCGTCCGGGCGGTCGAGCAGTTCGATGCCGCCGCCATGGTCCTCCAGTATCTTGCCGACGATGGCGAGGCCGAGACCGGTCCCGCCTTCGCGCGTCGTCATATAGGGCTCCAGCAGCTTTTGGCGCTGGTCGGCCGGCAGCCCCTTGCCGTTGTCGATGATCTCGATGACGACGCGCCCGTCGTCACGCCGTTCCACGCGGACATCGATGCGACCCCGGCCGCGCTCGTCGGCCGGGACCGCCTCAATCGCTTCCGTCGCGTTCTTGATGACATTGGTGAGGGCCTGGGAAATCAGGCGGCGGTCGAAACGGGCCAAGACGGCTTCCGCCGGCAGGCTCTCCTCCATCGTCGTCTCCGGATTGCCGACCCGCCAGAGGAAGACGATCTGACGAACCGTCTCGACGATGTCCTCGCGCGCCAGCGACGGCTTCGGCATGCGGGCGAAGGAGGAGAACTCGTCGACCATGCGCCGGATATCCTCGACCTGCCGCACGATCGTGTCGGTGCATTGGTCGAAGACATCCTTGCCTTCGATGATGACGCGGCCGAAACGGCGCTTGATCCGCTCGGCCGAAAGCTGGATCGGCGTCAGCGGATTCTTGATCTCATGCGCGATGCGTCGCGCGACGTCCGCCCAGGCGGCCGTGCGCTGGGCGGAGACGAGGTCGGTGATGTCGTCGAGCGTCACCACGAGACCGGCGCTGAGCCCCTCGCCTTCGCGTACGGCGCGGATGTTGACCATTCGCTCCTGTCCGGCGCGCGTCAGCGTCGCCTGCCCCGAAATCTGCCGCTGCCTGCCCTGCAGGGCCTCGGCGACAAGGGCCGCGACCTCGGGGGCGATCTCGGCGATCGGCTTGCCCAGCAGGCGACCACCCGTACCGAGGAGCGCTTCGGCCGAGCGATTGATCGTCGTGATATGGCCATCGCCGTCGAGGCTCAGCACGCCGGAAGAGACGCCGGAGAGCACGGTCTCGGTGAAGCGCCGGCGCCTGTCGATGACCTCGCTCGCCGTCACCAGGCTGTCGCGCTGGCGGCGCAGCTCCGCCGTCATCTTGTTGAAGGTCTCACCGAGATGGGCAAGATCGCCCTCCGATCTTCGGATCGGCACCTGGACGTAGAAATTGCCGCTGGAGACCTGGTCGGTCGCGTGAATCATCCGCCTGATCGGAGCGACGAGCCCGTTGGCGAAGCTGAGGCCAAGCCAGATTGCCGAGAGCAGCAGGATCAGCGCGATCAGCCCGTACATCGAAGCGAAGGCGACCTGGACCCCTTTGCGGCGGGCGTCGATCGACAGGTATTCGACAGCCGCGCCGCGAGCGACCGCCGGGAACTCGACCGCCAGCGGATCGACCTCCCGCGCGATATGCAGGAAGCTGTTGTCATAGGCGGGCAATTTCATCACCGCGCCGAAGACCCTGCCGGTGCGCGGAATGACGCAGATCGGCTCGGGCGCCGACTGGGCGTCGTCGAAAGCGGCCTGATCGGGCTTGGGGGCGTCCTTGAGCACGTCGATGTTGGCGCGCACCAGGACCTTGTCCGGCGGTTGCATGATCGCAGCGACCGGGACGCCGAGCGCCGTTGCGCGCGAGGTCAGAAAATTCTCGAACCATTTGCGGTCGGCGTCATAGGCGGGCTTGGCGCGCGTCAAATCATCGGCGAGCACACGGATTTCGCGGCCCAGCGAGCGGCATTGGCTGGCGGCATAGGCATCCGCGACCTCGACCGACTTGAAGATCGCATCCCGCATCCGGTCCGAGAACCAGGGCTCCAGGCCACGTTCGATGGTGACGGTTGCGATGATCGCGACGAGCACGGCCGGCAAGGCTGCCACGATGCTGAAAAGGCCGACGATCCGCACATGCAGCCCGGCGGCTGCGGCGCCCGCCTTGCGGGCCCGGATCAGCACGGCTGCCTCGATCGCGACGACGACCAGGAGGGCCAGAATCAGAAGTCCGTTGAGGACGAAGACGCCGATCACGACCTCATGCACCGGGGCGATCGGCGTCGCGCCCGACAGGACGAGGAAGGTGAGCAGCGCCGAGACCAGCGCCAGGAAGACGATGATCCCGCCGATCCAGCCGGAAACGCGGCGGGATTTCTCCTCGCCGCGCGGCATCATTCTGGCTTCAGTTGCGGAAGCGGACACGTGTTCTGACAACTCCGATGCGGCGCCGCCGAAGCATGGCGGCACCTACGGGCGCGACTGATGCGCCGCCGCAACGGTGTTGTCAAAATATGACATGGACAAGGCGGGCGTTCCGGCCGCTCACCGCGGCGAGCGGACAACCTGCATATCGAGCTCGCGGATCTTCTTGCGCAGGGTGTTGCGGTTGAGGCCGAGCAGCTCGGCAGCCCGGATCTGGTTGCCGCGCGTCGCGGCCAGCGCCGCGGCAATCAGCGGCGGCTCGATCTCGCGCAGGATGCGGTGATAGAGGCCCGGCGGGGGGATGTTCTCGCCGAAACCGCCGAAATACTGGCTGAGATGGCGTTCGACAGAGCCGGACAGGGTCTCGGCGCGTTCCGGGGCGGCCGGGCTGCTCGAATATCCCGCCCCGGCCGCTGCCGGCTGCAGTTCGGCCTCGACGATCGGGGCGGTGATCGTCTCCTGTGGATAAAGCGCAGCCAGGCGGCGGACCAGATTCTCCAGCTCGCGGACGTTGCCGGGCCAGCGGTAGCGACGCATCACGTCCATCGCTTCCGAATCGACCTGCTTGCGCGGCAGTCCCTCCTTCTCGACCAGCGAGAAGAAATGGCGGACGAGATCCGGGATGTCCTCGACGCGTTCGCGCAGAGGCGGCAGCCGGATCGGCACGACGTTCAGCCGGAAGAACAGGTCCTCGCGGAACAGCCCCTGCGCGATCGAGATCCGCAGATCCTTGTTGGTCGCCGCGATGATGCGGACATTGGTCTTGATCGGCGTGCGCCCGCCGACGGTCGTGTACTCGCCTTGCTGGAGCACGCGCAGGAGGCGGGTCTGTGCCTCCATCGGCATGTCGCCGATCTCGTCAAGGAAGAGCGTGCCGCCTTCCGCCTGCTCGAAGCGGCCGGAGGAGCGCGTCAGCGCCCCGGTGAAGGCGCCCTTCTCGTGACCGAACAATTCGGATTCGATCAGGTCCTTCGGGATCGCCGCCATATTGATCGCGACGAAAGGACCGTTCTTGCGCTTGCCGTAGTCGTGCAGCGCCCGCGCCACCAGCTCCTTGCCGGTGCCCGACTCGCCGTTGATCATCACGGTCAGGTCGATCGGCATCAGGCGGGCGAGCGCGCGGTAGACGTCCTGCATCGCGGGCGAGCGGCCGATCAGCGGGATGTCCTCGGGCTCGGCGGCGTGGCTGCGTGCGGTCTCGCCGCGGGGCCGCGACATGGCGCGGCCGACGATGGCGACGAGTTCCTTCAGGTCGAAGGGCTTCGGCAGATATTCATAGGCGCCGCGCTCGGACGCCTTGATTGCCGTCATGAAGGTGTTCTGCGCGCTCATCACGATGATCGGCAGTTCGGGCCGCACGCGCTTGATGCGCGGCAGCAGGTCGAAGGCGTTCCCGTCCGGCATCACGACGTCGGTGATGATCAGATCGCCGAGGCCCTGAGCGGCCCAGGTCCACAATGTCGCGGCCTGGCCGGTGGTGCGGACTTCATAGCCGGCCCTGGCGAGCGCCTGATTGAGGACGGTGCGGATCGCGGCGTCGTCGTCGGCAACGAGGATATGACCGGTCGGCATGTGTTCGATTAGGCCTTGCGTTGACTGCCCTGACCAAGCTGGTGCAGCGGCAGAAGGATCCTGAATTGCGTGCGGCGGGGGACGGACTCGCATTCGACGATTCCGCCATGGTCGCCGATCACCTTGGCGACGAGTGCAAGTCCAAGGCCACTTCCCTGTGCCTTGGTGGTGACGAAGGGATCGAACAGGTGCTGGACGAGGTCGTGCGGCACGCCCGGGCCGTTGTCGCGGATGACGATTTCGAGCGGCAGCGCGATCCTTTCGGACGATCCGGGAACCTGCATGCGGATGCCCGGGCGATAGGCCGTCGACAGCGTGACCTCGCCGTCGATCGCATGTCCGCCAATGGCTTCGGCGGCGTTCTTGACCAGATTCAGCAGGACCTGGACGAGCTGATCGCGATTGCCGGACACAGGCGGCAGGGAGGGATCGTAGACTTCGGAGAAGCGAATGTGGCGGGCGAAACCCGACTGCGCCAGGCGCTTCACATGATCGAGCACGTCATGGACATTGACCGGGTCGCGTTCGCTCGGCCGCTCGTCGCCGAAGAGCTCGACACGCTCGACCAGCTTCACGATGCGATCGGTCTCGTCGCAGATGAGCTGGGTCAGCATTCGATCCGCATCCGAGATCGAGCCTTCGAGCAATTGCGCCGCTCCGCGGATGCCCGAAAGCGGGTTCTTGATCTCATGGGCGAGCATGGCGCCGAGTGCGGTGATTGAACGAGCTGCCCCTCTATGCGTCAATTGCCTGTCCATTTTTTCAGCAATTGTCCGTTCTTGCAGCATCAGGACGACGGCGTCGCCCTGGCTGGGCAACGGAGAGGCAAAAACATCGACGGTACGATCACTGCCGAGGCGCGGCGAGCCAAAGTCGAGACGGTATTCGCTGACGCTCGCGCCACGGCGCTGCACCTCCTCGATCAATCCCAGGATCGGCGAGCCGAAGGCGACGAGATCGTCGATGCGCTGGCGCTTGAGCACGGCGGCGCTCGACTGGAAAAAATCCTCAGCCGCTGTGTTCGCGTAGATGACCACGTGCCCTTCGCCGATGACCAGGACCGGCATCGGCAGGACATTCAACGTCTGAACCTCGATAGCGTCGAGCAAATAGGTCCGCCCGCTCGCGAGCCCCTTGTCGGCAAACATCGCCGTCATCGGCCCTTCCTTTCCGTCTCATGCCGCTTCGCGGCTTCGTTCCGTCGAAAACAGCCCCGCAAGCGCCGCGAGGACCTGGCGAGGATCTTCCGAAGTGAGCAGCGTCCGCCGCAGCTCGGGATTCGGCTCACAGCCCTCCGCCACGGCCTCGTCGGCATAGGCGGCGAGGTGCTTGCGGGCGTGGCGCACGCCATGCGCCGTTCCCATCAAGGTCAGCAGCCCTTCATAGTGTTCCTGCGCGACGCCGAGCTTGTCGGCCAAGGTCAGGGGCGCCAGCTTGCGGCCGTCGAGTGCGGCCCCGATCTCGCCGACCAGCCAGGGGCGCCCGAGTGCCGCCCGTCCAACCATGACGAAGTCGGCTCCCGACTCGGCGAGACAGGCTTCGGCATCGGCGACATCGTGAATGTCGCCGTTCGCCACCAGCGGAAAATCACCGGCCGCCCGCACGGCGGCGATGGCGCGCCAGTCGGCCTTGCCCTTGTAGAATTGCTGGCGGGTGCGGCCGTGGACGGTGATCATCCGCGCCCCTGCGGCGACGGCGCGGCGCGCGAGCTCGGGGGCGTTGCGGGAGGCGTCGTCCCAGCCCAGCCGCATCTTGACCGTCACGGGCACCGTGGTGGCGGCGACAGCCGCCTCGACCAGCGCCACGGCGTGATCGAGATCCCGCATCAGCGCAGAGCCTGCCCAGCCACCGGTCACCTTCTTTGCCGGGCAGCCCATATTGATGTCGACGATCGCCGCACCGTTGGCCTCGGCCAGCCTTGCAGCCTCGCCCATCCAATAAGGGTCGCATCCGGCGAGCTGGACGACATGGGGCGAGACACCCTCGCCCTCGGCGCGGATGCGCGCTTCCTCGCTGCCTCGGACAAATTCGTCCGATGCCACCATTTCCGAAACGACGATCCCGGCATGGCGGCGTGCTGCCAGCCGGCGCATGACGATATCGGTCACGCCGGACATCGGCGCCAGAAAGGCG
Organism: Allobosea sp. 05L423; assembly: GCF_056397745.1. Lineage (NCBI taxonomy): Bacteria > Pseudomonadati > Pseudomonadota > Alphaproteobacteria > Hyphomicrobiales > Alloboseaceae > Allobosea > Allobosea sp. 05L423. The sequence continues at coordinate 483,550 of NZ_JBFTOA010000002.1, read as the reverse complement.
CGGGATTCGATTGATATTCCTGCGATGTTCAAACGGCCCAGCCTGCTTTTGAGGCAACTTTCAGCATGCATATTTATTGGACAATGCTGCAGGAGCGCAAGGGTGTACAGATTTATGTTGCACTGCAGCGACAACAGACCCCCTGCCCTGTGCGGACGGAATTGGCTATGGCTGCCGCATGAACAGCCATCCTGCAGAATCCATCCCCGCTTCCGGCCGCGCCGATAGCCGCATTCCGGTGGCGGCCCTGCTCGTCGCTGCCGGGCGCGGGCTGCGCGCGGGCACAGGCGAGCCGAAGCAGTATCGGCTCGTCGACGGTGTTCCGGTCCTCGCGCGCGCGCTCACCCCGTTTCTGGCCGAACGCGCGATCGGCCGCGTGGTGGTCGTCATCGGTGAGGACGACGAAATCCGCTACGCCAATGCTGTCGCCGGGGTCGACGACGACCGGCTTGCGGCTCCGACGCTGGGCGGTGCGACCCGGCAGGATTCGGTGCGACGCGGATTGCTCGCGCTTGCACGCGAGGGTTTCGACGGTATCGTTTTGGTCCACGACGCCGCCCGCCCCTTCGTCTCGCAGGCGCTGATCGGCGCGGCGATCCGCGCGCTCGGCGAAACCGGTTTGGCGGCCATCCCCGCGCTGCCGGTCACGGACACGGTCAAGCGCATCGACGCCGGCGGCCATGTCGCAGAGACCCCGTCGCGCGACCAGCTCGTCACCGTCCAGACTCCGCAGGCTTTCCGCTTCAGGCCCCTCCTGGCGGCGCATGAGGCAGCCGAAACGGCTTCGCTGCACGGCTTCACCGATGATGCGGCCTTGATGGAGTGGGCCGGCCACCTGGTCGCGACCTTCAAGGGCGAACTCGCCAACATCAAGCTGACCCATGCCGCGGATTTCCGCCGCACGGATGCGCGCCCCGGCCAGACGCTCGTGACGCGGGTCGGCACCGGCTATGACGTCCACGCCTTCGGTCCGGGCGACCATGTCTGGCTCGGTGGCGTCGGGATCGCCCATGACCACGGCGTCGTCGCCCATTCGGATGGCGACGTGGCGCTCCATGCCCTGACGGATGCCCTGCTCGGTGCGCTGGCCGATGGCGATATCGGCACGCATTTCCCGCCGAGCGACCCGCAATGGCGCGGTGCTGCCTCAGCGCAGTTCCTGGCTTTTGCCGCCGAACGGGTGCGCCTGCGCGGCGGGCGCATCGACCATCTCGATCTGACGATCGTCTGCGAGGCACCGAAGGTAGGGCCGCATCGCGAGGCCATCCGCGCTGCGATTGCAGCGGCCGCCGGCATTCCGGTCGAGAAGGTCGCAATCAAGGCGACGACCTCCGAGCGCATGGGCTTCACGGGCCGGCGCGAGGGCCTCGTCGCACTGGGAACGGCGACGATCCGGTTGCCCGAAGCGGAGTAGCGCGATGTTCGATGCCGAAGTCACGACGCTGTCCGAGACCGTATTGGCAATGTGCCGTGAAGCCGGTCTCAGGGTCGCCACCGTCGAATCCTGCACAGGCGGCCTCGTCGCGGGAGCGCTTACGGCGATTGCCGGCTCCTCCGATGTCGTGAACGGCGGTCTGGTGACTTATTCGAACGCAGCCAAGACGGCACTCGCCGATGTGGCGGCTGAACTGCTCGAAGCGCATGGTGCCGTCAGCGAGCCGGTGGCGCGCGCCATGGCCGAAGGCGGCCGCGCCCGGTTGTCCGCCGATCTGGCCGTCGCGATCACCGGGGTCGCAGGTCCGGGCGGAGGAACGGAGCGCAAGCCGGTCGGCCTCGTGCATTTTGCCTGTGCGACGTCCGCCGGGACCGTGCACCGCGAAATGCGCTTCGGGAATTTGTCGCGCGACGAGATCCGGCGGCTCTCCGTGATCGTCGCGCTCGAGCTGCTGCGGGACGCTGCGCGCTGAACTGCCTCAGCGGGGAAGGCGGTGCCAGATCGCCGGGAGGCATCAACCGCTGGCCGAGCGTCGGCTGCGCGTCGAGATCAGGTACCCGTCACTGCCTTTGACGCGGCTCCGCCATAGACCAGATCGGCCCGGCGCGCGAAGGCCTCCGAAAACTTGTGGAAGGCCTTGTCGAACATCGCGCCCATCAGCATGCCGAGCATGCGGCTGGCGAACTCGTAGGTGATGAAGAAGCCGACCTCGCAGCCCGTCTCGAGCGGCTTGAAGGTCCAGCGGTTCTCCAGATGGCGAAACGGACCGTCGACATACTCGACGAGGATCTTGAGGTTCGCCGGATCGAGCGTGACGCGGCTGGTGAAGGTCTCGTGGATGGCCTTGTAGCCGACGGTCATGTCGGCCAGTAGCACCTCGCCGCCGCCTTCGCGCGACGTGCGCCGACGCACCGCCAGCCCCTCGCAGAGCGGCAGGAACAGCGGGTACTTCTCGACATCCGCCACAAGCGCAAACATCTGCTCGGGCGAATGCTTCACCCGGCGGGTGCTGTTGAACATCGGCATGGCAGCGCTGCCGTTACTGGCCCAGCCGCGCCGCCCGGTTCGCGCGCAGCCGCGCGAAATCCTCGCCGGCATGGTGCGAGGAGCGGGTCAGCGGCGTCGAGGACACCATCAGGAAGCCCTTGGCATAGGCGATGGTCTCGAAGCTCTTGAACTCGTCGGGCGTGACGAAACGGATCACGGCGTGGTGCTTGCGCGAGGGCGCGAGATACTGGCCGATGGTCATGAAATCGACCTCGGCCGAGCGCAGGTCGTCCATCAACTGCAGCACCTCGTTCCGCTCCTCGCCAAGGCCGACCATGATGCCGGACTTGGTGAAGATCGTCGGATCGAGCTCCTTCACCCGCTGCAGCAGCCTGAGCGAATGGAAATAGCGCGCACCCGGCCGCACCTTGAGGTACTTGCCCGGAACGGTTTCGAGGTTGTGGTTGAAGACGTCGGGCCTGGCCGCCACGACGACCTCGAGCGCGCCGGGCTTGCGCAGGAAGTCGGGCGTCAGGATCTCGATCGTGGTGCCGGGCGAGGCCTTGCGGATCGCGTGGATGACCTCGGCGAAATGCTGGGCGCCGCCGTCCTTGAGGTCGTCGCGGTCGACCGAGGTGATGACGACATGTTCGAGCCCGAGCTTGGCGACGGCTTCCGCGACCTTCCGTGGCTCCTCGAGGTCGAGAGCCTGCGGCACGCCGGTCTTCACGTTGCAGAAGGCGCAGGCCCGCGTGCAGGTGTCGCCCATGATCATGAAGGTGGCGTGCTTCTTTTCCCAGCACTCGCCGATATTCGGGCAGCCGGCCTCCTCGCAGACCGTGACCAGCTTCTCGGCTTTCACGATCGCCTTGGTCTCGGCCCATTTGGGCGAGCCCGGCGCCTTGACGCGGATCCAGTCCGGCTTGCGCAGGACGGGGTTTTCCGGGCGCTTCTGCTTCTCCGGATGGCGCACCTCGCCCGCAACTGGGGCCGGCTGCGCCTTCGGATTGCCGGCGTTGGGCCGCGGATCGCGGTTCAGCAGGTCGAGAACAAGCGCCATGTCGGGGTCCGGGCTTCAAAAGCAGGAGCCGGCACTGCCGGCTCCTCCCTAGCTAATCCCCAAAGCTCGCTCCCGCAACTGCCGGGCCGCACTGGACGGCCTCAACTGCGGCTGCGGGCCGCATTCCAGATCGCGATGATGATGACCGCGCCGGCAATGGCTGCGATCAGCGTGCGCCAGAAGCCGAAGACCGGAATCTGCAGGAGTTCTGCCACCCTCGTTCCCACGAAGGATCCGGCGACGCCGACCAGCATGTTGGTGAAGAGGCCGTGATCGGACGAGGTCAGGCGCTCGGCGATCCAGCCGGCGAGCACGCCGATCAGCAGCGTCATGAAGAAACCGTAGCCCGGCTGGGCCATGGTGGCGGCAAAGCTTTCCATCGAAGAAGTCCCCCTAGCCATGCGCGAATGCGCCGGATAACGATGACGGCGGCCGGCGGTTCCGGTCAGGCAATGAAGCGCGCCAGCAGGATGACGAGGATCGCGCCCAGCACAGCCATGCCGGCATCGTCGAGAAAGCCGTAGCCGGTATTCAGCCGCCAGCCGGTCAGCCGCACGATGCCCTGCCCGACCAGCATGCCGAGCACGCCGACGACGGCATGACGGATCAACCCGCCACCACCAACCACGAGGCTGGCGACGAAGCCCGTGACGGTTCCGAACGCCACGGTCGGCAACACGACGCTCCAGTCGAGCGGCAGCGTCCGGCGCGGCGGCAGAACCTCAACCTCTTCGTCGCGAACGACGCGGTCGGGTTTGGGCGGTTTGCGGGTGCGAGGCGGCATGGCGCCAATATGGAGCGCAGGCAGGCCGGCGCCAAGTCGAAGCGTCATTCTCGGGCGGCGCAAAGCGACGACCCGAGAATCTCTTGCAGGATGAGGCTACTTCCGGGCCGACCAGATGGGCGCCGAGCAGCTTGCCGGTCTTGGCGTCGAAGATCGTCTTGGCGAGGCCGCTGTCCTCGCCGAGCGCGACCGCCTTGCCGTTGGCGACGAAGTTGAAGCGGCCGACCTTGATCTCATGGCCGGCGGCCTTGGCCTTCGCCTCGGTCAGGCCGACACTGGCGATCTGCGGGTGGCAATAGGTGCAGCCCGGGATCATCAGCTTGTCCATCGGATGCGGATGCAGCCCCTTGATCGCCTCGACGCAGATCACCGCCTCATGCTCGGCCTTGTGGGCCAGCATCGGCGGGCCGGCGACGTCGCCGATGGCGTAGATGCCCTTGACGTTGGTCCGGCAGAAATCGTCGATGACGATGCAGCCGCGATCGGTCTTCACGCCGAGCGCCTCGAGCCCGATGTTCTCGATATTGCCGACGACGCCGACGGCCGAGATCATGCGGTCGGCGGTGATCGTCTGCTTGCCGCCCTTCTCGTCCTCGATATGGGCGGTGACGGAGTCGGCCGATTTCTCGACCTTGGTCACCTTGGCCGATGTCAGGATCTTCATGCCCTGCTTCTCGAAGGCTTTTCGCGCGAAGGCGCCGATCTCGGCATCCTCGACGGGAACGACCTGCGGCAGCACCTCGACSACCGTCACCTCGACGCCCATCGTCCGGTAGAAGGAGGCGAATTCGATGCCGATGGCGCCGGAGCCCATCACCAGCAGCGATTTCGGCATCTTGGCCGGGACCATCGACTCGAAATAGGTCCAGATCAGCTTGCCGTCCGGCTCGAGGCCAGGCAGCGCGCGCGGCCGGGCGCCGGTCGCGACGATGATGTGGTCGGCGGTATAGGTGCCCTCGCCCTTGGCGTTCTTCGGCACCGGCCCYTGCGGCTGCATCGCCGGCTTCTTGGTCGGCGCGACCGCGATCGTGCCGGGCTTGGYCAGCTTGGCCTCGCCCCAGATCACGTCGACCTTGTTCTTCTTCATCAGGAACTGGACGCCGTTGTTCATCCGCACGGCGATGCCGCGCGAGCGCTTCACGATCGCCTCCAGATCSGCCTTGAACGAGCCTTCCAGGACCAGCCCGTAATCCTTGGCRTGCTCGCCATAGTGCAGGATCTCGGCCGAGCGCAGCAGCGCCTTGGTCGGGATGCAGCCCCAGTTCGAGCAGATGCCGGCGAGATGCTCGCGCTCGACGATCGCGGTCCTGAAGCCGAGCTGCGCGGCCCGGATGGCGGCGATGTAGCCGCCGGGGCCGGAGCCGATGACGATGATGTCGTAGTCAGCCATGATCGTTCTCCGACCTCACACCAGCATCGCCATGGGCTTCTCGATATAGCCCTTGAACGCCTGCAGCAGCTCGGCGCCGAGCGCGCCGTCGACGGCGCGGTGGTCGGTCGAGAGCGTCACCGACATCACCGTCGCGACGGCCGGCTGGCCGCCCTTCACGATGACGCGCTGCTCGCCGGCGCCGACGGCCAGGATCGTCGCATGCGGCGGATTGACGATGGCCGCGAAGTCCTTGACCCCGAACATGCCGAGGTTCGAGACTGCCGTCGTGCCGCCCTGATACTCCTCGGGCTTCAGCTTGCGGGCCTTGGCGCGGGCCGCCATGTCCTTCATCTCGTTGGAGATCTGCGACAGSSTCTTGTGGCAGGCATCGCGGATGATCGGCGTGATCAGACCGCCCGGAATCGAGACGGCGACGCCGACATCGGCATGCTTGTGCTTGAGCATCGTGTTCTCGGTCCAGGACACGTTCGCATCCGGAACGGCCTTGAGCGCCAGCGCCAACGCCTTGATCACCATGTCGTTGACCGAGAGCTTGTAGGCCGGCTTGCCGTCCGTTTCCGGCGCTGCAGCATTGAGCTCCGCGCGTAGCTTGAGCAGCGCGTCGAGCTCGCAGTCGACCGTCACGTAGAAATGCGGGACGGTCTGCTTGGCCTCGGTCAGGCGGCGCGCGATCGTCTTGCGCATGCCGTCATGCGGGACCTCCTCATAGGAGCCCGGCTCGAACAGCTTCTTGATCTGTTCGTCGGAGGGGCCGGCAGCAAGCGGCGCGGCGGCGGGCTTGGGCGCAGCCGGAGCGGCAGAAGGCGCAGCCGCCGGGGCGGCCTTGGCTCCGCCGCCCTTCCTGGCTGCCTCGACATCCTTCTCGACGATGCGACCATGCGGACCAGTGCCGTTGATGGCGGCAAGATCGAGCCCGGCGTCCTTGGCGATGCGGCGCGCCAAGGGCGAGGCGAAGGGCCGGCTGCCGTTGGCCTTGGCGGCGGCGGGAGCGGACGCAGCCGGGGCAGAAGGCGCCGCCGCGGGAGCCGGAGCCTCCGCCTTCGGCGCTTCAGCCTTCGGAGCCTCAGCCTTCGCGGGCGCAGTGCCGGCAGCCGCGGGGGCGGAGACGCTCTTGGCATCCTCGCCCTCGCCGGCGATCACGCCGATCACCTCGTTGACGGCGACATCCGCCGTGCCTTCCGGCACCACGATCCTGGCGAGGATACCCTCGTCGACCGCCTCGACCTCCATGGTCGCCTTGTCGGTCTCGATCTCGGCGATGATGTCGCCGGACTTGATCGTGTCGCCTTCCTTCTTCAGCCATTTGGCGAGATTGCCCTTCTCCATCGTCGGAGAGAGCGCGGGCATCAGGATGTTGGTTGGCATCGGTCAGCCCCCTTCTCAGCGATAGCAGACGGCCTTGGCCGCCGCGATGACCTCGCCGATGTTCGGCAAAGCGAGCTTCTCGAGATTCGCCGCATAAGGCATCGGCACGTCCTTGCCGGTGACGCGGGCGACCGGGGCGTCGAGATAATCGAAGGCCGCTTCCATGATCTTCATGCCGATCTCGGCGGTGACGCCGGACTGCGGGAAGCCCTCCTCGACCGCGACGCAGCGATTGGTCTTCTGCACCGAGGCGATGACGGTCTCGATATCCATCGGGCGGATCGTCCTGAGGTCGATGACCTCGGCCTCGATGCTTTCCTTGGCCAGGGCCTCGGCGGCGCCGAGCGCATAGGTCATGCCGATGCCGAAGGAGACGATCGTCACGTCCGTGCCCGGGCGCACGACCTTGGCCTTGCCGATCGGAATCAGGAAGTCGTCGCCCTTCGGCACGTCGAAGGACTTGCCGTACATGATCTCGTTTTCGAGGAAGATCACCGGGTTCGGGTCGCGGATCGCGCTCTTCAGCAGGCCCTTCGCGTCGGAGGCGCTGTAGGGCACGACAACCTTGAGGCCGGGCACGTTCGAGTACCAGGCGGCATAGTCGTGGCTGTGCTGGGCGCCGACGCGGGCCGCTGCACCGTTCGGGCCACGGAACACGATCGGTGCGCCCATCTGGCCGCCGGACATGTAGAGCGTCTTGGCGGCGGAGTTGATGATGTGGTCGATCGCCTGCATGGCGAAGTTGAAGGTCATGAACTCGACGATCGGCCTGAGGCCCGAGAGCGCCGCGCCGACGCCGATGCCGGCGAAGCCGTGCTCGGTGATCGGCGTGTCGATGACGCGCTTCGGCCCGAACTCCTGCAGCAGACCCTGCGTGACCTTGTAGGCGCCCTGGTATTCCGCGACCTCCTCGCCCATCACGAAGACATCGCCGTCGCGGCGCATCTCCTCGGCCATGGCGTCGCGCAGCGCCTCGCGGACCGTCTGGCTGACGATCTCGGCGCCCGCCGGGAATTCGGACGAGGCGTCGTAGGCCTTGGCCTGGGCCGGGACGCTCTGCGGCGCACTGGCGGCAGGCGCCTCCTCGGCCTTCGCCGCCGGAGCGGCCTCGGCCTTGGGCTCGGGCGCCGCCGCCTTGGCCCCGCCGCTTGCCGCGGCGCTGACGTCCTCGCCGTCGGCGGCGATCACGCCGATCCGCGTGTTGACCGCGACATTGTCGGTGCCATCCGCGACGAGGATCTTGGCGAGGATGCCCTCATCGACCGCCTCGACTTCCATGGTCGCCTTGTCGGTCTCGATCTCGGCGATAATGTCGCCGGGCTTAACCTGATCGCCCTCTTTTTTCAGCCACTTGGCCAGTTTTCCTTCCTCCATGGTGGGAGAAAGGGCAGGCATGAGAATGTCGATCGGCATGAACGCACCCGGATTCTAAAACGCGGGAAAGACGGTGAGCGGGCCAGAGGCGCGGGGCTTTCAGCCCTGCGCCGGCTCCAGCAGAATGTCGGTGTAGAGCTCGGACGGATCGGGCTCGGGGTCATGCGTGGCGAACTCGGCCGCGTCGTTGACGACCTCGCGCACCTTCGCGTCGATCGCCTTGAGCTCGTCCTCGCCGATCTTGAAGTCGCGGATCAGGCGGGCGCGGACCTGCTCGATCGGGTCGTGCTCCTCGCGCATGCGCTGGACTTCGTCCTTGGAGCGGTACTTCGCCGGGTCGGACATCGAGTGGCCGCGATAGCGGTAGGTCTGCATCTCCAGGATGTACGGCCCCTTGCCCGAGCGGGCGTGCTCGATCGCACGCAGGCCGGCCTCGCGCACGGCGCGGACATCCATGCCGTCGACCTGCTCGCCGGGAATGTTGAAGGAGATGCCCCGGCGCGAGAAATCGGTCTGGGCCGAGGCACGGGTGACCGCGGTGCCCATGGCGTAGCGGTTGTTCTCGATGATGAACACGACCGGCAGCTTCCAGAGCTCGGCCATGTTGAAGCTCTCGTAGACCTGGCCCTGATTGGCCGCGCCGTCGCCGAAATAGGTCAGCGATACGGTATTGTCGCCGCGATACCAGTCGGCGAAGGCCAAGCCGGTGCCGAGCGAGACCTGCGCGCCGACGATGCCGTGGCCGCCGTAGAAATTCTTCTCGCGGCTGAACATGTGCATGGAGCCGCCCTTGCCGCGCGAATAGCCGCCGCGCCGGCCGGTCAGCTCAGCCATCACACCGCGCGATTCCATGCCGCAGGCCAGCATGTGACCGTGGTCGCGATAGCCCGTGATGACCTGATCGCCATCCTTGGAAGCCATCTGCATGCCGATGACGACGGCTTCCTGGCCGATATAGAGGTGGCAGAAGCCGCCGATCAGGCCCATGCCGTACATCTGGCCGGCCTTCTCCTCGAAGCGGCGGATCAGCAGCATCTCGTGATAGGCGTGGAGGTCTTCGTCCTTGGTGAAGCTCGGCGTGTTGCTGAGCGCGGCGGAGGCCTTGCCCGCCCCCTCCTTGGCACTCCGCGCCTTCGCGGCGGCTTTCGGTTGAGCGGGAGCTTTCGACTTACGCGCAGCAACAGCCATCAGGCGGCCCTCCAAGGTCATCTGATCTTTGTTTTAGAGGATCACAAAAACCTTGGCGAGCACGCTATCTCGCAATGCAGCATGGCTTAAGTCGCTGGAAAATCAGCGATCTATCACCTTAACCGATTTTCAGTTAATCGATACGTCTGGGACTATGTGCCGTATCGTCAGAACTCAGCGTCCCATGATCACGACGTCGTTCTTGTGCGTGCGGCCGAGGATGGCGCGCGCGTTCTCTTCCAGGAGGTCGCGATCGACCGCCTCGTCTCTGACCAGCGAGAGGCGATGTTCCCAGGATTTGCGCTCGGCGACAAGCCCGGCGAGTTCCGCCTCCATATCCCGCAGCGATTCACGGACGGCGCCGCGCGCCTCGAGGCCGCGCGCGCCATGCTGCGCATGGAACATGAAATAGGCCACCGCTGCTCCCGAAACGAGATAGAGCGCCAATGTCACGAAGATCGAGCGGAGACCGCGGCGGATAACCATGGCGCCACGCTAGGAAAACTTGGTTTCCGGCGAGTTAACGGAGGGCGCGGCCTGGGAATTTTGCTGTTCTGGTGAGCGGGGTGGGGATCGAACCCACGACCACATGATTAAAAGTCACGTGCTCTACCACTGAGCTACCCGCCCTCACCGAGGCGCTGACATACGGAGCCATGCCGCCCGGGTCAACTCGTTCGATGAAATCGTCACCATCTCAAGCGCCGCCAGCCCTCCGACAGACGAAACCGGGCGTTTTCTTGCGGCATCGCAGCATCGGAACTGCTGGACGCCCTCCCCCTCCCATGCATTCTGGGGGCGCCCATAACAACGAACGGCGATTCAACGCCGGGGGATTCCAACTGATATTGGGAGAGATAGAATGGACGAACGGGAAATCCGCGGCCTCGTCGCGGATGTGAAGGGCGGCACGCTGTCGCGACGATCCTTCATCCAGAAGATGGCGGCGGTGGGTATCACCGCCCCGATCGCGAGCCAGATCCTGGCTTGGAACGATGTCGCGATGGCAAACGCCGCGCTACAATACAAGCCGACCAAGGCCGGCGGCGGCGGGGCACTGAAGATCCTGCTCTGGCAGGCTCCGACCCTGCTCAACCCGCATTTCGCCTCCGGCACCAAGGACCAGATCGCCTCGCGCATCTTCTTCGAGCCGCTCGCCGGCTGGGACAAGGAGGGCAACCTCTTCCCCCAGCTCGCCGCCGAGATTCCGAGCAAGGCCAATGGTGGCCTCTCGGCCGATGGCACGACCGTCATCTGGAAGCTGAAGCCGGGCGTGAAGTGGCATGACGGCAAGCCGTTCACCGCCGACGACGTCGTCTTCACCTGGGAGTATGCCGCCGATCCCGCGACCGCTGCGTATACGACCGGTTCCTACACCAACATCAAGGTCGAGAAGATCGACGACCTCACCGTCAAGGTGATCTTCAAGGACCCGACGCCGTTCTGGGCCGATCCCTTCGTCGGCGTCGCCGGCATGATCATCCCGAAGCACCATTTCGGCGACTACAAGGGCGCCAAGTCGCGCGAGGCTCCGGGCAACCTGAAGCCGGTCGGCACCGGCCCCTACAAGTTCGTCGACTTCAAGCCAGGCGACATCCTGACGGGCACCCGCAACGAGGACTACCACGTCAAGAACCAACCGCATTTCGACACGCTTGAAGCCAAGGGCGGTGGTGACGCGGTTTCGGCGGCGCGTGCCGTGCTCCAGACCGGCGAATACGACTATGCCTGGAACATGCAGGTCGAGGATGAGATCCTCAAGCGCATGGAGACCGGCGGTCGCGGCAAGGTGGTGGCGGTTCCCGGCGGCGACATCGAGTTCATCATCCTGAACACGACCGATCCGTGGACCGAGGTCGATGGCGAGCGCTCGAGCGTCAAGACCAAACATCCGACGCTGTCCGACCCGAAAGTACGCGAGGCGCTCAACCTGCTGATCGACCGCGACTCGATCCAGAAGTTCATCTATGGCCGCGGCGGCACCGCGACGGCGAGCTTCGTCAACGAGCCCAAGCAGTTCAAGTCGCCCAAGCTCAAATACGAGTTCAATATCGACAAGGCCAACAAGATCCTCGACGACGCCGGCTGGAAGAAGGGCGCCGACGGCATCCGCGAGAAGGACGGCAAGAAGCTCAAATACGTCTTCCAGACCTCGATCAACGCCCCGCGCCAGAAGACCCAGGCCATCATCAAGCAGGCCTGCCAGCGCGTCGGCATCGACCTCGAGCTCAAGTCGGTCACGGCCTCGGTCTATTTCTCTTCGGACGTTGCCAACCCGGATACCTACACCAAGCTGTACTGCGACATGGAGATGTACACCACGACGCAGCCGCAGCCCGATCCGGAGCGCTTCCTCAACCAGCTCGTCTCCTGGGAGATCGCCAACAAGGAGAACAAGTGGCTGGGCCGCAACGTCTCGCGCTACTCGGACCCCGAGGCCGACAAGGCCTACAAGGCCGCCCAGAAGGAGTTCGATCCGGCCAAGCGCGCCGCGCTGCTGATCAGGGTCAACGAGATCTTCTGCGAGGCCAATATCCTGCTGCCGATCCTCTCACGCACGGTCGTCGGCGCTTCCGCCAACAACCTGGAGGCCGACATCTCGGGCTGGGAGGTCACGACCTGGAATCTGGCGGCCTGGTATCGGACCTGAGCGCACCGCCAATCCAACAGGACCGGCCCCTTCGGGGGCCGGTCCGCTAGTCCAACAAGCCCCGCTCGAGCGCTACGTCGACGCAGCCGAGGATATGGCCGCGCAGGAGCCGCTGCCCCTCGCCTGCGTCGCGGCGCAGCGCACAATCGAGCAAGGCGCGATGCTCGCCGATCGAGGTCGGCCCCCAAAAGATGAAGAACACCATCTGGTAGCGCAGATAGCGCTCGTAGATGCCGGCATGAAGGTCGAGCAGCGCCCTGGAGCCGCAAGCCGACACCAGCGCCTGATGAAACTCGAAATCGTAGCGCTTCCACTGCTGCGTGCCGGAATCGTCGTCGGCGAGCAGGCGCTCCTCCATGCGGGCGAGCTTGTGATGGGCGGCGACGACGCGCCCTTCCCATTCCATATCGCCGGCCGCGAAGGATTGCGCGAGCGCGTGACATTCGATCAGCAGCCTGAGATCGGCGAGTTCCTGGAGCTCGCTGGCCGTGCAGGGCGCGACCTGGAAGCCGCGCTGCCCCTCGGCGACGACAAAGCCCTCCGGCGCGAGGCGGTTGAAGATCTCGCGCAAGGTGCTGATGCCGACGCCGTAGACCGCGCGCAGCCTGTCCAGCGTCAGCTTCTGGCCCGGCTGCAGGCGCCCGAACACGATATCCTGCCGGATCCGCTCATAGGCATGCTCGCCCGTCGACAGCGCGGCGATCCCGTCGCCGCCGATATCCGGTGCCGCATCCATCATGGCATCCCCTCACCTGCTCGATTCAGACTAAGCCGCGGGGTCGGCGACGCCAACCAAAAAGCAGCTTGTCGGATAATTAGCAGATGATCTGACAATTATCAGTTGATTTGAGGCCGACCCCGGATAAGATCGCCAGCATAAGAAGTCGACGGAGCGATGGTCTCCGCAGCGAACGATCTCGGGAGGACATCATGTCGGCAGGCGAGAAGCCGGCGGCCGGGCGCGGCTGCATCTACATCCTGAACGGCCCCAACCTGAATCTGCTGGGGCAGCGCGAGCCGGCGATCTACGGATCCACGACGCTGGCCGAGATCGGCGAGCGCTGCGAGGCGAAGGCCAGGTCGCTCGGCTTCGCCGTCGATTTTCGCCAGACCAATTTCGAGGGCGAGTTGGTCGAAAGCGTTCAGCAGGCGCGCCAGGAAGCCTGCGGCATCATCATCAACCCGGCCGGCTACAGCTTCACCTCAGTCGCGCTGCTCGACGCGTTGAAGATGTTCGAGCGTCCCAAGATCGAGCTGCACATCTCGAATGTGCATGCGCGTGAGAGCATCTACCACAACTCCCTGGTGTCGCGGACGGCGACAGGGATCATCATCGGGCTCGGCGCCGCCGGCTATGAACTCGCCATCCAGGCCATGGCTGGGCTGGTGGAAGCCTGACGATGGCCTCCGCCGCCGCAAGCCGGATCGTCGGTAAGGAGCGGCAGCCTTCAGCGGCGCATCATGCGCAGCACGGTGTCGATGGCAGCGGCCCTGCGGCGCGCCAGCGCCTCGGGTGCCCCCATGTCGTGGCCGAAGACCTGGCGGATGCTGGCGCGGTTCGAGACGTTGTAGAAGGCGAGCGCGCTGATCGTCAGGTGGATGTCGATCGGCTCGATTCCGGCCCGGAAAATGCCGGCCGAGATGCCACGCTCGTAGGCCTCGCGGATCATGTCGATCACCGAGAGGTTGAGCGTGGAGATCCGGTCGGAGGTCGCAAGGTGCCGGCCGTGATGGATGTTCTCGATCATCACCATCCGCACGAAATCCGGGTTCTCGGCATGGTAGTCGAAGGTGAAGCCGGTCAGCAGCGCGATCGCCTCCTCCGGCTCCAGGCTGGCGAGATCGAGTCCGCGCTCGAAGCTGCGGATCCGCTCGTACATCTCTTCGAGGACGGCGCGGTAGAGCCCCTCCTTGTCTCCGAAGTAGTAGTAGATCATCCGCTTGCTGGTCGCGGTTCGGGCCGCGATCTCGTCGACGCGCGCGCCGCTCAGGCCGTTCTCGACGAATTCGAGACGCGCGGCCTCGAGAATGCTGCGGCGCACGCCCTCCGGGTCCTGCGTCCAGGAGGCCGATTTCCGGCTGGCTCCCTGCGGTTTGGTCGCTGCTTTGCTCATGTTCTACGCGGTGCCTTGCCGTTCCGCCGGCGTTCGGCGGCACTCAAATGGACAGCTCGGTTAATTTTGCTTGACCAAATGAACTAACTGGTACAATTAACACACCATCGGCTCCGCGCAAGCTGCGCGTGCGGACGACAAGGCCCTCGCCAGAAGGGCCGCGACGACAGACGGGACCCGGATCGACCCCTTCAGAAGGTCGGCCGTTTTGGGAAGCGCCATGAACTACAAGCTCGATTTCGCACCTGTGATCGAGGGCATGCCCGACCTGCTGATGGGCTGCCTCGGCACCTTCCTGCTGGCGCTCGCCGGCATGGCTTTGGCGATCGTCATCGGTATTGGCGGGGTCATCCTGCGGGATTCCCGCTTCTCTCCGATCCGCTTTCTGGTGAAGGCGTTCGTCGAGGTGATCCGCAACACGCCCTTCCTGGTGCAGATCTTCTTCATCTACTTCGCGCTGCCGCTGACGGGCCTGAGGCTCGACCCGACGCCGACGGCGATCATCGCGCTCGGCATCAATGGCGGCGCCTACGCCATCGAGATCATCCGCGGCGGCGTGCAGTCGATCAGCAAGGGCCAGATCGAGGCCGGGCTGGCGCTCGGCTTGCACAAGGCGCAGGTCTTCCGGCTGATCGTGTTGAAGCCTGCGCTGCGCGCGATCTTCCCGTCGCTCACCAGCCAGTTCGTGCTGCTGACGCTGACCACCTCGGTCGCCTCGGCGATCTCGGCCTATGAGCTGACGTCTGTGGCGCAGCGGATCGAGTCCGACAGTTTCCGCTCCTTCGAGGTCTACGGCACGATCACGCTGTTCTACCTCGTGATCTCCTGGGTGATGATGCGCTTCTTCGCGGCGATCTCGGCCCGTTACTTCAGCTATCCGGTGAAGTGAGGGCGCCATGGGCTGGAACGAATTCCTCTTCCTCCTCACCGGCCTGAAATGGACCGTGGCGCTGTCGGCGATCGGCTTCGTCTTCGGCTCCGTCTCCGGGCTCGGCATCGCGCTGATGCGCACCTCCGGCCATTCGCTGCTTGAACGGATCACGGCCAGCTACATCGCCCTGTTCCAGGGGACGCCGCTCCTGATGCAGCTTTTCGTCGTCTATTACGGCCTCGCGCTGATCGGGCTCAGGCTCGATGCCTGGGTCGCGGTCGCGATCGGCTTCACCCTGCATGCCAGCGCCTATCTCGGCGAAATCTGGCGCGGCTCGATCGAAGCCGTTCCGAAGGGCCAGACCGAGGCCGCCAAGGCGCTGAGCCTGCACTATGCCTCGCGGATGCGGGACGTGGTCCTGCCGCAGGCGATCCGCATCTCGCTGCCGGCGACGGTCGGTTTCCTGGTCCAGCTGATCAAGGGCACTTCGCTTGCCGCCATCGTCGGCTTCACCGAGCTGACGCGGGCCGGCAACATCGTCTCCAACCAGATTTTCCAGCCGCTGCTCGTCTTCGGGATCGTCGGCATCCTCTACTTCCTGCTGTGCTGGCCGCTGTCGCTCTACGGCTCGCATCTGGAGCGGCGCATGGCCATCGCTGCGCGCTGAGCAGACCAAGCTTCACCGCCTAGTCCAACCACCAAAGAAAAAGGGAGAGAAACATGACGAAGATGAAATCCACCCGCCGCAGCCTGCTGATCGCCGGCGCGGCCGCGCTTGCGCTGCCTGCCCTGGTCGGCAGTCCCGCCCAGGCGATCACCCCCGCCGAGATCAAGGCCAAGGGCAAGATCGTGGTCGGCATCCAGGGCGACAATCCGCCGTGGGGTTTCGTGACCAGCGCGGGCAAGCAGGACGGCCTCGACGCCGACATCGCCACGCTCTTCGCCAAGGAGCTCGGCGTACAGGTCGAGTTCGTGCCGCTCGAGGTCAACAACCGGATCCCGGCGCTGACCACGGGCCGTGTCGACGTGCTCTTCGCCACGATGGCGATGCTGCCGGAGCGCGCCAAGGCCGTGCAGTTCTCGAAGCCCTATGTCGCCAACACCATCGTGCTGATCGGGCCGAAGAAGGACAAGATCACCACCAACGAGGACATGGCGCGCTACACGATCGGCGTCGCCAAGGGTGCGGCGCAGGACACGCAGGTGACCAAGAACGCGCCGGCCAACACCGTGATCCGCCGCTATGACGGCGACGCGCCCTCGATCCAGGCGCTGGTCTCCGGCCAGGTTCAGGCGCTCGGCGGCAACATCTTCTACATGCAGCGCGTCGAGCAGGGCCGCCCCGGCGAGTTCGAGAACAAGCTCGAGTTCCAGAACCTCTACAACGGCGCCTGCACCCGTCTCGGCGAGAAGGAGATCAACGCCGCGCTCAACACCTTCATCGACAAGATCAAGGCCAATGGCGAGCTGCAGAAGGTCTACGACAAGTGGATGAAGGTGCCGGTGCACAAGTTCCCGGACAGCCTCGAAGGCATCACCTTCACCGCGAGCTGAGCGCGCTGGATCGCCCTGCGTCCTGCCGGGCGCGAAGTGGCGATCCAGCTCATTGTTTCAGCATCGGATTTCCCCGAGAAGTGCATTCCACTTTTCGGCCCGATGCTAGCAACCGGAACCAGGGCCATGAACCAGCCAGCCGTCCAAAACGCCGTTTCGGCGGATGCCATGATCGCCATGACCCATGTCGAGAAATGGTATGGCGACTTCCAGGCCCTGACCGACGTCAACCTTGAGGTCCGCAAAGGCGAGCGTATCGTGCTCTGCGGGCCGTCGGGCTCCGGCAAATCGACGCTGATCCGCTGCATCAACCATCTGGAGGCGTACCAGAAGGGCGAGATTCGGGTCGGCGGCACAAGGCTGGGAGGCGATGCCAGGACGATCGACGCGGTGCGTCGCGAGGTCGGCATGGTCTTCCAGCACTTCAACCTGTTCCCGCATATGACCGTGCTGCAGAACTGCATGCTCGCGCCGATGCGCTCGCTCGGTGCCAGCAAGGCGGAGGCCGAGGCCACCGCCCGCAAGCTGCTCGGCCGGGTCAAGATTCTGGAACAGGCGGACAAGTATCCCGCCCAGCTCTCGGGCGGCCAGCAGCAGCGCGTCGCGATCGCGCGCGCGCTTTGCATGAAGCCGAAGGTGATGCTGTTCGACGAGCCGACATCGGCCCTCGATCCCGAGATGGTCAAGGAAGTGCTCGACACCATGATCGCCCTCGCGGAAGAGGGCATGACCATGATCTGCGTCACCCACGAAATGGGCTTCGCGCGGCAGGTGGCGAACCGCGTCATCTTCATGGCCAATGGCGCCATCGTCGAGGAAGCGCCGCCGGAAGAGTTCTTCCACAACCCGCGCCATGAGCGGACCCGGAAGTTCCTCGGCGAAATCCTGCACAAACACTGAAAACGACAGCCCGGGGCCTAGCCCCTGGGCATCTGAAACGGAACGCGATCGATGTCCCGCCTCGTCTATGTCCTGAACGGCCCGAACCTGAACCTGCTCGGCAAGCGCCAGCCGCACATCTACGGGCACGAGACCCTGGCGGATGTCGAGCGCGACTGCCGCGGGCTCGCCGAGGAACTCGGGCTGACGTTGCGCTTCCACCAGTCGAACCGCGAATACGAGCTCATCGACTGGATCCACGAGGCGCGCGAGGACGGCGCCGGCATCGTCATCAACCCCGCTGCCTTCACCCATACCTCGGTCGCGCTGCTCGACGCGCTCAACACCTTCGAGGGGCCGGTGATCGAGTGCCATATCTCGCAGGTGCATAAGCGCGAGAGCTTCCGGCACCATTCCTATGTCTCGCTGCGTTCCGACGGCGTCATCGCCGGCTTCGGCACGCAAGGCTACCAGCTCGGGCTGCGGCGCATCGCCAAGCTGATCGAAGACCAGGCCGCGTGAGGATCGATCCGATGGCTCCGGTCAAAATCGCTGTGATGGGTGCGGGCCTGATAGGCAAGCGCCACGCCGAACATGTCAGGGCGCAGTCCGGGGCGGTCCTCTCAGCGATCATCGATCCGGCGCCGACCGGGCGCGCCTTCGCCGAGGAGATCGGCGTCGCCTGGTACCCCGCCTTCGATGCCCTCCCCGTCCGCGAGAGGCCGGATGGCGTCATCGTCGCGACGCCGAACCAGCTCCATGTCGCAAACGGGCTGGAACTGGCTGCGGCCGGCATCCCGATGCTGGTCGAGAAGCCGATCGCGGACAGCGTGGATGGCGCACGCAAGCTGGTCCTGGCCGCCGAGGCGGCGGGTGTACCGCTGCTTGTCGGCCATCACCGCCGCCATAATCCGATGATCCGTGGGGCGCGCGAGGCGATCGACGCCGGCCGGCTTGGCCGCATCCTGACCCTGACCGGCCAGTTCTGGCTGGTGAAGCCGGACGCGTATTTCGACGTCGAATGGCGTCGGCAGGCGAGTGCCGGGCCGATACTGATCAACCTGATCCACGATATCGACCTCTTCCGCTATCTCTGCGGCGAAATCGTCGGGGTGCAGGCGCAGAGCTCGAACGCCGTGCGCGGCAACCCGGCCGAGGAAACCGCCGTCGCCCTCCTGCGCTTCGCAAACGGCGCACTCGGCACGGTCAGCGCTTCCGACACCGTGGTCTCGCCCTGGAGCTGGGAGCTGACGACCGGCGAGAACCCGGCCTATCCGCGCCAGGATCAGTCCTGCTACCAGATCGGCGGGACGCAGGGGTCGCTGACGATCCCCGCGCTCGAGCTCTGGAGCCACACGGACAAGCGCGGCTGGTGGGAGCCGCTGAAGCGCGAGCGCATCCCCTTCGTGCCCGAAGACCCGCTCCAGGCCCAGATCCGGCATTTCTGTGCGGTGATCCGCGGCGAGGATGAGCCGCTCGTCTCCGGGCGCGAGGGGCTGGCGACGCTGGCCGTCATCGAGGCGGTCAAGCAGGCGGCACGCACGGGCGGATCTGTCGAGGTCACCACCGAGCCTGTTCCGGCGAGGGCATCAGCATGATCAGGGGCACGACACGGCTGATCGGCCATCTCGGCTTTCCGACCGAGAGCTTCAAGGCGCCGATGATCTACAACCCCTATTTCGAGCGGGATGGGATCGACGCCGTCGTCGTGCCTATGGGCTGCCGCAGCGAGGATTATCCCGATTTCCTGAAGCTGTTCTTCCGGCTGTCCAATGCTCACGGCGCGCTGGTGACGATGCCGCACAAGGTCACCACGACCGGCCTCGTCGACACGCTCTCCCCGACCGCCGCCATTGCAGGCGCCTGCAATGCGGTGCGTCTCGAGCCGGATGGCCGGCTCGCCGGCGACATGTTCGACGGTGAAGGCTTCGTACGCGGAATCCTGCGTAAGGGACGCAAGCTCGCGGGCGCCCGGGCGCTCGTGGTCGGCGCCGGTGGTGTCGGCTCGGCGATCGCCGCCTCTCTGGCGAAGGCCGGTGTCGGCGAGCTCGCCCTGTTCGATACGCAGGGGCCGGCGACGGTGGAACTGGGGCAGCGGCTCGTCGCACATTACCCTGCCCTGCGCGTCACGACCGGTTCGAACGATCCGGCCGGCTTCGACATCGTCGTCAATGCGACCCCGCTCGGCATGAAGCCGGGTGATCCGCTGCCGCTCGACGTTGCCCGCCTGCCCGCTTCCGCCCTGGTCGGCGAGGTCGTGATGGCGCAGGAGATCACGCCGTTTCTCGCCGCCGCCCGCGCGCGCGGCTGTGCGGTGCAGGTCGGCACCGATATGCTGTTCGAACAGATCCCCGCCTATCTGGAATTCTTCGGCCTGCCCACGACCACGGCCGAGGACCTGCGCGCAGTGGCGCGGTTGGCTTGAGAGGAGGCATCCATGATTCCATCGATCGCCACCGTCTGCGTTTCCGGCACGCTCCAGGAAAAGCTCGAGGCCATCGCCGCCGCGGGCTTCACGGCAGTCGAGATCTTCGAGAACGATCTGATCGCCTTCCCCGGCTCCCCGGCTGAAGTCCGGCGCATCTGCGGCGACCTTGGCCTGACGATCGTGACCTGCCAGCCCTTCCGCGATTTCGAGGGCATGCCGGAGGGCCGCCGCCAGCGCGTTTTCGACCGGGCGGAACGCAAATTCGATCTGCTGCAGGAACTGGGGACAGACCTGCTCTTCGTCTGCTCCAGCGTCTCGCCGGAATCCTTGTCGGGCATTGATCGTCTGGCTGCCGATTTCATTGAACTCGGCGAGCGGGCCGGCCGGCGAGGCTTGCGCGTCGGCTATGAAGCATTGGCCTGGGGCCGGCATGTCTTCGACTATCGCGACGCCTGGGAGATCGTGCGCCGCGCCAACCGGCCGGAAGTCGGGATCGTGCTGGATTCCTTCCATATCCTGGCGCGCGGGCTCGACCTTTTGGCCATCGGCACCATCCCGCGCGACAAGATCGCGATGGTGCAGATGGCCGATGCGCCGCTGCTGCAGATGGATCCGCTCTCATGGAGCCGCCACTGGCGCTGCCTGCCGGGACAGGGCGACCTGAACCTTTCCGGGTTCATGCGCGCGCTGGTCTCGACCGGCTATGACGGCGTGCTCTCGCTGGAAATCTTCAACGACCGCTTCCGCGCCGGATCAGCCCGTTCCGTCGCGCTCGACGGGCACCGCTCGCTGATCTGGCTGCTCGACGAAACCGCCCGGCAGATCGGCAAACCCGTGCCCGGCGCGGTGCCGATGCCGCCGCCGGCCCCGGTCGAGGCGGTGGAGTTCATCGAGTTCGCTGTCTCGGAAGCGGAGCGGCCGGGCTTCGAAAGGCTGCTGCGCGCGCTTGGCTTTGCTCGTTCCGGCGCGCATCGCTCCAAGGACGTCGATCTCTGGAGACAGGGCGATATCCGCATCGTGCTGAACAGCGAGGCCGACGGTTTCGCCCATAGCTATCAGATCACCCACGGCACTTCGGTCTGCGCGCTAGCCCTGCGCGTGCCGGATGCGCAGGCCGCGATCGCCCGCGCCAAGGCGATGCTCGACGTGCCGCATGCCGGCGCGGTCGGCCCCGGCGAGCTCGACATCCCGGCTGTGCGTGGGCTCGGCGGCAGCCTTGTCTATTTCCTCGACCACGCCTCGGCGCTCGGGCGCTGGGCGGAAGTCGATTTCGAGGCGACCGGGGAAGCGGGAAGCGATGCCGGGCTGACCGGCGTCGACCATGTCTCCCAGAGCATGCAGTACGAGGAGATGCTGACCTGGCTGCTGTTCTACTCCTCGCTGTTCGAGACGAAGAAGGCGCCGAGCCAGGCCGTGCTCGATCCCGGCGGCGTGGTCCAGAGCCAGGTCATCGAGAGCGGCCTCGACGGCCGGAACGGTCATGGGCTGCGGCTCATCCTGAACGGCTCGCAGAGCCACCGCACGCTGTCGGCCCGCTTCATCACCGATTTCTTCGGCTCGGGCGTGCAGCACATCGCCTTCGCGACGGACGACATCGCTGGGACGGTCGAGCGGCTGATGGCGAATGGCGTCGCCATGCTGCCCATCCCGGAGAACTACTATGACGACCTTGAGGCTCGCTCCGATCTGACGGCTGAGGAGATCGACGCGATGAAGGCGCTGAACATCCTCCATGACAGCGACGCCTCGGGCAGCTTCCGGCAGGCCTATACGCAGACGCTGGATGGTGGTCTGTTCTTCGAAATCGTCCAGCGCGATGGCTATGCCGGCTATGGTGCTGCCAATGCCGGCATCCGCCTGACCGCACAATCCAGGCTCGCGCGCCCGATCACCATTCCCGCGCCGAGCCATGGCTGAAGGGAGACGCGTCGCCATGCCCGTGAAAGCCCCCTCGCCATGAGCCGTCTGATTCTTCCCTATGCGGCACCGGACCAGGGCCAGCCGAGCTCGCTTCATCCGGACTATCGTTCGACGGTCGCGCGCAGCCCGCGTCATCAGCCGATCATGATTCCGCAGACGCTGACCGAAGTGACCGGCCCGAGCGACTGGTCCCGGCTGATGGGGCCGGCCATGTCCGACCTCACCGCCCAGCACAAGGGCGAACCGCAGGGCCAGCGCATCGTCGTCACCGGCCGCGTGCTCGACGAGGACGGCCGGCCCGTGCCGAACACCGTCGTCGAGATCTGGCAGGCCAACGCCGCCGGCCGCTACATCCACGCCAAGGACGACTGGCCGGCTCCGCTCGATCCGAATTTCACCGGCGTCGGCCGCGTCATCACCGACGCCGAGGGCCGCTACCGCTATGTCACGATCCGGCCCGGCGCCTATCCCTGGGGCAACCACAAGAACGCCTGGCGCCCGGCCCATATCCACCTCTCGCTGCTGGGGCCGGCCTTCGCGACTCGGCTGGTCACGCAGATGTATTTCCCCGACGACCCGCTGATCGAGATCGATCCGATCGCCAACGCCGTGCCGATGCCCTATCGCCAGCGCATGGTTTCGCGCTTCGACATCGGCACCACCGTGCCGAACTGGGCGCTGGGCTATGTCTTCGACATCGTGCTCAAGGGCCGCGACCAGACGCCGTTCGAGGACGACCATGACGACGACCACTGATTCGGCGAGCGGGGATCTGGAAACCCGCAACGCAGCGCCGCGGCAGGACAGCCAGGATGCGTCGATCTTCGGCCAGACGCCGTGGCAGACGGTCGGGCCGTACTTCCACTACGGCCTGCCCTGGAAGGGCGGCGCCGATCTGGTTGGGCGCTCCGAGATGGGTGCGCGGCCCGACCTGATGCCGCCGGAGCATTTCCTGCTCTCAGGCTCGAACGTCTCGGGCACGCCTGATGGCGAGGTCATCGCGCTTGCCGGCTGCGTCTACGACGCCGACGGCAAGCCGATCGAGGATGCGATGATCGAGATCTGGCAGGCGAATGCCAACGGCCGCTATGCCAGCCCGGACGATGTCCGCGAGGACGTGGCGCTCGACCAGCATTTCGTCGGTTTCGGCCGCGCCTCCACCGACAAGGAAGGCATCTTCCGCTTCCGCACCATCCGGCCCGGCCGCGTGCCCGGCCCCGGCAACAGCCTTCAGGCACCTCATATCGCGCTCTCGGTCTTCGGCCGCGGATTGCTGAAGCGGCTCCCGACCCGGCTCTATTTCGCCGATGGCGAGGGCAACGAGACCGACCCGATCCTCGCCCTCGTGCCGGAGGCGCGCCGCCATACCCTGATCGCCCAGCGCAAGCCGGACGGGACCTGGTGGCTCGACATCAACCTCGCCGGCGACAACGAGACGGTCTTCTTCGATATGTAGAGGCGAGCGGGCACAGAGTGGCTGGCGTTCACGCAGCCGTCATGCTCGGGCTTGACCCGAGCATCTCAGGACGAGAACGCGCCCATTCCTGCCAGAGATTCTCGGGTCTTCGCTTCGCTCCGCCCGAGAATGACGGACTTCATGAGGCGCCCTCTCAGGCCGCCTTCTTCCGCTCGGCGATCCGCGCAAGATCGGTCAGCAGCCGGCGCGTTGCCTTCAGGCGCTGCTCGACTGTCTCGAAATCGTCGATGAAGACGACGCGCATGTCGGGGCGGACCTTCGCCAGCGTGCCCTGCTTGGCGACGTAGCTCACAAGCCCTTCCGGATTGGCGAATTCGTTGTTGCGGAAGGCGACGATGATGCCCTTCGGGCCGGCCTCGACCTTCTCGACATTGGCGCGCTTGCAGAGCGCCTTGATCGCGACGATCTCCAGGAGCTGGTTGACCTCCTCGGGCAGCGGGCCGAAGCGATCGACCAGTTCGGCGCCGAAGGATTGCAGCTCGGCATCGTCGTCCATGGTCGAGAGGCGCTTGTAGAGCGTCAGTCTCAGCGTCAGGTCCGCGACATAATGCTCGGGGATCATGACGGGAGCACCGACCTGGATCGCCGGCGACCATTGCGTCTCGGTCTCGAACTCGATGCCAGCCTTGAGAGCAGCCACTGCCTCCTCCAGCATCTGCTGATAGAGCTCGTAGCCGACCTCCTTGATATGGCCTGACTGCTCGTCGCCGAGCAGATTGCCGGCGCCTCTAATGTCGAGGTCGTGACTGGCGAGCTGGAAGCCGGCGCCGAGCGTATCGAGCGATTGCAGCACCTTCAGCCGCTTGTCGGCCTGCTCCGTCAGCTTGCGGTTGGCCGGCACGGTGAAAAGCGCGTATGCGCGCGTCTTCGAGCGGCCGACACGGCCCCGGAGCTGGTAGAGCTGGGCGAGGCCGAACATGTCGGCGCGGTGGACGATCAGCGTATTCGCCGTGGGGATGTCGAGGCCCGACTCGACGATCGTGGTCGAAAGCAGGATGTCGTACTGGCCCTCATAGAAGGCCGTCATCACATCCTCGAGCGTGCCGGCCGCCATCTGGCCATGGGCGATGCCGACCTTGCACTCGGGCACCTGCTTGTCGAGGAAGTCCTTGACCTCGGCGATGTCCTCGATGCGCGGCACGACATAGAACGACCGCCCTCCCCGGTAACGCTCGCGCAGCAGCGCCTCGCGCACGATCAGCGGATCGAAGGGCGTGACGAAGGTGCGCACAGCGAGGCGATCGACCGGCGGCGTCGCGATGATCGAGAGCTCGCGCACGCCGGTCATGGCGAGCTGGAGCGTGCGCGGGATCGGCGTCGCCGAGAGGGTCAGCATATGCACCTCGGCCCGCAGCTCCTTCAGCTTCTCCTTATGGGCGACGCCGAAATGCTGCTCCTCATCGACGATGACGAGGCCGAGATCCTTGAAGTCGACACCCTTGCCGAGCAGCGCATGCGTGCCGACGACGATGTCCATCGTGCCGTCCTTCGCGCCCTGCTTGACTGTCTTGAGATCGGCGCTGCCGACGAAGCGCGAGGCCTGCCCGACATTGACAGGTAAGCCGGCAAAACGATCCGCGAAATTGCGGTAGTGCTGGCGGGCGAGCAGCGTCGTCGGCACCACGACCGCGACCTGCTTGCCGTTCAGCGCGGTGGCAAAGGCGGCACGCAGCGCCACCTCCGTCTTGCCGAAACCGACATCGCCGCAGACCAGCCGATCCATCGGGCGCCCGGCCGCGAGATCGTCGAGCACGGCGTCGATGGTGTTCTGCTGGTCTTCCGTCTCCTCATAGGGGAAGCGGGCAATGAACTCGTCGTAGACGCCAGCCGGCGGCACGAGGCGCGGCGCCTCCTTGAGCGCGCGCGCCGCCGCGATCTGGATGAGCTTGCCGGCCATCTCGCGGATGCGCTGCTTGAGCTTGGCCTTGCGCGCCTGCCAGCCGCCGCCGCCGAGCCGGTCGAGCTGGACCTCGGTGTCTTCCGAGCCATAGCGCGACAGCAATTCGATGTTCTCGACCGGCAGGAAGAGCTTGGAATCGCCGGCATAGTGGATCTCGAGGCAGTCATGCGGCGCGCCGACGGCCGTGATCGACTTCAGCCCGATAAAGCGGCCGATGCCGTGATCGACATGGACGACGAGATCGCCCGGAGCGAGCGAGGAGAGCTCCGCAATGAAGTCCTGCGGCCGGCGCGTCTTGCGGCGCGGGCGGACAAGGCGATCGCCGAGAATGTCCTGTTCGCCGACGACGGCAAGGCGCCCGGCCTCGAAGCCAGTCTCGAAGCCCCAGACCGCGAGCGCGACCGTGCCCGGCTTGAGGTCGAAGGCGGCCCGCAGCGAGCCGGTCATCTGGACGCTCTTCAGCCCATGGTCTTCGAGCACATGGGCAAGGCGCTCGCGCGAGCCTTCCGACCATCCGGCAAGGATGACGCGCTTGCCGTCGGCTTCGAGCGCACGGACATGGGCGACGGCGGCTTCGAAGACGCTGCCGGAATCGCCGGCGCGCTCGGCCGCGAAGCTGCGGCCCTGCTTGCCGCCGAGATCGAGGACGAGCTTGCCTTCGCTGTCGGGCAGCTGGAACGGGGTTAGGCTGGCGACGCCGGAGACATCGATCGCGCCGCGCCAGTCGGCCGGCGAAAGATAGAGCGCGCTCGGAGGCAGCGGCTTGTAGGGAATGCCCCCGGCCCCGCCCTGCTCGAGCGCTGCCTTTCGGGCGTCGTAATAATCCTTGATCAGGCTGATGCGTTCGCCGACGGCGTCCTCGGCCTGATGGTCGAGCACCACAGGCACGTCCGGCAGATAGGTGAAGAGCGTATCCAGATTCTCGGCGAGCAGGGGCAGCCAGTGCTCCAGCCCGGCAGGGCGGCGGCCTTCGCTCACTGCCTCGTAGAGCGTGTCGTCGCGGCCGGGCGTGCCGAAGGTCGAGATGTAGGATTGGCGGAAGCGGCGGATGCTCTCGCTCGTCATCTGCGCTTCGGACATCGGTACGAGGTCGAGCCCGCGCAACTGCCCGGTCGTGCGCTGCGTCTCAGGATCGAAGGTGCGGATCGATTCCAGCGTATCGCCGAAGAAGTCGAGCCGGATCGGTGCCGGCATGCCCGGCGGGAAGAGGTCGACGATGCCGCCGCGCACAGCGAACTCGCCGGTCTCGCGCACGGTCGAGGTGCGCAGATAGCCGTTGATGTCGAGCCAGCGCGCCAGTTCCTCGATGTCGACCATGTTGCCGGGCGCGGCCGAGAAGCTTTCGGAGGCGACCTTGCCGAAAGCGGGCACGCGCTGGAGCGCGGCGTTGACGGTCGTCAGCAGCAGGCGCGGCCGGTCGCCCGACTTCGTCTTGGCAAGACGCGACAGCGTCGTCATCCGATGCGCGACGATGGCAGGGGCCGGCGAGACGCGATCATAGGGCTGGCAGTCCCAGGCCGGGAAGCTCATCACCTCCAGATCGGGCGCCACGAACTGCAGCGCGTTCTCCAGCACCTGCAGGCGCTGACCGTCGCGGGCGACGAAGACGAGCATCGCCGCCCCCTCGGCCTTCTTGGCGCGGGCGCGGGTGAGATCGGCGAGGACGACGGCGTCGAAACCATCGGGCACGCCGGCGAGTGTCGGCTTGTCGCCGCGGTTCAGCGCATCGAGGATGCGGTCGAGCTGCGGCTTGGCGATCTGGCTGGGAGGAGGAATGCTCATCGGTATCTTGATCGTTTCAGTACGCCGTTGGGAGACTTGCGCCGTCATCCCGGACAAGCGGCGAAGCCGCGCCGATCCGGGATCCATGCCAGAGCGCTAAACGGCGATGCTCAGGCATGGATCCCGGGTCTTCGCTTCGCTGCGCCCGGGATGACGCCGCGTAAGTCATAGTCGGCTACACATGGATCGGCTTGTCGTGGTGGTGAAACGCCCTCAGCCGCCGGTACAGTTCCGTGTCGTAATTTTCCGGAACGGGAGCCTCTCCGGTCACCCAGCTCAGCAGGTCCCGGTCCAGAACCTCGATCAGCCGCTCGAATTCGTCGAGCTCGGCCTCGCTGAAACCGGCGATCGCGTCGTCGGCGAAGCGGCCCATGATCAGGTCCATCTCGCGCATGCCGCGATGCCAGGCGCGGAACAGGATCTTGCGGCGGCGCGGGTCGAGATCGGCGCTGGAGCGGGTCGAGCCGGACATGAGAACCTCGGGCAAGAAGACTTCAGGCTCGAAACTTCAGGCCTGAAAACCTGGGGAATTGCGCAATGACAAATGGGCCGGCCCCGTCGCGGAGCCTGCCTGAGCAGGTTATATAGCGACGCAACCCGGCGAAGTCAGCGGCCAAGGCGCCGCGATCTTCGCGCTCCTGACAGATTCGCGAGACGATTTGCGCCCTTCGATCCTCGATCCGCTGTTCGCTCCCGCCACGACGCTCTCCGGCGTTGGGCCGAAACTCGGCAAGGTTCTGGATCGTTTCCTCGGCGACGAGACGCAGACCGCCCGCGTGGTCGACCTGATGTTCCACCTGCCGACCGGCGCAGTCGATCGCCGGCCGAGCGCTTCGATCGCCGATGCGCCCATCGGCGACATCGCGACTTTCACCGCCCGCGTCAGCGAGCATCGCGCGGCCCCGGCGGGCAAGAAGGCACCCTACCGCGTGATCGTCGAGGACGAGACGGGGGACGTCACACTCGTCTTCTTCCACGCCGATTCCCGCCATCTGGCACAGAATCTGCCGATCGGCGCCTACCGGATCATCTCGGGCAAGCTCGAACTTTGGGAAGGCATGCGCCAGATGGTGCATCCCGAGCGCATCCTCGATCCCAAGCTCGCGGCCACCCTGCCCGCCTTCGAGCCGGTCTATCCGCTGACCGAAGGCATCGGCGGGCGAGTGATGATGCGGATCGCACAGGCTGCCGCCGAACGCTGCCCGGAGATGCCCGAATGGCAGGATGGCGGGTTCCAGGCCAAGAACAGCTTCCCCTCCTTTCGGGAGGCGGTCGAAGCGCTGCACCACCCGGCCGATCGCAAGGCGGCCGAAGGCGACACGGTCGCGCGCCGCCGGATCGGCTATGACGAGCTGCTGGCGAGCCAGATCGCCCTCGCCCTGGTGCGCCGCCAGCAGAAGAAGATCGCAGGACGCGCCACCAGCGGGGATGGGGGCTTGCGCTGGCGCATCCAGTCCGCCCTGCCCTTCGAACTGACCGAGGGCCAGCGCAAGGCCATCGCCGACATCCATTCCGACATGGCCAAGCCCGAACGGATGCTGCGGCTGCTGCAGGGCGATGTCGGCTCGGGCAAGACGGTGGTCGCGCTGATGGCGATGGCCGCCGCCGCCGAGGCCGGCCGGCAGTCGGTGTTGATGGCGCCGACGGAAATCCTCGCCCGCCAGCATGCCGAGAGGCTGGCGCCGCTGGCCGAGAAGGCCGGGCTGAAGCTTGCTTTGCTGACGGGGCGCGAGAAAGGTGCCGGTCGCCGGCAGGTGCTGGAAGGCTTGGCGAACGGCTCGATCGACATCGCCGTCGGCACCCACGCCCTGTTTCAGGAAGACGTCGCCTTCCATGATCTGGCGCTGGCCGTGGTCGACGAGCAGCACCGCTTCGGCGTGCATCAGCGCCTGCTGCTCGGCTCCAAAGGCGAAGCGGTCGACGTGCTGGTGATGACCGCGACGCCGATCCCGCGCACGCTGGCTCTGACCTGGTTCGGCGATATGGATGTCTCGATCCTCTCCGAGAAGCCGGCGGGCCGGAAGCCGATCGTCACCCGCGCCATCTCGTCCGAGCGTTATGACGAGGTCGTCGGCGCCATCGGCCGGGCCGTCGAAGCCAGCCAGCAGGTCTATTGGGTCTGCCCGCTCGTGCAGGAATCCGACACGCTCGACGTTGCCGCGGCGCAGGAGCGCTATGAGGCTCTGCGCGAGATCTTCGGTGCCAAGGTCGGGCTGCTGCATGGCCAGATGCCCGGACGCGAGAAGGACGCTGCGATGGCCGCTTTCGTCGCCGGCGAAACGCGCATCCTCGTATCGACGACGGTGATCGAGGTCGGCGTGGACGTGCCCAACGCCAGCGTCATGGTGATCGAGCACGCCGAGCGCTTCGGCCTCGCCCAGTTGCACCAGTTGCGCGGGCGCATCGGGCGCGGCTCGGCTGCCTCGACCTGCCTCCTGCTCTACAAGGGGCCTCTTGGCCCGATCGCCGAGGCGCGATTGACGATCATGCGCGAGACCGAGGACGGTTTCCGCATTGCAGAGGAGGATTTGCGTCTGCGCGGCGAAGGCGAAGTGCTTGGCACCAAGCAGTCCGGCTCGCCGGACTGGCGCATCGCCCGGCCGGAGATCGACGGCGATCTGCTGGCCGCTGCCCGCGATGATGCGCGGCTATTGATCGAGCGCGATCCGCAACTCGAGACGCCGCGCGGGCAGGCCGTGCGGGCGCTGCTCTATCTGTTCGAGCGCGACGTCGCGATCCGGCTGCTGCGGGCGGGTTGAGAGCGAGAACCTTGCCCTCATTCTCGGGCGAAGCGAAGCGCAGACCCGAGAATCTCGTGACGAGAAGACACTGGTTTCCGAGATGCTCGGGTCAAGCCCGAGCATGACGACCGGCCCCACAGCAATCCTGATCAAGCGCGGCCGTCTTGCCGGCGCCATGGTGCCGGCGCTTCGTGGAGAGAGCATGGACCCGGTCAAGACAGCCATCTGGTGCATCGAGAGCCGCTTCGCCTCCGAGCTTTCGCTCGATGAGATCGCGGAGGTCAGCGGCGTCTCGCGCTTCCATCTCAGTCGCGCCTTCGGCGTGGCGACCGGCCGCTCGGTGATGCGCTATGTGCGCGAGCGCCGGCTGTCGGAGGCGGCACGCCAGCTCGCCGATGGGGCGCCCGACATCCTCTCGGTCGCGCTCGACTGGGGCTATGGCTCCCACGAAGCCTTCACCCGCGCCTTTCGCGAGCAGTTCGGCATCACGCCCGAAGAGCTGCGCGCCCGGCGCGACTTGTCCTCGCTCACCCTCGTGGAGCCCCTATCCATGCACGACATCGCCCCCGCCCCCATCGCCGAACCACGCATCGTCACCAACAAGCCATTATTGATTGCCGGGTTCAGCGGCCATTTCTCGATGGACAAGACGCAAGGGATTCCGCTGCTCTGGCAGAAGATCGCCCCGCATTTCGGCAATATCCCCGGCCAGCGCGGCTATGTCGCCTATGGTGCGAGCTATAATTGCGACGAACATGGCGCCTTCGACTACATCGCCGGGGCCGAGGTCTCGTCCTTCGGCGACCTGACCGACGAGTTCGCGCGGTTGAGCGTGCCGGAACAGCTCTGCGCCGTCTTCGAGCACAGTGGCCATATCACCGGCATCAAGCAGACCTACAAGGCGATCTGGCAGGACTGGTTCCCGAAATCGGGACGCGAACCCGAGATGGGCGTCACGTTGGAGCGGATGGATGAGCGCTTCGACGGCGCGACCGGCAACGGCACCGTCGAGATCTGGGTGCCGCTCAAGCGTTGACCGGGAGCTTCGCCTCCGGCTTCGGTTTGCCGTTCTGCTCGCCGGGCTGGATCAGCCCGGCCGACATGATCAGCTTGGCGCCGTCCTCGACCGTGATCGAGAGCTCGACGATCTCGCGACGCGGCAGGTAGAAGAAGAAGCCCGTGGTGGGGTTTGGCGTACAAGGCAGGAAAACGCCGATTTGCTCTTCGCTATCGGGCAGGCGCCCGGCGATTTCGGGCGCGGCCTCCTGCGCGATGAAGACGATCGACCACATGCCCGGCTGCGGGAACTGCACCATCCCCACCTTGCGGAAGGAGGTGCCCGACTGCGAGAAGATCGTCTCGAAAACCTGCTTCACCCCTTTGTAGAGGCTGCGGACCACCGGCATGCGGCCCAGGATCGCCTCGCCCGCGCGGATCAGCGAACGGCCGACCAGATTGGCAGTGAGGAAGCCGAGCAGCGTCAGCCCGACCAGTGCGATGACGAGGCCGAAGCCTGGCACCGGATAAGGCAGATAGGCATCGGGCAGATAGGAATTCGGGATGAGCGGCTTCACCAGCCCGTCGATGAAATTGATGAACCACCAGGTCACCGAAGCGGTGATGGCGAGCGGCGCAGCGATGACGAGCCCGGTCAGGAAATAGCGGCGCAGCCGTGCGCCCCATGTCGGGCGAAGGAGCTCCGTCGGCAGAACGAAGCGCGGATCGGGCGGGCCGGCGGTCATCTCTCTCCCCAAGGCACCGGCGCGACGTCCCGCCTGCTTGCAGGCGCAGTCTCGCGCCGCGATATGACAAGATAAGCGAGGCGGAGATATCCGCCAGCCCCGCATTTCATGCAAGCAAGGATGAGGCCGTGAGCGACGATGACCAGCCGCGAAGCCGTTGGCCGCGGCCGCTTCTGTTCGCGGCTGGCTGGATCTTCACGGCGCTCGGCATCGTCGGGCTGATGCTGCCGGTGATGCCGGGCACGGTCTTCCTGATTCTCGCGGCCTGGTGCTTCTCGCGGTCCTCGCCGCGGTTCGAGGCCTGGCTGCTCGGCCATCCGAAGCTCGGCCCGCATGTCCTGCGCTGGCGCGAGACGGGCGCCATCGCCCGGCGGGCGAAATATCTCGCCTGCGGATCGATGGTGCTCAGCTTCGCGTTGCTGACGCAGACGAGCGCGCCACCGATCGCGCTGGCGACGACGGCGCTCTGTCTGATCGGTGCAGGCACCTATGTGGCGAGCAGGCCGGAAGCCTGACAAACCGCGTCATGCTCGGGCTTCACCCGAGCATCTCCGAAAAAGAGATTCTCGGGTCTGCGCTTCGCTCCGCCGAGCATGACGGCAACGCCGCCGGCCTCACTCCACGGTGACGGACTTCGCCAGATTGCGCGGCTGGTCGACGTCCTTGCCCATGAAAACCGCCGTCTGATAGGCGATCATCTGGATCGGCAGGGCGTAGACGATCGGCGCGAAGGTCGGATCCATGTCCGGCATGATGATCGTCGCCTCGGGCTCGATGCCGCATTCGGCGGCGCCCTTTGCGTCGGTGATCAGGATGATGCGACCGCCGCGGGCAGCGACCTCCTGCATGTTCGAGGCGGTCTTCTCGAACAGCGCATCGTGCGGGGCTACGACGACGACCGGCATGTCCTCGTCGATCAGGGCGATCGGTCCATGTTTCAGCTCACCCGCCGGATAGCCTTCCGCGTGGATATAGCTGATTTCCTTCAGCTTCAGGGCCCCTTCCAGCGCAAGCGGGAAGCTGGTGCCGCGGCCCAGGTAGAGAACGTCCTTGGCCCTGGAGAGCTTGTGCGAGAGCTGCTCGATCTCCGGTTCCAGCGCGAGCGCCTTGGCGATCAGGCCGGGCAGCGCGATCAGATTCTGGACATGGCGTGCCTCATCCTCGGCCGAGAGCGTCCCGCGGCCGCGCGCCGCTGCGAGAGCAAGGCAGGCAAGCGCAGTGAGCTGGCAGGTGAAGGCCTTGGTCGAGGCGACGCCGATCTCGGGGCCGGCCAGCGTCGGCGCGATCGCATCGCTTTCGCGGGCGATGGTCGAGGTCGGCACGTTCACGACGGAGAGAACGGTCTGCTTCTCCTGCTTCGCGTAGCGCAGACACGCCAGCGTGTCGGCCGTCTCGCCCGACTGGGAGACGAACAATGCCAGGCCATCGGCCGGCAGCGGCGGCTCGCGGTAGCGGAATTCGGAGGCGACATCGATCTCGACCGGCAGGCGGGCGAGCTTCTCGAACCAGTATTTCGCCGTCAGGCCGGCATAATAGGCGGTGCCGCAAGCGGAAATCGAGAGGCGCGACAGCTTCTTCCAGTCGACCTTATCCTGAAACGGCAGGCGCACCGCGCCGGCGGCCATGTCGAGATATTGTGTCAGCGTGTGGCCGACGACCTCCGGCTGCTCGTAGATTTCCTTCGCCATGAAGTGGCGGTGATTGCCCTTCTCGACCAGGAAGGCACCCGCGGCGACGCGCTGGGCGCGGCGTACCACCTCTGCGCCAGCCTTGTCGTAGAAGGTGGCGCCACGGCGGTTGAGGACGACCCAGTCGCCCTCCTCCAGATAGGCGATGAGGTTGGTGAAGGGCGCCAGCGCCAGCGCGTCGGAGCCGAGATACATCTCGCCGTCACCGACACCGACCGCGAGCGGCGAGCCCTTGCGGGCACCGATCAGGAGATCTTCCTCGCCGCGGAACAGGAAGGCGAGCGCGAAGGCGCCGTGTAGCCGCGGCAGGCTTGCCGCGATGGCCTGGACCGGCGTCTTGCCGCCGTCGAGCTCGCGCGTGACGAGGTGGGCAATGACCTCGGTATCGGTCTCGGTCTCGAAGACGTAGCCGTCGGCCTGCAACTCGGCGCGCAGTTCGCGGAAGTTCTCGATGATGCCGTTGTGCACGACGGCGAGCCTTGGGGTCGCGTGCGGATGCGCGTTGGTCTCGTTGGGCTTGCCGTGGGTCGCCCAGCGGGTGTGGCCGATGCCGATCAGCCCGTCGAGCGGTTCGCTCGACAGGCGAACCTCGAGATTCCTGAGCTTGCCTTCGGCGCGCCGGCGGACGAGCTGGCCGGCTTCCAGCGTCGCGACGCCGGCGGAATCATAGCCGCGATATTCGAGCCGCCGCAGCGCCTCGACGATCTGCGTCGCCACCGCTTCCTTGCCCAAAATCCCGACGATGCCGCACATGGGCGAACCCCTCGAACCGTTGCTGCTAGCGATACCGCTTAGCTGGAGAAGGCGCGGATGCCCAATCAATCTAAATGACGAACTGTGAACGGCGGCCTGCAGGTTTTCCCGAGAAACCCGGCTATTCGGCCGCCTTCTTGGCGGCTTTCCGAGCCATTGCCTCTGCTCGGAACGTTTTCGCCCAGCCTTCCTTCCCGAACTGCCGGCCGCGGCCGATGGCGAGCGCATCGGGGGCAACATCGCTGGTGATGACCGAGCCGGAGCCGATATAGGCACCTTCGCCGATCGTGACGGGCGCAACAAGCGAGGAGTTCGAGCCGACGAAGGCGTTCGCGCCGATCGTCGTCTTCGACTTGGTGAAGCCGTCATAGTTGCAGGTGATGGTGCCGGCGCCGATGTTGGCTGCCGCGCCTATCGTCGCGTCCCCGATATAGGTCAGATGGTTGACCTTGGCCCCGGGGCCGATATCCGCCGCCTTCACCTCGACGAAGTTGCCGACCTTGGACTTGTCCGCGAGCTTCGCGCCCGGCCGCAGACGGGCGAAGGGGCCGACATTTGCCCCCTCGCCGATGGTGGCCCCCTCCAGATGCGAGAAGGCGTGGATCAAGGCACCGTCGGCGACGCGCACGCCCGGTCCGAAAATCACATTGGGCTCGATCACGACGTCGCGGCCGATCTCGGTATCGACGCTGAAGAAGACCGTCTCCGGGGCGATCAGAGTCGCGCCGCCGAGCATGACGGCGTTGCGCTTGTGCCGCTGGAATTCCGCTTCTACCGCGGCCAACTGCACCCGGTCGTTGACGCCCTGGACTTCGCTCTCCGGCGCCTTCAGCACGACGGCATCCAGCCCGCGCGACCGCGCGATAGCCACCGCGTCGGTCAGGTAGAATTCGCGCTGGCCGTTTTCGTCGTCGATCGCTTCGAGAATCGCCAGCGCATGCTCCCCGGCGAGCGCCATCAGGCCGGCATTGCAAAGCTTGATCTTGCGCTGCGCCGACGTCGCGTCCTTGTGCTCGATGATGGCCTCGAGCTTCCCGTCATGCTCGACAAGCCGGCCATAGCCGTTCGGGTCGCGCGCTTCGAAGCCGAGGACGGCGACCGCCGCCCCTCCTGCCAGTGCCCCGCGCAGGGCCATGAAGGTTTCCGGCCGGACGAGCGGCGTGTCGGCAAAGGCGACCAGGATCTCTCCGTGGCCGGCTTTCAGGGCTTCCCTTGCCGCCAGCACCGCATGGGCGGTTCCGCGCCGCTCGTGCTGCGTCGCGATCCGTGCCGACGGAAGGAGTTTCAAGGTCTCCGCGCCGACCTCGGGGCGCTCGGACGAGATCACGACCGCAACGGCGTCCGCGCCGGCCTGTGAGACCGACGACAGGACATGGCCCAGCATGGAAAGACCGGCAACGGGATGAAGCACCTTCGGGGTCCGCGACTGCATGCGGGTGCCCTCGCCGGCCGCCAGAACGATCGCAAGGCAGGAGCGAGCCGGCTGCATTTCGGTCATCTTTGTCGTTTCCCCTGCGGGCATGATTAGATTTCTGCCCGCTCCTCACGGTCGCTTTCGCGCATGCTGGCGTTGCAGGCGGCGTGGATAGCCGATCCTTTCGGCTTTTGCCAAAGTCGAAATGGAAAAAAAGGGGCTCCCGAGAATGACCACCGTTCATCAATCATCATAGGTCGTTCCGGGATGCCCCTCCAGCGGGTTCGATCACCACTAATTTCCTGATCGGAACCGCTTTTCAGCCGAACTGGAAATGCTCTAGAAGCGCGGAGGGCGAGGGCGTCGTCCGCGCAGTTTGGAAAAGATGTCGAATCCCTTGAATCGCAGACAGTTTCTGGAGGGTGCGGCCGGCGGCGCGGCCCTGCTGTCTCTGGCCGCTCCGGCTGCGGCCCAGACGCCGACAGGCGCGGCCGCCTTCAACATTCCCGCTCTCGCCGATGGGCAGCGTTTCGACCCGGCCCTGGTGGTCGACGCTGCTCGCACATTGGCGCAGCGTCCGCTGATCCCCCTTGGGGCGTCCGACCTGCCTGAGGGGTATGCGACGCTGCCGGCGGATCAGTTCGCCGGGATTCGCACGCGTCCCGAGGCGACGATCTGGGCCGGAGAGAACCGTGGCTTCACGGTCGAGCCGCTGCATCGCGGTTTTGTGTTCTCCAATCCGGTCAGCCTGTTCACGGTCGAGGATGGGACGGTGCGCCGCGTTTCCTTCGATCGCGGCAAGTTCGACTATGGCCGCGTCACGCCCCCCCCGGCGAATGCCGACCTGCAGTTCTCCGGCATGCGGATCGCGGCCGGGCTCGAGCGGCCCTTCGAGGTCGCGATCTTCCAGGGTGCAACCTTCTTCCGTGCGCTGGCTCGCGGGCAGAATTTCGGTGCGATGTCGCGCGCGCTCATCCTGCGTCCGGGCGAGCAGCGCGGCGAGGAACTGCCCTTCTTCCGCGCC
Organism: Allobosea sp. 05L423; assembly: GCF_056397745.1. Taxonomy (NCBI): domain Bacteria; kingdom Pseudomonadati; phylum Pseudomonadota; class Alphaproteobacteria; order Hyphomicrobiales; family Alloboseaceae; genus Allobosea; species Allobosea sp. 05L423. The sequence continues at coordinate 447,027 of NZ_JBFTOA010000002.1, read as the reverse complement.
TTCTGGATCGAGCGCCCGAGCCCCGCCACCGGTTCGCTGGTGATCCACGGACTGCTCGATTCGGAGAGCGTGACCGGTGCGGCGCGGATGACGCTGCGCCCTGGCGACGTGACCTTCATCGACGTCGAGATGACTTTGTTCGCCCGTCAGGCGCTGGAGCATGTCGGCTTCGGCTGCATCAGCGCGACTTTCCTGTCCGGTCCGCAAAGCCGGCGTACCTTCGATGACCTCAGGCCGTCGATCGGTGAGGTTTCGGGCGTGCAGATGTGGTCGGGCGGCGGCGAATGGATCTACCGGCCGGTGAACAACCCCGCGACATTGCAGGTCTCCTCCTTCGTCGACGAGAACCCGAAGGGCTTCGGCCTGGTGCAGCGCGAGCGCGATCCAGCCGCGTTCCAGGACGACGACCAGCGCTTCGAGCTCAGGCCGAGCGTCTGGAACGAGCCTCTGGGCGACTGGGGCGCCGGCTCGGTCCAACTGATCGAGATCCCCAGCGACTCCGAGCCGAACAAGAACATCATCATGTACTGGCGGCCCCGGCAGCCGCTGGCAGCCGGCAGCGAGACCTCGATCAGCTATCGACAGGCCTGGTGCTGGCAGCCGCCCGAACGGCCGCCACTGGCGATTGCGACCCGCACCCGGCAGGGCAAGGGCTCGCAGGGCCGCCGCCGCCGCTTCATCGTCGAATTCACCGGCGACAAGCTTGGGGATGCGGCGCTGATCGCCTCGACGCGGGCGACGGTTACCGCGCAGCCCGGCGCGGTGCATGGCGTGCGGCTCTGGCCCTATCCGGAGCGCAAGATGATGCGTGTCGGGTTCGAGGTCGATCCGGGCACCGAAGCGCTCTCCGAGCTTAGGCTCGTCCTGCAATCCGGCGGCCAGCCCGTCTCGGAAACATGGTTGAATCGATGGACGTGGTGACCGCGCCCCGCCAGGAGATCGCGGAGACCGAGGCGCGCAGCTTCAATCCCGCCCGCGAGCCTGCGACTCCGCCCGAGGACAGGCTGATCATGCCGGTGCAGTCCTTCCGGAGCTGGAACGCCTCCGAGCGGCGCAAGCCCGCGGTACCGGCCAACTGGAAGACGCCCTGGCTCAAGCGCCTCTTCGTCTTCGGCGGCGGTTTCGCCCTCACGGCCTATGGCGCCTGGGAAATGTACAATGTCGTGTCGGTCAGCCGCACGACCTCGTTGCAGTACGCCTTGCTGGTGCTGTTCACGATCAACTTCTCGTGGATTGCCCTCGCCTTCACCAGCGCCCTGCTCGGCTTCTTCGGCGTGCTCTTTGGCGCCGGTCGCGCGGATCGGGCGGAAAGCCTGAAGCATCGCACCGTCGTGGTGATGCCGATCTACAACGAATCTTCGGCACGCATCTTCGCGGCGGTCGCCGCGATCCGCGAGTCGGTCGATGCGACCGGGCTCGGCGACCATTTCGACTACTTCATCGTCTCGGACACGACCAATCCGGATGTCTGGGTGGCGGAGGAGCGGGCGTTCCTGGCGCTGCGCGAGCGGCTCGGCCCCAATTCGCGCGTCTATTATCGCCACCGCCCGAAGAACCATCACCGCAAGGCCGGTAACATCGCTGATTTCGTCACGCGCTGGGGCGGCCTCTACGAGCACATGGTCGTGCTCGACGCCGACAGCCTGATGACCGGCACCTGCATCGTGCGCCTTGCCGCCGCGATGGAGGCCGATCCCGACGCCGGCATCATCCAGTCGCTGCCGCTGATCATCAACCGCAACACCTTCTTCGCGCGGCTGCAGCAGTTCGCGGCCCGGGTCTACGGCCCCGTCATCGCAACCGGCCTCGCCATGTGGTCCGGCCGTGACGGCAACTACTGGGGCCACAACGCCATCATCCGGACGAAGGCCTTCGCCGATCATTGCGGCCTGCCCGATCTCAAGGGCAAGCCGCCCTTCGGCGGCCATGTGCTGAGCCATGACTTCGTCGAGGCGGCTCTGATCCGCCGCGCCGGCTGGTCGGTCTACATGCTGCCGGACCTGACGGGCTCCTACGAAGAGAGCCCGCCCTCGCTGATCGACATCTCGGTGCGCGATCGGCGCTGGTGCCAGGGCAATCTCCAGCATTCGCGCATCATGGGCGCGAAGGGCTTCGTGACGCCGACGCGCCAGCATTTCGCCACCGGCATCATGGGCTATCTCGCCTCGCCGCTTTGGCTGATGCAACTGGTGGTCGGTATCCTGATCGTGCTGCAGGTCAACTACGCCAGGCCCGAGTACTTCACGCAGGAATTCACGCTCTTCCCGGTATGGCCGCGGTTCGACCCCGAACGCGCCTTGCGCCTGTTCGCGCTGACCATGGCGATCCTGCTGGCGCCGAAGCTGTTCGGCCTCCTGCTGACGCTGTTCAACAACAAGCTGCGGCGCGCCGGCGGCGGCGCGATCCGCCTGGTCGTCTCCGCCCTGATCGAAGTGCTGTTCTCGGCCTTCTTCGCGCCGATCATGATGCTGATCCAGTCGGGCTCGGTCTTCCAGATTCTGCTCGGACGCGACACCGGCTGGAATCCGCAGCGCCGCGACGACGGCTCGATCCCGCTCAAGGACATCATCCGCCGCCACCGCACCCATACGGTGCTGGGTATCGTGACCGGCCTGTCGGCCTTCATGATCGCGACCTCGCTCTTCGCCTGGATGTCGCCGACGATCGTCGGCCTCGTGCTGGCGATTCCGCTGTCCTGGGCGTCCGGCCAGCTCGCGATCGGCCTCTGGCTCAAGCGGCACAAGCTTTTGATGACGCCGGAGGAAGGCGCTCCGCCGACGATCGCGCTGCGCGCCAACGAATTGCAGGCCGAGTTCGAGAGGGCAGGCTTCGACGATGCCGATGGCATCAGGGCGCTTCATGCCGATGCCGAGCTGCGCCACGCCCATGAGCTGATGCTGCCCTACGGCCAGTCGCGCCGGCGCGGCGAGATCGAGCCGGACCGGGCCGTGGCCCAGGCCAAGCTCGTCGATGCAGAGAGCGTCGAGGATGCGGCGATCTGGCTGAAGCCGAAGGAGCGCATGGTCGTGCTGCACGACCGCGCGCTGATCGGGCTGTTGGCGTCGCTGCCGCCCGTCGAAGCCAAGAGCTGAGGTCACGTCATTCCGGGACAAGCCCGGAATGACGGAGCGATTGCTGCTGCTTGGCGGCAGATGCTCAGATCTGCTCGAAGGCGATCATGCAGCCCATGGCATCCTCGGCCTGAACGAAGAGCCGTTCCTCGTTCTGCACGAAGGGGATCTCCGCCGCCGTCAGGCGCTCGGCCACGGCATCGAGGCTCGGTACTGCGACGCAGAAGCCGAGGAAGCGGGCCGGCGTCGTGTCCGGCTCGACCTGATAGGCGCCCAGTGCAGCCTCGGGATCGAGCACGTCGATGCGCCCTCGCGGCAAGGCGAGAACATAGTCCTCGTTGCCTTCCAGCACCTCGGCACCGCCGCTGAACGTGGTCAGGAAGCCGCGGTGGACGGACGGCTCCACGGCGAGCATCACGGCCGAGGTCAGCGCTGTCGCGCCGTTCGGATGCTGCTGGAATTCGGGATTCCAGAAGTTCTGCGGCTCGAGTTGCTGGCAGACGAAGAAGCCGCATTCAGGCGCGCGGGTATCGGCCGCAAAGGCCAGTTCGAAGGCGACCCGCACCGTGGAGCCGTCCGGCCGCTTGCCCTGACGCTCGAAGAAGAAAGGCTCGAAATCTCCGATTCCGGCAGCCTGGAACGCGGCCGCGTCGGCCTTGGCATTGGTGCTTTCCAGCACCAGCATCGAGAGCCCATCCCCCTGCCCGGCCAGCGCATCGCGAACGAAGGCGCCGAAGGAGAAGCGGCGTTCGCCATGCGGCGGGATCGCGTTCTGGTCGGCGATGGTGACGAGTTCGAGGAACGAGCCCGGGAACTGCACGATTCGGTTCTCGGTGCCCCAGGGGTGGCGGTTGCGGGTACCGACGCGGAAGCCGAGCTTCTCATAGAAGCGCCATGCGGCATCGAGATCGCGCACGCCGATGACGAGATGGTCGAGGCCGCGGGGCGTTGAGGCTGTGGCAGGCATGGCAGGCTCTTTCGACAGGCGTCAGGAACCCAAGGCTAGAGCATTTTCGGCCCGTTTTGAAACGTCATTGCGAGGAGCGCAGCGAAGCAATCCATGGGAACCGGGTCGAAGCCTATCACCCTGTCCTCCCGGATTGCTTCGCTGCGCTCGCGATGATGGCGAGGGCTACGGCTCGATGTAGTGCGGCAGGAAGCGCGATGTGTTCTTGGTGATCGGCGAGGCGTCTTCGCGCAGGCACAGCCCGCAGGCCTGCGAGGCGACGAGCCAGGAGCCCAGCACGGCATAGTTGCCGTCGGCCGAGAACAGATTGGTCGCCGCATCCTGCAGAATATGCCCCTCCGCACCATAGGGACCGTCGTCGCTGTCGAGCACCTGGTCGCGCTCCATCAGCGTGACGTTGGCGCCCTCGCGCGAATAGAGCGGCTTGCGCACGCGGCGGGCCGACAGGGTCGCGCAGCGTGGATCGCCCTCGAAGAAGGCCGGCAGCAGGTTGGGATGACCGGGCTCCATCTCCCAGAGGCAGGCGAGCAGCCCCTTGTTGGAGAGAAGCGCCTTCCAGGGCGGCTCGATGAACTGGCACCGCGAGCCGGCGAGCGCCTCGCCGTAGCTCTCCCGGAACAGCCATTCCCAGGGGTACAGCTTGAAGAGCGTCTCGATCGGCTGGTTGGCGCCGTCGCAGAAGCGTCCATCTGTGAGCAGGCCGATCTCCTCGATATAGGTGAAGCGCACATCAAGGCCGGCCTGAACGGCGCAATCGGTGAGATAATCGACCGTACCCTTGTCCTCGACGCTGCCATGAACACAGGTCAGATGCAGACGATAGGGCCAAGGTTCGCGCAGCGCCGCGAAGGCGGCGATCAGGCGTTCATGCAGCGAATTGAACTGATCGGCGCCAGCCGGGATCGCGCCGCGGGCCATCGCATGCTCTAGCCAGTCCCACTGCACGACACTCGATTCGAACAGGGCCGTCGGCGTATCGGCGTTGTATTCGAGCAGCTTGGCGGGGCCCCGCCCGTCATAGGCGAGATCGAGCCGGCCATAGAGGTTGCGCTGGCCGTGCTGCCAGCTCTTGCGGATATAGTCCCAGTGCTCGGCCGGAATGGCGAGGCGGGTCAGAATTTCTTCGCTCCCCAGCGCCTTCTCGATGAAGGCGAAGCAGAGCTGCTCGATCGCCTCGGTCGGGGCCTCGATGTCGCGCTCGATCTCCTCGATGGTGAAGGCGTAGGTCGCGGTTTCGTCCCAATAGGTCTCGCCGTCGATGGTGTGGAAGGCGAAGCCCAGCCGCTCGACCTGTTCGGTCCAGCCCGGGCGCGGTGCGAGGGGGACGCGGCGCATCTCAGGACGAGGAATGCGAGGAATAGGAGCGCGCGGTCGAGCCGAAGCCGCCCCGCGACGAGACGCTCGTCGTCGCGACGCTGCCGCCCCGCGCGCCTGCGGCAAAGGCTGCGGTGACGCCGCGCCCGTTCGTCGTCGAATAGGCCCGCGACCGACTGCTGCTGGACGAGCCGCCGGTCCCGCCTGACGAGCCTGATGATGAGCCCCCATTGCGCGCCTGCTGGCATTCCGGCTGGGGCGAGCCGGGTGGGCAGGCTGCCGTGGTGGGTGGCAGCAGCGGCTGTGCCTGCGTACCGGCGAAGCCACGCGCGAGCATGAAGCCGGCCAGCGCGGGGATGAAATACTGCGCTCCGCCTGCGCTGGCCGAGCTGCAGCCATTGGCGCCGTATTGCGCCTCGCATTCGTTCTGGTTGCGGAACTTCGGCGCGTCGTTCAGGCGTGCGGCAGTCGCTTCCGAGAATGCGGTCTCGCATTGTCCGGCGCTGAGCTGTCCGGCGGCCCGGCAGTCGCTCAAGCTGTTGTAGACGAGGTCTTCCTCGCTCTCGTCCCCCGTCATCGACCAGACTGTGGCGACGAGGAGGACGCCGGCGGCAGCGAGTCCGATTTGGGACGAGCGCTTCATGGCTGCCTCATTCCGTCATGCTGGCCGCGGCCAGCGTTCCCGACACGACGGCGATCACTGCAAGCATCACGGCCGAAGGCAGGCTGTCCTGCTCGATCTTCCGAGACAATTCCGGGATCAAGAGGCGCCCGACACCATAGGCTGCGAACTGGATGAGCATCGCCGCGACCGCCCAAAGGATGCAGTCTGGAATGCTGCTTGCCTGAGCGATCGCCTGCTCCAGCGGTAGCGAAAAACCGACGACATTGCCGCCGAGCGCGACCGCCGCCGAGAGGTTGCCATCCCGGATCAAGACTATCTCATCATGCGGGGTCATGTGCAGATAGAGCGCGGCGAAGGCGGCAATCAGCGCCGCGCCGACGACGAAATAAAGAAGAAAGGCGGGCAGCCCTGCCATCGAGACCGTCATGCTGACCGCGCCCCCGGGTGCTGATGCATTATTATACATGTATGGTTGCGGCGCGCCACAAATATATCCAAAAAAGTGTGTCGACGTCATTCGAGGCGAGGATGAAGCGTATGACGATCAGGAAAGCCCGCTGCAGTTGCGGCCAGCTGCGCGTCGCGTGCCGGGGAGAACCGGCCATCGTCGTGCTCTGCCACTGCCGGGCGTGCCAGATGCGAACAGGCAGTCCTTATGGCGTCGCGGCCTTTTTTGCACGGGGTGCCATCGTCATTTCGGGAACATATAGCGATTACGACCGGCCCGCCGACAGCGGCTTTCGCGTCCTGCATCATTTCTGCCCGGTCTGCGGCAGCACGGTCTTCTGGGAACCGTCTCGCAGGCCGGAGATGATCGCGGTCGCGGTCGGAGCCTTTGCCGATCCCGAATTCCCGGCCCCGCAAAAGGCCGTCTTCGAGCAGCACCGTCACCCTTGGGTGGCGGTACAGCTCGATCGCTAGCGCCTGCGATTTCCATCAGGAAAATGCGGCCATCCCGGCTCTGCGCGTCGCTCCAGCCGGGATGACCGGGTTTCCATCAAGGTGCGGCGTGATCCAGATCAGACCAGCCGGCTCTGGGCCTTCGCCGCCTCTATGAAGCTCGCGAAAAGCGGGTGCGGCTCGAAGGGGCGGGACTTCAGCTCGGGATGGTACTGCACGCCGATGAACCAGGGATGGTCGGGATACTCGACCGTCTCGGGCAGCAGACCGTCCGGCGACAGCCCGGCGAAGCGCATGCCCTTCGCCTCCAGCCGCTCGCGATAGCCCATATTGACCTCGTAGCGGTGGCGATGCCGCTCGGAGATCTCGGTCGAGCCGTAGATATCCGCGATCTTGGAGCCAGCCGCCAGCTTCGAATCGTAGGCGCCGAGCCGCATCGTGCCGCCGAGATCGCCGCCGGATGCGCGCTGCTCCAGGTCGTTGCCGCGCATCCACTCGGTCATCAGGCCGACGACCGGCTCCGTGGTCGGTCCGAACTCGGTCGAGTTGGCGCCTTCGATGCCGGCGAGCGAGCGCGCCGCCTCGATCACCGCCATCTGCATGCCGAAGCAGATGCCGAAATACGGCACCTTGCGCTGCCGGGCGAAGGTCGCCGCCTTGATCTTGCCCTCGGCGCCGCGATGGCCGAAGCCGCCCGGCACGAGGATGCCATGGACATGCTCGAGGAAGGGCGCGGGGTCCTCCTTCTCGAAGACCTCGGATTCGATCCAGTCGAGGTTCACCTTGACGTTGTTGGCGATGCCGCCATGCGTCAGCGCCTCGATGAGGGACTTATAGGCGTCCTTCATGCCGGTGTACTTGCCGACGACGGCGATGGTGACCTCGCCCTCGGGGTTCTTCACGCGCTCGGAGATGCGCTTCCAATTCGAGACGTCCGGCTCGGTCGAGGCGTCGAGGCCGAAGGCGGCGAGTACCTCATTGTCGAGCCCCTCCGCGTGATAGGAGAGCGGCACGTCGTAGATCGAGGCGACGTCGCGAGCCTCGATCACGGCCGTCTCGCGGACGTTGCAGAACAGGGCGAGCTTGCGGCGCTCCTCGCGCGGAATCTCGCGGTCCGTGCGGCAGAGCAGGATGTCGGGCTGGATGCCGATTGAACGCAGCTCGGCGACCGAATGCTGGGTCGGCTTGGTCTTCAGCTCGCCGGCCGTCGGGATGTAGGGCAGCAGCGTCAGATGCGTGAAGATGCACTGGCCGCGCGGCAGCTGCTGGCTGATCTGACGGATCGATTCGAGGAAGGGCAGGCTCTCGATGTCGCCGACCGTGCCGCCGATCTCGACCAGCGTGAAGTCGTAGCCCTCGTTGCCGGTGAGCACGAATTCCTTGATGGCGTTGGTGACATGCGGGACGACCTGGATCGTCGCACCGAGATAGTCGCCGCGCCGCTCCTTGGTCAGGATGTCCATGTAGATGCGGCCGGTGGTGATGTTGTCGCCCCGGTTACAGGGCCGGCCGGTGAAACGCTCGTAGTGACCGAGATCGAGATCAGTCTCGGCGCCGTCGTCGGTGACGAAGACTTCGCCGTGCTGATACGGGCTCATCGTGCCCGGATCGACATTGAGGTAGGGGTCGAGCTTGCGCAGGCGGACCTTATAGCCACGAGCCTGCAGAAGGGCTGCGAGAGCCGCCGCCGCCAGGCCTTTGCCAAGCGAGGACACCACGCCGCCGGTGATGAAAACATACCGCGTCATGGGAGTTCACCTCTATCGCCACGGGTTCGATTCGCTAAGCGCCTTCAGTGCAGTCCCGACCTGCCCTGAGCGCTTGTCCACAAAAGAGAAGGCCGGTCGCCCGGCCCCTCTCAACTCAAAAGAGAAGGGCCGGTTTCCCGGCCCTGCCCTGCTTACTGTTGTGGCGCCGCTGGCGGCGTCGGCGGCTGTGCGCCGCCCTGGCTTTGGTTCTGCATCTGGCGGAGCTGGTCGAGCACGCCGGCATTCGGGGCGCTCGGAGCCGCAGGCGCGCCAGGGGTCGCAGGCGCGGTCGTCGCCGGAGCGCCGTCGATGATCGAGCGCTGGACGCGGCCGCGATTGGCCATCACGGCCAGCACGATCGAGGTCAGGAAGAAGAGAGCTGCGAGGATCGCCGTTGCGCGGGTCAGCGCATTGGCCTGGCCGCGGCCGGTCATGAAGCCGCCGACGCCGCCACCGCCGCTGCCCATGCCGAGGCCGCCACCCTCCGAGCGCTGCAGCAGCACGACGCCGACGAGCGCGACGACGATGATCAGGTGGATGACGATGAGAACGTTCTGCATGGTCTCACGAAATGGATATGGCGCGGGCTGCCGGCAAGGGCCACCCGCTCCTCCTCGAAAGGTCGAGGCGAATTCGGCGGCGCACATAACATGCGTGCGCCGACAGCGCCACCCCTCTGTGACCGCCGATCAGCCCTGCGCCCTGCTCCGGCTCAGCCGTTGCAGGCGCGGGCGATCGCCAGGAATTCTTCGGCCTTCAGACTCGCCCCGCCGACGAGCGCGCCATCGACATGGGCGACGTTCATCAGCTCCGCCGCGTTGGAAGGCTTGACCGAGCCGCCATAGAGCAGCCGTACGCCGGCCGCCGCGGCCTTGCCGATGAGGCGGCCAAGCTCGGTGCGGATGGCAGCATGCATCTCGGCGACGTCGGCCGCAGTCGGCGTCAGGCCGGTGCCGATGGCCCAGACCGGCTCATAGGCGACCACGAGCGTGGCCGCCGTCGATCCCTCCGGAATCGAGCCGCGCAGCTGCTTCTTGACGATGGCGAGCGCCTTGCCGGCCTCGCGTTCGTCCTTGGTCTCGCCGACGCAGACGATCGGCACCAGCAGCGCCTTCTGCGCCGCCTCGGCCTTGGCCTTGACCGTCGCATTGCTCTCGCCATGGAGCGTGCGGCGCTCGGAATGGCCGACGATGCAGAAGCTCGCGCCGGCATCGGCCAGCATTGCGGCCGAAAGCTCACCCGTGAAGGCGCCGGAGCCTTGCGTGCTGCAATCCTGCCCGCCGGTGGCGATGCGCGCGCCGATCAGGGTTGCCGAAGTCGTGAACAGCAGGGTGGCGGGCGGGCAGATGGCGATATCGACGGCCTGCTTCAGCGCTGTGTCGTAGCCCTTCGCCACCTCGGCTGCGATGGCGATATCGGCCTTCACGCCGTTCATCTTCCAGTTGCCGGCTACCAGCGGCCTGATGCTGCGCGTCACGTCTTTCCTCCGAAAATTCAGTCCCTGCGCTCTAGCAACGCCCGCCCGCCGCCGCAATCGCATGCGACCTCGCGACAGGAAACAGCCGGGACGATTGCGGCTTTCGCCGCCGGTTCCTATAAGCAGCGCCGAAACAGACACGCGCACGGCCACGATCCCGCGCGGCGAACAGGAACAGGGAAAGACAGCTTCCATGATGATGCAGGGCATCCGCAAGGCGAGTCAGGGTTTTCTCGGCAAGCTCGTCGTCAGCGTCATGTTCGGCGTCCTTATCCTCGCCTTCGCGATCTGGGGCGTCGGCGACATCTTCCGCGGCTATGGCCGGAACGAGGTGGCGAAGGTCGGCAAGACCGAGATCGGCCTCGAGCAGATGCGCCAGGCCTATCAGAACGATCTGCAGAACCTGATCCGCCAGCAGCGCCGCCAGATCTCGCCCGAGATGGCGCGCGCGCTCGGCCTCGACCGGCAGGTGCTCTCCCGTCTGCTGACCGAGGCGACGCTGGACCAGACGGCGCAGAGCATGCGGCTCGCCGTCTCGGATGACACGATCCGCAACCTGATCTTCGACGATCCGGTCTTCCGCGACGCGGCCGGCCAGTTCTCTTCGGCGCGCTTCAACGAGCTGCTGCGCTCGAACGGCTATACCGAACAGACCTATGTTGCGCTTCAGCGCTCGACCATCCTGCGCCAGCAGCTCTCCGAGATGCTGGCCGGTGGCCTCACCGCCCCGCTTGCCCTGCAGGAGCTTGGCAGCCGCCTGCGCAACGAGAAGCGCGCCGTCACCTTCGCGCGGATGCCGGCGAGCGCTGCCGGCGAGATCGCAGCGCCGACCGAGGACCAGCTCAAGACCTTCTTCAACGACCGCAAGATCGCCTTCCGCGCGCCGGAATACCGCACGGCCGACATCCTCGCGATCTCGGCCGATACGATCGCCGATCCGGCCAAGGTCACGGATGAGGAGGCCAAGGCGCGCTACGAGGCGGTCAAGGCCCAGCGCTTCACCACGGCCGAGACCCGCACCATCCAGCAGATCGCTTTCCCGAATGTCGAGGAAGCCCAGGCTGCCAAGGCCAAGATCGACGGCGGCGAGACCTTCGACGAGATCGCGACCGAGCGGAACGTCGCCTTCAACGACCTGACGCTCGGCACCTTCACGCGCGATCAGGTCTTCGACGCTGCCGTGCGCGAGGCCGCCTTCGCCCTCGAGCAGGAAGGCGTCAGCGCGCCGGTCAACAGCGCCTTCGGCACTGTGCTGCTGCGCGTGACGAAGGTCGACACCGCGCATGTGCGCCCCTTCGAGGAGGTCGCTGCCGAGCTGAAGCAGGAGATCGCGACCAGCCGCGCGGCCGGGCACATCACCGAGCTGCACGACAAGATCGAGGACCAGCGCGCCGCCGCCAAGCCGCTCGCCGAGATCGCCAAGGAGTTCAACCTGAAGCTGCGCAGCGCCGGCCCGCTGAACGCCACGCTCGGCCGGCCCGACGGCTCGAAGGAGGAGGCATTGCCGGGCGGCGACGCGACGCTGCAGGCGATCTTCCGCTCCGATATCGGCGTCGACAACGAGGCGATCCGCCTGCCGCGCGAAACGGGCTATGTCTGGTTCGACGTCACCAAGATCGACCCGGCGCGCGAGCGCGGCTTCGACGAGGTCAAGGCCGAGGTCGAGAAGCAATGGCGGGCCGACGAGACGGCGGCCAAGCTCGCGGCAAAGGCGCGTGAGCTGACCGAGCGGCTCGACAAGGGCGAGAGCTTCGACACGGTTGCCGCTTCGGCCGGGCTCACTATCGAGACCGCCGCCGATATCGGCCGTCAGGACCAGCGCCCGGAGCTGCCGGCCGCTGTCGTCAGCCAGATCTTTGGCACTGCCGCCGGCAAAAGCGGCTCGGCGGCCGGCGCGGATGGCGGGCGCATCCTGTTCAAGGTCGATTCGGCGACCGTTCCGCCCTACGTCCGCACCACGCAGGAAGCTACCAATTTCGAGCGGGCGCTCTCGTCGAGCGTCAGCGAGGACATCCTGCTGCAATACGTCGCCAAGCGTCAGGCTGAGCTGGGTGTCAGCATCAACGAGGCTGCCTTCCGCAATGCCACGGGCGGAGCGCAGAATTGACGATGCAGCCCCTTCTGGAGTTCGAGCGCTTCGCGCAGATCTACGAGACGGGCGCGCCGCAACTCCTGCGGCAGGTTCTGGTCGGCGACTGCGAAACACCGGTCGCCGCCTTTCTGAAGCTGCGCCATTCCACCTCCGGCCCGGCCTTCCTGCTCGAATCGGTGGAAGGCGGCGCCGTGCGCGGCCGCTATTCGATGATCGGGCTGGAGCCGGACCTGATCTGGCGCTGCCATAAGGGCGAAGCCTCGCTCTGCCGGACCGCGCTGGGCGACAGCTTCCTCACCGATCCACGCCCGGCCTTCGAGAGCCTGCGCGCTCTCCTCGATGAGAGCGCCATTCCGGACGCTGAAGACCTGCCGCCGATGGCGGCCGGAGTCTTCGGCTATCTCGGTTACGACATGGTCCGGCTGATGGAGCGCCTGCCGGAAGCCAAGGATACGGGCACGGGCGTTCCCGACGCCATCCTGACCCGGCCGACGCTGATGGTGGTGTTCGATTCGGTGCGGGACGAGATCCATGTCGTGACTCCGGTCCGGCATATGCCGGGCGTCGGCGCGCGCCACGCCTATGAGCGGGCGCAGGAGCGGCTGGAGGCGGTTGTCCTGGCCCTCGAAGGCGCCCTGCCCGTCGAGGCCGACATCGACATCGCCAACCTGCCGGAGCCGGCGACGACCTCGAACACGAGTGAGGCCGAGTATTTTGAGATGGTCGCCAAGGCGAAGGAGTATATCCGCGCCGGCGACATCTTCCAGGTCGTGCTGTCGCAGCGCTTCGAGGCGCCGTTCGCGCTGCCGCCCTTCGCGCTCTATCGCGCGTTGCGGCGGATCAACCCGGCCCCCTTCCTGTGCTATCTCGACTTCAGCGATTTCCAGATCGTTTGCTCGAGCCCGGAGATCCTGGTCAGGCTGCGCGACGACACCGTCACCATCCGCCCGATCGCCGGCACGCGCCGCCGCGGCGCCACGGAAGCCGAGGACGAGGCACTGGCCGAGGAATTGCTGGCCGATCCGAAGGAGCGTGCCGAGCATCTCATGCTGCTCGATCTCGGTCGCAACGATGTCGGCCGCGTCGCGCAGATCGGCACGGTCAAGGTGACCGATTCCTTCTTCATCGAGCGCTACAGCCAGGTGATGCACATCGTCTCGAATGTCGAGGGTACGATCGACCCCAGTCACGATGCGCTCTCGGCGCTGATCGCCGGCTTCCCGGCCGGCACGGTCTCCGGCGCGCCGAAGGTGCGGGCGATGGAGATCATCGACGAGCTGGAGCACGACGCGCGCGGGGCCTATGGCGGCTGCATCGGCTATTTCGGCGCCAATGGCGAGATGGACACCTGCATCGTGCTGCGCACGGCCGTCGTCAAGGACGGGCGCATGCATGTCCAGGCCGGCGCCGGCATCGTCTACGATTCGAACCCTGCCTCCGAGCAGGAGGAGTGCATCAACAAGGCGAAGGCCTTGTTCCGCGCTGCCGAGGAAGCGATCCGCTTCGCCGCCCGGACCGGACGCGGGCAATAGCGGGTCTCGGCAGCCGCGTCATGCTCGGGCTTGATCCGAGCATCTCGGAAACCAGCGCCTTCTCGTCCTGAGATTCTCGGGTCGCCGCCATGCGGCGCCCGAGAATGACGACGCTGCTCTCGGCAGGTCGCTAATGGCTCTTGCCGTTCGCCACAGTCATCCGGTCGACCCAGGCGATGCCGATGGCGGACAGGATGAAGACGACGTGGATCAGCGTCTGCAGCAGGACGCCCGTCTCGGTGTAGTTCGCGGTCCTGCCCGCGATGCCGATGTTGCCGGCCTCGATGAAGGTCCTGAGCAGATGGATCGACGAGATGCCGATGATCGCCATCGCCAGCTTGATCTTCAGAATGCTCGCATTCACGTGGCTCAGCCATTCCGGCTGATCGGGATGGCCTTCGAGGCGCAGCCGGGAGACGAAGGTCTCGTAGCCGCCGACGATGACCATGATCAGCAGATTCGAGATCATCACCACGTCGATCAGCCCGAGAACGACCAGCATGATCTGCTGCTCGCTGAAATCGAAGGCATGGGCGACGAGATGCCAGAGCTCCTTGAGGAAGAGGAAGACATAGACGCACTGCGCCACGATGAGGCCGATATAGAGCGGCAGCTGCAGCCAGCGGGAGCTGAAGATGAGCGCCGGCAGCGGCTTCATCGCGCGAGGCGCGTCGGGTCGGAAAGGCGGGCTGCCGGGAGAGGCCATGGTAGGGTCCTGATCCTTCGAATGATGAGCTTTTTGTGCGGTGAGGCGCTAGATGGCGATGAAAACGCATCGATGCAACCCGCAAAATGATGCTCTGGCACCCAACAGCCACAATGTTGTGACGACCAATTTGCGCCGAGATTGCACGCTAGTCTTTGCGCCGGATCGACAGATCGCTAGAGTTGAGTCCGACCGGGGGAACATGCCGAGTTCCACTCGCACAGGACAGCAGAGGAGTTTCGTCATGATCAGGACGCTTGTCGTCGCCACCGCCATCGCCGGTTGCGCCGCCCTTGCCGCCCCCGCTTCGGCAGCGCCGCTGGCTCCCGCCACCGCGGCCGTCGTATCCGCCAAGGCCGAGGCGGGCCTGCTGCAAAGCGTGCAGTGGCGCCCCTACGGCTATTACGGCCCCGGGTATTACCGCTACAACCGAGGCCCGGCGGTCGGTGCCGGCATCGCGGCTGGCGTCATCGGCGGGGCTCTGGCGGCCGGCGCGCTTGCCGCTCCTCCCCCGCCCCCGGTTTATGCCTATCCCGCTCCGGCGCCGGTCTATGGCGCGCCCGCGCCTGCCTATGGCTACAGCATCGAGGATGTCGATGCCGTGGCTTACTGCTCGCGTCGCTTCAGGTCCTACAACCCGGAAACCGGCACCTATATCGCCAAGGGCGGCGTGGTCCGTGCCTGCCCCTGACAGGGGCCGACAATCCGGTCGCGGATGATCACTCCCCGCAGCAATGCGGGGAGTTTTCGTTTGCGGCCGAAAGCGGCTTGCCATGACGGCGGCGATCCCGCTTATCCTGCGCCCTGCCTAACTCGGAGCGTCTCGTGCGTATCGCCACCTGGAACGTCAATTCGGTCCGCCAGCGTCTCGGCCATCTGCTGGATTTCCTGAAGGAGGCCGAGCCCGACGCGCTCTGCCTGCAGGAGATCAAATGCGTGGATGCCGATTTCCCGCGCGCCGAGATCGAGGCGGCCGGCTGGCGGGTCGAGACACACGGCCAGAAGACCTTCAACGGCGTCGCGATTCTCAGCCGCTCCCGCCTGGAGGATGTCCGGCGCGGCCTGCCCGGCGATGATGGCGACGAGCAGGCGCGCTATCTCGAAGGCGTGCTGCCCTTCGGCGACGGCGTGGTGCGCGTCGCCTCGATCTACCTGCCGAACGGCAACCCGCCCAACACCGAGAAGTACCCCTACAAGCTCGGCTGGATGCAGCGGCTGACGGCCCATGCCCGGATGCTGCTCGAGCAGGAGGAGCCGCTGGTGCTCGCCGGCGACTACAATGTGATTCCCGAGCCGCGCGATGCCCGTGACCCGGCTGCCTGGGTCAGCGACGCGCTGTTCCTGCCGCAGACGCGCGCGGCCTTCCGGGGCCTCGTCAACCTTGGGCTGACCGAGGCCGTACGCAGCGCGACCGCTGCCGGCGGGCTCTACACCTTCTGGGATTATCAGGCCGGCGCCTGGCAGCGGAACAACGGCATCCGCATCGACCATCTGCTGCTCTCGCCACAAGCGGCGGACAGGCTCGCGGGAGTGAGAATCGCCAAGCATGTCCGCGGCTGGGAGAAGCCGTCGGACCATGTGCCGGTGTTGGTGGAGCTGCACTGAGGGCAGCAGAAGGCCGCCATGCTCGGGCTTGACCCGAGCATCTCTGAAACCAGTGGCTTCTCGTCGTGAGACTCTCGGGTCTGCGCTTCGCTACGCCCGAGGATGACGGCGATGCGCTCAGTTCTGGCCGTTGTTGCTGTTGCCGCTGTTGCGCGAGCTCGCCATTTGCTGGCGCTCGACGAGGGCCAGCGCTGCCGAGCGATCGGCAGCGGAAGCCGCGGCGAAGGCGGCGGCGTGACGCTCGATGATCCAGGATTCGCGCGCCGGATCGGCACCCTCGCGGGCCATGGCAAGCCACATCAGGCCGAGCACAGGCTGACGCGGCACGCCCTCGCCGCCGCGCAGCAGCATCTCGCCGAAAGCGGCACGCGCCGGCGCATGTCCCTTCTCTGCGGCGAGCTTCATCCAGCGTGCCGCCTGGCGCGGATCACGGCCGGTGCCCTGCCCGGTCATGTAGAGACGGGCAAGGTTGTACTGGCCGTCCGGGTCGCCGAAATAGGAGGCGGCGTAGTGGAACATGTCGAAGGCCCGGTCGGGGTTGGGCTTCACATAGCTGCCCTTGATCCCGTCGGTGAAATAACCGCCCAGCGCGACGAAAGCGCTGCCGACGATGCGGCCCTCGGCCGTGCCCGGAATGGCGTCGGCATTCTCGTCCGCGATCTTCGAGAAATACTCGAAGGCCTTGAGGTCATTGGTCGGAACGCCCTCGCCTCCGGCATACATGCGGCCGAGCTTGTATTGCGCAGTGAGGTGCCCCTGGGAGGCGGCGTATTCGAGCGCGCGAACGGCGCCGACTTTGTCGCCGGCCGAGGAATCGCGCATCCAGGCCCGCAACGCATCGCGCGCGCTGCTGAAGGGCACGAGCGGCAGCGCCGTATGCGCCGTCGGCGTATCGGGGGCGGGAGCGACGACCGCGGCTCCGGGAACGCCAGACACGGAATCGCCCGGCTCCGGCAGTGCGGCGCCCGGAATCGAGCGCGGCGGCACCGGCTTTCCGCCTGCAAAGTCCTGAGCCCAGGCGGCCTGCTGGCCACCCAGGAACAGGAACAGGCATGCTATGGTCGAGCTAGATATCCGCATAGCAATGGGTTTCGGCCGCCCCTCCTGGGTGGGTGACTGCGCCGCCTTTGGCGGAGCCAACCGTCTGCGCGTACTTCCACAGCGCCCCGGAGTTGTAGTCGGTTTTCCTCGGTTTCCAGCCCTTACGACGCTCTTCAAGTTCGGCATCAGAAAGGCGGACTGCGAGCTTTCCTGTGATGGCGTCCAATTCGACGATATCGCCATCGCGGATCAGGCCGATCGGGCCACCGACGGCGGCCTCCGGGCCGACATGGCCGACGCAGAACCCACGGGTCGCTCCGGAGAAACGGCCATCGGTGATGAGCGCGACCTTGTCGCCCATGCCCTGGCCGTAGAGGGCGGCGGTTGTTGCCAGCATCTCGCGCATGCCAGGGCCGCCCTTCGGCCCCTCGTAGCGGATGACGAGGACGTCGCCTTCCTTGTAGCTGCGCTCGGTGACGGCCTTGAAAGCGTCCTCCTCGCAGTCGAAGCAGCGGGCCGGGCCGGTGAAGACCAGCTTGTCCTCAGGCATGCCGGCGATCTTCACGATGGCGCCTTCGGGAGCGAGGTTGCCCTGCAAGCCGACGACGCCGCCGGTCACAGTGATCGGCTTGTCGGCGCGGTAAACGACGTCCTGCTGGTCGTTCCACTTCACCGAGGCCATGTTCTCGGCAATGGTACGGCCTGTGACGGTCATGCAGTCGCCGTGGAGATAGCCGGCATCGAGCAGGCTCTTCATCACCAGCGGGATGCCGCCGACCTCGAACATGTCCTTGGCGACGTATTTCCCGCCGGGCTTCAGGTCGGCGATGTAGGGCGTCTTCTTGAAGATCTCGGCGACCTCGAAGAGATCGAAGTCGATGCCGCATTCATGCGCGATCGCCGGCAGGTGCAGCGCGCCGTTGGTCGAGCCGCCGGTGGCGGCAACAACCATCGCGGCGTTCTCCAACGCCTTGCGGGTGACGATGTCGCGCGGGCGGATGTTCCGCGCGATCAGCTCCACCACCATCTCGCCCGCGGTGTAGCAGAAGGCGTCGCGGACATCGTAGGGCGCCGGAGCGCCGCAACTATAGGGCAGCGCCAGGCCGATCGCCTCGGCGACGGTCGCCATGGTGTTGGCGGTGAACTGGGCGCCGCAGGAGCCGGCCGAGGGGCAGGCTGCCTCCTCGAGCTCCTGCAGGTCCTCGTCGGACATCGCGCCGACCGAATGCTTGCCGACGGCCTCGAAGACGTCCTGCACCGTGACCGGGCGGCCCTTGAAGGTGCCGGGCAAGATCGAGCCGCCATAGATGAAGATCGACGGCACGTTCAGGCGGACCATCGCCATCATCATGCCGGGCAGAGACTTGTCGCAGCCGGCAAGGCCGACAAGCGCGTCGTAGCAATGGCCGCGCATCGTCAGCTCGACCGAGTCCGCGATGACCTCGCGCGAGGCGAGCGACGACTTCATGCCCTGGTGGCCCATGGCGATGCCGTCGGTGACGGTGATGGTGCAGAACTCGCGCGGCGTGCCGCTGGCGGAAGCCACGCCCTTCTTCACGGCCTGGGCCTGACGCATCAGCGAGATGTTGCAGGGGGCCGCCTCGTTCCAGCAGGAGGCGACGCCGACGAAGGGCTGCGCGATCTGCTTCGCGGTCATGCCCATCGCATAATAATAGGAGCGGTGCGGGGCCTTGGCCGGGCCAACGCTCACATGGCGGCTCGGCAGTCTCGACTTGTCGAACACACGCGTATCCATCGCCACTCGTCCCGTCCCCCGACCAGCACGGCGCGAAGATGTGCCACGCCATACCCGCCGGGAGCAATCGGCACCCCCGAAACCCACTCTTGGCCCGAAAACGCTCCCGAGCCGGCGCGTTAGTTCCAATTTGAATATATCTCAGGGACTTAACGCCCCGTTTTGCTGGGCGTCGTTTGTGGCGGCATCGCGGCGATTGCGTCAGTCGAGGCGGCGCTGAGCGCCAATCTCATCGGTGTGTTGCGTCGATGTCACAAAGTCGAGGGCGGCAGCTGACGCAGCGGCCGCTCACAGCACCATGGGAAGGACGAAGAAGCCGCCCACGACGACGGCGACGAGCGCGAGCGCCGTCATCGGCAGGTGCTTCTCGATGAAGATGCGGATGTCGTCGCCATAGAAGCGCAGGGCCACGGCGATCATCAGGAAGAAGGTGGTCCGCGACACCACCATGCCGATGGTGAACTTCCACAGGTCGAAATGCAGGAAGCCCGACATGATCGTGACGATCTTGAACGGAATCGGCGTCAGGCCCTTGGTGACGAGAACCCAGAACCAGTAGTCCTGCGAAGAAGAGATCAGGTGCGCGGCCTTGTCCTGCAGGCCGTAGATGCCGATCAGCCAGGCGCCGACCGATTCGTAGAGCAGAGCGCCGATGGCGTAGCCGAGATAGCCGCCGAGCACGGCGCCGAGCGAGCAGATGCCGGCGTAGAACCAGGCGCGGTCCGGCCGCGCGATGCACATCGGAATCAGCAGCGGGAGCGGCGGCAGCGGGCTGATCGAGCTCTCAACGAAGGTGATGGCGAAGAGTAGCCAGGGGGCAGCAGGATGGGAGGCGTATGAAACGCACCAGTCGTAAGCTCGCTTGAGCATGGGTTCTGAACAGCCGGTCCTTTTGCCGCCACGCATTCTGCATGGCGGATTTGCGTCGGGCGCATCTAAGCGGGGTCCGAGAGAGAATGCCAGTCCTCTCTTGGATCAGCGTCAATTTGACGACAAAGGCGTGACCGGATTGCGATGCCCGGAACGCGCTGCGGGCCATAGCGTCATTGCGAGGAGCGAAGCGACGACGCAATCCAGGGGCCGCAGAGCTCTACGTCTCCTGGATTGCTTCGCTGCGCTCGCAATGACGTATCTTCACGCAAGCCGCGCCAGAGCCTCCGCGATCTTGAGCTTGCGCGCTTCCGCCGCAGCCTTGCGTTCGCGGTTCTCCTCGACGATCTCCTCCGGCGCGCGGGCCATGAAATCGGGGTTGCCGAGCTTCTTCTCGACGATCGTGATGTCCTGATCGAGCTTGGCGAGTTCCTTCGTCAGTCGCGTGCGCTCCGCGTCGAGATCGATCAGGCCGGCCAGCGGCAGCGCCGCTACCTCGCCGCGCACGATGATCTGGGCCGATTGCGCCGGCGCCGCCGCCTCGAAAGCGATGTCGGAGACGCGCGCCAGCCGCTCGATCATCGGCCGCCAGCTTTCGATCGTGGCCCGCGTCGTCACTGAGGCATTGACGAGCACGAGCGGCGCCTGCGTGCCGGCCGGGACGTTCACTTCGGAGCGGACCGAGCGGATGTCCGAGATCAGGTCGACGACGAAGCCGATCTCGGCCTCCGCCGCCGCATCCTTGAGCGCCGAAAGATCGGGCCAGCGGGTGAGGCAGACCAGCGAGGCGTCGCCCGCCGCCAGCTTGCGTGGCGCACCGGCCTCGGCCTTCTGCGCCCAGAGCTCCTCGGTCAGGAACGGCATGAAGGGGTGGAGCAGCTGGCAGATCAGGTCGATGACGTAAGCGACCGTCGCCTGCGTCTCTGCCTTCGCCGCGGCATCGACGCTCTCGCCCTGCAGCACCGGCTTGGCAAGCTCCAGATACCAGTCGCAGAACTGGTTCCAGACGAAGCGGTAGGCTGCGCCGGCCGCCTCGTTGAACTTGAAGCTGGGTATGCCCGCCGCGACCTCCTCGGCCGCCTGTGCGGCTTCGCTGAGGATCCACCGGTTGAGCGGCTGCTTGACCGAGGCAGGGTCGAAATCGGCAGCGCGCAGGCAGCCGTTCAGTTCAGCGAAGCGCGCGGCGTTCCAGATCTTGGTCGCGAAGTTGCGATAGCCCTCGACGCGCGAGGTGGCGAGCTTGATGTCGCGGCCCTGGGCGGCCATGGCGGACAGCGTGAAGCGCAGCGCGTCGGCGCCGTACTTGTCGACGAGCGTCAGCGGATCGATGACGTTGCCCTTCGACTTCGACATCTTCGCGCCCTTCTCGTCGCGAACGATGGCGTGGATGTAGACGTCCTTGAACGGCACCTCATCCATGAAGTTGAGGCCCATCATCATCATCCGGGCGACCCAGAAGAAGATGATGTCGAAGGCGGTGACCAGCGTCGCCGTCGGGTAATAGTGCCTGAGCTCCGGCGTTTCCTGCGGCCAGCCCAGCGTCGAGAACGGCCAAAGGGCCGACGAGAACCAAGTGTCGAGTACGTCCTCGTCGCGCGTGAGTGCGACGGTGTCGCCGTAATGCGCCATCGCCAGGGTCTGCGCCTCGGCTTCCGACTCGGCGACGAAGACCTCCCCGTCCGGCCCGTACCAGGCCGGGATCTGATGGCCCCACCAGAGCTGGCGCGAGACGCACCAGGGCTCGATGTTCTCCAGCCAGTCGTAATAGACCTTGGTCCAGTTCTCGGGTGTGAACTTGGTGCGTCCGTCCTGCACCGCCTTGATCGAACGCTGCGCGAGCGGCTTGACGTCGACATACCACTGGTCGGTCAGCCAGGGCTCGATGACGACATCCGAGCGGTCGCCATGCGGCACGGTGTGGGCATGCGGCTCGACCTTCGCCAGAAGGCCGCGCTCAGCCATCATTTCGACGACGCGGCGGCGCGCGACGAAACGGTCGAGCCCGTCGAGCGCGAGGGTCTCGGCTTCCGGCTTGGAGCCAGCCAGGAAATCCTCGTTGCCGGCGAGCAGGATGCGCGCCTCGCCATCGAGGATGTTGACGACGTCGAGCTTGTGGCGCTTGCCGACCTCGAAGTCGTTGAAGTCATGCGCCGGGGTGATCTTGACGGCGCCGGTGCCCTTCTCCGGGTCGGCATAGTCGTCGGGCACGATCGGGATGATGCGGCCGACCAGCGGCAGCACGGCATTGCGGCCGATTAGATGGCCAATCGTCTCGTTGTCGGGATGAACGGCAATGCCGGTGTCGCCCAGCATCGTCTCCGGGCGCGTCGTCGCGACCGTGATGAAGGTCGAGGCGTCATCCGGGTCATAGGTCGCGCTTTCGAGCGGGTAGTTGAAATAGTAGAGATGGCCGTTCGGATCGCGGCTCAGGACCTTGTCGAGCTTGGCCGCGTCGAAGGCCTCTTCGCCGCCGCGCTGCCATTTGAACGAGCCGGTCTTCTCGATCTGCAGGACCTCGAGATCCGAGATCGCGGTCTGGAACTTGGGGTCCCAGTTCACCAGGCGCTTGGCACGATAGATCAGCCCCTGCTTGTGCAGGCCGACGAAGACCTTGAGGACGGCGGCCGACAGCCCCTCGTCCATGGTGAAGCGCTCACGCGACCAGTCACAGGACGCGCCGAGACGGCGGAGCTGATTGACGATCGTCCCGCCGGACTCCTCCTTCCACTTCCAGACCTCGGCGAGGAAGGCCTCGCGGCCCATCGTGCGGCGGTCGGTGCGATTCTCGGCGGCGAGCTTGCGCTCGACGACCATCTGCGTCGCGATGCCGGCATGGTCGGTGCCGGGCTGCCAGAGCACGTCCTTGCCGCGCATGCGCTCGAAGCGGCAGAGCACATCCTGCAGCGTGTTGTTGAGCGCGTGGCCCATATGCAGCGAGCCGGTGACGTTCGGCGGCGGGATCACGATGCAGTAGGGCTCGGCCCCGGGCGCCGCTCCCCTGCCCGCCTTGAAGGCCTGCGCCTCGTCCCAGGCCTTGCTAATCCGGGCCTCGACGGCTGCCGGCTCGAAAGTCTTGTCCATCATCGCTTCGCTCGAACGCAGAAAGGCCGGGGAACCTGCCCCGGCCGGAAAATCACAGGCCAAAAGGTCTCGCGTCTTAAGAGCGCATGCGCGGGGCGCCCGTCAACGTTTTCGATGACAGGCGCCCGCCGGCCTTGCGCCGAAGTGGCTCAACCCAGGTTCGACTGCAGGAACCAGAGCGACTTGTCGAGCATGCGCGAATAGGCCGTCAGGATGTCGGCGGAGTCGGCGTCACCCGCTTCGGCGCAGGCGTCGATCGCTTCGCGAACCTTGTTGCCGGTGTCGGCATAGCGCTCGATCAGTGCGTGGAGATGATCCTGAACCGACACGATTTCTGTCGGATAGGGCTTGAGCGACGTCGCCGCCGCCGTCGTCTGCGCGGTGCCGAGCGCGATGCCGCCGAGCTGCGCGATCCGCTCCGCGACCGTGTCGACATGCTCGTCGAGCTGGTCGCGAAAACCGTCCAGCATGAGATGCACGCCGATGAAGCCCGGCCCCTTCAGATTCCAGTGCGCCTGCTTCGTGACCAGCGCCAGGTCGATGCCATCGGCGAGTCGTTCGTTGAGCAGGCCGACGACCTTCGTCTTGGTGTTCGAGGCCAGATCGATCTTGCTCGATTTGACGATCTTCGCGGATGCAGAGGTTTTCGGCGCGGTCTTCGTCGCAGGCTTGGCCATAGCAAATCCCCCTAAGCGGAAAACGACAAAGGAAAGCGCGACGCGCCGCTAGCGGCGCGTCGCGCCACTCCCTACGCGCGGACGGCGCCATTGTTCCCTCGCCAAGACCTAAACGACCGAGGGAACCTGCCGCGCGGCGATCCGTTGCATCCACGACAGCTGCAACACGGAGAAACCGGCATGCCCCGCAATGATCAGGATCGCGTCTGGGAGCTCATCGACTCAATCAAATTCGCCATGCTCGTGACCCATGACGGCAATGGCGACGAACTGCGCGCGCGCCCCATGCACGCCCATGGCAAGCGCGAGGAGGACACCATCTACTTCCTGACGGATCGTCGCCACCACAAGGATGACGAGATCCAGATCAACGACAATGTCTGTCTCGCCTTCTCCGACACGAGCGGACACCGCTATCTGTCGATCAGCGGCACGGCGACCGTGGTCGACGATCGCGCCCGCGTGCGTGCCCTGTGGGAGCCGAGCAACAAGGCGTTCTGGGACGACGAGAACGATCCCGACATACGCATCCTGCGCGTGCGGCCCGCCATGGCCGAGTTCTGGGACAGCCCCGGCAAGATCGTCACCAGCGTCAAGATGGCCGCGGCGGCTGTGACCGGCTCGAAACCCGAACTCGGAGAGCACCGCAAGGTCACCTTCTAAAGCTCTGCTACCAAACAGGAAAAACGATGCTGAAGCTCTTTGTTCATGGCCTCGGGGCATGGTTCGCCGTCGAGGCCGCTTCCGGGCGCTATCCGCGTCCGATCGCAGTGGGCCTGACGATGCTGGTGTCGCGGCTCGGCGCTCCCGCTACCCTGCTCGCTGTAGCCGGATACGGGCTCGAACGCCTCAGGGAAGCCGGCGCATTCGAGGGGCGGCCAGCGCGACCGCGCCAACGCCATGCGAGGCCGGCGGTCTCCGCGCGTCGCGGAGCGCGCCCGGCGCGCGGCGCCCGGGACAGCTCGCAACAAACCAAGGCTTGATCGTAAACCGCCGACACCGGCGGGCCTCAATAGCGCGGCGGCCTCGGAGCAGTCAGCTCCGTCCGCCGCGCGCGACGCGTTCGATCTCGGACCGGACCAGACGCTCGACCATCGTCGGAAGGTTGTCGTCGAGCCAGCTCTTGAGCATCGGCTTCAGCATGTCCTTGACGAGGTCTTCCAGCGTCCGGGCGTTGTTGCTGAGCACCGTGCTGGCGAGCTGGCCAAAGGCGTTGGTCACGGCCGAGCTGGCCTGATCCGACAGCAGGCTCGCCATGTCGACGGCGGGAGCGGGCTGCGCGGCGACGAACGGAGCGGGTTCTGGTTGAGGCGGCGGCGGCGCCACTGCGACAACAGCCGGCTGCTCCTCGACAAAGGCGATGTCGGAATCGTCGACGATGCTGTTCTGGGGCGCTGGCTCAGGTTCGGGTGCAGGTCCAGGCGTCGGAGCCGCGATCAGAGCGGCTTCGGCTCCCAGATCCAGCACGTCATCGTCGATAGCCGCTATCGGGGCCGGGGCAGGCGCGGCTTCAGGTTCCGGAGCCTGAGCGGCGGCAGACTCAGCCGGTTTCACCTCATCGTCCGAAATGATCCGGCGAATGGAGGCGAGAATTTCCTCCATCGACGGTTCGTTGGGCTTGGCTTGCGCGCTCATGAAGGCCTGACCGTTCGACATCGGGCGCGCCGATGGAATCAACGCTGCTCCAAGAGCGGAGTATTCCACGACTTACAGGGCAGACAAGGCGAGGACAGGCTCTCCCACAGGAGAAATCGGCGCTGTTGCGCGAATGCGCCGAAGCTGGCGGCTGGCATCAGGGCCAGCCGCAATCAACGGAGAGCTTCAGCGGCCGTCAGGGGTCTGTGTGCCCCACAGCAGGCCCTTGACCTGATCGTAGTGCTGGCGGGGCTCGTAGGACTGGGCCTTGAGCTTGAGCGTCTCGGAGGACAGCTTGCCGATTGCCGAGAGCACCGCATAGGAGGCGACGACACGGTCACGCTGCGCCGTCACGAGGCTCGAGCGCGCGCTGACCAGTTCCTGCTGCGCGTTCAGGACGTCGAGAGTGGTTCGCTGGCCGACCTTGGCCTCTTCGCGAACGCCGGCAAGCGCAGTCGAGGACGCCTCGACCTGAGCCTGCGCAGCGATGATCTGGGCCTTGGCCGCTTCCAGCCCGCCCCAGGCGGAGACGACCGCCGCGCGAACCGTATCGCGCTGAGTGTCGACCTCGATGCGGCGCTGGCCGGCCGTTTCCTTGGCCTGCCGGGTGCGGGAATAGACCTGCCCGCCTTCATAGATCGGGATCGTCAGCGCGCCGACGATGCTCGCCGACAGGCGGTTGTCGCCGAAGAACGTGCTGTCGTAGCGCTGCTGGACCGTGCCGGTGACGCCGATGGTCGGATAGAGATCCGCTTCCGTGACCTTGACCTGCAGCTCGGCGGCGTCGACGCCGTGCAGCGCCGCGATGATCGCCGGGTGGCTGCCGAGAGCGTGCGTCAGCGCCAGCGGCAGTGACTTCGGCAAGAGGCTCTCGACCGGGCGGGCGGGCGTGAGCGAACGGGGCTCAATGCCGATATTCTGGCGAAAGCGTGCCACCGAGGTCTTGAGGTTCGATTCGGCGAGAATCGCCTGCGACTGGGCGGACGACAGCCGCGCCTCGGCCTGGGCAACGTCGGTCCGCGTCACCTCGCCGACCTGAAATCGATCGCGCGTCTGGCGCAGCTGCTCCTCGAGAACCTCGACGTTGTTCCGGTTCAGGCTGAGAATCGCCGTGTCGCGCAGCACGTTCATATAGGACGTCGCGCCATCCAGCAGGACGTTCTGTTCGGTATTGCGGAGGGTGGCTCGCGCTCCAAGCACCTGCGATTCGGACTGGCCGACCGAGTTGCGGGTCTTGCCGGCGTCGAAAATGTTCTGGGTGATCGAAACGCCGGCGCCGCGCGGCGCGAGCCGGCTCGTCGTGCGGTTATGAAAGCCCGAAGACGTACTGCCGGCCGGGGTGTCGGTCTCCAGGATGCTCGCGCCGATATCGGCCGAAGCCTGGATGCGGGGACGATATCCGGAAAGAGCCTGCGGAACGTTCTCGTCGACAGCGCGGACGGAGGCACGCTGCGCATTCAGGGTCGGATTGCCCGAATAGGCCCGGGCCAGCGCGGCTTCCATGGACTGTGCCGCGGCAGGCAAAGCCCAGCCGCCTGACATCGCCAAGGCGATGATGGCGGAGAGCCCGAACCCGGAAATCTTGTCGTATCTTATTTTCACTGGACGCCTCGTGTGCGCACTGAAGTCGCGCCCAGGCTACGCCCCAGCCTCGGCATAATTCTCTATTTCATACCCTGCCCGACGCCGTGAGCCAACGCATGGGCGCCGCCAGGAGCATTTCCCTCGGAACCTGCCACAAAAATGCGACACCCTCCTTTCGAAAATGCAAACGCTTAGAAGACGAAGGCCTCCGGACGGCGAAATTCGGACAGAACCGGAGCCGCAGCATCGAAGACCGGGCGGCCGGCGACGATATCCGAGGATTTTCGATAAAGTTTGACGCGGGCGGAACGCCCTGCCCCCTCAACCACGACGAGCCGTCCCTCGGCTCGCAGCAAGGGGAAAAGCGATTCCGGCTGAGTCTCGCAGGCACCGCTGACCAGAATCGCGTCGAACGATTCTCTGGCGGGCTGCGTGGCGGTGATCGTGACCTGTTGGGCGCCGGCGGCACGCAGCGCGCCTTCGGCGAGGGTGCGGGCGGCCGAGTCGGGCTCCCACAACGTGACCTTGGCACCGACATGGGCCATCAGCGCCGCCCCGTAGCCGGAGCCGCCGCCATATTCGAGCGCATCCTCGCCCGCCTGCAGGTCGAGCAGCTGAATCATGCGGGCGATGACCATCGGCGTCATCAGCGCGCGCCCGGTGCCCGGCAATGCGATCGACTGGTCGAGATAGGCGAGATGCGCGAAATTCTCCGGGACGAACACCTCGCGCGGAACCGTATCGGCCGCGGCCAGCACGGCCCGATCGGTCACGTCATAGGTGCGCAACTGGCAATCGACCATGTTGCGGCGCAGCCCGCTGAAGCCTTCCATAACCCTGAACTCTCCGTCTGCGCTGGCGCCCGGAACGGATCGGCTGCGAAGAGCGGATTCCATCCGGCCGGCTCAGCGCCGTCACGGCTGCTTTGTGTTCGACCCGCGCGCAAAAGGCAAGCTCGCCTTGCATCGCAGCAACGCGGCGGCCTGTCGGGCGGGCTAACGATTTTTGGGGAAGGTGCTGGCTCCCGGAGCAGGATTCGAACCTGCGACCAATCGATTAACAGTCGATTGCTCTACCGCTGAGCTATCCGGGAACAACGTGGCGGGGTCATAGCGGGGTGCCCCCGGCAGCGCAAGCCCCTTGCGAGCCAACCAAGCAGATTTGTCATCTGCGCTGTGGACGGAGCGATGCCGGCTTGCGGCGGACTGCGGCTTGTGGTTATTGCGCTCTCGCTGAGGCGGCCGATGCCGCTTTCGCCGGAAGGCCTCGTGGCGGAGTGGTTACGCAGAGGACTGCAAATCCTTGCACCCCGGTTCGATTCCGGGCGAGGCCTCCAAAAAATTCTTCTTCTTCCTGATACCGATCCGCCTCCCGCCGCGTTTGTGCGGGCGTGGTTGGCGCGTGCACGATACTGCCCGACCGGATGAGGAATCATGGCTGAGCGCTCCCTGCACTGGTTCAGGAACGATCTGCGGCTGGCGGACAACCACGCCCTCGCCGCGGCAGCGCAGGCCGGACCGGTCCTATGCCTCTATATTCTCGACACCGGCGCCGCTCGCCGGCCGCTCGGCGGCGCTTCGCGCTGGTGGCTGTCGCGTTCGCTCGACGCGCTCGGCAAAGCTCTGGCGCAGAAGGGCGGCCGGCTCGTGCTGATGCAGGGCGATCCGGCCGAGCTGATTCCATGCGTCGCGGCAGCGGCCGGAATCGAGCTGGTCACCTGGAATCGCCGCTACGAAGCGGAGGCGATCACGCTCGATCGCCAGCTCAAGGAAGACCTGTCGCGGAGCGGAATCAGCGTCCGCAGCTTCAACAGCCATCTCCTGAACGAGCCATGGCAGGTCACCACGACGACCGGGCAGCCGATGAAGGTGTTCACGCCCTACTGGCGCGCCGCCCGGCAGAAGGGCGGGCCGCCGGCTCCGATTCCGGCGCCGGTGCGAATCGAGGCGCTTCCCCTGCCCGAGTCGATCGAGGCTCTCAGCGTTTCGCTGCCGAATCTCGGGCTTGAGCCCGGCAAGCCCGACTGGGCCGGGGGCATGCGGGCGGAATGGACGCCTGGAGAACAAGGCGCCGCGGTGCGACTCGACGATTTTCTGGCCGGCGCGCTCGCGGGCTATGCCGAAGGTCGCGACCGGCCAGACCACGAATCGACCTCGCGGCTTTCACCGCATCTGCGCTTCGGCGAGATCGGGCCGCGCCAGATCTGGCATGCGCTCCATCATGCCCGCGCAACCGGCGAGGCAGCCGGATCGGAGCGCGATGCGGAGAAGTTCCTCTCCGAGATCGGCTGGCGCGAGTTTTCCCACCACCTGCTCTTCCACAATCCCCAGCTGGCGACGCGCAACTACGATGAGCGCTTCGACGCTTTTCCCTGGCAACCCGACAAGGAGGCGCTCCGCCGCTGGCAGCGCGGACAGACCGGCATCCCGCTGGTCGATGCCGGCATGCGCGAACTCTGGACAACCGGCTGGATGCACAACCGCATCCGGATGGTCACGGCGTCCTTCCTGATCAAGCATCTGCTGCAGGACTGGCGCGCCGGCGAAGCCTGGTTCTGGGACACGCTGGTCGATGCCGATCCGGCCAGCAATGCTGCGAGCTGGCAATGGGTGGCGGGATCGGGCGCCGACGCCTCGCCCTACTTCCGTATCTTCAACCCCGTCACGCAGGGCGAAACCCATGATTGCGGCGGTGCCTATGTCCGCCAATGGGTGCCGGAACTGGCAGGACTTTCCGACAAAGATATCCACCAGCCGTGGAAGGCCTCGGAAAAGGCGCTGCGCGAGGCCGGAGTGCGAATCGGCGAGACCTACCCTGCCCCGCTCGTCGACCTCGCCTTCGGGCGCCAGCGCGCGCTCGATGCCTTCTCCAGGATCCGCAACCGCTGAAGCCGGGCTCAGTCGTTCCGCTCGGCGAAGCGGGCCATCAGCGCGAAATAAGCCGGATAGGGCAAGAGCCGCGCCGCCTTCAGGATCCAGGCGAGGCGGCGTGGAAAGGTAATTTCGAAGCCGCCGCGCTCGAAGCCGTCGACGATTCGACGGGCGCCTTCCTCCACCGTCAGCAGGAACGGCATCGGGAAGCGCCGGCCCCGCGTCATCGGCGTGTCGACGAAACCGGGATTGACCAGTTGCAGGCGGATGCCGGCCGCCTTGCAGTCGAAGTGCAGCGACTCGCAGAAATAGATCACGGCCGCCTTGGCGGCCCCGTAGGCGGCTGCACCGGGCAGGCCGCGATAGCCGACGAGCGAGGCGTTGACCGCAATCTGACCGCGTCCGCGCGCGGCCATGCGCGGCTTCACGGCAAAGAGGCTTTTCACGACGCCCAGCAGATTGACAGCGACGACCTTCTCCACGGTCTCGGTATCGATCCGACCGCCTTGCCCGGATGCGATGCCGGCATTCAGGAACGCCAGTGCGATCGGTCCGTGAATGCTCTCGATGGCCTCCGTGATTCCCTGCATCGCCTGCGCATCGGTCACGTCGCCGGCGTGGGCGACGATCCGGCCCGGGAAGCTCTCAGCCTCGCGTGCGACGGCTTCGAGCGCGTCCGTCCTTCGCGCGGTGACCGCGACCGTCCAGCCGCGCCGCGCCAGTTCGAGCGCAACCGCCGCTCCGATGCCGGAGCTGGCACCGGTGACCCAGGCGATGCCGTCCTGCGGTTTCATGCGGGGCAAGACCATGACTGCTCCGGGTTGATCGGAGTCGCCATCTAGGCATCGAATCGCGACGCCGGAAGCCTCGCGGCCCAATTCATCCCCGCTATCCCTTCAATGAGGTGGCACCGGCGAAGCAATCGGTGCAGTCTGCGGCGCGAAGGCGCCTCGAGCGCGACCAGCGAGACGACAAGATCATGCCGACCGAACTGCTGTTCCGCCAGGATGCCTATCTGCAGGAGACGCCCGCGACGGTGGAAGCCGTCAACGAGCGTGGCGGCATCATCCTCGACCGCACGATCTTCTATGCGACCGGCGGAGGCCAGCCGGGCGACGCCGGACATCTGCGCCGGGCGGACGGCGGCCTCATCGCCATCGGCACCACGATCTACGATCCGGAGGACAAGAGCCGGGTCATCCATGTTCCCGCCGAAGGCCAGGCTCTGCCGGCGCCGGGCGAGGCCGTTACCGCCGCGCTCGACTGGGAACGCCGCTTCAAGCGCATGCGCGTACATACCGCGCTCCACCTGCTCAGCGTCGTGCTGCCCTTCCCCGTAACGGGCGGCTCGATCGGCGATGGCGACGGGAGACTCGATTTCGACATCCCGGAAGGCGGGCTCGACAAGGCGGAGGTGACCGAGAAGCTCAACGCGCTCATCGCGCGCAACGCCGACGTGACCGAGCGCTGGATCACCGACGAGGAGCTCGACGCCAACCCGGGTCTCGTCAAGACGATGTCGGTGAAGCCGCCGCGCGGCTCGGGCCGCGTCCGGCTTGTCGCCATCGGCGATATCGACTTGCAGCCCTGCGGCGGCACCCATGTCCGCAACACGGCGGAGATCGGCCTCGTCGCCGTCACCGATATCGAGAAGAAGGGCAAGCAGAACCGGCGCGTGCGCATCGCGCTGGCCTGAGAAGCCGTCCGTGGATTCCAGCCCTCATCCTGAGGAGCGGCCGGAGGCTGCGTCCCGAAGGATGATCCAGGAGGCTCCGGAACCATCTGGAGCATCCCTCGAGACACCGCTTCGCGGCTCCTCAGGATGAGGGCTTCGGGCGTTTTTCAAGTAGATTGCAAACCTCGAATATCCCCAAGGACACGCCTATGGCCCGTGAAGACGTTTTCGTTTCGACCGACTGGCTCGCCGAGCGCCTGAACGCGCCCGACGTCATCGTGGTCGACGGCTCCTGGTATCTGCCGGCGCATGGCCGCGATCCGCATGCCGAATTCGCGGAGCGGCGTATTTCAGGCGCCGTGCATTTCGACATCGACGCGGTGAAGGACATCAACTCCGACCTGCCGCACATGCTGCCGCGGCCGGAGGCCTTCTCGGCGGCCGTCGGAGCCTTGGGGATCGGCGACGGCATGCGTATCGTCGTCTATGACGGGCTCGGCCTGTTCTCGGCCCCGCGCGTGCGCTGGACCTTCCGCACCTTCGGCGCCAAGGACGTGGTCATTCTCGAGGGCGGTTTCCCGAAATGGGAGCGCGAAGGCCGGCCGATCGAGCATGGCCCGCCGCGCGCCCGGGCCGCACGCAGCTTCACCGCCCGGCTCGACCATTCCGCCGTCGCCAGCGCCGACGATGTCGCCAGGGCGCTTGCCGGTGGAACGCAGGTTGTCGATGCCCGCCCGGCCGACCGCTTTCGCGGGGAAGCACCCGAGCCGCGTCCCGGCGTCCGCTCCGGCCATATGCCGGGCGCGCTCAACGTGCCCGCAACCGCGCTGATCGCCGATGGCAGCCTGAAGGATTCCGGCGCGATCGCCGCTGCCTTTGCCGAGGCCGGAGCCGATCTCGACAAGCCACTGATCACGAGCTGCGGCTCGGGCGTCACCGCCGCGATCCTCGCGACTGCGCTTGAGACCATCGGCAAGCCGGCGCGCGCGCTCTATGACGGCTCCTGGGCCGAATGGGTCGCCAGCGACCGGCCGATCGCGACCGGACCGGCGAAGAAGGGTTGATTGCGTATCCCATTCGCAGCCCTCGGGATGAGGGCTGCGATCCTCTTATCGGGAGATCGTCATGAGCCATGACCATCCGCACGATCACGACCATCCACACGACCATTCCCATGACGAGCCGCGCTGGAAGCATGACGGCGTGCGCGTGATCTCCGGCGACAAGCTCGATCCCAACACAGCGCAGACGCCGGGCATGTTCCGGCAGGCCGCGATCAACCACGCCCGCGTCGGCGCGCAGAAGATCTGGGCCGGCACCGTCGCCATCCAGCCCAATGCCAAGACGGGCGTGCACCATCACGGCGAACTCGAAAGCGTGATCTACGTGGTGAGCGGCAAGGCGCGGATGCGCTGGGGCGAGCGGCTGGAGTTCGTCGCCGAGGCGGGGCCGGGCGATTTCATCTACGTCCCGCCCTTCGTGCCGCATCAGGAGATCAATGCGAGCCCGGACGAGCCGCTGCAATGCGTGCTGGTGCGCTCGGACAATGAGGCGGTGGTGGTCAACATCACCGACGTCGACCCGGTCGAGCGGCCGGAAGAGGTCTATTGGGTCGACCCGATCCACAAGCACCCGCACGGGTAGACCCGCTGGCTGGGTATGTAGAAAGGCCGTCGTTCCAGATCGTCATGCTCGCCCTTGTGGCGAGCATCCACGTCTTGAACGCAACATTCGGCCAGCAAAGACGTGGATGGTCGGGACAAGCCCGACCATGACGGCAAATGTCTTATTGATGGGCTCCGTGCTCAGGCCTGGCCTAACCCCGGAGTTACAGCCGCACCTCGAACAGGTCCCATCTCAACCGGTCTCGAAATCGCCGGGCTGCGGCGGGGCTATCGGGGTGAAGAGCGCGCGGTCAGGCTTGATGTCGAGGAGCGGCGTCTCGTCGAGGCAGTCGAGCCCGCGCACCAGCAGCACCCGCCGTTCCCGCGCGACCAGCGTCGCGATCGAGGTGCCGATCGGGTTGGGCCGCACCGGCGTGCGCAGGGCGAAGGTGCCGTGGGTCTCGCCATTGTTGGCAGGGCTCTGACGGATGAGGTCGCGGCGCGACTGATGCAACCAGTAGAGCACCTCGAGCCGCTCGAAGCGCTCGATGCCCTCAAGAGCTTCGTCCCAGGGCGGGAAGAGCTCGATGCGGCAGATCGGTCCGTCCGCCCTGCCCTGGCGCGGACAGGTCAGCCGTGAGGTCCAGGGCGTGCGGATGGTGCCGATGAAGACGAGGCCGGCATCGGACGCCTGGGGCGGCGCGACGGCGACTTCCTTTTCGCGGATCTCGTTCTCGCGGACCATGCCGAAATGACCTCCCGGAACCGCCCTCGATCAGCTTCGCCGTCATTGCGGGCGCAGCGAGGCAATCCAGGGGACTGGGTTGAGCCGTCCAGCCCTGCGGACCCTGGATTGCTTCGTCGCTCCGCTCCTCGCAATGACGGTTCCCGCGATCCGAGCGGTTCAAAAACCTCAGTCGATCGCGATCATCACGTCGGAAGCTTTCACCACGGCATAGGCTTCCTTGCCGACGGTCAGCTTGAGATCGTCCACCGCCGCGTTGGTGATCGAGGACGTCACGATCGCGCCGCCGATATCGATGCGGACATGGGCCGTCGTCGCACCTTTGGTGATCTCGACGATCTTGCCCTTGAGCTGGTTGCGCGCGCTGATCTTCATGGCTGGGCCTCTCCTTGCGGCAAGTCGGTCGCTGCGGCTCCTTGACTTGGCTCCGGGCGCGCTGCAACCATCGTTATATCCATCGATATACAACGATAAAGACAGCGAGGAACAGCATGTTGAAGCGTCGCACCCTGCTGGGCATGGGCCTGGCCCTTGCCGTGAGCTTTGCCCCCGCCTTCGATGCCGCGCAGGCGCAGACGAAGGACCTCGTCATCTTCGCCGCCGCCAGCATGAAGAATGCGCTCGACGAGGCCGCGGCCAACTGGGTCAAGGAGAGCGGAAAGCCCGCTCCGAAGATCTCCTATGCCGCCAGCAACACCCTGGCGAAGCAGCTGGAGAACGGCGCCCCGGCCGATCTTTTCGTCTCGGCCGACCTCGACTGGATGGACTATGCGGCAGCCAAGAACCTGATCAAGCCCGATACTCGCGTCAGCCTGCTCGCCAACCGCATCGTGCTGGTCGGCGGCAAGGATTCGACCGCCAAGCTCGATCTCAAGCCCGGCGTCGATGTCGCCGGTGCCGTGGGCGCCGGCCGCCTCGCCATGGGCAATGTCGATTCCGTCCCGGCCGGCAAATACGGCAAGGCGGCGCTGGAGAAGCTCGGCGCCTGGGACAAGGTGAAGGACAAGATCGCGCAGGCCGACAATGTCCGTGCCGCGCTGCTGCTGGTCTCGCGGGGCGAGGCGCCGCTCGGCATCGTCTATGCGACGGACGCCGCTGCCGACCCACAGGTCAAGGTCGTCGCGACCTTCCCCGAAGATTCGCACCCGCCGATCGTCTATCCCGTCGCCATCACCAGGGATTCGGCCAATCCCGACGCGCAGGCCTTCCTGACCTATCTGCGCAGCCCTGCCGCCAAGCCGGTCTTCGAGAAGCAAGGGTTCACGGTTCTCAACAAGGCTGCCAGCTCTTCGTGAGCGACTTTTTTTCGCTCTCCCCGGAAGAATGGACGGCGGTGAGGCTCAGCCTCATCGTCGCCAGCACCGCCATGGTCGCGAGCCTGCCGCTCGGGCTTGGCGTCGCGCTTCTGCTGGCGCGCGGGCGCTTCTGGGGCAAGTCCCTGCTCGACGCCATCGTTCACATGCCGCTGATCCTGCCGCCGGTGGTGACGGGCTATCTGCTGCTCATCGGCTTCGGCCGGCGCGGGCCGATCGGGCAGTTCCTCTATGACTGGTTCGGGATCGTGCTCTCGTTCCGCTGGACCGGCGCGGCGCTGGCTTGCGGCGTGATGGGCTTTCCGCTCATGGTCCGGGCCATCCGGCTCTCGATCGAGGCGGTCGACCGCAAGCTGGAAGCCGCCGCCGGCACGCTTGGCGCCAGCCCGATCTGGGTCTTCTTCGTCGTCACCCTGCCGCTCTGCCTGCCCGGCATCATCGCCGGCATGATTCTGTGCTTCGCCAAGGCGATGGGCGAATTCGGCGCGACGATCACCTTCGTCTCCAACATCCCCGGCGAGACGCAGACGCTGCCTTCGGCGATCTACACCTTCACCCAGGTCCCGGGCGGCGACGCCGGCGCGATGCGGCTGACGCTGATCTCGATCGCGATCTCGGTCACGGCGCTCTTCCTGTCCGAATTGATGGCGCGCATGGTGGGCCGCCGGATCGACATCGAATGAAGCCCGCTCTCGACATCGCTGTCCGCCATAGGCTCGGCGACTTCAAACTCGATGCTGCCTTTACCTCGGACGGGCGCCTGACCGCCCTGTTCGGCAGTTCGGGTTCGGGCAAGACCTCGCTGGTCAATGTCATCGGCGGACTGATCCGCCCGGATGCCGGCCACGTCCGTGTCGATGGCGAGACGCTGGTCGATACCGAGCGCGGCATCTTCCTGCCAAAGCACCGCCGGCGCATCGGCTACGTCTTTCAGGAGGCCCGGCTTTTCCCGCATCTCACCGTCCGGCAGAACCTGCTGTTCGGCCATTGGTTCGTGCCGCGCGCACAGCGCAAGCCGGCAGAGCTCGACAAGGTCCTCGACCTGCTCGGCATCGGCCATCTGCTGCATCGACGCCCGGGCGCGCTCTCCGGCGGCGAGAAGCAGCGCGTCGCCATTGGCCGCGCTTTGCTGGCGCAACCGCGCCTGCTGCTGATGGACGAGCCGCTCGCGGCGCTCGACGAAGCGCGCAAGGCGGAGATCCTGCCGCATATCGAGCGGCTGCGCGACGAGGGCGGCATCCCCATCG
Organism: Allobosea sp. 05L423; assembly: GCF_056397745.1. Lineage (NCBI taxonomy): Bacteria > Pseudomonadati > Pseudomonadota > Alphaproteobacteria > Hyphomicrobiales > Alloboseaceae > Allobosea > Allobosea sp. 05L423. The sequence goes on along the minus strand of NZ_JBFTOA010000002.1, from coordinate 410,892 downwards.
TCTATGTCTCGCATGCACTGGCGGAAGTCGCGCGCCTTGCCACGACAGTCGCCATGGTCGAGAACGGGCGCATCGCCGCTTGCGGTCCCACGGCCGAGATCCTCGCCCGGCCCGATCTGGCGGCGCGGCCGGGTGCACCCGAAGCGAGCACCTTGCTCTCGGCCGAGGTCGCCGGCTTCGAGGAAGCCTTCGGGCTGGCGCGGCTCACGACACCGGCCGGGCCGCTGACGATTGCGCGCGGCACGCTTCGACAGGGTGAGCGGATCAAGATCCGCATCCTGGCGAGCGACGTCATGCTCAGCCTCGGCCGCCCCGGGGAGGTCAGCGCGCTCAATGTTCTGCCCGGCGCCGTCTCCGAGATCGGCGAGCGGAGCGGTTTCGGCGGCAGCACCGTGCATCTGCTCGTCGCCTGCGACGAGGCCAAGCTGGCGGCCCGGCTGACGGCGAAATCCGTCGCCTTGCTCGGTCTCGTCCAGGGAAAACCGGTCCATGCGGTGATCAAGAGCGTCTCTGTCGAGATGCCCTGAGCCGGACGCGCAATTCAGCTGGAGCCGCGCCGTCATTCTCGGGCGGAGCGAAGCGCAGACCCGAGAATCTCATGATGAGAAGGCGCTGGTGCCTCTTCTTGCAGGAGATGCTCGGGTCAAGCCCGAGCATGACGGCCAAGCCAGCGCTCAGAACTTTCAAACGGCATCATATCACCCCTTGACCTTCCCATAATGGGAAGCCCCATATGGCTTGTCATCACCATGAAGGAGACGGCGATGACGGTCATCGACAGGAACAGGAACGACCTCGAGACGCTCGATCTGGGCGTCGAGGGCATGACCTGCGCCAGTTGCGTCGCGCATGTCGAGCGCGCCATCGCGGCTGTGCCGGGCGTCGATGCGGTCGCGGTCAATCTCGCGACCGACCGGGCCCATATCACCTTCGCCAAGGGTGCCACTGACCTCAAGCAGATCGAGGCGGCTGTCCGGCAGACCGGCTACACGCCGGTCGAGAACACGATCGAATTGTCTGTTTCCGGCATGACCTGCGCCTCCTGCGTCGGGCATGTCGAGAAGGCCCTGCGCGCCGTGCCCGGCGTCGTCGAGGCGACCGTGAACCTCGCGACCGAGCGTGCCAGCGTGAAGACGCTCGCCGGCGACGACGTCGTCCCTGCCCTGGTGAAGGCCGTGGCCGGCGCGGGCTACGAGGCGAGCCCGGTCGCGGCGGCCGATGCCGATGCCGCCACGCGCCGGCAGGCCGCCAAGGACGAGGAGCAGGGCAAGCTGCTGCGCTCGGTCATCCTGGCCGGCCTGCTGACCCTCCCGTTGCTCGTCGTCGAGATGGGCGGCCATATGGTCCCTGCCCTGCACCATTGGCTCGCGGGCACATTCGGTGAGTGGAACGTCCGCGTCTTCTCCTTCGTGCTGGCGACCATCGTGCAGTTCGGGCCAGGACTAGTCTTCCTGCGCAAGGGCTTTCCGGCGCTGCTGCGGGCTGCGCCCGACATGAACTCGCTCGTCATGCTCGGTACCGGCGCGGCCTATCTCTATTCGACGGTCGCGACCTTCCTGCCGAACCTGCTGCCAGCGGGCACGGAGGGCACCTATTTCGAATCCGGTGCGGTGATCGTGACGCTGATCCTGCTCGGCCGCTGGTTCGAGGCCCGCGCCAAGGGCCGCACCGGCGCAGCCATCCGCAGCCTGATCGCGCTCCAGCCCAAGACGGCCCGCGTGCTGCGCGACGGCGCCGAGAGCGATATCCCGGTCGAGAGCGTCCGCCCCGGCGACGTCGTCATCCTCAGGCCGGGCGAGCGCGTCCCGGTCGATGGCGAGGTCACGGACGGCACCTCCTTCGTCGATGAATCGATGATTACCGGCGAACCTGCGCCCGTGCGCAAGGAAGCCGGCAGCACCGTCACCGGCGGCACCGTCAACGGCTCGGGCGCGCTGCGCTTCACGGCGCAGAAGGTCGGTTCCGACACGCTGCTGGCCCAGATAGTACGCACCGTGCAGGCCGCTCAGGGCGCCAAGCTGCCGATCCAGGCGCTGGTCGACCGCGTCACCCTCTGGTTCGTCCCGGTCGTGATCGCTCTGGCGCTGGCGACCTTCCTGGTCTGGCTGAGCTTCGGGCCGAGCCCGGCCCTGTCGCATGCGCTGGTCAATGCCGTCGCGCTGCTGATCATCGCCTGCCCCTGCGCCATGGGTCTGGCCACCCCGACCTCGATCATGGTCGGCACCGGCCGGGGCGCCGAGCTCGGCATCCTGTTCCGGCAGGGCGACGCCTTGCAGGCGCTGAAGGACGTCCAGATCGTCGCCCTCGACAAGACGGGAACGCTGACCAAGGGCAAGCCGGAACTCACCGATATCGAGCCGGCTTCGGGGTTCGCGGCCGACGAAGTGCTGCGTCTCGTCGGCTCGGCCGAGAACCGCTCGGAGCATCCACTGGCGCTGGCGCTCGTCGCGGCGGCCAAGGCACGCGGTCTTGCGCTCGCCGAGCCGGCTGATTTCGCCAGCGATCCCGGCCGCGGGGTTACCGCGACGGTCGAAGGTCGCAAGGTCGCGATCGGCGGCCACAGGCTGATGGAAGAGGCAAAGCTCGATACCGCGCCCTTCGCGGCCCGCGCCAAGGCGCTGGCCGAAGGCGGCAAGACCCCGCTCTATGCCGCGATCGACGGCCGGATCGCCGCCGTCATCGCCGTTGCCGACGCGGTGAAGGAGACCACGCCCGCCGCCATCGCAGCGCTGCACAAGCTTGGGCTCAAGGTCGCGATGGTGACCGGCGACGACCGGCGCACGGCCGAGGCCGTGGCGCGCCAGCTCGGCATCGATGAGGTCCGCGCCGAGGTGCTGCCGACCGACAAGGCCGAGGTGGTGAAGGCACTGCAGAAGGGCGGCGCCAAAGTCGCCTTCGTCGGCGACGGCATCAACGACGCGCCTGCCCTCGCCCAGGCCGATGTCGGCATCGCCATCGGTACCGGTACGGACATCGCCATCGAGAGCGCCGATGTCGTGTTGATGTCGGGCGACGTCATGGGCGTGCCGCGCGCCATCGCGCTGTCGCAGGCCGTGATCGCCAATATCCGCCAGAATCTGGCCTGGGCCTTCGGCTACAATGCCCTGCTGATCCCGGTCGCGGCCGGCGTACTCTACCCGGCCTTCGGCATCCTGCTCTCGCCGGTTTTCGCCGGGCTCGCCATGGCCCTGTCGAGCGTCAGCGTCGTCAGCAATGCGCTCAGGTTGAAGCGCTTTCAGGTGGAGGCCTGAGATGAATATCGGCGAAGCCGCAACCCGCTCCGGCGTCAGCGCCAAGATGATCCGCTACTACGAGAGCATCGGGCTGATCACCCCGCCGGCCCGCACGGCGGCGCAGTACCGGGTCTATGCCGATGAGGACGTGCATACGCTGCGCTTCGTGCGCCGCTCCCGCGATCTCGGCTTCTCGCTGGACGAGACGCGCGAGCTGCTGACGCTCTGGCGCGACAAGAGCCGCGCCAGCGCCGATGTGAAGCGCCTCGCCATGGCCCATGTGCGCGAGCTCGAGGAAAAGGCGGCCGAGCTCAAGGCGATGGCCGACACGCTGCGGCACCTGGCGACGCATTGCCATGGCGACCATCGGCCGGACTGTCCCATCCTGGCCGATTTCGCGGCCGCCTCGCCGGTGCAAGCCAAGGCCTGAGACGCTGTTCCGCCATGCGCCTCCGGTCTGGACGCCGCAGGCCGAGATTGCTCATATGCCGCTGCCCACATGAGCCGGATCCGGTCAGGCCAACGCGACCTGCCCGGTGAATCCGTCTCTCAACAAATGACAGAGAGCCCGCGCCCCGTTCGGAACGGGCTCTAGGCGGAACGACAATGGACAATCGAAACGATCTCTGGCGGCATGTCGATGCGAACAAGGAGCGCCTGATCGCGCTGAGCGACAGGGTCTGGGGCATGCCGGAGGTTTGCTACACCGAGAAGCGCTCGGTGGCTGAGCACGTCGCCGAGCTGAAGCACCAGGGCTTCCGCATCACCGAGAACGTCGCCGACATCCCGACCGCCGTGATCGGCGAGGCCGGTGAAGGCGGCCCGGTCATCGCGTTCCTCGGCGAATACGACGCCCTGCCCGGCCTCTCGCAGGAAGCCGGGGCTTCCGAGCACAAGGAAATCGAGACCGGGGGCCACGGCCATGGCTGCGGCCATAACCTGCTCGGCTCGGCCGCGATGCTCGCCGCCGTCGCGATGAAGGAGTGGCTCGCCGAGAACAAGATCCCCGGCCGCGTGCGCTACTATGGTTGCCCGGCCGAGGAAGGCGGCGCCGCCAAGGCCTTCATGGTCCGCGCGGGCGCCTTCGACGATGCCGATGTCGCCATCAGCTGGCACCCGTCGAGCTTCTGGGAGGTCGCTCCAGCGCTGGCGCTCGCCAATACCCGCGCCGATTTCGTCTTCACCGGCCGTGCCTCGCATGCCGCCGCCGCGCCGCATCTCGGCCGCTCGGCGCTTGATGCCGTCGAGCTGATGAATGTCGGCGTCAACTACATGCGCGAGCACATGCCGTCCGATGCGCGCGTGCATTACGCGCTGCTCGACACCGGTGGCATCGCGCCGAACGTCGTGCAGGCCCATGCCCGCGTGCGCTATTCGATCCGCGCCCGAGACCTGCGCGGCATGCTCGAGCTCGTCCAGCGCGTGAAGAAGATCGCCGAAGGCGCCGCACTGATGACGGAAACCAAGATGGAGATGCGCATCGTCAGCGCCGTTTCCGACCTCGTCGCCAATACGCCGCTTGAGGAAGCCATGCACAAGGTCATGGAAGATCTCGGCGCGCCGCATTTCGACGACGCCGACAAGGCCTATGCCGAGAAGATCCGCGCGACACTCTCGCCGCAGGAGATCGCATCGATCTGGCGCACGATCGGCATGCCGGATACCGGCACGCCGCTCGCCGACTTCCTCGTGCCGCGCGATGCCAAGCGCAATCCGGCGATCGGATCGACCGATATCGGCGACGTCAGCTGGGCGGTGCCGACCGTGCAGGCCCATGCGCCGACCGTCGCGATGGGCACGCCCTTCCACACCTGGCAGGTGGTGGCGCAGGGCAAGTCGCCCGCCGCGCACAAGGCGATGGTCCATGTCGCCAAGGCGATGGCCGCGACCGGCGCAGCCGTGCTCAGCGACCCGGCCCTGATGGAAGCCGCCAAGGCCGACCACAAGGCCCGCCTCGGCAAGGAGGGCTACACCTCGCCGCTGCCGCCCGAGGTCAAGCCGCCGCTGACCATGTCGCTGGGCTGAGCGCGACGGAACCTCGCCGTCATTCTCGGGCGCCGCGCAGCGGCGACCCGGGAATCTCGTGCCGGTAGAGGCGCCCTTCCTTCACGAGATGCTCGGGTCAGGCCCGAGCATGACGGCTGTGGCTGCGTTGCCTTGCCGATTGAACGAACACACATGATCCGGGACAATGGGGCTCTGCTGCCAGCCGGCAGAATCGTCCGCCCGGAGCAACCATGGATCGCGCAGAAGAGTCGGACGGCGGACTGGGCCGGCATCACCGCTCGGCCAGCGGTCAGGCTGATTCCACTGTTCCCGAACCCGTCGATCTGGCCGGCTATGTGCTGGACGAGCAGTTCGGCTTCCTGCTGCGGCAGATGCAGCAGCGCTATGTCGCGATGTTCCAGCAGATGATGGGCGAGGACGGGCCGACGCCGCCGCAATTCGCGGTCCTGTGCCGGCTTGCCGCCGATGGGCGGATTTCCCAGAACCAGCTCGGCCGCATGACCGCGATGGACCCGGCCACCATCCGGGGCGTGGTGACGCGCCTGGAAGAACGCGGACTGGTCGAGCGCCTGCACGATCCCGACGACAAGCGGCGCGTGCTGGTGCAGCTCGGTCCACGCGGGCGCGAGCAATTGCCGGGTTATGTCGAGCGCGCCAAGGCGATCACAATCGCCGCCCTCGATCCGATCAAGGATCGGGAAGTCGCGCCCTTGCTCGATCTGATGCGGCGCCTGCTCGCCGGCTTCAAACCGCCAGATACTGGCTCCGCGCCGCCTCGTCGGACTTGAGCGCCGCCATCGTATCGTCGAAGCGGATCAGCCCCTTCTCGATGATGACGGCGCGGTCGGCGACGCTGCCGGCGAAATGCAGGTTCTGCTCGGAGAGCAGCACGGACAACCCTTTGTCCTTCAACACGCGGATCGTCTCGGCCATCGCCTCGACAATGATCGGCGCGAGCCCTTCCGAGGGCTCGTCGAGCAGCAGCAGGCGCGGATTGCCCATCAGCGTGCGGGCAATGGTGAGCATCTGCTGCTCGCCGCCCGACATCGCGCCGCCCGGCCGGTCGCGCATGCGCCCGAGATTGGGGAAGAGCGCGAACAGCCGCTCGGGTGTCCAGTGCGGAGCGCCCGCTCGCGCCGGCTGGCGCCCGACTTCGAGGTTCTCCATCACCGTCAGCTCCGAGAAGACGCGACGATCCTCCGGGACATAACCGACGCCGAGGCGGGCGATGGCGAAGGGCTCGCGGCCGGCGATCTCCTTGCCTTCGAAGCGGATCGTGCCGCGCGGCTGCGGCACCAGCCCCATCACCGTCTTCATCGTCGTCGACTTGCCGGCGCCGTTGCGGCCCATCAGCGCCACGACCTCGCCACTTCCGACCGAAAAGCCGACACCGTGCAGGATCTGGGCGCGGCCATACCAGGCCTCGACGCGGGAGAGCTCAAGCAGCGGCGCCATCAGTGCCCTCCCGACGTCGCGCCGGAGCCGAGATAGACGGCACGGACCTGCGGGTCGTTGCGGACCTCGGCGCTGGTCCCGGACGCGATCAGCCGGCCGCGGTCGAGCACCAGCACGCGGTCGGCATGGGCGAAGACGACATCCATGTCGTGCTCGGTGAACAGCACAGCGATGCCGCGCTCCCTGGCGATGCCGGCGGTCAGTGCCATCAGCGCAATCCGCTCCTGCGGCGCCATGCCGGCGGTGGGCTCGTCCATCAGCAAGAGCTTCGGCGCATTGGCGAGCGCGATGGCGAGTTCGACCCGCTTCAGGTCGCCATAGGCCAGCACGCCGCAGGCGCGTTCGGCCTGCTCGCGCATGCCGACCTGATCGAGCAGCCCGTCCGCCGCCTCACTGTGGCGCCGGTTGGCGCGGCCGAAAAGGCGCCAGCTCTCGCCGGCATGCGAGATCAGCGCCATCTGGACGTTCTCGCGCACGGTCATCGAGGCGAAGGTCGCGGTGATCTGGAAGGTGCGGCCAACTCCGAGTCGCCAGACCTTGCGCGGCGCGAGCCCGGTAATCGGGCGGCCCTCCAGCAGGATCTCGCCGCGATCGGGCTTGAGTTGCCCGTTCAACATGTTGAAGCAGGTCGTCTTGCCGGCGCCGTTGGGGCCGATCAGGGCCACGAGCTTTCCCGCTTCGACCGAGAACGACACGCCATCGACCGCCTTCACGCCGCCGAAGGATCGGGCAAGGTCGCGGGCCTCAAGCACGGCAGGCACGGGCGCGCTCATCTTGCAGCCGCCTCCGGTGCGGCGCTCTCGCGCCGGGCACGCCAGAACAGCCAGGTGCCGACGAGGCCGCGCGGGAACAGCACGACCAGGAGCACGATCGAGAGACCCAGCGCGAAGCGCCAATAGGTCGTCAGCTTCGCGAGCTGCTCGTTCAAGCCCATATAGGCGAAGGCACCGACGACCGGCCCGGCCACCGTCTGCACGCCGCCGAGCAGTACCATGAGCAAGGCATCGACCGAGCGCGGGATCGCCATATAGGTCGGGAAGACCGAGCCTTTCGAGAAGGCGAAAAGCCCCCCTGCGATACCGGCCGCGAGCGCGGCGATGACGAAGGCCGCCCATTGCAGGCGCCCGACATCGAGGCCGATCGCCTCCGCCCGCAAGGGGCTGTCGCGGCCGGCGCGCAGGGAATAGCCGAAGGGCGCGAAGATGATGAGGCGGAGCGCCAGGATCACGAGCACGGCGATGGCGAGCGCGAGATAATAGAAGGCTGTCTTGGAAACCGCCCAGGCCGAGGGCCAGACACCGAGGATGCCGTTGTCGCCGCCGGTCAGATCCACCCATTGGAAGGCCGTGGCCCAGGCGATCTGGGCGAAGGCCAGGGTCAGCATGGCCAGGTAGACGCCCGAGAGCCGCACGCAGAACCAGCCGAAGATCGCGCCGGCGACGCCCGCCATCAGCGGTGCCAGCACCAAGGCCGGCTCCATCGATGCGCCCAACCATTTCACCGCCAGCGCCGCACCATAGGCGCCGAGGCCGAAATAGGCGGCATGGCCGAAGGAGATGATGCCGCCGGGCCCCATCAGCAGATGCAGCGAGGCGGCGAAGACCGCGAAGATCACCAGATCGGTCAGCGTCAGGACGAGATGATCCGGCACAAGGAGCGGCGCGAGGACCAGGAGGACGAGCGCCACGGCCCCAAACGCCCTGGCCGCGCCGTCGGCCGGGCGCAGCAGGAAGAGCTGGCCGGCATGGCCGCGCGGCTCGGCAGCGGCCCTGCCGAGCAGGCCGTGGGGCCGGGCGATGAGAACCGCCGCCATCACCAGGAAGACGAGGACAAGCGTGATCTTGGGCAGGATCAGGATGCCGAAGGCGTGGAGCACCCCGATCAGGACGGCGGCGAGATAGGCGCCGGTCACGCTGCCCAGCCCGCCGACCACGACCACGACGAAAGCCTCCGCGATCATGGACAGGTCCATGTGCAGGTTGATCGCCTCGCGCGGGAGCTGGAGCGCACCGCCCAGCCCCGCAAGGGCTGCACCGAACGCGAAGACCGAGGTGAAGAGCAGGCGCTGGTTGACGCCGAGCGCGCTGACCATCTCACGGTCTTCAGTCGCGGCCCGGATCAGCACGCCCCAGCGCGTCCGGTGGAACAGGAGCCAGATCAGTCCGAGCACGACCGGACCGACCGCGATCAGGAACAGATCGTAGCTCGGGAAGCGGCCGTCGAACAGGAAGACGAAACCTTTGAAGCCGGGCGCGCGCGGACCGAGCTTGTCCTCCGGCCCCCATATCGCCAGCGCGATGTCCTGCAGCATCAGCACGACACCGAAGGTGGCGAGCAGTTGGAACAGCTCCGGCGCCTGATAGATGCGTCTGAGTATCGTGACCTCGATCAGCGCGCCGACGAGGCCTGTGAGCAGCATGGCCAACACCACGCCGCCCCAGAAGCCGAAGGCATCGGCCGGGCCGAAATACGTCACCAGCGTGAAGGCCAGATAGCCGCCCAGCATGTAGAGCGAGCCATGGGCGAAGTTCACGATGCGCGTGACGCCGAAGATGATCGACAGCCCGCACGCGACCAGGAACAGCGACGACGCCGAGGCCAGGCCGTTCAGGGTCTGGGTAAGGACGAGATTCAGCATGTCGTCTCGGGCGGGCGATCGATCTCAGATGGAGGAGGGCTTGACGGGGGCGAGTTCCGAATCGCGCCGGCGCTTCGCTCCGTCATTCTCGGGCGAAGCGAAGCGTAGACCCGAGAATCTCCCGCCGAAAGAGGCTCAGGAGCCTCAGGCGTCAAGAGATGCTCGGGTCAAGCCCGAGCATGACGCGCGGCGCCCCGCCGAACTCAGACGGCCGGGCGCAGCTTGCGGACCTCGTCATCACCAGGCAGGTATTTGGCGCCGTCGCGATAGCTCCAGTCGACCATTACGCCCTTGCCGTTCCTTTGCGCGCTCTTGCCGACATAGGCGCCGAGCGTCGACTGGTGGTCGATCTTGCGGAATTCGATCGGGCCGAAGGCCGAGCCGAACTTCAGCCCCTCGAAGGCGTCGACCAGCTTCTCGTTGTCGGTGGAGCCCGCCTTCGCCAGCGCGGCCGCGATGGCCTGCACCGTCTCGTAGCCGACGACCGAGCCCAGCCGCGGATAGTCGTTGTACTTCGCCTTGTAGGCGTCGCGGAACTTGACGTGCTCCGGCGTCTGCAGGTCGGCATGCGGATAGCCGGTGATGATCCAGCCCTCCGGCGTCTCGGCGCCGAGCGTGTCGAGATATTCCGGCTCGCCGGTCAGCATCGAGACGACCTCGCGCCCCTCGAACAGGCCGCGCGTATTGCCGGCTCGGACGAAATTGGCGAGGTCGACCGCGAAGGTGACGTTGAAGATCGCCTCGGGCTTGGCGGCTTCCAGCGCCTGGACGGTGGCGCCGGCATCGATGCGGCCGAGCGCGGGGAACTGCTCGGCGACGAAGGTCACGTCGGGGCGCGCCTTCAGGAGCAATTCCTTGAACCATTTCACTGCCGACTGGCCGTATTCGTAGTTCGGCGCGACGATCGCCCATTTCTTGGCCGGGAGCTTGGCCGCTTCCTCGACCAGCATCGCGGCCTGCATGTAGGTCGAGGGGCGCAGCCGGAAGGTGTAGCGATTGCCCTTCGACCAGACGAGCGCGTCGGCCAGCGGCTCGGAGGCGACATAGAGCCTCTTATTCTGGTTGGCATAGTCGGCGAGCGCGAGGCCGACATTGGAGAGGAAGCCGCCGGCGATGATGTCGACCTTCTCGGCGGTGGCGAGATCGGCAGCGTGGCGCACTGCGTCTTCCGGCTTGCCGGCGTCGTCGCGGAAGACCGTCTCGAGCTTGCGGCCGAGCACGCCGCCGGCCGCATTGATCTGCTCCTGCGCCAGTTCCCAGGCCTGGCGATAGGGTTTCAGGAAGGCCGGTTGGGCGGTATAGCTGTTGATCTCCCCGATGCGGATCGGCCCTGCGCCCTGGGCGCGTACCAGGCCGGGCGTTCCGACGGCGGCGACGCCGGCGATGAAACTGCGACGATCGATCTGCATCAGGCTGTCCTTCGCTCCGCTTCGGCCGCGATCCGCGCCGATACCACCCGCCGCCAGACGCGGCAGGAGCGGAATTCATATGAATGCATATGAAATTCCATGCTGACTGATTGTCAACAGCTTCTCGGCAATGCAGCAGAAGCAGGGCTGCCCAGAAACGCGGCGCGGCAATCGCTGAATCGCGGTAAAATGTTTTGATTTCAAAGACATGACGACAGGTGAAAAATAAGTCAGTGCTGCTGCCCTTTTTCTCTTGCGGCAGCGAGGTAGCGCACTTATTTATTGCTCAGCGCAGCAGAGATGTTGCGTCGCCCTCCTTGGGCGTTTCCTCCCTAGACTTGGGCTGCGCTTTCCGGCGCGGCCCTTTTTTCTTGCCTGAGAGCTCCTGCGCTCACCACCAGCGGCCGCCGTAGTACCAGCCCGGCGGTGCATCGTATCGGTCGAAACTAGCGCGCCGATCCGCCGCGCGATTGAGGTCGAGCTGCAGCAGGCAGTTCGCGAACCCTTCGCTCGATGTCCGGAAACCGAAAGAGTGGCAACGCGCCTCGTCGGCCGCGCGCAGCTCGGCATCCGTCACGCAGCCGCTGCACGCGAGCGCAAGGAGAGCGCCGGCGACGAGCTTTCCGATACTCATGCCGCGTCTCCTCTGCGCACGGGCTGCACACGTGATACGCGCATGCGGCCCTCCGGTTCCAGACCTGCCTCAGCGCGAAAACCGGACGGGCACCGCGAGCGCGATCGAGCTGCCGCCAATCCCGTCCGGCGGTGCCGGCACCGGGCTCGCCCGTCGAATCATCGCGACCGCCTCGTCGTCCAGTGCGGCGTCTCCCGAGCCGCGGACCAGCCGGGCCGAGAGAACCCGGCCGCCACGGTCGATGCTGAAGGCGACCTGGACGGTTCCGGGGCTGGCGCCGTTCGGGAAGCGCTTGAAGCGGTTGAGATGGGCGATCAGAGAACCGCGCCAGCTGGCATTGGCGGCCGGCGAAGCGCTCGGGGAGCCCGAGGCAGGAGCGGCTGCTTGCGCAGCGGCCTGCGCCTGTGCGACCGGCGCCGTGGTCTGCTCGGCCTTCGGCTTGTCCGGGTCCAGCGGCTTTCGGCGCTCGACGACCTTCGGCTTGGGCTTGGGCTTTGGCTTTACCTCCGGCGGCTTCGGCTGCTCCTTTGGCGGCGGCGTCAGCACGGCGGCGGCGTCAGGCAGCGAGGGCAGCTCGGGGATTTTGATCTCGGGTTCTGGGATCGCGACCGGTTCAGGCTCCGGCGGTGGGGGCTCGGGCTCCTTGGGTTGCTCGACCGGCTCGGGTGTTGGCGGTTCGGGCTCGGGCTGCGCCTCGACCATCTCCGGCCCCGGCGCGACATCCCGCTGCGGCGCCTCGGGCGCGACGGCGAGCGGGGCGAGCTCGATCATGACGGCGGCGGGCGGCGTGCCCATCGCGGCCTCGGCACGCTGCCAGTTGGCCACGACCCAGCCGGCCGCGCCATGGGCGCTCGCCACTACGAGCGCCGCCACGCTCCAGCGCAGCGCCGCCGGTGCGAAGCGCGACAGCGAACGGCGCTCCAGGCTCATGGCTTGGTCCCCGCAGCAGCGCCTTGCCCGGTGTCCTCGAGGCCGACGAGCGCGATCTTGAGGTAACCGGCGTTACGCAGCAGGTTCATCACATCCATCAGCTCGCGATAGGCGACGGTGCCGTCGGCACGCAGGAAGACGCGCTGCTCGCGGTCCCGGTTCGTGCGCTGGTCGAGCGTCGCCTGCAGGGTTTCGCGCGGCACGGTGTCGTTGCCGAGGGCGAGCGAGAGGTCGCTCTTCACGGTCAGGAAGACAGGTGTATCCGGCCGCGGCTGTGGCTGCGCGTTCGACACCGGCAGATCGACCGCGACGTCGACCGTGGAGAGCGGCGCGGCCACCATGAAGATGATCAGCAGCACCAGGATGACGTCGATGAAGGGCGTGACGTTGATCTCGCTGACTTCGCCGAGATCGCCGTCCTGCGGGTCCTTGAGGGAAACGGCCATGGCTCACTCCGCCGGCACAAGCGGTGCGGAGGCGGACGCGGCCGCCGATGCCGAGGAGGCCGAGCGCGAGGTTGGCGCGAGCGCGCGCTGGCGCCGTTCGAGATCGCGCGAGAGATGGCGCAGAATTTCGCCTGAAGCGTCCGACAGGGTGGCGCGATAGCCGGTGATCGCGCGGGCGAAGACATTGTAGATGATGACGGCGGGGATCGCCGCGACGAGGCCGATCGCGGTCGCCAGCAGCGCCTCGGCGATGCCCGGCGCCACGACCGCGAGGTTGGTCGTCTTCGCCTGGCTGATGCCGATGAACGAGTTCATGATGCCCCAGACCGTGCCGAACAGGCCGACGAAGGGGGCCGTTGAGCCTATGGTCGCGAGCAGCCCCGTTCCGCGCGCCATGGAGCGACCGGCGCGGGCCTCGATCCGGGAAAGCGCGATGGCGACGCGCTCCTTGATGCCGTCCTCACCGAGATCGGCCGAGCGGCGCGTCTCGGAGAGCGCGGCGTTGAGAAGCTCGCCGACGGCGCCGCGCAGCTTGCCGTTCTTGGAAGCGGCGGCGCCGGCTGCGGCGTTCAGGCTGTCCGCCGCCTCGATGCGGCGCAACGCGCGTCCGGCCGCGGCCTTCGCGGCGGCGAGCTCCATCGCCTTGGCGAACCAGATCGTCCAGGTCACCAGCGAGGCGAAGGCGAGGCCGAGCATCACGGCCTTCACGACGATGTCCGCCGCCATGAACATGCCCCAGGGCGACAGGTCGTGCGGCAGCACCGCCGTCGCGGCCGGCGCGGCGGCGGGAGCCGATGGAGCCTCCGCCGTCAGCGGCGGATGCGCGGTGCTCGGCGGGTTCATGCCGAACTGTGACGGAACCGAAGGCAGCGGGTTGGTCGGGGTGGCCGGCTGAACTTGAGCGGCGGGAGGCGGGGCCGCGGCCGGAGTCTGGGCCGGCTGGCCCTGAGCCTGGACGGCCAGCCCGGACAGTGCCGAGAGACCCGCCGCGACGAGAGCCAGACGAAACGCGCGCATCATCACCAAGTCCAGTCTTCGCTGGAGGTAAGCTTACCCAGCCGCCGCCGGCTCGGAGTCTGTCGGTTTGCGCTCTTTGCACAAGGCCACAGGCCTCGCGCCCAAGAGATCATTCCGAATATCTGAGACTCCGCTGCTTCCTCATTGGAAAAATTACAAAAAAGACTTGCAGCACCTATTCTGCATATGCGATACGCCTGTTCGAATAGGGTCCGCATGTCAAGGCTAACTAGCCTTGAGCTGTGCTTGTGCGCGGTCTCCTTTCCGACGCCAAAGGCGATCGGGAAATTCCCACATAGCCGTTATTCGATGGATGCAGGGCTGTGCGCCGGCTCGCCCTTCAGGAATCCGTCGGCCGATCGATCTCGGCCTGAAGCGCGGCGAGGTGTTCGCTCGCTGCTGCGGTGGCGGCCTGCTCGACAGCCCGGAAGCGCATGATCAAGGCCTGGCCGAGATCGGTCACGCGGGCTCCGCCGCCGTTGCGACCGCCGGTCTGGCGCTCGACCACCGGCTTGCCGAACAATGTGTTCAGCTCCTCGACCAGCTCCCAGGCCCGCCGGTAGGACATAGCCATCGCCCTGCCCGCGGCCGAGATCGAGCCCTGCGCCGCGATCTGCTCGAGCAATTCGATCTTGCCGGGGCCGATCCGCCCCTCGGGATCGAGCTCGATGCGCAGGCTGAGCGACGGCACCGGAGCCGCTCAGGAGGCTTTGGCGAGATCGGCGCCCTCGCCGCAGGCGGTGAGATAGATCACTGCCATGCGTTCGATCCCGGCCTGGTCGGCGGCGTCGAAACGCGCGACCGAGGGGCTGTCGAGATCGATCACGCCGATGACGCCGTCACGGCCGATCAGCGGGACGACAAGCTCCGAACGGGAGGCCGAGTCGCAGGCGATATGGCCGGGAAAAGCATGGACGTCCTCGACCAGCATCGAGGCGCGGCGCACCACTGCGGTTCCGCAGACGCCCTTCCCGACGGGTATGCGCACGCAGGCCGGCTTGCCCTGGAAGGGGCCGAGCACGAGCTCGCCGTCTCGCATCAGATAGAAGCCGGCCCAATTCAACTCCGGCATCATCTGGTAGAGCAGCGCCGAGGTGTTGGCTGCGTTGGCGATCGGGTCGCTCTCCCCGGCGAGCAGGGCTTCGAGCTGGGCCGCGAGCTCGCGATAGAATGCGGCCTTGTCGGTCGTGTCGATGCGATGTGCCTCGAACATGGCTCTGCGTCTCGCTGAAGGTCTTTGAGTCCGAGGGCTGTCCTACCACCATCGACAGGCCGGCGCCAAAGCCCTTTCCGAATGCAGGCGGGTCATGGCAATCCTCCCCCCGCGCCATCTGAAAGGGAATCGACCTTTGAGCGGGACGATCCGGCGGCTGCGCATCGCGGCCGCTCTGCTGACCGACGAACGCCAGCGCCTGCTTCTTGTCAGGAAGCGCGCAACCACGGCCTTCATGCAGCCGGGCGGCAAGATCGAGCCCGGCGAGCAGCCGCTGGACGCGTTGCTCCGCGAGCTTCGGGAGGAGCTCGGTTTTTCCATTCCCCGCGATGAGCCGCGCTATCAGGGTCATTTCACTGCACCGGCCGCCAACGAACCCGGATTCACGGTCGAGGCGGAGATCTTCACGCTCGCTTTGCCCGCAAAGCCGCGTCCGGCCGCCGAGATTGCGGAGATCGCGTGGCTGGAGCCCGGCCAGCCGCCGGCTGTCGCGCTCGCCCCGCTGACTCGAGACCATATCCTGCCGCTCTGGCGTTCCCTCGCTTCGGAGACCTTGCGTGATGAATGAGCTGAACCCCGTGGCCGGCCTGCGCCGCGCCGATGGCAGCGCCGGAGACGCCGATTACGGCCGGATCGGCCAGGGCTATGCCGCCTACCGCCAGCCGGAGCCTGCCATCGCCGCCCTGATCGAGAGCGCGCTCGGCCCGGCCGGTCGCATCCTCAATGTCGGGGCCGGCGCAGGCTCCTATGAGCCGCGCAACCGCGACGTCACGGCGGTCGAGCCTTCCGCCTCGATGCGGGCGCAGCGGCCGGCCGGCATTGCCGTGGCCATCGATGCGACGGCCGAGAGACTGCCCTTCCCCGACCAATCCTTCGACGCGAGCATGGCGACCTTCACCGTGCATCAATGGCAGGACCTCGATGCGGGCCTGCGCGAGATGCGCCGCGTAACGCGCGGCCCGGTCGTGATCCTCTCCTGCGACCCGGAGCTGGTGGAAGCCTTCTGGCTCAACCACTACGCCCCCAACGTCCTAGCGACGGAGGCACGGCGCTATCCCTCGCTCGGGCATATCGGCAAGGTGCTGGGCGGCGATGTCGAGATCATCGCGGTGCCGATTCCCCTCGCCTGCCGCGATGGCTTCAACGAGGCGTATTACGGCCGGCCGGAACTCTTCCTGGAGCCGGGTGCACGCTCGGCCTGCTCCGCCTGGAGCTTCGTGAGCGAAGCCGAGAGTGCGGCGTCGATCGCCCATTTGCGGGGCGACATCGAATCCGGCGCCTGGGATTCCTGCTACGGCTTCCTGCGCAGCCAGCCGAATTTCGAAGGCTCGCTGCGCCTCGTCGTCGCGCGGCCCTGACTCAGGCGGCTTTCGGGCGGGGCACGGGTGTTTCCGCGATCCATCGCTCCAGAGCGATGGCGTAGTCCATGGCGGCGGCGTCAAGCGCGTGCTGCGGGAGCTTGTCCGCCCGGTAGAGGATAAAGGGCTCGCTCCACAACAGGCCGCAGCGATTTGCGGTGGCGCGCAGCGGGGCGAGCAGCTCGATCATCGGGAACATGTTCCGGCCGCCCGGCCGGTAGGCCTCAGGCACGTTGCCTGCGGTCGCGGCCAGCATCAGGGGCGTTCCTTCGAGCAACCGCCCTTCCGTCTCATAGGCAAGATAGAACATCCGGGTCAGCACGGCGTCCTGCCAGGCCTTCAACAATGCCGGCGTCGAATACCACTGGATCGGGAACTGCAGCACGATCCGGTCGGCCGTGAGCAGGCGGTCGGCCTCGCGCTCGGCGTCGCGGAAGATCTCGATCCCGCCCGGATAGCTCGCCTGCATGTCGACGATCTCGACGCCGGGCAGCCTGCCGGCTGCCGCAGCCAGTGCGGCATTGGCGTTGGACTGGGAGAGGTCGCGGTGGAAGAGGAGGATGAGCGTCTTGGTCATGGTCGTCTCCTGCGGTGGCGAGACGACCCTGCGGTCAAACAAGAAATTCTTCCAATCGATTATCGATCTATCACATTATCGAACCGATGAATTTAAGGTCGCTCGATCTCAATCTCCTGGTGGTTCTCGACGCGCTTCTGGACGAGGCGCATGTCAGCCGCGCAGCCGATCGGCTCGGGCTGTCGCAGCCGGCCACATCCGCAGCGCTGCAGCGTTGCCGCCATCTGTTTCGGGACGAGCTTCTCGAACGTGGCCGGGGAACGATGTTCCTGACGCCAAAGGCGGAATCACTGCGCGCCCCGCTGAAATCGCTGCTCGCCGGCGTGACGGAGCTCGTCGAGCCGCCGCAGGTGCCGCTCGCGGAAATCCGCCTGACCTTGCGCATCACCACGGCCGACTATCCGGCCGTGTTCCTGATCGGCCCGTTGCAGGAGGAGCTGCAGCGTTCGGCACCGGGGATCGATATCGTGATCCAGCCGTGGCATGGCGCCGATACTGCCCGCGCGGCCCTGGTCGAGGGCACCAGCGATATCGCCATTTCCGTGTTTCCGCCGGCGGAGGATGACCTCCATCGCGAGGAGCTTCTGGTCGAACACTATGCCGTCGCGATGCGCCGCGGTCACCCGGCCGAAGCCGCGTTCGGTCTCGCGGCGTGGCTGGCCTATCCGCATATTCTCGTATCCGGCCGCGGCGATACGCGCACTCCCGTCGATGCGGAACTCGCCAGCCGCGGCCTGACGCGGCGCGTCGGCTTCGTCGTGCCGAATTTCCAGATGGTCCAGGCACTGCTGCACGGCTCGGACATGATCGTCCTCCTGCCTTCGCGCGTGCTGTCATCCTTCGAGGGGCTGGTTTCGTTCCCGCCGCCGCTGCCGGTGCCGGGCTTCTCGCTCCATCTCGCCTGGCACCGGCGACGCTTGAAGGATGTCGCCCTGCAGCATGTCGCGGCTATTCTGACCAAGATGTTCCGGTAACGACACGGTTTGAAAGCCGCCTTGCAAGGTACCGAAGATATTGGCCGCACGGCTTCGCGCGCTCCACAGGCTGCTATGGGCCATGGAAGTGATTTGACGCTGGCGATTTTGCGCGAATGAGGGGAGCGAGGACACAAACCTTCCGGTCCCATCTCCACCGCTTCGACCTCATCAAATCGTTCCCATGGCCCATGACAGCCTCTAGACTGCTTTTTCCGAAGCCAGTCCGGAGCGCATCCCATGGAACGACGTTCATTTCTGTTCGGATTGCTTGCCCTTGCAACGGGCTCCGCCCTGGCCCTCCCGGCGCGGGAGGCCGAAGCGGCGCCGCGGCAGCCGACGCCATCGCCGGATCAGGAACTCAGGCTGCCGGACGGGAGGCCGATCGACTGGTCCCAGCATCGCAGGGGCCACCCGGTCCACCGCCGGCATCACTATCGGCACTGGCACCGCCATAATCGCCCCCGCAGGCGGGTTTGCCGGACTCATTGGGATCGATGGGGACGGCCTATTCGCCGGTGCCACTGGGTCTCGTTCTAGAGCATTTTCGAGCGCAGCGGGTATCGCTTCGCGTAAAGAAAATGCTTTAAAACAAAGAGCAAGAGCAGTTCCGCGTATCGAATAAACGCGGAGATGCTCTAGCGTTGTTTCTGCGGGCGGGCAAAGCGAACGTCCCGCCGCTATCGATCGCGACTTGGGGGGAACATGCAGACGCTCGATCATGTGATTGTCTGGATCATCATTGGAGTGATCGGCGGCGGCTTGGCTGGCCTCGCGATCAGATGGGACAGGCGCGGCTTCGGCTTCTTGCGGAATCTCGCCGTGGGTCTGGCGGGCGCCGTGGTCGGCGGCCTGCTCTTCCGGTGGCTCCAGATTCTGCCGGGCCTCGACAACATCGCGATTTCGCTCAGGGATGTGATCGCTGCCTTCGTCGGATCGCTGATCGTGCTCGTCGGCCTCTGGGGTTGGAAGCGCTTTGAAGGGCCCTCGGCCTGAGGCCGGAGCGCAGGCCACCCTTCAGAACCGCCAGATCAGCGGGACGTAGAAGACGGCGATCACGAAGAACCAGAGCATCAATGGCGCGCCGAGCTTCCAGTAGCTGTTGAAGCTGTAGCCGCCCGGACCCATGACCATCATGTTGGTCGCGGTCGCGATCGGCGTCAGGAACGAGGCGGAGCCGGCGACGCACAGGCTCATCAGGACTGGCCGCGGCGAGACGCCCATGCCGGCGGCTGCGGCCATGGCGATCGGGATGACCAGCATCGTCGTCGCCGTGTTGCTCATGACCTGGCCGAGGCTCGCGGTCAGCACGAAGAGGCCGGCGAGAAAGACGATGGGGCCTGCCCCGCCGGTCAGCGTCACGAGATGGTCGGCCACGATCTTGGCCGCACCCGACTGCACCATTGCGGTAGAGAGCGGCATCATCGCCGCGATCAGGATCACCGTCGTCCAGTTGATCGCGCGATAGGCCTGCTCGACGCTCATGATGCCGGCGCCGATCAGCGCCCCGGCACCGAGGAGCCCGGCGACGGCCGGCGGCAGGATGCCCGTCGCGAGCATTGTGACGAGGCCGGCCAGCACCGCCAGCGCGACGCCGGCGCCAGCCCCCATCGGCACGGCCTGGCGCCTGACGAGGTCGGGCGAGTTGACGACGAGCACGTCGGGATCGTCGAGATGCAGATCGAGCGCTTCCCAGCTGCCTTCGAGCAGCAGCGTGTCGCCGGCGGCCAGCGTTTCGCCCGGATCAATGTCGACGCCGGCCCGCTGGACGGCGAGCACGACGAGATCGCCGCTGTCGGTCACCATGCCCGGAAAGAGAGCGCGGCCGATCAGCGCCGAGCGCGGCGGAATCACGACCTCGGCCAGGCCCGAGCGCCGGCTGAACAGTCCTTTTTGAGCAGGATCGTCACGCAGGGCGAGGTGCTTGTCCGCCGCCAGCGTCGCAACGGCCTCGGCATCGCCGCGCACGAGGAGGTAGTCGCCCTCCGAAACCGCCGGCGCCCGCAGCGGCATTGCCGTGTCTCCGGCCTGCACAGCCATCAGGCTGAGCCGCCCATCCGCACCGAGATCGATATTGCCCGGTGCGACGCCGATGTAGGACGAGGTCGAGCGCACGCGCAGCCGGAAGATGCCGTCGCTCAGTCCGTAATGCTCGACGAGGGTCTGGGCGTGCCGGCTGAAATCGGCCGGCAGCCGCGCGCTGCTTTGCTGCGGCAGCAGGCGCTTGCCCAGCAGCAGGATGATCGCGATCGTGCCGGCCAGAAGCGGCAGGCCGACGAAGGCGAATTCGGCAAAGGCGAAGCCCTGCAGGCCGGCATCCTCCAGCGCCTCCGACACCAGGATGTTCTTGGGCGCCCCGGTCAGCAGGAGGTTGGAGCCGGCATGGGAGGCGAAGGCGAGCGGCATCAGCAACTGGGCCGGCGACTGGCGCAGCCGCACCGCCGCCATGACCGCCACCGGCATGAGGGCTGCGACCGCTCCGCTGCCACTGATGAAGGCGCTGAGACAGCCGGCTGCGACCATGATGATGATCAGTAGGCGCGTCTGGCCATCGCTGCCGGCCTTGGCGATCAGATATTGGCCCGCCCAGGCGGTGACGCCGGTCTTCTCCAAGGCCGCGCTGACGATGAAGAGACTGGCGACGAAAAGGGCGGCGCGGTCCCCGAAGCCGGCGAAGGCCTGCTCGAGCGTGACCACGCCGGTCGCCCACAGTGCCAGCGCCGCCCCGATCGCGACCACGACGACCGGCAGCCTGTTCCAGGTGAACAATACGATCGCGGCCACGGTGACGACGGCAGTGCTTTCGATCGGTGTCACGCAGCGGTCTCCTGCAGGCCTTCGTCAGGTCCGGAGCATCAAAGCGCCACCGAGCAGGATGGCAAGAGCGATCAGTCCCAGCCCGGCCGCCGGCCAACGCCTCAGATGGACATCGATCTCTCCGATGCGGTTCGAGAGGCCGCGAACGAACGGCCCGCCCTTTTGCAGGAGGACGACGATGTCTCCCTCGGGAATCGCGCCCAGGCGACGGGGCAAGCGGTCGACGAACAGCATCGCCGCCGCGCCGAGCAGCATCGGCCAGGTCACCTTCCAGAGTGCTTCCGGCTGGAGCAGGCTGGCGACGGTTTCGCCGGACACCGCAGGATAGAGCGACCAGGGAACGATGAGCGAGGCGACGAGAACGATAAGCCAGGGCACGAGCTGCCCGAGCGGTGGTGATCCTGCAGGGTTGCCGATCGTATCTCGCCGGACGATCAGCAGGAAATGCACCATGAGTGCGGTGCTGCCGGCAGCGGCAAGAGTCATCGCGCCGGCGAGCCAGCCATAGCCGAGCATCGGCTTGGTCGCGAGCTTGGCCAGCGCGCCGCTGGTCAGCGGCAGGCCGCCGAGGCTCAGCGCGAGCACAGCGGTCAGCAGCAGCACAAGCCTCAGCCGCCGCCCGCCGGTTGCCGCCAGGATGCCGATGCCGAGGAAGAGCGCGCCCTTCACCAGCGTGTGGTGAACGGCGTAATAGGCGGTGAGATGGGTGGCGGCTGGGTCGGCGGTGTCGAGGCCGACGCCCAGCAGCACCGCCAGCAGACCCATCTGGCTCACGGTGGAATAGGCCAGCACCGTCTTGGCGCGCCGCTGGGTGATGCCGACCATGGCGCCGTAATAGGCCGTGACGATGCCGACCGCGATCAGGACGGTGCCCGGGAGCGGCATTCCCGCCTCGAAGGGCAGGAAGCGGATCAGCCCGATCACGCCGGCCTTGACCACGACGCCGCTCAGCACCGCCGAAGCCGGCGTCGGCGCCGCCGGATGCGCCAGCGGCAGCCAGACATGCAGCGGCACCAGCCCCATCTTCAGCGCGAAACCGAGGATGAACAGCGCGACGATGCCCTCCCGCATCGGATTGGCCTGGAGATCGGCGACGACGCCACGGATCTGCGGGTTGGCGTCGGGATGGCCAGCCGCCAGCATCACCAGCGCGATCAGGAGGAACGCCTCGCCCAGCAGCGCCAGCGCCACATAGATGACGCCGGCCCGTTGCGCGGGAGCGCTCTGCTCATGGATGATCAGGCCGTAGGCCGCGAGGCTCGCCAGCGTGAACAGCAGGTAGAAGTTCACGACATCGCCGACGAGGAAGAGGCCGAGGCTGCCGCCGAGCGTCAGCAGCCACCAGATGGCGAAGCGTGGTGCAGCCGGGTCGCGGGCCATCTGCGAGGCGGCATAGGCGCCGGCCGCGCTCCAGAGCAGCGCCGCTCCTGCAAGCAGGATCGCGCCCGGCTGGTCGAGCACCAGTGTCAGCCGGAACGGCGCGGGGAAAATGGCGAAGCGGCCTTCCGGTATGAGGATCGCCGCCGCGAGCGCCGGAAGCGGGGCGACGGCGAGCGCAGCCAGCGCCCTCGCCCGGAACCACGGCGACAGGCAGCAGGCTGCCAGCAGGAGCGGCACCAGCAGGGCCGAGGCGAGAAGGAGGCTGGTGGCGGTCATGGCGCCCACGCCGCGGCGAGGCCGTCACGGCCGATCTGCAGGAAGCCGAAGGGGCGCAGCGGCACGAAGCCGAGCAGAACGGCCGCCACGGCAAGGGCCAGCGCCGCGAGTTCGAGCCGTCGCGGCACCTTGCGTAGCGGCGCAATGGGAACGGCGGGGACGGCCAGTGCCTTGTCGATCACGCGGAAGACATAGCCGCCGGCGAGAAGGCCGCCGGCCAGAATCGTCGCGGCCAGCCATGGATAACCCTCGGTCACCGCTGCCGTCAGCAACAGGATCTTGGCGACGAAGCCGCCGCTCGGCGGAATGCCCATCAGCGATAGCCCGGCCAGTCCGAACGCAGCTGCGCTGAACGGCAGCACCCGGCCGAAGCCGCGCAGATCGGCGATGCGGTCGTGGCCGAAGGCCTCGGCAATGGCGCCGGCCGCCAGGAACATCGCCGCCTTCGCCAGCGCGTGCGAGATGAGCTGGAGCGCGCCGCCGGTCCAGGCGATCGTTCCCCAGGGCGGCAGCTCGGGGCTGCCGGCGGCCAGTGGAAAGACGATGAAGAGATAGCCGATCTGCGCGACGGTCGAGTAGGCGATCATCAGCTTGAGCCGCGCCTGCCGGAGCGCCATGACGCTGCAGAACAGGATCGAGGCCGCGCCGAGGACGGCCAGCAATTGGCCCGCAACAGCGGCCGATTGCGGCGGGGCTACATCGAGCACCAGCCGCAGGATCAGGAAGATCGGCGCCTTGATCACCAGCGCCGAGAGCACGGCGCTCGCCGGCGCCGGCGCCCCGGCATGAGCGGGGGGCAGCCACAGATGCAGCGGAAACAGCGCCGCCTTGGCCAGGAGCCCGACGATCATCAGCGCCAGCGCCGCCGCAAGTGCCGGGTCCTGTCGGCTGAGGCGCGACAGCGCGAGCAGGTCGAGCGTGCCGTATTGGCCGTAGATCAGCCCGGTCCCGAGCAAATAGAGCAACGAGCCGATCAGCGCGAACAGCAGGTAGCGCAGCGCGGCCTTGACGGTCTCGGCCCGGCCGTCGAGGCAGACGAGCGGCACCGCCGCGAAAGTCAGCAGCTCCAGCGCGACATAGAGATTGAACAGGTCCTCGCCGACGAAGACCGCGTTCAACGCGCTCCAGAGCGCGAGCAGCATCAGCCAGAAGGTCGTCGGCGCGCGCCCGTCTTCCGCGCCCTCATGAAGCTTGTGCTGGGTTCGCGCGAAAAGCCCTACGGCGACGATGACAAGCGCCGTCATCACGAGCATCGCGCCCGAAAGCCCGTCGGCCCGCAGCGCGATGCCAAGCGGTGGCTGCCAGGCGCCGACGACATAGGACAGCGCAGCCCCGCTCGACATCAACTGGACGGCGATCGCGATGGCAACGGCGAGCCCGGCCGCAAACGTCGTCATCGCGATCCGCGCCGCGCTGCGGGGCCCGCAGGCGAGGATCGCGAGCACGGCGCAGACCGGCAGGATCACGGCCAGGACCAGCAGGAAGCCGCCCGGCGTGGTGGCGTGGACGAGCGGCGTCACGTTCCGCTCCGTGGCTCGGGTGCAGCCTCGGCGCCTGCACGCTCGCCCACGTTCAGTTCGGAGAGCCGCTTCAGCAGTGCGACGGCCAGCGCGCTCGCCGAAAAGGCCACGACGATGCCGGTGATCACCAGCGCCTGCGGCACTGGATCAGCCTCGAGGCCGGCACCTGCGCCGCGCCGGGCGACGGCGCCGAAGACCAGGAAGATGCCCGCCCCCAGAATGTTGCAGCCGATGATCCGCCGCAGCAGTCCGGGATGAGTCACGACGGCGAAGAGCCCGATGCCGACAAGCGCTGCGCCGCATAGGCCGAACAGAATGCCGGGCTGAAGCGCAGCCGTCATCGTGCGGGCGCCTTTCGGGCGGGGCCGGCGACCAGCATGGCGAGCGCGGCTGCGATGGACAGCGTCAGGGCCGCCTCGATCGCCACGATGAGGGGTTTCGCGAGCCCTTCGGGGTAAGCGAGGAAGCCGCCTGCAAAGGCGAAACCGAGAAACGCGATCGCCAGGAACAGGGCCGGGCCCCCCGTGAGCACGAGCCGCAGCAGCGGCCGGGCCGTATCGGGCGGCGGATAGAGCCCCGCCATCATCACCAGCAGCCACATCGCGGCCAGCACCGTCCCGGCCTGGAAGGTGCCGCCCGGCGCGTCAGCCCCGACCCAGAACATGTAGACGCCGATCACGACGCCGAAGGGCGGCAGGGTGCGTGCGAGATAGGCCAGCGGCCCCGGAACGGCGGCGGGCTTCACCTCGGGCGCGCCGCCCCAGACGCCGTCCGGCGCCAGCGACCAGACCCCGATCAGGGCGAGCAGCACCACGACCTTCTCCAGCAGCGTGTCGAGCGCGCGATAGGCCAGCAGCACGGCGGTGACGGGGTTGCCCAGCCCCGTCGTTCCCAGCGCCTCCGAAGCCGCCGGCGCCAGCGTCGGAGCGGGAGAGGACAAGGTCAGCACGGCGAAGGCGAGCCCCGTGGAGATGGCGGCGCAGCCCACAGCCACGGCGAGCTTTCCGGCGCGCCGCATCGGCTCCTCGTGCTTGCCACGGCCGCGGAGCGCAGCCTCCGCTCGCAGCAGCAGGATGCCCGTCCCGCCCCCGCCGATGGCGATCTCGGTCAGGGCCACGTCCGGCGCCGCGAGCCGCACCCAAACCAGCCCGAGCAGGAGGCCGAAGGCCAGGAAGGCGATGATCGCGCTGCGCTCGTCCCGCCGCGCGACAACATAGGCCGCGAGCCCCAGGAGCCAGGCGACGAGCGCGAGATCGAGCAGGAGCGTCATGGCTCGGCTCTGTCGCGATGGACGGCACGGGCGAGCAGCTGGCTCGCCGTCGCGGCCGAAAGCTGCGCGAGCAGCCAGACGCAGATGAGCTTCACGCCGCCGGAAACGCTCGTCGCTTGCGGCAGCAGGCCGATCACGATCAAGCCGAGCCCGAGATTGTCGGCCTTGCTGATGGCGTGCAAGCGGCTGAGCGTATCGGGAAAGCGCAGCAGGCCGAGCGTGCCGGCCAGAAAAAGCAGCGCTCCCGCAGTCACCAGAATGATGGTGACGATGTCGGCGAGGCCGCTCACGGCCGCTCCTTCGACGAATCCCGATCGGCGCCCGGCCCCTCCGCGCCAAGCACGAAGGCGACGCAGGAGAAGGCCGCAAACAGCGCGAGCAGCAGCGCGACATCGCTCGTCGCCGCCGACCCGGAAGCAGTCCCCAGCAGCAGGAGGGCCGCCGCTCCGCCTGTCCCGAGCAACTGCACCGCCATCATGCGTTCGGCGACGATGCCGGAACGCAGAACCCGGAACAGAGCGACGGCGGTCACCGCCAGGATGAGGAGCGCCGCCGCGGTCAGGAAATCAGCCATCGCGCTTCTCCGGCCTGAGGATTCGCCGGAATGCCGCCTCGTCGTCGGCGACCTGCCGGGCCACGGCTTCGCGCAGATCGAGGCAATGGATGTGCAGCGTTCCGTCGGCCTCGGCGAAAACCGGCAGCTTGCCCGGCTGCAGGCTCATCACCGCGCAGGCCGAGTCTCGCGCCAGGCCGGCCGGGATCGTGGAGCGGCAGGTCGTAAAGCCGGGCTGCAGATCGGGCGTACGGGCAAAGGCGCGCCGTGCCACGTCGAGCCCTGCAAAGACGGATTGCGGCAGGAAACGGGCCAGGAAACGGAGGAGGCCCATCCATGACAGCTTTCCGCCGCCCGGCCAGAGCGCCGTACTGGCCCAGACCCCCGCTGCGCTGGCGACGAGCCCGACGGGCAAATCCTTGGGCGCGGGTCCGATCAGGATGACCCAAAGCAGCAGCAGCCCGAGCCCGCGGGTGAAAAGCGCCGAGAGCGGCGTGTCGTCGGCTGTGGCCGCCGCCTTCATTCCATCCGCCCGCCTCTGTGGGTGCCCTGCCGGGCCGTCAAGGCAAGGTAGCCTCCGCCTCCACGGGCAACATCAGCCCGACGTCTCACTCCTGTGCGCCGCGTCCCATTCTCGCCGGCGCTGCTGGCCGTGGCCGGCCCGATATGAGCAGGATGGCGTTCCGTGCCGCGCTCCGGGGATCGCATGAATCGGCCAAGGTTTTCGCCAATCACAGCTCTCTGCTCCGCGGGGTTGTCGTGTCCATGATCATCGAGCCGCGCAATGGCGACGCAGAGGATGATGCCAGCAGCACCAAGAAGCATTCGCTGATCGCGATCGCCGGCAGTCTGCTCGGCGAGATCAGCCTGCCCAAGCTCGCGCTCGCCTGGGTGCTCGGCGCCTTGCTGCCGAGCCTCCTGCTGGGCGCGGCTCCGCTGGTGGTGACGGCGTGGTTCGCATCGGTATCGGGCCGCGTGGTGGCGCTGGCCGGGATCGGCTCGCTCGTTTTGCTCGCACTTGTCGGAATCGTCGGCTGGTATGGCTTCCGGCCACTGTTCCGCATCGCGGAGAAGAGCTTCTGGTCGTTGAACGCTCTGGTGGTCCAGCCGGGCTACGCGGTCTGCCGCGAAGGACTGCAGCATCTTGCGGAGAGTTTCAGTTCCGTCGGAACCGATCCCGACAAACGCGCACGATTGCGGGCAGGCAGCGCGATCGGGGCAGGCTTGCTGGGCTGCGCCGTCGCCGGGGCGGTCTTCGCCCTGGTCTGGCCGGCGACGCGCTGGTCGGGCGGCTTCGCCGACTTCATCGACCCGCTGCGGCTCGTCGTGCCGGCTCTCGCAAATGCCGTCGCGCTGATGTCGGTCTATCTCGCGTTGGCGTCGCTGCTCTGGGGCATGGCCGACGGGCTGATGGATCAGCCACGCGACCTCGGCGGCTTCGACACGGTGCCGGCGTCAGCGCGCCGATGGCGCGTCGCCCATCTTTCCGACGTCCATGTCGTCGGCGAGCGCTATGGCTTCCGGATCGAAAGCGGACGCGCCGGTCCGCGCGGCAACGAACGCTTCCTGCAGGTGCTGGCCAGGCTGGCGGAGATCCACGAGAGCGAGCCGCTCGACCTGCTGCTCATCACCGGGGACATGACCGATGCCGGGCGCTCCGCCGAGTGGGGCGAATTCCTCGACGCGATCGCGCGCCATCCCGCCCTCGCCGAGCGCTGCCTGATCCTGCCGGGCAATCACGACGTCAACATCGTCGATCGCGCCAATCCCGCCCGGCTCGAGCTGCCGGGCAGCCCGGGCAAGCACCTGCGCCAGATGCGGACCCTCTCGGCTATGGCAGCCCTGCAGGGCGAGCGCGTTCAGGTCTTCTCCGAGAGCCGGACCAGGCTCGCCAAGAGCCTCACCGCTGCCCTCGAGCCGCATCGCGAGAAGATCGCTGCCTTCGCCGATGCGGGCGGCCTGCGCCGATCGGCGGGCCTCGAAGCAATCTGGGCGGATTCCTTCCCGATGGTGCTGGCGCCGGCGGAGCCTGACGGGCTCGGCGTCATCCTGCTGAACTCGAATGCGGAGGCGCATTTCTCCTTCACCAATGCGCTTGGCCTCGTCGCGGAGGAGGACATGCAGGCGATCCTCGCAGTGGCTCGTGAGTTCCCCCAGGCGCGCTGGATCCTGGCGCTCCATCACCATCCGATCGAGTATCCGAAACCGGCAAAAGCCTTCTCGGAGCGCATCGGAACCGCGCTGATCAACGGCAGCCGCCTCCTGCGGCTGCTGCGGCCCGTCGCCGCCCGCATGGTCGCGATGCACGGCCACCGCCATATCGACTGGATCGGGCGCTGCGGGGCGCTGAAGATCGTCTCCGCGCCTTCTCCGGTCATGGAGGCGACGAATGCGGAGCCGACCTGCTTCTACATCCACACGCTGGCGGCGGCGCCCGAGGGGATCGCGCTGCTCGAACCGCAGCGCATCGTGATCGAGCCAGCACAGCCCGCCGTCAGGGCGTGACGGGCGAGCCTTCAGGGACCTTCTCGTCCTTCTGCGGCGAGCCGAAGATTTCGGCGAGCCACAGGCTCGACGGATGCAGGGCGCAGAAGGTGAGGAAGGCGATGGTGATGGGCACGCCGATGAAGGCGCCGAACACACCCCAGAGATAGCTCCAGAAGAACACCGAGAACAGCACCGTCGCCGGCGAGATCGAGAGCGCGCTGCCCGCGACGCGCGGCTCGACATAGCTGCCGACGACGAACTGGATCAGGTTGAGGCAGGCGAAGACCGCGACCACCGCCTGCCAGGAGCCGAACTGCGTCATCGCGAACAGGGTCGGGAAAACGGTGGCGACGAGCGGCCCGAGGAACGGGATGTAGTTGAGCGAGAAGGCGATGAAGCCCCATTCCTCGGCCAGCTGCAGCCCAACGGCCCTGGCGAAGAGCCAGACCAAGACGCCGGTGATCACGCTCATCAGCGTTCGCACCAGCATGTAGCGCCTGATCTTGGCCGCCGTCATCATGCTGCCTTGCAGCAGCAAGGCCCCGGCGGCGCGGTTGCGCATGCCCTTCAGCTTGCGGCCGAAATCGTCGACCTCCAGCAGCCCGAGAAAGACGTAGACGAGAACAACGAGCCAGAAGCTCATCGTGCTGTTCAGGCGGCCGGTGACGGTCTGCGCGGTGCGCAGCATCCAGCCGACGCTGAACGCCTCCGACCATGCTCCCGCCACCGCGATTCCGTGCCCCTCGAGCCAAAGCGTGATCTGATCGTAGAAGGCCTGGAAGCGGGCGGCGTCGTTGACGATCCAGCGCCCGACGCGTCCGAACGCGGACACCACCAGCGAGCCGATGTAAACGAATGCGACGGTCATCACGATGACGCTGACGGCGAGCGCGAGCAACCGCGGCAGAAAGCCCTGAAGCGTCTTCTGCAGAGGCCAGACCAACGCGATGATGAACAGCGCGAAGGCGACCGGGGCGAAGACCGAACTCGCGATCGACAGCGCCGCGACGACCAGGATCGTCGCAACGACGACCTGCGCCGCCTGATAGATACCGCCACTCGTCATAGGCCCGCCCAATTCTGCATCCGAAGCTTTGCCGGCTACGCTCGATCTTGAAGTCACCCGTCAAACCCCCTTGGTGAACTCGGCGAGATCGAGCGTCGAACGCTTTCCGATCTCATCGCGATTCGCCCGGTAGAACATCTCGGCCGAGCGCCTGCCCTCGTCATGCAGCATCGTCAGGAATTCCCATTCGGCATTGAGCTTGGAAGAGTAGCCGAGCTCGGTCATCGCGTCGCTGGCGATGCGGTGGATGCGCATGCGCGCCCAGCGGGCGCCCTCACCCGAGCCAGGCACCGCCTCGCGCTGCAGGAGCGCCATCATGCGCAGCTCCTTCAGCAGCACCGCGTTGAAGGAGACCTCGTTGAGGCGGTTCAGGATGTCGCGCGCCGTGCGCGGCGTGCCCGGCCGCTCGACCGGGTTGATCTGGACGAGGATCGTGTCGCTCGCGTTGCTCTCCTCGATCAGCGGGGTCATGGTCGGATTGCCGGAATAGCCGCCGTCCCAATAACTCTCGCCGTCGATCTCGACCGCCTGGAACAGCGTCGGCAGGCAGGCTGAGGCGAGCAGCACCTCGGGCGTGACCTCGGCATTGCGGAAGACGCGGTTGCGGCCGGTCCGGACGTTCGTCGCGCTGATGAACAGCTTGATCGGGCTTTTCGCGATGGCGTCGAAGTCGATCACCTCGGCGAGGATGTCGCTCAGCGGGTTCGTGCCCATCGGGTTGAGGCTGTAGGGCGAGACGACGCGGGACATCATGTCCATCGCCACGAAGAGCGGCGAGCTGTCGAGCGTCCAGCGGCCAAGCAGCACGTCGAGCGGCGAGCGCTGGAACGGGCTGAAGCGCGCGGCTTCCGAGACCTTCCGCCAGAATTCGTTCAGCGCCTCGCGTGCCCCGTCCCGCCCACCTTTGACATAGCCGGAGGCGAGGACCGCCGCGTTCATGGCGCCGGCCGAGGTGCCCGAGATCGCCTCGATCGTCAGCCAGTCCTCCTCGAGGATCCGGTTCAGCACGCCCCAGGTATAGGCGCCATGCGCGCCGCCGCCCTGCAGGGCGAGATCGATGTTGAGCGGCTCGCGCGATGGGGCGCTCTCGCGCTCATCGCCTGTGCGGCTGGAAGTGGAAGGTGCCTTGCTCACGACATCACCCTTGTTGGCGGAACCGGCCGCGTCACGACGACTTCACCAGCCCTGAGAAACCCGCGACCGCAAGCAGGCTCAAGGCCCAGCCGACGACCGACTGGAAATAGAAATAGTTGATCGCGACCCGCCCCCCGGGCTTGGTCGGATTCGGCCGCCAGAAGCTGCGCTGGCCCATGTCCAGCACGGGCAGCAGCGTGTCGAGCGAATACATCCAGGGGCTGAAGGCGGGGTAGCTCGAAGCCTCCCAGCGCTGCCGGAAGCAGGCGAGCTGGTTCTGGCCAGCCGCCGCCAGCCCTTGCGACGTCCCGCTGGCGACAAGCGGCCTCTGCTCGCTCTGCTCGATGCCGCACAAGGTCCATTCCGGCGCACGCAGTACGACGGCGCTGTTGGGCATCACGGCGCCCTGGCGCTCGGCATAGGCAAAGATCGCGACGCCCGCGAGCCAGAAGAAGACGAGCCAGACGAGGGCGAAAAGCGGCCTGCGGCCATAGCCCAGCGTAATCCCGAGAATGCCGTCGGCGACGAAGAGAGCCGCCCGCCATATCGGGTTCTCCGTCCGTGCCCGCCGCGCCCTGCGCTGCAGCCGCTCCTTGATGACGAGCACGGAGCTGGCATCCTCGCCATGCCCCATCTCGCGAAAGACGGAGGCGAGCTGCTCATAGGGCTGCGGCCAGAAATCCTCGCCCCAGCGCTCGGGTGTCTGGCGCGCCAGCCAGTCCACGCGGCTCTCCGCATCGACTGGGCCGTCGATGAAGGCGCCGTAGCGGCAGCGGTTGAGGAGCAGGTCGCCGGGCTTCGGCCAGCAGGCCGCCTCGTCATGGATCGTGCCGATCGAGGCGCCGGTGAGCGCGAGCGTGCCATCCAGCTGCGCTTCGCGCCGCAGGAAGAAGGCGCCCTTGACCGCGACACGGCTCGCCTCGATCGCAGTCTGCCCCGCATTTTCGACGACGGTGCCGGAGCAGTCGAGATCGCCGGTGATGGCCGAGCCGGTCAGCCGCACCTCGCCGGTCACGCGGGTGTTCCGCAGGACGACGCTGCCATGGCAGGCGATCTCGCTCGCATCGAGCGCCATCCGTTCGAAAGCCGGGATGGTCGCCCCTGCGGCATCGAGATCGGCGGCCAGGACGGCGCCGGACAGGTTGACGCCGCCGCGCAGCGTCGTGCCGCGCAGGAGCACGTTGCGCGCCTCCAGGCTTCGGCCCAGCAAGGCGTAGTCTCCACGGTTGCGGATCGTTGCGCCATCGCATTGGAGATTCCCGCCGAGGCGGGCCTGGTCGAGGTTGACCGCACCCTCGACCTCCGCACCACGCAGATAGACCCCCCCGCGCGCTTCGAGCCGCTCCGCCTGAAGCCCCGGCAGCCGCGAGCCGTCAAGGAACAGCCGGTTGATGATCGCCGCGCGCAGGATCGGCGTCGCCTCGAAATGACAGTCGTTCAGGCCGATATCGCGGAACACGCGGCAGGCTTCGAGATCGAGCACCTCCGAGATCCAGGCGCCCCGGACGAGCACGCCCTTCTCATGGGGCCGGCAGCCGACCTCTCCGCCCAGAATCAGGAAACGCAGGAAGGTGGCGCGCACCAGCCGAGCCGGGTCCGGCTCCGTGGGCAGAACGCCGTCCCCCAGCCTGTCGAAATTGCCGGACTGGAGCCTGGCGACGATCTCCTCCTCCGCCCGAAGCAGAGGCCGGAAATTGTCGAGCCGCGCGGTCGATTCCGCCCAGACGGCGGCCTCCGCCCCCAGGCTCCAGTCCAGGGTCACGTCGCCGCCGCTTGCGTGTCCGCGGCGGCGGAAAGGGCTTCGCGCAGCTGGGCCTCCTTCGTCTCGTCGAAGGAGGTGCTGATCAACGTGCCGCCGGCTCCCTTGAGATCGGCCAGAACCTTGTCCGTCGTCATCTTGCGGATGAGCAGGAAGAGGCCCGCAGTGTTCGGCTGCAGAGCCGAGGCGGCATCTTTCATGAACTGGTCGTTGATGCCGATGTCGCTGAACTTGCCGCCCAGCGCGCCCGAGGCAGCGCCGATCGCGGTGCCGAGCAGCGGCGACAGGAAGATGAAGCCGATCAGCGTGCCCCAGAGTGCCCCGGAAGCCGCCCCCGTGGCGGTCAGGTTGATCATCTGGTTGAGTTTGACGTGGCCTTTTTCGTCCTTGACGACGACGACGGCGTCGCCGAGCTCGATCAGGTATTCGCGCTGAAGCGAGAGGACCTTCTGGCGGACCTCCTCGGCCTTCTGTTCGGTCGGAAAGGCGATGAAGACGAGATCGCTCATGAGTGCAGCTCCGTTTTGGGGCGGGGGGTAAAGATCGGCTGGCCCGGGACCGTCCGCGCCCGGCCGATGAGGAATTCGGCCAGCAACGGGACCGGGCGCCCGGTCGCCCGGCGCGTGCGGCCGGCGGTCGAGGCCGTGCCGGAAATGTCCAGATGCGCCCAGGGATAGGCGGTGGCGAATCGCGCCAGGTTCGACGCCGCGGCGATCGCATCGGGCGGGCCATCGGCCAGATCTGCCTCGCCGCCCGGAGAGGACGCCGGATCGTCGTCCCACAAGGGGAGCTGCCAGACGCGGTCTCCGGAATTTCCGCCGCACTTCACCAATTCCGACGCCAGCGCCTGATCATTGGCGAACAGGCCACTGGTGTGGCTGCCCAATGCGAGGACGCAGGCGCGCGTCAGAGCGGCGACGTCGATGACGCAACTCGGCGAGAAATGCGCGGCATAGCCGAGCACGTCCCCCAACAGCGACGCTTCCGGTGGGAAATGCCCGAGGCCAGCCGCCGACATGGCTGTCTGTCGCCCGGCGCCTTGGGGAAATTCGCCCTGGCTGGTCACGATCAGGCCCACGACATTCAAGGCGAGGCCGAGACGCTCGACGGCGCGCATCGCACCCAAAACACCGCCGATGCCGCGCATGTCGCGGATCGGGGCCCGGTGCAGATGCTGCTCATGTTCAGGAAGCGCCTCGAAAGCCGCGATGCCGTCGCCGATCAGGACGATGGGGCGGCCCGCTGCCATGCGTCGATCGCTTTTGATGACCATCAGCTTGCAGGCGCCGGCCGCGACCTCCTCGCCCGCCAGAAAGGCGGCCAATCCATGTTCTTCGAAGTCGTGCCGACCCAGCACCTGGACGCCGAAGCCGAACTGGCTCGCCATCGCCTCCACTGTCTGCGCGATGAAGGCCGGCGTGCATAAATCGGGCGGCAGGTTTCCGAGTTCCTTGGCGAAGGAGACCCCCTCCCCGATCGCCACCCCCTGCTGCAGGGCCCGGACGAGTTCGGAGGTCAAGGCCTGCGGCACGAGCAGCACGATATTGCGCCGCTCTTCCCGAACGGAGCCGTCGGGAAGGCCAAAATCATAACGGCCATCGGCGAGAGCCCGCCCGGCCTGCTGCATCCGCCAGCTGAGAGTCCGGCGCGGAACTTCGTTCTCCGCCAGTGTTACGACCACCTCCGCCGCGGGGTCGTCATTGAGGGCTTTGGCCACGACGGAAAGTGCCTGGCGATAAGCCTTGTCCGAAAAGGTTTCCGCCCGCCCGAGACCGACCAGGAGCAGACGCTTTGCGGCGATGCCGGGCAGGCGCCCGATCATGCACGTCGCACCGACCGCCTCCCCGAGATCGGCCTGGTCGAGGAGGCCGGCGAGCCGGCCCGCGCAGCGATCGTTCACAGCCCGCGCCGACCCTGTCAGCGGGCCATCGCGAAAGACACCCAGGACGAGCAGGTCGGTCCCGAGTTTCTCTGCTTCTCCCACTGCCGGAATGATCTCCATCGATGTCCTCTGCCAGGGAAACGTCAGGTCTGTCGGCCAGACCCCGAAACGCTCGGGCTTGGTATCCGCGCGAGCTCTTGTCGCCCGTGTCACGGCGGCAGCGCCGCAGCGGCTTGCTGCCGCTGCGAAGGCCGCTGTCCGGGCAACGGCCTGACGCGCTGGCCGGGGTGCAGCGCCTGGATACCGGCCGAGACGATCGTTTCGCCGGGCTCCAGTCCCTGGGACAGGATGACCGTGCCCGGATCGAAACGCAGCACATCGACGCTGCGCAGCGAGACGGTCGACTTGGCGGGATCGACGATCCAAACGGCGGGCGAGCGGCCCTGCTGGGTCAGCGCGCTCGCCGGGATCGAAACGATCGCCGCGGTGGTGAGTTCGATGGTGCCGACGACCGTGGAGCCGAGACGCATCGCTTCCGGCGGGTTCCGCAATCCGACCCTGATCGCGAAGGTCCGCGTCACCGGATCGGCCTGCGGCGCGACCTCGCGCACCGAGCCATAGGCCGTCACAGCGGGCGCATCCGCGAGCGCAACGCGGATCCGGGCATCGCTGAGATGGGTGTCGAGCACCGCGGCCGGCACGTTGAACACCGCGTCGCGGTCGTCGTCGCGGGCGATCTGGACGACGACCTGCCCGGGCTGCACAACCTCGCCCGGCTCGATCTGCCGCGCCGTCACGACGCCGTCGACGTCCGTGCGCAGTTCCGTGAAGCCGAGCCGATCCCTGGCCAGTTCGAGCTGCGCCTCGGCATTCTCGAGCCGTGCCTGCGCGGTCTCCTGAGCCCGCTGTGCCTGGTCGAAGCGCGGCCTCGTGGTGAAGCCCTGCGCCATCAGGCGCTCCTGGCGCTCGAAGGTGTTGCGCGCCGTGTCGACCTCGCCGTGCGCCGCTTCCAGTGCCGCCTTGGCTGCGGCCAGCGCATTCTGTTCGAGTGCGGGCTCCAGCCGGGCGATGAGCTGCCCCGCCTTCACCTTGTCGCCGACATTGACTGGGCGCTCGAGAACGCGCCCGCCGATGCGGAAGGCGAGCCCGACATCCTTCTTCGCCTGGATCTCGCCGCTGAGCTGGATGTCGTCGGAGAACTGCCCGGCCTCGACGGTGACGACCCCGACCGGCCTTCCCTCAGCCTGCGGCGCCTTCTCGCTGCCGCAGGAAGCGAGGACCGCGCCCAGCAGCGTGACGGCAGCAACCCGTCCCAGATCCCTCGCCGGCATCCGCCTCGTGATGATCGCGCTCATGACCGGGAGGCTCCCGCACTGGCCGTCCGTCTCGCCTTGCCGTTGCGCGCGCTCGCGGCGCCGAACACGGTGACGTAGAGGACGGGGAGAAGGACGAGGGTCAGCACCGTCGCGACCAGCAGGCCACCCATGATCGCGAAGGCCATCGGCCCCCAGAACACGGTCGGCGCGATCGGGATCATGCCGAGCACCGTCGAGATCGCGGTCAGCACGATCGGACGGAAGCGTGTGCCGGCGGCATCGACCGCAGCTTCGACGACGCCTTTGCCGGCCGCGCGCTCGTCCTCGATCTGCCCGACCAGGATCACCGCGTTCTTGGTGATGATGCCGATCAGGGCGAGGATGCCGAGCAGGGCGACGAAGCCGAGCGGCTTGCCCGAGAGCAGCAGCGCCGCGACGACGCCGATCAGCCCGAGCGGGGCGATGCTGAGCACGATGGCGAACAGCCTGAAGCTCCTGAGCTGGGCCATCAGTACCGTGAACATGATCAGCAGCATCACGGGGATCACGGCGATGACGGAGGCCTGCGACTTGGCGCTCTCCTCGACCGTGCCGCCGACGGTGATGTCGTACCCGGCCGGCAGCGCCTTCCGGAGTGCGTCCACCGAAGGCTGCAGCGCGCTGACCACGGCATCCGGCAAGGTGCCGGGCGGCACATCGGCCGAGACCGTCAGGTTCGGCACCCGGTCGCGACGCCAGATCAGCGGCGAGTCGAGCCCGTAGCTGAAGCTCACGAACTGGGATACCGGCACAGAGCGGCCGCTCGGCAGCGCGACCTGCATGCTGCGCAGCGTATCCAACGAGGCGCGGTCGGCGTCCTGGGCCCGCACGACGACGTCGACGAGATAAATGGAATCGCGCACCTGCGTGACGACCGTGCCGGAGACCACCGTGTTGACGATCGCGGCGACCGCAGCGGAGCTGAGGCCGAGCCGACGCGCCTCGTCCTGATCGACGCGCAGTCGCAGTTCGCGGGCGGGCTCGACCCAGTCGAAATTGATCTGGAGGGCCTTGGGGTTCGCCGCGACGACCTGGGCGAGCCGCATCGCGATGCTGCGGACTTCGGCGATGTCCGGGCCGCTGACGCGGTACTGGACCGGCCAGCCGACCGGCGGGCCGAGCTCGAGCGGCGAGACGCGCCCGACCACGTTGGGGAAGTCCTTGGCGAGAAGCGACTCCAGCTTCTTCTGCAGCCGCTCGCGCGCCGCCACGTCCTTGGCGACGATCACCGCCTGGCTGAAGAAGTCGTTCGGCAATTGCGCATTCAGCGGCAGGTAGAAGCGGATCGCGCCGCGGCCGACATAGGTGCTCCAGCGCTCGATGTCGGGATCGCCCTTCAGCGAGGCCTCGAAGCGGTTCACGAGGTCCTCGCTCGCATAGATCGAGGCGTTCTGCGGCAGGGTGAGGTCGACGAGCAGCTCCGGCCGGTCCGAAGCCGGGAAGAACTGCCGCGGCACCAGCGGCAGCGCCAGGATGGCGGCGGCGAACAGCGCGAGCGTCACCGCGATCGTCACCCAGCGCAGCTTGATCGCGCTTGAGAGAAAGCTTCGGAAGCCGCGCTCGACACGCCCCGGCTCCTTCTGCTGTGCAGAGGCGTCGGGTGCCTTCAGCATGGCGACGCCGAGCACGGGCGCAAAGAGGACGGCCACGAACCAGGAGACGACGAGCGCGATCGTCACCACCGCGAAGAGCGAGAAGGTGTATTCGCCGGCCGAGCTCGCGGCGAAGCCGATCGGCACGAAGCCGGCGATCGTCACCAGCGTGCCCGCCAGCATCGCGGTGGCGTATTTCTCGAAGGCGAAGGTCGCCGCCTTCATTTTCTCCTCGCCCGCGGCAAGCCGCGTGACCATGGCGTCGGTCGTGGTCATGGCGTCGTCGACCAGGAGCGCGAGCGCGATGATCAGGGCGCCGAGCGAGATGCGCTGCATGTCGATGCCGGCGACCAGCATGCAGGCGAAGACGATGGCGAGCGTCAGCGGGATCGCGAGCGCCACGACGAGGCCCGGCCGCACGCCAAGGCTGATGAAGCTGACGACGAGGATGATGCCGACCGCCTGCCAGAGCGACGTCATGAAGTCGTCGATCGCGTGCGAGACGGTCACGGCCTGGTCGGCGACGAGATAGGGCTCGATGCCGAGCGGCAGGCCGGCGGTGACCTCGGCCATCGCCTTCTTGACGTTGTTGCCGAGCGCCAGGATGTCGCCGCCATCGCGCATGGCGATGCCGAGCCCGATCGCATCGCGCCCGTTGACGCGGAACATCGGCGTCGGCGGATCGGCCTGCCCGCGCCTGATCGTCGCGATGTCGGCGAGCCGCACCATGCGGTCGCCCGCCGGGAAGTTGATGTTCAGCAGATCGGCTTCGGATTGGAAGGCGCCGGAGACGCGCACCGAGAACTTCTCGTCCTGCGTCTGCACCTCGCCCGCCGGCCGCACGACGTTCTGCGCCTGCAGCGCCGCGAGCAGCGCCGAACGATCGAGGCCGAGATTGGCGAGTTCCCTGACCGAGAACTCGATGAAGATGCGCTCGTCCTGCGCGCCGATGATCTCGATCTTCGAGACGTCGGGCACCAGCAGCAGCCGCGACCGGATCGTCTCGACTTGATCGCGCAAGTCCCGGCTGGTGAAGCCGTCCGAGGTGAAGCCGTAGATGATGCCGAAGGTGTCGCCGAAGCGGTCGTTGAAGAACGGCCCGAGCGTGCCGGCCGGCAGCGTGTGCCGCATGTCGGCGACGAGATTGCGCACCCTGTACCAGGTATCCTGGACCAGGCGCCCGGGCACTTCGCCCTTGAGGTTGACGAAGATCGTCGTCACACCGGGCTTGGTGTAGCTGCGCACGCTGTCGAGGCCCGGCGTCTCCTCGAGCTGCCGCTCGAGGCGCTCGGTCACCTGGCTCAGCGTGTCTTCCATGGTGGCGCCCGGCCAGACCGCGGAGACGACCATCGTCTTGATGACGAAGGCGGGGTCCTCGTTGCGGCCGAGCCGGATGAAGGCGAAGACGCCGGCAGCGACCGCCACGATCATGAGATAGATCACGACCGAGCGGCTCTTCAGCGCCCATTCCGACAGGTTGAATCTCATCGCGACTCCGCTCCGATCAGGCGCACGCGCTGGCCTTCACGCAGAAGTCCGGCACCGGCGGTGACGACGATGTCGCCTATATCCAACCCCTTGGAGATCTTCGCGGCGGCAGGGTCGGAGCTCGCCACGTCGAGCTTGCGCAGCGAGACGGTCAGGTTCTTGGGATCGACCACCCAGACGCCGAGGCCCTGATCGCGTTGCGTCAGAGCCGTCGCCGGGATGGTGATGGCCCCGCCCCCGCCGGCACGGACCGAGCCCGAGACGGCTGCCCCGAGCCGGAAGGCCGGCGACGGATCGGTGAGTCCGACCCTGATCCGGAAGGTCCGGGTCACCGGGTCCGCCTGCGGCGCGATCTCGCGCACGCGGCCGGCCGCTTCGGCGCCGCCCTCCCCGGTCAGCGCGACCCGCACCGGCATGCCGGGCGCGAGCTGCCGTACCCGTTCCGCCGGGATCTCGAAGACGGCGTCCCGTCCGTCGCGTCTTGCCAGCTGAACGATCATCCGACCGGCTGTGACGACTTCGGAGGGCTCGGCCCCGACGCGCGTGACGATACCGGGCGCATCGGCCGTCAGCGTTGTGAAGCCGACGACGTCCTCCGCGGAGCGAACCCGTGCCTGAGCGGCATTGACCTGGGCACGGGCGGCCGTGAGCGCCTGGTTGGCGGCCTCGAAATCCGCCTGCGTGGTGATGTGGCGTTCGAGTAGATGGCTCTGGCGCTGGAACTGGTTGTCCGCCTTCCGCAGATCGCCCTGGGCCGCGGTCAGCGCGGCCTGGGCCGAGCGCAGATCGTTGAGCTCGTTCTCAGGGTCGAGCCGCGCGACAGTCTCTCCCTCCCTGACGCTCGCGCCGACGCCGACCAGCCGCTCCGCCAGGCGTCCGCCGATGCGGAACGCCAGTGCAGCCTGGTCCTGCGGCTCGATGTGTCCGGTGAAGGTGAGATCGGGCGCCTGACGCGGCGGTTCGACCGTTACGGTCCGGACTAAGCGCACTGGCGGCGGCGGCGCCTTCTCCTCCCGATTGCAGGAGGCGACGACGAGCGCAATGACCACCGCGACCGAAGCGCAGCCGAGGCGTGATGAAGCTTCGCTGCGTCTCATGCCCGCTCCGCGGCAGCTTCCCGGTTCCGTGTCGGTTCACCCGGACGCCGTAAGCCTCRCCTCTGCATCGAACTGTTCCTCTGACGGCTGCCGCATTGCGCGTCCGCACGCGCGTTTGCGCCCTGCGAAGCTCTTCGGGACGGTGCTCGGACGCTAGCAACAGCCGAGGGGGCGCGGATTAGCTCAGAATCCCAACTCTGGGCTACTCATCCCATTGTTGGGACGGGTCGCTCTCCCGCTAGGTCAAGCCCAACGGTTCCCGCGCCGCTACACGACGCAGGCCGAGGGCGACCGGCAAGAGCAGGGACAGCCCAACCGCGGCAACCGCGGCCATGACGAGGTAGATCTGCTCTCCCCACGTCTCGTAAAGCCGGCCGCAAAGCGTCGTCAGGACGGCCATGGCGCCGGCCCAGCCGCCAGCGAGCCAGGTCTGCGCGCGCGCCTGCATCCTGCCCGGCGCCAGCCTCGCGAGCAGAAAGATGCTGGCGAGATGCGTGGCGCCGAAACTCACCCCATGCGTCAATTGGAGAAACATCAGCGTGGAAATGCCCGGATCCTGCGACATCGCTGCCCAGCGCAGGGTCGCAGCGACGGATGCGACGACCAGCAGGCCGGCAGCACTCGAGGCACCGTTCATGCGGTAGCCCAGGAACGAGAACAAGACGACTTCGGACAGGACGCCGAGCGCCCAGAGCCCACCCATCGCCGGTCCGGAAACGCCGGTTGCCTGCCAATGCAGCGTGCCGAAGCCGTAGAACGCCGCGTGGCTCGCCTGCACCAATGCCGCGCCGGCTATTACGCCGACGAGCAGCAGCGGGCGTGCCGTCGGTGCCTCGCCGCCTTCTGCATCCCGAGAGGTGCTTGTTTCGGGGGCCATGCAGCTTGCCGCCGCGGCGGCGGTGAGGATGGACGACAGCAGCAGCAATGCGACGACCGAGGAGGTCGAAAACCATTCGAGCGACCAGCCGGCCGCGAGATTGGCGGCAGCGAAGCCGAGCGATCCCCACAGGCGTATGCGCCCATATGTCAGCTCCGCCCGCGGTGTCTCGGCAAGACGGCCGAGTGTCATCGCATCGGCCAGTGCGATCAAAGGCCCCTGCGCCAGAGCAATGGCGATGACGACGGCGAGGATCGGCCAGAAGCCGCGCGCGACAGTCAGAAGCCCGGTTCCGGCCGCAACCAGCACTGCGCAGATCGCAAGCGTCGCCGAGATGCGTCCGCTCCGGTCGGCGAGAGCCCCGACCGTCGGATTCGCGATGATCCGTATCAGCAGCGGCGCCGCCAGAACGACGCCGATCGCATCGGCGTCGAGAGACTGCGCCTGCAGCCAAAGCGGGAAGAACGGGAGATTGACCCCGAGCTCGAAGAACAGAAATGCATAGAGGAACGAAAGCCGTCCGGTGGGCACATCTGCCGCCAGGCCCGCCCTGCGCACCGGCCGAGCAGCGGAAACAGAGCCCCACCGGCCGAAAAGCCGCGTTCTCGCGCGTGATCCAAGCCGCATCGTTCACCCTTGGGCCGGCTCGTCCCCTTCATCGGCGAGGGAGCGCAGGATCCCGCGCTCTCGCGCCTCGGTCGGGCTGTAGCCGAACTCCCGCCGGAAAGCCCGGCTGAAGGTCGAGTGATCGACAAATCCGACCTCGTTTCCGATGGCGTGGACGGAAAGGGTTTCGCGCTGCGAGCTCAAGCGGAGATGCGCCTTGCGCAGGCGTTCCCTGTTGATGAAATGGGCCACCCCGCCGCTGTTCTCAAAGAGCCGGTAGAGTTTCGAGCGGGACATTGCGAGCAGGCGGGCCAGCCGGTCGGGACCGAACTCCGGTGAGGCCATGTTCTGGCGCACGACGCTGCGCGCCCGGTCGATGAGGACCGAGCCCAGAGGCGCCCTTGCGGCCTCGTGATAGACCGATTGCGGGATGATGCAGGCGGCGACGAGCGCCCTTGTCGGCATCTCGAGGCTCGCGGCATGCTCGGGCGTGACGTGAGGCAGCTGTCGCACCAGGCTGTCGAGATAGCCGATGAGCAGGGGGGCGAAATCCTGGCTGACGGCCAGGTCGTGGGCCCAGTCCAGGCGCTGCTCGTCGGCAGCGGACTGGTCGCGCGGGAGGTAGAGGGTGATGACCTCGCTGTCCTGAGCCCTCCCCTCGAAGGGCAGAGCAAGGGAGCGGAAGCTCAGCTCCTCATGGAGCCGGCCATCGGCCGCAGGCGTTCGCGCCAGCACCACGCACCAATGGTCGAGATAGGATCTGGGGCGATGCCGCCACTGCCTGTCCGGCGCTCCCGCGTAGACGACACGCGTCAGAGCGAGTTCGCCCAGGCGCCATGAGGAGAACTCGGCTGCGAAGCCCGCCGAGGGCTCGCGCGTCGGGAAAAGCTCGATGGTGTTCGAGTGCAAAGTCCGCCAGGCGTCAAACTGATCTCGTGGCTGGAGATCAGTCGTACAAAAGTGCGCTACAGCAAATACGCTGACGTCCGTCCTCACTCCGCCCTGAGAGAAAGCCGGCATCGGACACTCCGATCGTCCTGGATCTTCAAAAATAGGCTAAAATTCTGCCATCGATCAAGTTCCATTGAAATTGACCGAGATCAATAAATGATGACAAGACTAGTATTTATTGATCGGAATTTTAAATTTAAAAGTACCATTCAAATATTGACATCCCGAACATAGCGCGTCAACCCTAGGGCGCCGCTGCGGCATCGAACACCCTGATCGGGGCCGTGACCAGAAGGGTTGCCGCGGAACCGAGCGCCCCCGCCGCAGCCAGGGGGGTGGGAACGTCGAAATCGGTGATCACCTGCCCCTGAAGCAGCCTGCCGCCGATCAGGCGAACGGCATCCGGGCTGGCCGCAAACAGATCATGGTTGATCCTGTCCCCGGCATTGACTGCCGACAGGTCGATCACGGTGATCCCGGACAACCCGGCGAACTGGCTGCGATACTCTTCCTGCGTCGGATCGATGCCGCCGAGCCGGGTCGCGCCGCGCGAAATGAAGCGCGAGAGCTGCAGGGCCCGGTCATGCTGAGCCGTGAACAGGGTGATTTGGGGCCGTTTCGAGCCCATGTCCTCGATCTGGCGCCGGAAGACTCCGACATCGAGGTCGGGCGACGCCAGGATGAGATTGCTGATCTTGCGCGGGACGCCGCCGTCCTTCAGCGCGATCTGCCTGACCGCTTCGACTGCCGGCCAGCTCCCCATCGAATGGGCCAGGATCACGATTTCCCGTACAGACGGGGCCGCGGCCGCCACCTCCAGCAGATCCGCCAGATCCGAGCGCGAATAGGAAGCGTTGTCGAAATCGCGGCTGTAGTCGAGCAGATAGCCGCGCGACGGCCAGGAGAACAGCACCGGCGCGGCATCGGCATCGGCGTCGTGCGCCAGCTGCGCGAAGCGGAAGACCGCACGGTCGAAAGGCGTGTTGAACCCGTGGACGAAGACGAAGACGCGCTTCGACCGCCCGCTCGTCGACCGGAACCAGTCGGCGAGCTTGGCTTTCGGCAGCGGCGTCGAGGCGGTCACCACGAAATCCGTGGCCGGGTTGCCGGGAACCGAACGCGGCAGCTGGATCGTGCCGACCTCGCGCTCGCGCGGGATCGAGACGACGATGTTGCTGAACGAAACCCCCTCGCCCCGCTCGCCGCTGAAGAGAATGCCGGGATCGGGCGAAGGCGCGCGCGTCGTCGCCGCCAGCATGTTGACCTTGTCGGTTCCGGGAATCGCAGCGACAGGCTGCAGCAGGCCTTGCGGCGTCGAAGCGCAAGCGCCGAGACCGACGGCGAATGCCAGAAGCGCAAGGCGGGACAGAACGATCCGGCCGATGCGCGAGCAGCGCCCGCACCGAAGCTTGTCGTTCGCCGCGAAGCAGGCCCCAGCCCGGCTTGCGCAG
This sequence comes from Allobosea sp. 05L423, assembly GCF_056397745.1. Classification (NCBI taxonomy): domain Bacteria; kingdom Pseudomonadati; phylum Pseudomonadota; class Alphaproteobacteria; order Hyphomicrobiales; family Alloboseaceae; genus Allobosea; species Allobosea sp. 05L423. Next base: position 367,440 of record NZ_JBFTOA010000002.1, on the reverse strand, counting down.
CCATTCTCTTTGCCTCGAGCTGGCATCACTTCGACTCTGTCCGTTACCGGTAGGCGGCACTTCGCATGCGCAGCAGACCGTAGGAAACCGCTCCGCCGACGGCAAGCGCAAGCGAGTCCCGCAGCTATGACGGATTCAACTTTGGGACAGGAGGCCCAAAGTTTGGGATTCTCTGCCGATGCCCTCCCCGTACCCGGATTTATGGTTCGCGTTCGAGACTCGGAGTCTTGTCGGCGCCTGGATCATCAGGTCGTGCGCGCCTGCCGCAGATCTGGCGCCTAAGACTTTGGCTCAAGGGGGATAAGAGCGATGACGACCGACGCCGCTGCGCCGAAGACGACCATGCAGAGGTTCCTCGACACTGTCGAGAAGGTGGGGAACATGGTTCCTCACCCCGTCGTCATCTTCCTGATCCTCATCGGCATCGTCATCGTGCTGTCGGCCGTGCTCGGACTCTTCGGCACCGCCGTCACCTTCGAGCGGATCAATCCCGACACGCACAAGATCGAGACGGCGAGCACGGCGATCCAGAGCCTGCTGACGATCGATGGCATCCGATTCATGTATTCGTCGCTGATCCCGAACTTCATGAGCTTCACCGCGGTGGGCCTCATGATCGTCGCGATGATCGGTGCCGGCGTCGCCGAGGAATCCGGGCTCGTCACCGCCCTGATCCGCAAACTGGTGATCGTCTCGCCGCACTGGGCGCTGACCTATATCCTGGCCTTCGTCGGCATCATCGCCAGCATCGCGGCCGATGCGGGCTATCTCGTGCTGATCCCGCTTGCCGGCATCGCCTATCTCGCGGTCGGGCGCCATCCGGTCGCAGGCTTGGCGCTGGGCTTCGCGGCGGTCGCCGGCGCCTTCACCGTCAACATGCTGATCAAGCCGCTCGATGCGGTTCTGGTCGAGTTCACCAACGATGCCGCCCGCCTCGTCGACCCCAACCGCACGATCGGCCTCGCCTCCAATCTCTGGTTCTCGATCGCCTCGGTGCTGTTCCTGACCGTGATCATCGCGTTCATCACCGACAAGATGATTTCGCCGCGCCTCGGCACCTACGATCCGAAGCTGGCGGCCGAGGGAACGGTCACCGAACAAGGCGCCGTGCTGTCCGAGGCGGAGTCGCGCGGCCTGCGCTTCGCCGGGTTCGGCCTGCTGGCGCTGATCGCGGTGTTCTGTCTTCTGACGCTCCCCGCGGGCGCGCCCCTGCGCAACCCGACGACCGGCGAGCTGATCGGCAACTCGCCCTTTATGAACGGCCTGATCGCGCTGATCATGCTGATGTTCCTGGTCACCGGCTGGACCTACGGCATCGGTGCCGGCACGCTGAAGACGCTGTCGGAGGTCATCGCCGCGATCGAGAAATCGATCAAAAGCATGGGCGGCACGATCTTCCTGTTCTTCGTGCTCAGCCAGTTCGTCGCCTACTTCACCTACACCAATATCGGCACGGTCATGGCGCTGAGCCTTTCGGGAGCGCTCCAGGCCGCCAATATCGGCGCCCTGCCGCTGTTGCTCGGCTTCATCGTGGTGGTCGCGATCATCGACCTCCTGCTGACGGGCGCGATCGCGAAATGGGCGATCTTCGCTCCCGTCTTCGTGCCCTTGCTGATGAAGCTCGGCGTCGAGCCGGAAGCCGTGCTCGCGGCCTATCGCATCGGTGATTCGCCGATGAACGCGATCACCCCGCTCAACGCCTATTTCGCCCTCGTGGTCGGCTTCATCCAGAGATACGACCGGAATGCCGGCGTCGGCACGGTGGTCTCGCTGATGCTGCCCTATGTCGTGTGGATGTTCGTGCTGTGGACCGCGCTCTTCGCCGTCTGGAAGATGCTCGGCCTGCCCTGGGGCCTGTGAGTTTCCCACGACCCTCCCGTCGCCAATCCAACCCGTTCGGATGCAGATCATGACGACACCCTCCATTCCGCTCGACGTCGAAGCCGCCATCGCGCATCTCATGCGCTTCCTCTCGGTCGAGGGCGTCACCGGCAAGGAAGCCAATATCGGCGCCGCCGTCAGCGACGCGCTGAAGGCCGTCGGCGTCCCTGCCTCGGCCATCCGTTTCGACGATGCCAACAAGCGCATCCCGCTGCCGACCGAGACGGGCAACCTCATCGTCGACCTGCCCGGCACCAAGGCCGGCCCGCGGCTGCTGTTCTCGACCCATCTCGACACCGTGCCGCTCTGCGCCGGCGCCAAGCCGAAGCGCGAGGGGGACCGCATCGTCTCCGACGGCACCACGGCGCTCGGCGGCGATGCCCGCACCGGCGTGGCGCTGCTCGTCGTGCTCGCGGAGACGCTGATCAAGAATAAGTTGCCCCACCCGCCGATCACGCTGCTGTTCACGGTGCGTGAGGAAAGCGGCCTGCATGGCGCGCGCGAGCTTAACCCGAAGGATCTCGGCGGCGCCGCGATGTGCATCAACGTCGACGGCCAGCTCGCCTCCGAGCTGCTGATCGGCGCTGTCGGCCAGGAGAACTGGGAAGTCGAGATCACCGGCAAGGCGTCCCATGCCGGCGTTGCCCCCGAGAAGGGCATCTCGGCGACTCTCGTCGGCTCCATCGCCATTGCTGAGGCCCGCCGCGAAGGCTGGTTCGGCAAGATCGTCAAGCCGGACGGCCGCGGCACCAGCAATGTCGGCATCTTCGGCGGCAAGGGCGGCACGGTCGCCGCCGGCGACGCGACCAACGTCGTCACCGACTACGCCTATATCCGCGGCGAGGCGCGCAGCCCCGAGGCGGCCTTCGCGACCAAGATCGCAGAGGCCTTCAAGGCCGCTTTCGCCAAGGCGCAGGCCGAGGTCAAGGACGATGGCGGCGAAACGGCGAAGGTGACCTTCACCCACAAGCCGGCCTATCCGCCCTTCGAGCTTGCCAAAGATTCGCCGGTGGTGAAGCGCGCGGCCAAGGCTCTCGGCATGCTCGGGATCGAGCCGAACTACCTGTTCTCGAATGGCGGCCTCGATGCGAACTGGCTCGACAAGCACGGCGTCCCGACGATCACGATCGGGGCCGGCCAGGCCGAGATCCATACGATCAAGGAATATGTGAATCTGGCCGAGTACGAAAAGGGCTGCCGCCTCGGCATCCTGATGGCGACGCTCGAAGACTGAGACCCTTCAAACGGGTCTGCGATCGAGCGGGACCCACAAGGAGCTGATGCGTGAGTCCGATCGCCTATACCGGCATCATCATCGCGATAGCCGTCGTCCTGTTCATCACGAACAAGGTGCCTGTCGTGCTCGTCGCGATAGGCACGGCGCTCGGCCTGTGGGCGACCGGCGTGCTGACCCTGCCGCAGGCGCTCAGCGGCTTCGGCGACCCGGCCGTCATCTTCATCGCCTCGCTCTTCGTGGTCAGCTCCGGCCTCGAGGTCACGGGCGTCACCGCCTGGGCGGGCCAGCTCCTGATCAAGGGCGCGGGCGAGGAAAGCCGGACGCGGCTTCTGCTGCTGATGATGGGGCTGGTGGCGCTTCTGGTCGCGCTGATCAGCCTCAACGGTGCGGTCGCAGCGCTGCTGCCGGTCGTGGTCGTCATCGCCGTCAGGCTCAAGCGCAACTCCTCGCAGCTCCTGATGCCGCTGGTCTTCGCCGGCCATGCCGGCTCCATGCTCGCCCTGACGGGAACGCCGGTGAACGTGCTGGTTTCCGAGGCCGGGCTTGACGCCGGCGTGGGCGGCTTCGGCTTCTTCGAGTTCGCGCTGGCCGGCGTTCCGCTTCTGGCCGGCACCATGGCGATCATCATCCTGTTCGGCGAGCGCCTGCTGCCCCAGCGCAACGGCGCGACGATGCCGGCCGATTTCAGCCGTCACGCCAAGACGCTGGTCGAGCAGTACGGCCTGGCGAGCGGCATCCACCAGCTGCGCGTTCGCACCACCTGCCCCTATGTCGGGGCGCCGTCCAGCGCGGTTGCGCTGGACGAATGGCCGGGTCTCCAGCTCGTGGCGATCCAGGACGGCGATACCGCCGGGCCGCTGCGCCGCACGACGATCGCGGAGGGCGACCATCTGCTGCTGCGCGGCGATGCCGAAGCCGCTGCCAGTTTCGCGGCGCAGATGCATCTCGCCTTCCGCGAGGAACGCGCGAGCGATAGCGAAGAGACCCTGTTCAACCGCCGCTCGGGCTTGGCCGAGGTCGTGATCCCGCCACGCTCCGGCCTGATTGGCCAGACCGTATTTCCGGGCATGGTCACCGAGAGCGGCGACCTGATCATCCTCGCCGTCCAGCGTGGTGCGGGCGAGGATCCGAGCGGCGGCGCGGCCAAGGCCGCGGGCGTCGTGCTGCAAGCCGGCGACACCATGCTGCTGCAGGGCACCTGGAAGGCGCTCGATACGCATCTCGACGATCCCGACGTCCTCGTCGTCAGCTCGCCGGAACTGGTGCGGCGCCAGGCCGTCCCGATGGGACCGGGCGCCAAGCAGGCGATCATCATCCTGTTCGCAATGGTGCTGATGCTCGCGACGGGCGTCGTTCCCTCCGCCGTGGCGGGCCTGCTCGCAGCCGGCGCCATCGTTCTCTGCGGTATCATGACCGTCGAACAGTCCTACCGCGCGATCAGCTGGACCACCGTGATCCTGGTGGGCGCGATGATGCCGCTCTCGACCGCGATGATCGAGACGGGCGCAGCGAAGATGATGGCCGACCATCTGGTCGCCCTGGTCGGCGATGCCGGGCCGACAGCGCTGCTCGCGGGGCTGTTCGTGCTGACCGCGGTCCTGGGCCAGCTCATCAGCAACACCGCGACGGCGCTCATCGTGATCCCGATCGGCGTCGCCGCCGCGGCAAGCATGGGCATTTCGCCTCGGCCGGTGCTGATGAGCACCGCCGTCGCTGCAGCCGGGGCCTTCCTGACGCCCATCGCCACTCCGACCAATCTGATGGTGATGGGCCCGGGCGGCTACGTCTTCAGCGACTACTGGAAACTCGGGCTGCCGCTCCTGATCTGGTTCTTCATCGTCGCAGTTTTCATCGTGCCGTTGATCTGGCGCTTCTGAAGGAGAAAAACGATGCGTTGGAAGTTTGCCGTACTTGCCATTGGCTTGGCGCTTGCGGGCTGCAATACCAACTCGGCCGATCAGCGGACGCTGGGTGGCGGGCTCATCGGCGCCGGCACTGGCGCCGTGATCGGCGGCATTGCGGGCGGCGGTCGCGGCGCGGCGATCGGTGCCGCCGTCGGCGGTGTGACGGGCGCCGTGATCGGACGTGCGACCACCCCGAACAACTGCATCTACCAAGACCGCTACGGACGCACCTTCGAAGCGCGCTGCCCCTGATAGGGCCTTCAGGTTCAGCGATTTCAGCCGCGCGGCCTTCCGCCGGCGCGGTTGAAATCGTGTCGCCGCGCGCGATCGGCGGATCATCCCGATGCGTGTCGGTGGAGGCGCGGAGTTGCACTGCGCCAAATGCAGAAACGCCTGCCTTAAGGGAATCTCATGCGCATCGCCTCGACGATCAGCAGGAGATCATTGCTCTCCTGCATTCTTGGAGGGTTCGGATGCGCCGCGATGGGCGCCGCGACCAGCGCAACAGCTGCCCCGGCGGGGGACGATCAGCCCATCGGGGAAGAGATGGCGCGCGCGCTGGATGAGGCCGATGTCGCCTTCAGCCAGCGGCCGCAACTATACTACAATCGCCAGCGGCAGCACGGACAGCCGCCGCGGCAGCGCCGCCAACGCAGGCGTCCGCCGCATTGGCGCCATCGCTGACGACGGCGAAGCGCCCGCTCGACGCGAGAACAGCCCCGCTGAGCGGGAGGCTCTCGGCCAGCCTCCGGGATATGCAAGAGAATGGCGTCATCGGACGCTCGAATTCTGTCGCGCGCCGACCTGGAGCGGATTCACCGATCAGGTTGAATCAACCTGATCGGTGAATCCGCTCTCACTTGGAAAGAGACGGCTTTAGCGATCGGCTTGCGGTGCAAGCTGATCGGAATGGGCCCTAGAACGGTTCTGTGCGGTAAAATTTGTCCACTGTGTGTGTCAGTCCAAAGTCATTTAATGGATTTGTCCCTTGCAGCTCGCAAGGATTGTCCAGAAAGGCCTTTAGCGACGTAAGCCAGTCAAGCGACGACGGGCGGCTCCATCCACCGCTACAGCCGTTTCCAGGGTGTCTTTGCAACCCACCAGGATTGCCCGTTCGGTGGCGCGAGTGACCGTGGTGAGGCCAGTTGGCGTTGAGCGCGCCTTTCGATAGCTCGCCTTTCCGGTAGACCATGGCGTCCGTCACACGTCCTCGATGAACGGAGGCCGGCGCCGACCTGCTGAGAAACGGCCTTGCAGGAAGCCGCGCGAGGTGGCTGCGTCGGCATCCATCGCCATGACGGCAAGGTCGCGGAGCAGATTGCGGATTGCCTCCCGCGGATCGCCTTTGGCTTCGTAAAGCACCCCGTCGATCTCCTCCTCGGCAACGGCCAGAGCGTCTTCCGTTGGCTCCGGCTTCTGCTGCGCGCTCACGATTGTCCGCCCACCATGTCGGCGATATCCGCAGGCAGCGCGCCATAGCTGGCCAGAACGACGGCGGGATCAAATTCACCCGTGGACGGATCGCCAGAGCGCGAGAAGGCTACCGCGCCGGCGTGGCCCTGCGCCAGCGCTGAGGCGCGACTGCGGGCCTCCTGCTCGCTCTGTGCCTCGATGCCCTCGCGGGCATAGAGGTCGCCGTCCTCGCTCGCCAAAATGGGCAGCGCGACGTAATATGTGATGCTTGCCATGGCGGCCTCCCGCCGTGAACAAAAAAAGAACATCACGAGCGGGGAGCCGCTGTCAATTGTGCGCGGAGGATGTGCACAAGCCTGCCCTCAGCCTGTCCGGCTTCTCCCGTGCACAACCCCCACGATGTCCATGCATGGTGCCGTTGCGATGATATGGTCGGCGAGTGGACCCGACACTGACGACCCATCTGAACGCATTGAGAGCGGCGCTGCTGACCCTGAAGCCCACCGGGCAGACGGGTTTCGAGGGCCTCATCGCCTTGGCGCTGCATGATATCCTTGGCGTGCCCTTTCGCCTTGCGTCGAGCGGCACCCAACGCGGCATCGATGGGAAGACCGCCGGCAAAGGTGATGTTGTCGCGTTCGAGGGGAAGCTCTATTCGGACAGCATTCCACGAATCGAAGTCCTCTCGAAGATTGCGGATCTGGGGAGAAACAACGACGCCCCTGACCTTGTGTGGGTCCTGGGAGCCACGACGCTGGTCTCCACCCAGCTGGCCGACGATCTACGCACCGATGCTGCCAGTAAGGGGATGATCGTCGTCATCCTGGACTGGTCGGAGACGCGCTTGCCGGAACTCGCGCTCGCGCTGGCGATGTCCGGGGAATGCGTCGAACAGTTCCTGCTGGCCCATATCGAAGACGGTGCTGCTGTTCAGGCGATCGGGGCCTTGGGGGCCATCCGAGACGCCACAGATTTCGCGCTTGAGGCAGCCCGCTTGCGCGCTTCGCTGGATGGCCCCGCGATGGCTGCCAGGATGGCGGGAAAGGCGAACGCGGAATGGCTCATGGCCGTCTTCTCCGACCGACGGCGGGCTCGGCTGAGGCTCGGACAGGCGCTGTCGCCCCTAGGAGACGGCGTGCCTAAGTTGTTGCCTCGCAGCGGGCTCGTGGAGAGCCTGGCGCCGTGCCTGAGCCAACCCGCCGACGGCAAGACGACGTTCGTGCTGGGTGACGAAGGATGCGGCAAATCCTGGCTGGTGGCGCAGGCCTGGAGCGGTCTCGCCAGCAAGCCGTTGTTCGTGGTGATGACAGCCGACGCCTTCACCCAGAGTTCGGCGCCGTTCGACGCGAAACCGCTTCTCATCGCCAAGCTCATCGAGCAGACCGGCGACGAGGCGAACGATCCCAACACAAGGCGGTGGGCGAGGAGGCTGGCGGGCTGGCCCAGACACGTTGAATTGAACCGCCCTCGACTGGTGGTCCTGATCGACGGCATCAATCAAAGGCCTGGCGTCGATTGGGGCAGGATCATCGAGAGCATGTCATTGCTACTGGATGAGATCGGCGGTTCCCTGTTGGTTTCCTCACGCACGCCGTTCTTCCGCGACCGCGTCCGTGGCCGGCTCACGATCCAGACAAGCACGGTGCAAGTGCCCGAGTGGTCCAGTCCGGAACGCGACGAGATACTGCGCGACCGCAAGATCGAACCCACTTCGCTGCATCCGACGGTCGCAGGGACCCTGCGAAATCCGCGGCTGCTGGGCATCGCGCTCCAGCTTCTGGACAAGGGAGCGGTCTCGTCGCTGACCGAGGTCAGCGTAAGCCGTTTGCTGTTCGAACACATTCGGACCAGCGAGCAGGAGGCGCTGGCGCCTTATTCGGCCCTGGACTTCGCAAGGCAACTCCAGGTGCATGCCCGTGCGATCCTGGATCGGGCCCGTGCCCTGCAAGTGGACGACCTCTACGTGTTTGACACGGACTTGTCCGCGGTCGTCGACGGTCGCTTCTTCCGTGAGGTCGACGGCGACCCGCACAAGTACGAGCTGAGGGAACACGGGCTTACGCTCGCCCTCGGCCTTTCCGTGGTTGATCGGCTCCGCTGGGCAAGGCGGAACCATCGCGACCTCGACGAAACCCTGGCCGAGCTCCTGGAACCGGTCGCGGCGCTCGATGACACAGCGAATGTGATATTCGCGGCGCTGAACGCCGTCTCCTGGCTGGACGACCATTACGACGCGGAGGTGGCCGCTTCCCTCGTGGTGGGCTTCGCCAACCTTCAGAACCCCGACCAGTCCAGGTTCCCGGCATTCTGCTCGCTTGCGAAGGAGCGCCCGCCCGGCTTCCTTCTTGCCGCGCGTCGGCTCTGTCTCGCCGGAGGCCATCAGCCGAATTTCGACTGGGTCCAAGGAGCGTTGATGGATGCAGCCGGCAGCGAGCGCGCTGGAGTGACCGTGGCGGCGGAGGCCGCCAGCTGGCTCTCGGTTCATTCGGTCACGCCAGATGTGAGCTTGCGTGCCGGCGCCGAACAGGGACCGGAGCGGGCCAAGAAGCGGGCTGAAATCGACCGTCGGATCGACGAGCTTTCCGAGGCCGAGCGGCAGATCCTCGGCAGGCTGATCATCGTCGAGGACAGYGTGAGCGCCCTGTCAAAGCTGGCCATGTTCATGCTGGCTGGCAGACAACTGGCTCCGCATGCCGAAGCCATCCTGGACTGGTGTTTCGGGCAGGCGCTGAACTCCGACTATGGCTCGCCCTACAAGGAGTGCATCGACCTAGTCAGTCTCAACCTGGTCGACTGGGGTGATGCAAGAGCCGCCCTCTTGAGTGTTGCGGCGCCCCTGCGCTGCCCCCAGGTGTCCAGGGTCGGGCAATGGGCACTCGTGGCGGCGCTTCGTTCGACCGGCAATCCTGCCGATGCGGAGGAGGCGTATGCCTTGGTAGAAGCGCTTACCCGGGACCAGGAACGGTTCCCCGGCTGGCGGAGGATCGAGGACTACTGCGCGACCGATCCCTGTGATCCCGACTCGACGGAGCCGGACAACATCGAGGCGACCGCGCGGAACTATAGTGCGATAGATGTCGCCAAGCTCCGACTTAGCATGGGCCTGTCGACGGAAGACCAGTTCCTGAACGACGCGCGCCCGGGCATGGCTCGCTTTCGCTCAGCGACCGCTGCGGCCAAGCACATCGAAATGGCCGACCACGTGCTGGGCCGCAAGGGATTTCCCCTCCGACAGGGTGTGTTGCTGTTGCGTGATCACGCCGCGCTGCTGTCGCGCACACAGGCCGAGGCCCTGATCGCGAAATGGCGTGGCGCGCGAGCCGCCGGCGACCTGGAAGGCCTCTCGAAGCAGGACGAATGGATCACGACCCAATATCTTCTCCTTCTCGCGTTCTCTTCCCTGACAGGTGAGGAACAGGCCGATATCCTACTCGAAATCGGACCCGACCAGGAGATCCTCCTGGACAACCTGCAGGCAATGAAGGTCGTCGATCAGGACGTCTTCCGGCGGAGGCTGGCCGAGGCACGGGCCACCGGCGACGTGCACAGGCAGTACGTCCTCCTTGAGATCGCCAAGGAAACGGATGCGCCCCTTTCGAAGGACATCCGCGACTACCTGATTTCCCTGGTCACCTCGGAGGTCGAACGCCTGCGGACGCGTGCGTTCGGCATCATCGCGAAGGGCGACGACGGCCGGATGCTGCGCGCCGTCGCGGAGAGCGGCTGGAATGCGGCGGGCGCCAAGGCGGAGAACGGGTTTGAGGCCTGGTACGGTTCGGCGGCGCTCATCCAGGCCGCAAAGCTTGGGCACGCCGACGGGCTGGACATCGTTGAGCGCATCTCGCCCAGACTCTACGGGCACGCCGCCAGGATTCTTGGCGGAGACGTCGTTCGTGCGATCGCCAGGCGGATCGACGTCTCGATCCAGCGCGCTGCCGGGCTGGACAGTGAGCTCGTCGCCCCGGACATCGAGCTGCACGCTCCGATCGGCGACTGGACCCATCCGCTCCGCTTCAGTGTCAGCGATCGCGATCCGCCCGGCAACGATCTCTCCTCGTCGATGCGAAGGTTTGCCGAAACCGACGCGGTGTTCCAGGAGCGTCACCGGCGAAACTACGACGCATTCCTAGCCTTCAGGGACAGCCTGACCACGGCGCAAGCGCACATCGTGCTCGATCACCTCGCCCTCAAAGATTTCGCGGCGATCGTCGCCAGCGCGCCCGAAATGGCCGACCGATGGTATGAGCTCCTATCGTCGCTCCCGGAGAAGCAGCTGCCGGCGGTTCACAATCTGGCCCTGCTGCTCGCCCATGCGCTCAGCGGAACGCGGCCAGAGAGCACCCGGGTCCTTCTAGCGAAGATCAAGCCCAGTCGGCCGATCGTCAGGGTCGCATTCGGGCGCGCCGGCGTCGGCCTTGACGCCATGGCCATCTGGGCCGCGCATGATGGGATCGAGTTGGACGACATCCGCTCCCTTCGACTGGACCATGCGCGGACGGACCAGGAGCTGGCGACCGAGGTTCTCGCCGCGCTGCTGAACGGCAAGCAGGACACGCTTCGGCGCTATGTCGACCGGCGGATAACAGGCGGCGAACCGGCCCACGTCGCGAGGGGTGTCATGGTAGCGGGCTTCTCCGACCTGGACTCGTTCAACTCGGAGATACTGTCCCGTTTCGAGGGCTCGCACGGCCTGATTGGGGATGCCTGCCGGGCGGCCCGCGACGCCTACGACCGCAATCGATGGTCGCGCCACTGGTTTGCGCAGCTCGCCGCGTCCACCGGAGCGGAGGATTTCTGGCGCGCGAAGGTTCTCTTCGGAAAGATCGTCGATGGACGGTTTGGAGCTTGGCGCGAACAATACGCGCCGACTGGTTCGCAATTCGATCGCCTTAGGCAGACCGTTGGCGACGGCCTGAAGAGCCGGTACGGCCGCTGGGAGACGCATCGCAAGAAGACGCTCTTCGGACGGGATGCGCCGTCGCCGTTCTTCCTGCCGTCCTCATTTTTATAATACATCCGCCGACGCGCTCGCCTCTATCCAGATGCTAGCTTTTGCCGACCGGCTTCAACGGATCCCACTCACGTGACCCGCGCTAATTTAGTTGACCAGTTCAATATAGGCATCCGCGCATTCAGATTTCCTTGATATAGCCTCGCTTAACCATATCGCGTCTGAGAGCAATTATCTTCTCGTATATCTCCGCCCTGCGAACATCTCGCTTATCTGGGTCAATTTGCTCAAGCAATTCTAGCTCATGATTGACCGTATAATCCGTATACGGCAACTTAAATCTTGTTGTTATCATATAACACAACGCGATTATTCCAGTTACTAATATATACGATCCTATAGATATGCTTATCCATCCCAATTTCGGATTAGTGATAAGATCAAATATCATCCATAGATTCAGAAATAAATATATTAAACTGCTCCCGATCAGCATAAATATAAATGCGATCGCGGTGTATTTTCCGATGAACGTATTGACCGGCTTATATGTGATGTGCGGAAGATTGTAAGGCACGTACGATGGATAATGTTCTCTATTAAATATCCTTGCGTGATAAAATTGATGTAACTCCGGAGGAACAGATTTTTGAATTATAGTTCTAATCGCGGAATCCATGATATGTAGGCTATTCTGCATCATCAGCGTATGAACGGCTAACACATTGGTCATGAGCAGCAATCCGTCCGCAACTGCAGGGCCATATTTGAAGTCAAATCCGCCAACTTTAAAATCGATTTTTACCGATAGAAAATTTGATAGCAAAAAAACAAACACGCCAAATGATAATACGAGTCTCTTGGCAATCTTGTCCTGGAGATCTGTTCTAGTTTTCACGAGATCGTCGAGGAACGATTTGTCTAGTTTATGACCTTCTACTTCATCGTATAGTTCCAGATCTTTTTGGATGAGTTCGGCCGAAGAGAGCCAGATGGTGGGCGAAATTTCATTGAAGGCGCGACGCTCCCGCACCTTGAATGCAATCATGGCTGGGAGCCACAGAGCATAGAATTTCGTACGATTCAGCAAAGGTTTAGCGCGCTTCCACGCTGCGTTGAGACTATCGCTCAATCGACGCCAGAAACTCACTTGGAAGCAGCCTTTGAGAGCAGAGAGGCAACCCCGATGTCGGGCGCTCCATCATCTTTCACAATGCCATCCGCAGAGGGCCGGAAGATGGGTCCCAAAATGAGCTGAAGGTCCTTGGCCTCGACCTGTCCCCCCAACTGCAGTGCGAGGAATGTATGCACCATCGTCGCACGCTCTTCCGCATCGATCGCGAGGTGATGTTCGCTCATATACAGCCTAACCAAAATCCTCCCGCCCCATAGCGCAACGGTCGTTACAAGCAAGCCAAGCGCGCCGTAGGCAATGGTGGACGGGCTAAACTGCGTCTGCGATCGTACGGCCTCCGCTGTGAGCAGTAAGACGATGATCGCGACAGCGACCGAACACGCGGCGTAAATTGCGACCAACTCCCTGAGCTTTACGCTATTCGTAGCGTGCTTGACCGATTTTTCTTTCCAGTACTCAACGGGCGCCTGCAAGCCGAGCTGCGTTCGATACGTCTGCTCGGTTTTCTGCAATTGGGCAATTGCTTCGCTCTTTTCATTTTCTAGTTGGCGTGCGACCTTGAGCCGCCTCCTAGCCATCCGAGTGAACAGCTTGGCCGCGCGAAGTCTCAGCTTAGAATTTCGGTCCTCCGCATCAGCCAACAGTGCTGCCGAGCTCTGCTCAAAATGCCCATGCTCACGAGTGGCTTGCTTCTGTACGGTTGCGAATGACCTCTTGAATTGACTGACATCGATTCCGTGGAGACCCAGCTGGCGAGCTTGTCCCAAAAGTATTCCCATCCGGATGTCAGGACTATCACCGGCGGCTGTGAGCGGGCCAAACATATGGGCCACCGCTCCGAGCATCACTCCCTGACCATATTTTTCTTGGACCGCCTGGAGGTAGTGGCCATCAGGGGAATCCATCAACGGCAAAAATTGCGTAGTCGTTGAGTCTGAGAATGCGCTTATGAACGCTGCCCTGACGAACTCGATATCTACCTCGCCACGGTCAAATCGATCCAGTGCGGCCCGAGCTCCGTCGAAGTATTGGATCGTGGCACCACCAAAAGTAGAACGCAGAGCTGTCGTGTAGGCGGTCCCATTCTGCTCATCGATGAATGACCGAATGTCCTTCGGCGTCCTGAAAACTCTCGTTCCGCCGTTCCCTCCAAAATCGACAGTAAGAAGGGCCTCGCGCGATTTCATTGACATCTCTACCCCCGCATTCTGAAGACAAAGCTCGGCGAGAATTTGCCGTGAAGCAAGGATAGTTGCTGATTGAATCGGTCGGATGTTCACAGCATTTGCTGCATCTCGCTTCCGGCCTCTTCCTCGGGCGCGGAGCCATCGAAGATGCTAACATCGATGGCGCTGTCGCCGGCAACCGTCATGATGAAGGTCGCCGGGGCATCCTGGATCAGCGCGCGCGACAAATCGATCGGGGCGTCCAAGTAGTCGTCCGCCGGCGACGGAAAGCCCGCCCGCATCGCCTTCAGGTAGACCGGGAGGTAGATCGGCGGTCCAGGACGGCAGGCGACATGTGCATCTGACTAGCGTCCATTGATAGAACAAAATAGGAACATTAGCGAGGCATGAGTCAAGTTGCGAGTTGGCGTCTGGAGCCCTAGCTTGTGATTGGCAGGGGATGGAAATGGGAAAATACGACGATCGACCGAAGGTCGACATCGAGGTAAGGGGCGGGAAGATAGTCCTCGACGGTAAGGAATTGGAGCTTCAGCAGGGGCAGTTTAAGTCGCTGTGCTTCAAAATTTCAAATTTATGCAAGCGAACCTACAACAGCGTCGACGACCGTAAGGCGCGGTCTGACAGTAGGATTGCGGGCCTTGCGATCACCGAAGATCGCCTCAGTATCGTCGGGATGCCGGATACGACGCGACGTGTGAGCTTCTCAGTTCGCGGCGTAAACGGCGTTCCAGAGGTGAAGGACGACTATCTCGCTTGGACGGCTCATGTCGGCTTCATCGCAGGATCTTGGGAAACGAACAGCGCCGATCAGTGGTATTTGGAATGCTATGTTCCGATGTCGGTCGCCGACGAACTCGTTAAGGCATACGACGCCGGGCGCATCGTCGATATGAGCATCGTCCTAAAGACTGAGCTCTGGTCGCGACGGGACCCGTTTCCCTATTCCGGAAGCACAGAATGGCACATGCTCGCCGACAAATATGGTTCGACGGCTGGCTCCAGCGCCAAGATCGACGGGCTGCATTGGAGCGACGCTCCGCTCGATAAGATCGACACCTCGATTCCCGAGGACGACAAGCCGGACACCTCCCAAAAACCGGCGCCTTCAGCACCTCCTGAAAGCCCGCTGGCCAGTATCATGCTCTCCGGCACGCGTGCCAGCGAGAGACTGGCGCAAACCTGGGCCTGGGGGATGCCGGCAGTTGTGATCCTCCTCGTAATCATCGCAGCGAGAATGTGACGATCATGACCGAGCGTCCCGTCAACACCGTGGTCGACCTTCTCGACCTTAGATCTCGTGTCACGTCCGATGACGCGGAAACCTTTAATGTCCGGTCCGAGGTGCGCATCGGGCGACCGGAACTGGATAGCCCCGTCGGGATGATCACCGCGCGGCGTGTCTATCTCCAACTCGAACTCGACGGCTATGAGATAAGGCCTGGGAACCGCCTCGGTGAGCCGGTGAAGGCGGGTTACGTTGAAGACACGAAACTGGTGACCGAGAAGAACAGCTCAGCCTCGGCCGGTGCAAGCGCAGGCGTTACGTTGAGTGCGTCCGGACGCCCCGGCGGATCGATCGGAGCGAAGGCGGCGGCCGGTATCGACGCCAAAGCCAAGCTACAAACGACCGTGAAGACCAAGGTAGAGCGGGGATACGTGAAAGCCATCGGCGGGGATCGATGGGTGATAGCTTCGATCGAGCAAGATCAGCATCTCGAAGAGGCCACGTATGTCACGGACAACGAGGTCCTCTGCCAGCTCCAGCGGAGCAAGGGTGCCAATAGGTCGGCAGTCCGTATCCGAGGATATGTCCTAAAGCGCGACCTTGATTTCGTCGCGGAGAAGCGGACGCTCGATCCCTTCAACCGGAACAAGACGCAGGTAATCAAGGCCTTCCTGTCGAAGAAAATCGGCGAGGGATCGACCGATGCCGGCGAGAAGCTGATCATCTCCGAGCAGGAAATCTCGAATGAATAGGGGTGGTCCGTTTGGCGACCTGCTGACCAATGACGATATCAAGCGATTGGAAGCCGTCGAGAAGGCGCAGGGCGACAACTTCATCCAGCTGATCGAACTTCTGGGGCTCGATCGCAAGGCGGATCTAAAGCACGGCGACTTCTCCGGCGTGGATTTCTCCGATTGCGACTTGCGCGGTTGCGACTTCACTGGGTCGGATCTTCGCGGCACGACGGGCCGCAACGTCGCTTGGGACGAGACGACGATCCTGGCCTCCGCCGAGCTGGATCGGTCGGTGTTCGGGCCACAACCGCAGAGGCGAGAGAACCTCACCCAGCGCTTGCCGGAGCTTGGGATCGAGTACGCGAGGATCAAGCGCGCGTACTGGAGCGATCAGGCCATGTGGGCGATGGACTCCCTAAATCGGGGCATCAAGAACCACGTCGAGAGGCAAGCTCTGGCAATGGCGTTGTACTTCGACGCAACGGATCAAGTGGTTCGCAACACGATCCTACAATACGTGATGTTCAGCACGGGGCCTGAAGCTCGACTAGAATTTCTTCACAAGATTTTGACAGACCTAGGCACGCCTACCGACGCCATCGCAAATGCATTGAGAACGTTCGGCCGGCTCTTGCATCAGGACGAGCCAGCGGCGCTGTTGGTCCTCGGAATAGCTGAAGATCCGAGCACCCCTCGCATCGTAGGAATTGAGGCGACCCGCGCGGTTCTTGGAAGCCGTTTCGCGTTGAAGCATAACCGCCGCCTCTACAGGCTTGTCCGCGACTATGGCGATGCGACCTTGGACAACCTCTACATCCGCGCATTCGCCGGTGCTGTCGGCGTCGACCATTTAACTGCGGTTTCCGAGGGGCGTCCTCGGGGCGGGGTCATCTTCGGGGAAACGATCGATGTCGGCCGCGTAAAGGAGATCGCGCTCAATATCTGGAGGGCGAGGCAATCACAGGAGGCAAACTCGCCTCGAGCGTCATGGAAGCCGATCTTCCGCGACATCAAGAACCGAGACGAGTTTGGGCCGCGTGTCGTGGAGCTGTTGAGCGAACTCGTCGAGAAGGGCCTTCGGTTGAACCTTGATTTTACCGCTGGTTGACAATCGCCGCCGCCGTCCGGGTCTCCTCCGTGTGAGCGAAACCATCGCGACGGCGGAAAGTGTCTTTGTCGCGCGAACGAAGGCGATTGAAATCAACCGCCGTCAACGCGAACAGCTCGCCCGGATGCTACGATGTGCGGATGCGACGCGCGACTTGCGAGCGATCGCCAACCAGGTCGACTGATCAGGATGGGTGTGTCGATGGCGCCGCAGCTCCTTCGACGTTCCTTTCGTCGACGAGCTCGCGGACGGTGACGTCCAGCGCCTGAGAGATTTGCCAAAGACTGGTCGCGGTCGGGTTCCTTTGTCCCATTTCGAGCGCGCTCACATGTGCCCGGTCAACGCCCAATCGCTGCGCCACCTGCGCCTGGGTGAAACCCTTGGCAAGCCTCGCGGCTCGCGCATTTACGGCGATCACCTGTCGAATATCCATCACCGCATTTATGGGCGGCGAGCTGTTTATCGCGACGCAGTATATCGCGTTGCGTTATAACGCACATTGAGGTTATGAACCGTCGCATTGAACTTAAGCGCGTTGGGGTAGTAGGCGAATTTTGATGAAACGCTTTCCTGCAGCAGCGCGCGGCTTTCCCAAACTCAGGTTTGAAATCGAGTGGGTGCAAATCGACAGCGACCGGGTCAAATCTCTCCTTGTCGTTGACGTGTTCGGAGAGCTTGCAAGCCGCGATAGTTGGCAGGAAATTTTCGACGGCTGGTGCGCGGCCCAAGGTCAGTCACCAAAGTTCAAGCGCGGCAACAGCCGAACCAATCGAACGGAAGCTAAGGTCACTCTCTACGGCTATCATCCCATCGTCGACTTTTTGGTACGGTGGATCGGCTTGGAGAATCTACCGATGGGACAGCCGGACAGTTCAAAAATCGGCCAGTTGGAGGCCGAACTTGCACAGCTTCGAAAGCAGAACGCGGAATTGCTGCAGCTCTTCACCCAAGCTCGGAATGTCCGACGTCATGAGCTTCGGAATTGACTTCTGTGCGGGCGGCCTGATGGAACCCGTTAGCGAGAATCCGCCTGGCACGCTGCGCGCAGATCGATTTAGGCACGTTGTTGGACTGGCGTTCTCAGATCCCTCTAGCGGAGGCGCCCGTGCAAAAGCCCGTTGAGATCAGCTATGGCGAGGGTTTGGGAGAGCCGCTCACCCTCGAAGAAGGGCAACGGCGCTTAAACGCTTACGCAGTTGCCATTCCTCTTGAGGACTGGGCAGGGGCCGTCGCCGAAGCGATTGAACTGCAAGCAAGGACCGGCGTGGAGCGCTCCAAACTGGATGACTGGCAGGAGCGCGGCGCCGTCATCAGCATTCGGAATGGCGCTGGAAAGCCCATGTTTCCCCTCGCACAGTTCGTCGATGGCCGGCCGGTCGATGGAATCGCGGAGGTGACGAAGATCGTCCGCAATCCACGGGTTGCCTGGCGCTGGCTTGTATTGCCTAAGGAGAGCATCGGAGGCACGCCTCTCGACCGTCTCAAGCAAGGGAGCGTCGAAGAAGTATTGCAGGCCGCCACGAGAGACTTTGCGTGATGCTGCCAGTCTCCAGCGAGAGCGCGGTCATCACCGAAGCTGCCATTCGGGCTGCTGATCAGCTCAAGATTCCTGCGGGAGCCTTTGCCGCGATCATCGGTCTCGACGAGGCCACAGTCGCGCGCATCAGGCGCGGCGGATTTAGACTTGAGCCCGGCACGAAGCCCTTCGAGCTTGCCGTTCTTTTCGTGCGCTTGTTTTGCTCGCTCGATGCAATTGTGGGCGGCGACGACGAGCTCGCGGCAAGCTGGCTCGCCAGCCCCAACAAGTTCCTCAATGCCCGGCCAATCGAGAAGCTGCAAACTGTGACCGGGCTTGTCGACGTTATCGCCCATCTAGCCGGGCGTCGAACCCACTTCTGAGATGTCCCGATCACAGCTCACTGCCAAGGTCTAGCGTCGCCCATCGCTAGCGCGTGTTGCTGCTGATGGACCTTCGGCCGTTGATTATCGTCAACGTCGGAATGAAGCCGCCTACAGAGCGGTTCTGATCATAAATAAGGAGCGGAAGGTCAGCCTTCGGCATCAGCGCTCTTCCCACCTCCACGGCCGCCGAGTTCGGCACTGCCGGAAAAACGTTGATCGTCGCTTTCTCACCGTGGACAGCCTTGATCCGATCGAACAACCGCCGAAGGTGACGCTTGAACTCGACCAGGTCTTCGGGGCGCCGCATGATATCGTTGTGCGGATTTTCGGCTGTGAGAGACCAAATTGCGACATTGTCCCCCAGCACCGCCCGGATCCGATCGTCCGTGATCGTTGCGCTGAGCGCCAGCTTGAGCGCGACAGGCGCATCTGGCGGACCAGAATACTCTCCGACCTGAAACGTAATCGCCGGCTGTTCAGCTTGCCAACGCCACGTCGCCGGCTCGCGATATCGCTGATGAACCGTGACCGGGACAATATCACCCAATAGATGCCCGAGCTCGATGAGCAGCGGCTGCGGTGCTAAAGCAAAGACGCTGAGCTGTCTGATCTCCTTCTGCTCAATCCGCTCTTTCACCTTGCGAGCGAAAACGCGCCTCAGGTTGTCCTGCTGGACAGTCCAATAATTTGTTTCATGATCGAAATAGTCACATCCGACCAGCTCGATATCGATCGTTCGCCCCTCCGCAGGATGCCTGTCTGGCGGCATTGCCATGAAAATTGACCGCGTCGAAACGAGGGCGTGTCTTTGTCCGATGTCTGCAGCGAACCGGAGCACGTGAGCAGCCCGCTCCTGCGCCATACCCGTGACGATGGCGATACGGTCCTCGTGCTCCGCCTTCATCTCAATAAGGACAGCCTCGGGATGATCCGCGAGATAATCGACGTCCACGCCCTTATGGTGCTTCGCACAAAGCAGCATAAGATTGCTTAGGTCCTTCGCGAGCAACGGCGACCGAATCACATCGCCGCGTGGACCATCGGCGCTGTCGGCGACGATGTGGGCAATAAAGCCGAACTTCCCATCCTCGCGGCCTGCGATGAGGTCGCCGATCAGATCCTCGTTGCAGCCGCGGTACTCGCAGTGCCCGGCGGCCTTCGCCCAAAGAGCGACCTGAATTTTGTTTGGGATTTGTGTTTTTGCCATGGTGAAGTTCCGAGAGAGCTCGGTATAGTGTTCACGTTTTATACTCAAAGCTCAACCGCGCATATCGACAAGCCACATGCGGCGCCTGGGCTTCACTTGGGGGGCCGATGGTGGACAAGCAGACGCGTACCCGCGAGAGCGAGGAGTTTCTCGAAGATCTTGCCGAAGAACTGAGCGTCCCGATCAGCCGGTACGAGCAGGCCGAGGGGAGCTACAAGTCGCTGGGAGATTGGCTGCACCGCGACGCATCGAGCGTCAGGCAGTACGGCCCGAAGGTCTACGTGCAGGGGTCTTTTCGCCTCGGCACGACCATCCGACCTTCGAACGCTGCCGAGGAGTACGACGTCGATTCGGTTTGCGAACTTCAGAAGCTAGGCAAGACCTCGCTGACGCAGCAGCAGCTCAAGACTCTGCTCGGCGCGGAGATCGAAGCCTATCGCAAGGCGCAGAGCATGAATAAGCCGCTTCGCGAAGGACGGCGCTGCTGGGTTCTGGACTATGCCGATGGCGCTCAGTTTCACATGGATGTGGTGCCCGCGCTTCCAAATGGCCAAAGCGCCCGCATCCTCCTGGAAACCCGCGGCCTTGACGCCCGCTGGACCACAACCGCCATCGCCATAACCGACAACGAGGGGCCAACCTACACAGCCGTTACGGACGACTGGCCGCGCTCGAACCCGAAGGGGTATTGTGAGTGGTTCAAGAGCCGGATGGCGGCCGCTCTCGAACGGCGCAAGCGCATGCTCGCCGAGAGCGTGAAGGCAAGCGTCGAGGATATTCCAGACTACAAAGTACGCACGCCTCTTCAGGCCGCGGTCATGATCCTGAAGCGCCACCGGGATCATACCTTTGAGAATCGCAAGGAAGACCGACCGATCTCGGTGATCATCACCACGCTCGCGGCGCACGCCTATAACGGCGAAGAGACGATCGGCGAAGCGCTGGCGGCCATTCTCGCGGGAATGGACAGGCATATCCTGTGGCATGACAACCGATACTGGATCCCGAATCCCACCGATCCGCTCGAAAACTTCGCCGACAAATGGGCCGAGCATCCCGAGCGAGCGACCGCCTTTGCCGAATGGCTGCAGAAGGCCAGGACGGAATTTGCCGAGGCAGCCCGTTCGAGTGACAGGACCGTGATCACCGAGACGGTCGGACGCGGCGTCGGCGGTTCGCTTGCCGATCGCGCGGCACGCCGCCGCCCGCCGCCAGCACGATCCCCGCTGCTGAAAACTGCATCGGTGGCGCCGCCCAGCGCGGGTCTCTCCTTTCCGGACAGAAGCCGTGTTCCGACCAAGCCCCAGGGGTTCGGCGGCGCGGAATGATCTGGTGGCTCGAGAACCCGGCACGAGCGCGATCTGAGCGCCAGAGCGTCGCTGATCTCGCGGAGCGCGTGAGCTGGCTACGAGGCGTGCGCTGGTATCTTTCGGCCGGCGCTGCGTTCGCCGCCGACTTCGAGATCGAACACGACGGTGGCAGCATTCCGCTCACGATGACCTATGCGGAATTCCATCCCAACGCCCCACCCATCGTCGTCCCCCGAGATGGCAGCCGCCTCTCGAGTCACCAGTATGGTGCCGGCGGAAATCTTTGCCTCGAATATCGCGCCGACAACTGGGAGGCAACGATCACTGGGGCGATGATGATCGAAAGCGCGCGTCGTCTGATCGCCGGTGAGCGCGATGTCGATGGTCCCGAACTGCCGTCGGCGCACGCTGTTTCTCTCGGCCAAAGCGTCCGCGGCTCATACTTCCGCTTCCTGCTGACGCCGCCGACCGAAGAGCGCCTGAAGGCGATCGAATCCGGTCAGGCCATCGAGATCGGTATTGCGGAGAAGTACTACGCGGAAACCTTCACCGTGACGGTCGCCGAGATCGATGGCGTCGCCAATGCGCGTGCATGGCCTGCCGGCATTCGCGAAACCACGAAGCGGGGCCACGCCATCCGACTGCCGCAGGGAACGGCGATGCCAGCGGCGGCGCAGGAGAGCATCGCAAACCTGCTCGGCGATCTCGGCTTCGCGCCCCTCCGCGAACAGGCGCTCGCCGCTACCGGCGAGATGGACCTGGTGCTGGTGTCGGAGACCGAGATTGCGCATTTCTATGCCTATGACGGCAGTCAGAAGCGCTGCTTCGGTCGCTCGCGGATACTGAAGGTCGCTGCCGGCAGCCGGCTCCCGGACGAGTATGCCGTCCTTCCCGATAAAAGCGTTGGTATTGTCGGGTGTGGCTCGCTTGGCTCCAAGGTCGCCGCGATGCTGGCGCGCGCCGGCGTGCTCAAGTTTACGCTTGTCGATGACGACGTCATGTTCGCGGCGAACCTCGTACGCAACGAGCTCGGCGCTGCAGCGGCAGGCGTTCACAAGGTCGACGCGGTCCGCAGCCGCATCATCGAGATTGCAGGAACAATCGATGTCACGGTGCGACGTGTCGCGCTAGGCGGCCAAGAAAGCGCCGATTCGACGGACTCGGTGATGTCGGCGTTGCGGGCCTGTGACGTCATCATCGACGCCACCGCCGACGCGCATTGCTTCAACTTCTGCGCCGCGGTTGCGAAGGAAAGCCTGAAGCCGTTCGTCTGGGGCGAGGTCTTCGCCGGCGGCATCGGCGGGCTGGTGGCGCGCGTTCGATCAGGCCATGAGCCGGAGCCTCAGACGGCCCGCAATCAGATCAACGCCTGGTGCAATGCGCACGGCGTCCACGCCCCGCTCGCTGGCTTTTCGGCACCTTACGCAGCGCCCGCCGAGAGCGGCGGCCCGCTTGTGGCCGACGATGCAGAAGTCGCCATCATCGCAGGACATTTGGCACGCTTGGCGACGGACGTGCTCACGCGCCCAGAGGACAGTACTTTTCCCGTGGCAGCCTATGCCATCGGCCTGCGCACGGCCTGGATTTTCTCCCAGCCCTTCGAGACGTGGCCGATCGAACTCGCCGGCTCCGAGCCCTGGAAGGTCGAACAGGACCCCGCTTCTGTCGTAGAGAGCCTTGCCCTGCTGCGCGAACTCATGCCCACGGCGTTTGATGGTCACGATCAGTCTTCCAAGTAACCAGCGGGCGCGACTTCGCACATGCTTGAGACGCGCCGGCCGGCGCGAAATCGGCGGCATCCTCATGGGTGAGCAGGTCGCACCGGACCATTTTCGGATCGTCGACTTCTCGGTTGATGACAAGACGGGGACGGCAGCGCATTTCGTGCGCAGCCCTGAACATCACGCAGAAGCTCTCGAAAGCTTCTTCCAAAAGACCGGGTCTGACTTCAAACGCTTCAACTACCTCGGCGAATGGCATTCCCATCCCAGCTTTCCGGTTCGGCCGAGCCAAGAGGACATCATGTCGATGCAGAGTCTGGTCCACGGCGAGCGTGACATCGATTTTTCCGCTCTCATGATCGTCAGGTTGCGGTACTTTTTCCACGTCGAAGCCGCTGCGTACATGTTCGTCCGACATGCCGCGCCAGGGGAGGTTGCGCTCACAACCTGATCTGAGGTTCGCGGCCGTATCTGCCGCAGAGCCGCTACACGCGTCGCTGAACGCCAGAACGCATTCCCCACCCATGGTCGCCGCGATATGTTCCAACCTCCAAGGTGAAGATGCGGGATTTTTCGCAGCATATGAGGCAAGGTAACATTGCATCCTTACATTGCGCTGCCTGGATAGAGAACCGTGGACACTGGATTCGTAGATCTCGACATACTGCTCACCCGAATTCGGCATCCCCAGTCGAAGGTGTACTTTCTGGACGCGGTGAAAGCCTACAAGGCGGGCGCGTTGCGTGGCGCGCTTACCTCAGCATGGGTCGCCCTCGTCTATGATCTGATCGCCAAGTACCGCGAGCTGAGCGCCATGGGCGACGCGGCCGCGACCGCTTTTCTTCAATCGTGGGACAATGCGACCGTCTCAGGCGACATCGCCAAGCTGCTTCAGCTTGAAGGAGGCATCCTCGAAGACGCGACGGCCAACACGCAAGTCGTCAATCGTATCGCCCGAACGCATCTGGAGCGCCTTCGCGAAGACCGGCACCTCTGCGCCCATCCGGCCTTCTCCGCCGAGGCCGATCTGTTCCAACCTTCCCCGGAGCTGGTGCGGCTTCACCTCGTCAACGCGGTCGATCTCGTGCTGTCGCAGGAACCTCTACAGGGCAAGGCGATCTTCGACCTCTATGACGTCGACGTGCAATCGACAGGTTTTCCGACGGCCTACGAACGCATCCTCGACTACGTCGAGCAGCGCTACCTTGCGCGCGTCCGTACCCAGAACGTGCGCAATTTCGGCACGGTGCTCGCAAAATCCCTCCTCAAGGGTGTGCCGGCGCAATGGGAACCGCTGCATCGCAAGATCATTCCCTCGCTGGTCGCCCTGCGCGAACGCGCCGCTGACGCCTGGCCGGATGTCTCCCTGGCAATCATCAGGCTGATCGACAATCTCGAACCGGCAAACCGCCCTCGCGCCATCGCCTTCATCGCCGCTTTCCCGGATTTCTGGCCACGACTTCAGGAGCCGACGCGGACCGCCCTGCAGCAGACCATTGATAATGCCGACCCAGCGGCACTCACTGACTATCGCATCCTGGCGGGCGTGACTGTCGCGCAATTCCGCGCCCCGCTGTTGCCCCTCATAGCCGGCCTCAATCGAGAGCACTTGGCCGCCGCCATTGCCTCTCAGCCGCTCGCCGACCTTTGGCCCCGGGCAATTGAAGAGTATCAGGGGTCTGGTAGCTGGCGTGGGTCCGAAGCGAACTTCGGCGACCTCATCACGCCGTTCGCCGGCCGCCTCGGCAGCCGGCAGCTCGACCAGCTGCTCGATGCCGTCATCGACAACGGGCAGAACTGGGATGCAGCAGAGACCGATACCCTGTTGCTCAGCGTGCTCCGCAACGCGGCCGTTGCCGATCGGCCGACGCATGACGCACGGAATCGATTCTACCAATTCATTCGTCGCATGCGCCGTACCGACAAATATGAGGACGTTCTGACCTTCCTGCAGTCCGACGGATGGGTGCTGCCGCCGCCGGAGCAACCGGCTGACGAGTGAGCCAGCGAACAACACAGGCCGCGCAACAAGGCACGCACCAACATCAGCGTGACCCAAGCGGGATTTTGCAGGATGGTCTGGCCTTCGGCGGTCGCATTGATCGCGCCGATATCCGGATGGCTGGCCCATCGCGCCATCGCGATCGCCCGCGCCTGCATCCGTGCCGGTGCGCGAGGGCGCTTCTTCAACGTCGTCGATCTCGTCAACAAACTCGAGGCCGAGGCCCGCGCCGGCCGCCAGGGCCGCATGGCCGACTATCTCTCGCGCATGGACTTCATCGTCCTCGACGAACTCGGCTATCTACCCTTCGCCCAATCCGGCGGCCAGTTGCTGTTCCACCTGATCAGCCGGCTCTACGAACAGAGCTCCGTCATCGTCACCACCAACCTCGCCTTCGGCGAGTGGCCCTCCGTCTTCGGCGATGCCAAGATGACCACCGCGCTCCTCGACCGGCCGACCCATCACTGTGACATCGTCGAGACCGGCAACGAGAGCTGGCGCTTCAAGAACAGGCTCTGAGCCACGCGCCGCCGGCGACCCGGAGCCGGCGCGGCTGCGCAACCCAAACCAGCTCCGCCGTGCCGCCTCCTCACCGTCTCAACACATCAAGGGGTCAAGATTGGACGCCGATCGGGGGGCAATACTGTGCGCCGTTTGACATGCTAGGCCGACTGGCGTTCGCTAGATGATGCGGGTCACCTAACCGGTCGCCATTTGCCGGTGGTCAGCCCGCCGCGTTCGGCATGGGCAAGCTCTGTCCAGAAGTCTCGAGAGCCGAACGTAATGTGCTTCAGCGGCCGGAACGCGTCCCAGACGGTGTTGGCTCGGCCGAGAACATACAGAAGCTGGCCGAGGTCCAACCAAAACACGTCGATGAGATAAGGGAAAAGCTTAACAAGCCCGTCCTCCTTCGGCGCTACGCTGGCAATGTCATCCAGGATTTTTGCAGACCGCCTGTTGAAGTCGGCGATGATCCGTTCATTCTCTTTGTCCGGCACCACCACCGTCAGCTTCGCGCCAACCAGTGAGCGAACGACGGCATTCGACAGCGCCTTATCACTCACGGGTCCATAGCTCAGCGGCGATACGGCGACCTTCACCGGCTGGAAGTCGTCGACAAGCTCGCCCGGCTTGGTCAGCGGTGTGTCGCCAGCCCTCAGATTGATCTCGTGGCGCACGAGCTGGGAGAGCATTCGAAGGAAGCTATCAGCGTAATCGCGAAAGAAGGCGAACATGTCGCCGGAGCGCGACTGCCGCGTCAGCATCTTTCCCTTCGTTTCGATCAGAGTAATGCGGTCCCCATCCCGTGTCGCCGCATCGAACTCGAACCGCTGGCCCCTGACTTCGTATGGATGGCTACTAAGCACTGTGGGTGCCTTGCCCTGGCACGCAGTCGCTATCGCCCTTTCCATGGTCAGCCCGACCACGTCGCCGGCGCGGGGGCCCAGCTTCGACCAGAGAAGGCCGAACACAAACTCGCATGCAGCTTCGGCCAGGAATGAGCGGGGCAGCGTCATGGCCTGGTCGCGTCCGCACGCGAAAAGCAGCACGCTATCTTGAGTGCGGCCCTGAGCAGCGAGCGGATCGCTGTAGCCGCTGTTCACTCGCTCAGCGGCGCCTTGCGTCAGCCGTGTCAGCAGAGGAAGTGCCTGTTCGGCATTGGCGCGGGGAAATGTAGTGGCACGATCTTCTGCTGACGTCTCGGAGAGCTTCGCGATCTCGCTCACCAGGGCGGACGGCGCGAAGCCCAGGCGATGAGCATCGTCCTCGGTCAAAACGCCGACTAGCGCATCCAGCACCTGGCGCATGGCCTGCGTCGGCATTTGCGGCAGGGTGAAGAACTCCCGCCACAACGTCGACGCAGCCAGCGTCCGGTGAAGCTGGCTCGGATGAAGGTCCATATCCTCGAATGAGCTGTATCGTTGGCAATCGTGGACGGCAGCGAAATCAGTGGCCAGCGCGATGAGCGAAGCCCAGGCAACCGCGGGCTTTCGGGCGGTCGCTTTCTTGTCCAGGTTCCGTAGAGCCAGCGACATCAGCCAGCCAACCGGGATCATCGGGTGCCTTGCAGCGTACAGGCCGAGTCCGACCTCTCCAAACAGCCACATCCCGTCGTGAATGTTATTTGCATCGCGCATTGCGCGAAGAAGTTGGTTCACGGTCTCCAGACCGCCCAGAAGACGAATGTACCCTTCGACGCTGCTGACGATCTGTTGTCGAGCGCTGCCCTCAATTCGCGGCCCATAGGCGGCGATATCAAACCTAAACCCGCGTTTCCGCAGGCGTAGACAGGCCGCACCAACAATTTCTTCGCGATCTCGAAATGATGCTGAGTCCAGAGCAGCTGGGTTGCTGAGTGCTGGCTGCTTCACTGCCCAGGCAATCGCTTGTGCCCAAGCATCCAGATCAGACAGCGGCGTAAATCGCTGTTCGACGTGCTCATTGACTATTAGCCGCGCTGCAGCTGCTGCCAGCCGAGGCGCATCTCCAAGAACGGCTGCAATTTGCAGGGAGCTCACAAGGCGACCAAGCTCGGTTGGAAACAAGCCATTCTCGTTCAGCAAAACTATGCCGGGTGGCCGAGGCTCGACGCCCGGCATAGCCATGGCCTCGAAAGCGCGCAGGAACCGAGTCAGGTCATCATCATCGAGCAACTGAGCGCCTATCACCCTGAGGACAACCCAGAGATCTAGGCTCTGAATTCCCTCGGTTGTCCCATGGCCACGTCAGCTCTGGAAGGGCCTCCCATCCAGAGCAGCGGAGCACTGGATGAAAGTTATCACGGAGCGCTCGACATCCATTGCGGCGACCACACGTGCTCCATCGAGTGGTTGCAAGCTGCGATTGAGCGTGATCCAGTAAAGTGTGTGTCCGCTTTCGGTCACGGTGCCAATGTCCGGAGTTGGCGCTTAGCAAGTCAAAGCTCCGACGCTGCCTCCAAACCAACACAACGGGTTCCTTTAGCGGCGAAAGCCGGTCAAACGACGATGAGCGGCTCCATCCACCGACACGGCCTTTTCCAGAGTCTGTTTGCAACCCACCAAGATTACTCGTTCGGTAGCGCGAGTGATGGAGGTATAGATCAGAGAGCGATCCATCAGCCTGTTCCCCGTCACCGGGATAACCACTGTGCGGAACTGACTGCCCTGTGCCTTATGCACCGTAACGGCATAGGCGAGCGCGATATCTTCCGCCGGCCCGCCCAGGTTGAACCGATGGGACGCTCCGTCGAAGTCCACGACAATGGTCGCTCCCTCCACCAGGCTGACGACGCCGAGGCTGCCGTTCCGAAGATCCCGCTGGTAGTCGTTTCGGCCGAAGATGATTGGCTCACCAACTATGTACGGCGGCGGCCGCGACGTCGGTTGCCTGGAGGCCACGAGAGCGTGGAAGCGGGCATTTAGGGTGGCTACGCCGACATCGCCGGCTCGCAGGGGCGATAAGACCCTGAGACCATCGGCAAAGCCTCCCAACGAGGTTACCACGTCGACGATATCGTCCGCCGTCGGGTCCGTTCTGGTGGGTATCAGGACAACGCCGTCGTCGTCGGATATCTCTGTTCGGAGCGAGGGAAGCCGGCCATCGCGCACAGCGGCGGCCACGGCCGGTATGCCCGAGGCGTCCGACTGGCGATAGATTTGCGTCAGGCGCACGCATGGGATAGCCGCCACTTCGACGAACGCGTGGAACGTGAGGCCAAACCCGATCGGGCCAAGCTGGGCCTCATCCCCAACAAGCAATAGGCCGGCTCCGGCCGGAAGCGCTCGAAGCAGGCGATAGAACGTCGGCAGGTCCAACATCGAGCTCTCGTCGACGATGACGAGGCACTCGGGCCCGAGCGCGACTGTCCGAGCTTCGCAGCCCTTGAGGAAGGCAGCGATCGTCGACGCCGGCCGATGTGTCGCCTCGCGCATCCGGACAGCGGCCCGGCCGGCCAGAGCCATCAGGTGAACTACTCTGCCGAACGATTCCGCAGCATCGCAGATCGCCCGTAGCACGGTCGTTTTTCCGACCCCCGCCCCGCCGACGACGAGACCGAAGCGCTGCCGCAGTGCCAGATGTACAGCCGATCGCTGTTCAGCGTTCAGTTCGAGTCCGAGAGCGCGCTTGGCATCATCGAGCCATCGATCGACTTCGTTTTCGCGGATCGGGCGGGCTATCAGATCGCCGATTTCGTCATCAGCAAGCATAGCTTCGAGACGCCTGGCAACGTAACGCTCCATCATGGCGGCGCCGGCGGGCTGCCACCCGGTTCCGCATTTCGCGGCCGCGCCAATGTCATGAGCAATCGGGACAGCCCGCTGCGCCAGCGCACGGCTCCCCAACAGCTTGGCTACCTCGCGGTCGATCTCTTGGTTGGAGACCCACGTATCCTGCCGATGCAAGGCTCGGTAGAGCACGGCCTCGACTGCGCCGACGAGCCGCAACTTGTGGTCCCGGGCAATACCGAGACGCCGAGCAACATCATCCACCTCGCGCCAACCTGCGAGCGCCATGAGCAGATATGGATTGGCCCGGAGACGCGGGGCAGCCTCTGCGCCCCACAACTTCACGATCTTGTCGGCTAATCGCGGATCCAACCCCATCTCGTCGAGCCAGACCACGATATCGTTGCGAGCGAGATCCTCGCGCCAGGCATCGACGAGGAGCTGTGCGCCGACCTCCCCCAAGATTTCAATGAAGGGTCCCGGATCCCCGCTCGCTAGCAACTGGGGCAGCTCATCGCCGAACCGCTCAGCAAGTTTTGCTGCACGAGCGTATCCGATGCCTTGGAACGCCGAGCTCTCCGCGAGATGTCGAACCAGAGTCCGGCGGCTAGGTGTCTGCCCTGCCAACCCGACGACATCATGCCCTCGTGCTCGGTCCAGAGAAGGGGCAAGCGCAAGCGGCGCGCCAAGGCGCGCCCCCTTCTCTTCCCCTGCGCGCGAGGGCCTGCTGATCGCAGGTCGGCTCCGAGGGACGGTCATTCCCCGGTCTCACCGAGGGACGGGAAGAGTTGCGAGACGAAGCGGCCCGTTTCAACAACATGGGTTTCGACATGCTGCAGGCGCCGCGTTTGCTCGCGGAGTTCCGTGAGCTCAGCTCGAAGAGCGGCGTTTTCCTGCTCCAGCCTCTGGATGCGCCGATCCCGTCGATCCGCTTTCGGGATTTCGGATGCAGCTTCGGCCGGCTCGGGTGCATCGATGCCCAGTTCGGCTACAGCCTCGGCCAGCAAGCGTTTCGCACCGGGGTTCTTGTAGAGGACCTGACGATCGAACCCGCAGTCCATTGCGATCGCGGAGACGTTAACGCGACCATTGCGCTCCGGCAGATGCCGCTTCTCATCTGCCCGTTGACGGAGATAGCGACGCAGCTTCTCAACATTATCCGCGCCAAGTGCCGCACCGGAGAGTTCCTCAGTCACGCTTAGATTCTCGCGCGATCGATTGGAGGCAGCGGAGCCTCGAGGTCATTCCGAGTGAGCCCACGGGCGGTCGCGTTCCGGATCATGACGATAAACCGCTCCTCATAATGCGCGAGCTTCTCCCGCAGAAACTGGTTCTCGGCCTCACGGTCCTCAATCTGGCGCCGCAACACGACGACCAAGGGGTCCTTGGACGGCTTCGGGCTCTTCCTGAGATCGATCTTCCGCTGCTGGAAAGCGTCGACGATCGCTTTGTGTCGATTGAGACCTTGGCGGGTCCACCCACCTTTTTCGACCTGGGCGGTCATCTTGACGAGCGCTTCCCAGGTCAAAGGTATCGTAGCCGGCCAGGTTCTGATGATCTGGCAGACGCGTTGGACTGCTGCTTCGTCGATAGCGCGACGCGGGCCGGTTCGCGGTTTCGCCTTGCGGCGCCCTGCTTGCCTTCTGTCCGAGTCGCTCATCGATCGCCCCCATCCGCCGCCCAACCGTAGTTGATTCCCATATCGGCGGCAGGCGGTAAGTCCCATGGGTTAGCCTCGTTTCGGATTATTCACTCTGAAAGGCGGGCTGGACAAGCGTGCCATCCGGTATTGTAGCGTCGCCATGTACCGCTAGGACGGCCTTCAGATTGGAGGCCACGCGCTGGTGAGCGACGACCCAACGCGATGCGCCGTAGGTCTCGTCAGCCACCTCTTCCCGCGCTTTCGCAAGCAACCGCTCGGTTTCGCCAAAAAGCTGCTCCGCGGCAGCCTGCTGCGCGGCGTCGCCTTTGACGACCAGGTGCTCTTCACATCCCGAGCAATCGCCGAAGACCGGACACGGCGTCATGCTCCAGTCATGGATGCATTGTCCGATATCGGTAACGTGGGCGGTCGCAATCGCTGCCTCGCGGAACTGCTTTCGGTCAATCGGGGGCAACCGCTCCTGGACTTTCGCCAGGGGACCGCGGATATCGCCGGCTTCGACCAGGGCTCGGACGCGCTTCGCCAACTGCGCACCCGAGACGTGATCGTAAGCCGCGTTCTGCCAGACATCTTTTCGACCTGACCAACGGGCGATTTCCATCTGGCTCATGCCGCCCTCCTGGGCCATGGTATTTAGCCAGTGGCGGAACTGATGCGTATTCATGCGGATTGACCGACCACCCGCACCGGCAATGCCGAATTTTTCGAAGATCGAAGGGGCGCCGGCTCTCCCTCTTATGAAGTCCGCGATCATCCCATCCGTTAGAAAACGGGCGGAACCTGAGATCGTGGCCCTCCGCGCATGCATCATATTATGAGGAATGAGGAACATATACTCCTCAAATTTCAGGCGCCCCTCATCAACAACAGGAAAATCAAACAATATCGCCTCAATAACATCTCTCTTTACTGCACAAACACGGCCATCTACGAGGCGATCGATCTTATTTCGTTTCAGCCACTGTTGGCCCCCGCCTTTAGAAAGCCCAAGCACAGCTTCAAGATCGCGGCCAGAAATAAGGCCGTCGAGATCCCCCTGTTCAAGCCCAGGAGCTGGTAGATAGCCTGGATTTTCTCTCACAAACTGTGCAACTCGACGAGTCGGCTCAGTAATCCGACGTATGTCTGTGATCGCCCTCTTCGCAACATCCACCAATGGCGAGGGAATCCATTTCGGAAGGGGCGGCGCGCCTTTCTCGCCGAAGTAACGGATACCGTAGCGGACAATGGGCTTCCCAACCTTGTCCAGCACCGGCTCGCCATTTTCGAACGCTTCCTCCTCGACCTCACAGTCGGCCGGGATAGTGAGTAGCTCGTTGATCCGCCAACCGCCGCAAACGAGAAGTTCGATCGCGCGGATCCGAAGGACGTCGGCTGGTTCCGTCACTCGGTTCGCCAAGTCAGCTAGCGCATCGAGTTCCTCCGCCTTCGGCAACTTTTGAGCCCGCCGCGCCTCGGCCTCCTCACCAATCCGAGCGTTGCTATCATCCACCCGTGGATTGGGGTTCTTGAAGTCGATTTTCGCTCTGCCAATGCCGTAGTTGTTGAGCCAGCCCGCGATTTCCGCCAGCTTCTTACCGAGAACATAGGCCGTCGCTCCTGTATCCGCCTCCCGGGACGCCCTAGCGGCGTCGAAGAAGTGATCCGCGAGCAGCCGGCATGGGTCGTACCCAATGTCCGACATGAGCGCCTCCAGGAACCGGGCCGCACGGATAATGGTGTTATGATCTTCAATATGCTTAGGGGCCGCATCCTCCCGACGTCGAACAACTGCCTTTATGAAGTCGGCCAAAGGCGCTTGCAGAGGGACCCGATCTTCGCCGTTTCGATCTCCCCGCTTTGCTTCCGTAAAATAGAGGGTCCTAGCGCCACGCCGTGAGCTCGAAGCCCGACTTTTCTTGATAGACTCGACGCACCAGATGGGGGCATCGAACTCGACTGGGCCAAAAGCGCTGAGTTTCCGAGCGCCTGTTATGAAGTTGACTAGGTTCTGTTGCGCATCGAGATCGCGCGCCGAAGGAAGTATATGAACACTCATGCTGCTTCGGCTGCACGAGCCGCCTCAATTCGCGAGATCACATCGCCGATCGCCAAAATCGTCGAGTCATAGATCGCCACCATGCGACCATCCTGTCCGGCAGCGAGCTTCCGATCACGCGTCGCCAGCAAGTCGTTCAATATGACGTCGTGCGGACCATCCATCCAAGGTTGGAACAGGGCACAGGTGTAACATGCGATCGGAGCCAAAAATCCACAGAACGAATGCTGCCCGCACGTGCCCAGGCTCACGACCTCGTCGTTCGCCTTGTCGAGTGTCTTCACCCGGCTGGTCGGGTCGTTCCCGCGAACGGCTTCAGGCTCCGCACGCACGATCTTGCCAAGAAAAGCCTGAGCGACAGGTCCGAGCGCCAGCGCCATGGCCTTATCGAGCGACTCCACGATATCCGACTTAATGTCGAAGTAGACTCGCACATTCTGCAGATCGGTATGATCGAGAAGATCTGCGAGCTCTCGCTGACTGACCCCTTCACGAACGAGCCGCGTGGCATAGGTGTAGCGCAAACGGCGAGGCGTGACCTCAAGAGGACGCCCGGTTCGCGGCGAGATCACTCCCAGGCGATCTACTGCGTTCCTCACCAGGGCGGTAAACTCGGAGGCGTATAAATGTCGAGCATACTCAGACATCGGCCCTCCTTCGTCTGATCGGGCGGTGCCGCGAACGAAAAGCGGCGCGGGATGATCGGGGCTCCAATCACCTCCCGCTTCGCGCCCTCGACGATTTTCCTCCATCAGGTCGAGTACAACCTGACCGATTTCTTGGTTGAGTTTGCGAAGCCGAAACTCGCGGCGCGGCGCCTCCGTTCGCTTCTTCACCCGCGGAACACTGACCTGGATGAACCGGCGCCCTTCCTCCTCGATCACGCTGACATCGCCTTCACGAAGAAGAGCAAACTGGAGCGGATTGCTGCCGAAGGCAACGCAGAGCCAAAGCGCGGCCAACTCTGTCAAAGCGATGCTATTTGACTGGCCGGCAGCCCTCAGCGCGTTCAGCAGCGCTGTGATCTCTAAATCGTTGAGAGGCCCTTCGTCAGGATCGAGCGACAGGACCGCATGGCCCTTCTTGTTTCCGCCTACAACACGAGCATCCAGCTCGAAAGCGACCTCTTCTGAAAAGGCGGAGCAACCTTGATCCACGCAGAACCGAAACCAGTGACGGAGATAATGCAATCGATACTGGGCTTCTGACCCGAAAAATCGCTGCATCTCGCCGAAAAAACTAATGTCGATGGCAGTCCCATTGCGATCTGACTTAGCGAAAGACGACGAATTGCAGACATGCAGTATAGCACTAAAGGTATTTCTTACAGAATCTGGGGATTTGGTCTCGATCAAGCGCTTGA
Organism: Allobosea sp. 05L423; assembly: GCF_056397745.1. Taxonomy (NCBI): domain Bacteria; kingdom Pseudomonadati; phylum Pseudomonadota; class Alphaproteobacteria; order Hyphomicrobiales; family Alloboseaceae; genus Allobosea; species Allobosea sp. 05L423. The sequence continues at coordinate 333,251 of NZ_JBFTOA010000002.1, read as the reverse complement.
AATAAAGGGCCGTTGCCTCAAGTATATCTGGAGACTCAAATTTTAACTCTAACCACTTAAGTGTGTGAGATGCTCTAGCGCTGTTCAGGCGCCAAACCCAGCCGCTGGCATCAACTGGAAGCCCAGCGAGATCGAGAATGACGCCCTGCGAAGGGAACGAGGGTGCAATTCCGTACATTTTCGCAGCTGCGTTCAACGATTTTTTCCCTCGCTACTTTTGTCTTGCATGCTCAACATCACCTTTTCCGCGCGCCTACGGGTGTGTCGTTGCGTATATTTATCGCCTTGCTGAGAATCTTTTGTCCAACCCATCGTATAATTGCGGGCCTGCTTCTCGTGCTCTTCGCTGAGCCCTTGCGCATCCGCAGCGGCCGAGAAACGGTCGTTGGCAGTGTTTCTCAGCACGTGAGGCATAAGTGCTTTAGGTAAGCCGCCAATCCTTTTGCGCAACAGGTCAAACATGTCGTTCACCGTCCGAAGGCCTAACGGACGCCCTGTGCGAGCCACGAAGACGTAAGGCGTCTTTCGCACTTCACCGTAACGACTGCGATCGCGGCGAACTACCATCCAACGCAGCAAGAGCTGAGCAAGCTCAGCGCTAATCGGGATATCACGCGGTAACGTTTTGACGCGAGGCTCGATCTGGCGGGGATCTCCAGGATCATCAGGATCACGGATGACCCTGACTTGAGGAGATCTGCTCCCGAGAGCGATGAGGTGCTCTCCCTTTAACTTCAACGCCTCGGCCCGTCGCATGCCGGTCTCGTAGTAGAGCAGCAGAAGCGCTTCGTTTCTCAGCTTATGCTGCTGCTGGAACGGATTGAGCGGATTGCCCGATTTGATCACCTGGAGGAACAGTGCCTGCGCGGCCTCGTCGATACCTTCCCGGCCGACAGAACGGCCGCGTGGAAGATTCTCCAGCATCAGCCGTTCAAACTGTTCGATGCGTCGACGGCCTTCGGGCAGGCGAGGATCACCTAATCGCATGCGCATCAGAGCATTGCGAGCATGCCAGGTGATGAATTCAGCCGTGAACCGGCATCTATTGTAGAAACCACCGGCCCCAATTGTGGCTGGCCGGATCCTTGTCTCGACCGAAGTTTCTCGTTTGACGCGCAGCCGGAGATTGTCGCGAAGATCGATGATCTCCGAGGGCGAGATCAACTCCAGCGTTTCAAACCGAGTTCGCAGATCTATGCCGCGCGCGACGGCCCAATTCATAAGCAACGCGATTGCGCGGAGATGGGCCTCCATTGTGCCAGCGGAGCCTTCTCGGACTCGCAAGACATGTATCGCGTAGATCGTCGGATCGAACGCTAGGATGCCGGCCCCATCGACAACGCGCGGAAAGCGCTCGCCCGATCCAAAACGGCCGTGTTTTACATAGAAAGGCGCAATTTCCTGATACATATCTGCCCCTTAGCGGCTCTCGGTTTACAAAACCAAGAACCCGCATATTGCGCCAAGGGACTAATTGCGCTTCCGTGAATAGGCCGATCCAATTTCCTTAATCGGATCAGCCTATTACGGATACAGTTTACAAAATGCTATCTACCGCACATCAGAACGGGATATCGTCGTCGAGATGGGTCGACGAGGAACGGCCGCCACCGCCGCCGCCACCACCGCCCGACATGGCCGGCTGGCGCGAACCGCCGCCACCGCCACCGCCCATCGCGCCGGAGCGGCCGAAGGAGCCGCCGCCGCCCGAACGATCGTCCATGTAGCCGCCGCCACCGCCGCCTTCGCCGTACTCATCCGAGCCGCCCTGGCGGCTGTCGAGGATGGTGAGCTCGCCGCGGAAGCGCTGCAGCACGATCTCGGTGGTGTATTTCTCGACGCCGGACTGGTCCTGCCACTTGCGGGTCTGGAGCTGGCCCTCGATGTAAACCTTCGAGCCCTTCTTCAGGTACTGCTCGGCGACCTTCGCCAGGTTCTCGTTGAAGATCACGACCGAGTGCCACTCGGTGCGCTCCTTGCGCTCGCCGCTCTGCTTGTCGCGCCATGTCTCGGAGGTGGCGATGCGCAGATTGACGACAGGCTCGCCGCTGCCGAGGCGGCGCACTTCGGGATCGCGCCCGAGATTGCCGACCAGAATGACCTTGTTGACGCTACCAGCCATGACAGGCTCCATTTCCTGCGCACTTCACACAAACCGGCCGCTCGACCGGAGCCGAACCCTATCGGCCGATTAAGGCATTATCAATGATGTTCCCGTTTTGTTCAAATGGTTTTCCCCTGTCGAATCACACCGCCAGGCGGTCGCCGCAGACGAACTGCTGGAAGGCTACGGCAGGTCGCCTTCCAGCCTGACGCCGAGCGAAGCCAGCGCCCGCCAATAACCCGGATAGGTCTTGCCGACGCAGGCGGGGTCCAGGATGGTGATGCCGTTGAGCTTGAGGCCCGCCAGCGCGAAGCTCATTGCGATGCGGTGATCGGCATGGCTGTCGATCCGCGCGGGAAGGGTCTGCCCGGCGAGGGCCGGATCGGACGCGACCAGAAGATCGTCCCCCTCCTCCCGGCCGAGGCCCGGCCGGATGCGCGACAACCCCTGCGCCAGCGCCGCCACCCGGTCGCATTCCTTGACCCGCAGATTGGCGATTCCGACGAAGCGAACCGGCCGCTGGTTGAAGGCCGCGAGCACGGCGAGAGTGGGAATCGCATCCTGCATCTGCGAGCCATCGATGACGGCCGGCAGGTGCGGGAAGCTGGCGATGATCTTGTGCGCGGCCGCGTCGGGCTGGGTGAAGGCCGAGGGGGCGACACCGAGATCGATGGCACCGCCGGTCAGCACCTCAGCCGCCCAGAGATAGGTGGCGGCGGACGCATCGGGTTCGATCAGGAAGTCGGCAGCCTTATAGCCGGTCGGTTCCACCCGCCATGTCGCCGGATCCGGCTGCGAAACTATCGCCCCGAAGGCCTTCATCACCGCCAGCGTCAGATCGATATAGCCGCGCGCGCCGATTTCCTTGCCGGTCAAGGCGATCTCGACCGGGCCACGCCCGCAGGCCGCCGCCATCAGCAGCGCGGACACGTACTGGCTGGACAAGCCGCCATCGATCTCCACGCGCCCGGCAGGGAAGCTCCCCTGCCCCTCGACCGTAACCGGGGGGCAACCGCTCGGAGCCGTCACCGCCACGTCCAATGTCCGCAGCGCCTCGACCAGCGGCGCGATCGGGCGTTTGCGCATGTGCTCGTCGCCGTCGACGATCACGGTGCCGTCGACCAGCGCGGCGGCTGCGGTCAGGAAGCGTGTCGCGGTACCGGCGTTGCCGAGGAAGAGCGGCTCGGCGGGCGGTTGCAACCGGCCCGTTCCCGAGACGACGAAGGTGGTCTCATCGGGCTCGTCGACCGTGACGCCCATCGCGCGCACCGCCTGCGCCATGTGGCGGGTGTCGTCGCTCTTCAGGGCGCCGGTCAGCCGGCTCGTGCCGCCGGCCAGCGCCGCCACGAGCAAGGCGCGGTTGGTGATCGATTTCGAGCCGGGGGGCTCCACCCGGCCCCGCAGCGGCGCGCCCGGCGGAACGATCGTCAGTGCGACCGTCGCATTCATCGTCCGTAACCTTCGCCCGTTTCAAAGCCTGCGCCGAAACGGCGCGCGCAAGCTCATAGCGTGGCCGGCCCGGTTTGTCGCGGAAGAAGCGGCGAACGTCCCCGCTCCGCCCCAAAATCAGCCGTGCCGCCGGTGCGACACGAGGACGGCCTGCGCCATCCGGTCCAGCAACACGGCGAGCAGGACGATGCCGAGCCCGCCGACGAAGCCGAGGCCGGGATCGGCCCGCTGCAGACCGAGCAGGACGATCTCTCCGAGTCCCTTGGCGCCGATCATCGAAGCGACCACGACCATAGCCAGCGCCATCATGATCGCCTGGTTCAGCCCTTGCAGGATGGTGAGCCGCGCGAGCGGCAGCTCGATCAGCCAGAAGGTCTGCCGTGGCTTCAGGCCCAGCGCCCGCGAGGCCTCGATGAAACCGGGATCGACGCCGCGCAGGCCAAGTTCCGTCAGCCGCGCGAAGGGCGGCAGCGCATAGATCAGCGTCGCGACCAGTGCCGGCGCACGCCCAAGGCCGAGCACCATCGCCACCGGGATCAGATAGACGAAGCTCGGGATGGTCTGCATCAGGTCGTAGAGCGGCGCGAGCGCCCGGCCGAGGTGCGGCAGCCGCGCCGCCGCGACGCCCAGCGGCAATCCGAGCAGCACGACGAACAGCACGGCGACCGCGACCAGGGCAAGCGACTGCATCGCCTCGCCCCAGACGCCGAGCCCGGCCAGAGCCACCGGCAGGGCCGCCATCGCCAGCGCAAAGCCGATCCGCCGCGTCGCAAGCCAGGCGCCGGCTGCGACCGCCAGGACGAAAGCCGGAACCGGAATGTGCTGGAGCGCCGTCTCGACCAGCCGGACCGGGGCGGTCAGCGTCGCACCGAGGCCGTCGAGCTTGTCGCCATAGCCAGTGACGACGGCATCGACCCCGCGGTTGACGGCGGCCTGCAGCGCCTTGCCGAACTCCGGCACCAAAGCGGTCGTCACAGGCTCGACGCGACCTTCGTGGCGATATCGGCCGGCAGCCATTTGCGCCAGATGTCAGGCTGCGTCTTGAGGAAGACCACGGCCTGCTGCTCGGGCGTGACGCCCTTCTCGCGCGCCTCGGCGAGCATCTTCGAGGTCATGTCGCTGGTCGTGCCGTAGCTCTTCAGGAAGCTCGCCAGCTGGGGCGCCTTCCTGGCGAGTTCGACATTGGCGCCGATCACCACCTTGCTCGTCGGATAGGCGGTGGCGCGCTTGGGGGTGTCGCTCGCCTTCAGCTCCGCCCAAACAACCGGGTCGAACGGCGGCTCCTCGAGCTTGACGAGGTCATAGGCGCCCAGCAGCCAGCTCGGCCCCCAGTAGTAGAACAGCACCGGGCGCTTGCGCTTGAGCGCGCCCTCGATCGCAGCGACCAGTGCCTCGCCCGAGCCGCCCCGCGTATTGGTGAAATCCCCGGCGAGCCCGTAGACCGCGAGCTTCTTGGTGTTGATGCCCTCGCAGACCCAGCCGGCGACGCAGTTATAGAAGCGCCCCTTCCCCGGCTCCTCGGGATCGGCGAACAGGTCTTTGTAGCGCTTGAGATCCTCAGCGGACTTCAGGTCGGGCGCCTTGGCGTCCGGCCCGGAGACCAGATAGCGCGGCACGAACCAGCCCTCGTTGGCATCCGGGAAGGCGGTGCCCAGCGGTTCGACCTTGCCCGCCTCGGCCGCCTTGACCCAGGCCTCGACCGGGTTGGCCATCCAGATTTCCATGACGATGTCGACATCGCCGCGCGCCAGCCCGTTGACCAGAGGCGCGATGGCGCCGGGCACGCGCTCGACCTTGCAGCCGAAGCCGCGCTCGGCGATCGCGCTGGCGACGGCGGTGTGGAAGGCGGCGGAATCGTAGTCGAGGCCCGCCATCTTCAACGGGCGGTCGAGCTCGCAGGCGATGGCCGGGGCGCCGAGCCCGAGGCCGATGGCAAGCGTTGCGGCTCCAAGAAAAGCTTTCATCGTCATCGCTCCCCCGCTTGACCATGACAGAAGCCGCCGGGGCCGATCGCGCGGGCGGTTCGCGCTGTAACGCGGAGCCCGGCGAATTGATCCGTTCTTCCGGCCTCTTTGTGGGGAGCATCGCTCAAGTGGAGCGGCGAAACCACACCCTACCCTGTCAGCACCCGTCAGGACTATGCGCGTGACGGCGGCGAAGCGCAGCTGCGACGAGAAACGAGCGACGTGGCGGGGCAGTCCGTTCGCGCCCCCGACGCGGGCGATACGAAGTTCCGCTCCCCGGCAGCCGGAGAATCGTGATCGCATCGGCAGGGGACATGATCTAGTTTCACGAAACATGACCCCGCGCCTGCTCCAGACTTTCCTCGCTGTCGCGCGCTGTCGGACGGCTACGCGGGCGGCCAGCGAGCTCAACCTTGCCCAATCCAGCGTGAGCGACCAGATCCAGATCCTCGAGGACACTCTGGGAGCGAGCCTGTTCCTGCGTTCCAAGCAGGGCTTTCGTCTGACGGCCGCCGGAGAGGCGCTGGTGCCTTATGCCCAGGAAATCCTGACGACGATGGATGACGCTCAGGCCGCGGTGAAGATCGCGAGCCTCTCGGGTGACCGGTCACTTGTCATAGGCACGCTCGAGACCGTTGCGGCGGAGGTTCTGCCGGCGCTGCTCGCCGACCTCCGACAGAACCAGCCCGAGCTTCGGATGCGCATCGAGGTGGCGGGCAGCGATCACCTGCTGCAGCGCCTTCTCGACGGCTCGAACGACATAGCCTTTTTGTTCCGCAGGGGCGCTCTGGACGAAAGGCTCGCTCGGCGGGAATTTGCTCGGGAGCCTCTGGTCATGATCGGGCCGCCGGCTGTCGGAAGCGCCTTCGCGCCTCCTTCAGATCCGGTTGCCCTCGCCGCCGAGCCGTTCATTACGACCGAGCCCGGCTGCGTCTACCGGCATCTGTTCGATCAGGCCTGGCGCCGGGCCGGCCTGACGCCGCCACGGCCGTTCGCGGAGGTCGGCAGCATCGAGGCAATCGTGCGTCTCGTTGCGGCTGGCAGCGGCTATGCCCTGGTGCCTCGGCTCGCCGCGAGGGAAGCGCTCGCGCGCAGTGCCGTCGCCGCGATCCCATCGCCTGGGTTCGAACTCGTGGCGACGCTCGACATGGTATGGCGTCGCCGACGCGTTCAGTCGCCTGGCCTCACGCTCCTCCTGGCCCGGGCGGGACGAGCGCGGCGTTCTCTCAAACGAGACGATGACCACCCTCGACGTGAAGAACGGTGCCCGTCGTGAACCCATTGCCGATGAGGAAGGCTACGGCATCGGCTATGTCTTCCGGCTGACCGACGCGGCCGACCGGCAGGCGTTCCGCCATTCCGGCGAGAACCTCCGCCTTCCGCTCGCCCGCCACGGCCTGCCATATCGGCGTGTCGACCCAGCCCGGTGATACTGCGTTCACACGGATCGGAGCCAGTTCGACGGCCAGGGCCCGGACGAGGCCTTCAAGTGCCGCGTTTATCGTTGCGACCACGGTTCCCCGCGCCATCGGCCGGTAGGCCGCGATGCCGGATGTGAAGGTCAGCGATCCCCCGGCGGCGAGCCTCGGGCTGCCGTGCTTGGCGAGCAGGATCGGGCCAACGATCTTGCTGTCGATGGCGCGCCGGGCCGCGTCGAGATCGAGCGCAGGCAGCAGTTCGTAAGCGCCCGTAAAGTCGGCAGCCGTGCAGACGATGTGATCGAAAAGATCCCCGTCCGCAAACAGAGCCTGCACTTCGCCTTCTGACGTGATGTCGGCAGCGAATGTCGTGAGCAGCGGCGAAGCCCCGAGATCGTCGTGCGCGCGCCGAAGCCGGGAAGGGTTCCGGCCGACGATCGTCACATGGTCTCCGGCCCGTATCAGCCGCCGCGCAAGGGCGAAGCCCATGCCCGAGCTCCCCCCGGCGATGAGGATGCGGCGCGGGCCCGTTCTGTGGTCGGTCATCTCGATCTCCATTTCCGATCTGCCGACTGTGTTCCAGCTTTGTCGGCTCGAGGGGAAACGGAATGAACCGATGATGTCATCGGCGATGCCGATCGAAGACGAAGGGGGGCGCGCCCCGCGAATGCCACGGGCTGCTCCGACGCGGGGCTGGCGGTAAAGGCCGGCGCCGCGGCATCGGCCAGCTTACGGACCGCCCGCCAACTTCTGCTAGCGCCCCATTTCGGAAGCTGCCCCGCCCCGAGCGCGCGGAGGAGTAAGGCTCCTGTAAGGATGAGCGCGCCTAATTCTCGCATCAAATCCATGAAACGCGAGGGAGCCTGATCATGAGCGACGACCGCAACAATTCTGTTCAGTTAAATGATGCCGAACTCGAAGCAGTTGCAGGTGCCGGCAGCATGGGCAGGACCGGCATGAGCACCTTTCGCATGGTAGGGGGGCTTGTTGTGAAGATGGCGGGATCACTGCTTGGAAACGAAGGCATGACCCAACATGGTCGGGAGATGATTGCAGACGCATCATCCCGCTTGTCCGGCAAGAAAACCTGACCGAGCACAATCCACGCCGACGGGGTCTGCACTGCCAGCCCGTGATGCGCCAACAGTTGGGGCTGGCCTTCCGCCGGGAAGCAAGCATTCTCCGATGCACGCGCCGAACGTCGGCTTCCGACCACTTGTGTTGAAAAAGCCCGGTCAGCGTGAAGCTCGAACAGCCCGGCCTGCGCTTCGCTCAGCCGGACATAAACCCGGTTCTGAGCGCGCAGGCCCATTCCGGCCGTCCCGCGTGTTCGGCCTGGCGCGCCGCCGCTTCGTGGTCGTAGTCGACGGCGATGGCCTCGAAAAGGTCCGGTTGGCCTGCACCATCCAAGGTGACGATACCGTAGCGTGCGTGCGGCGAGCCTTGCTCGGAGACATGGGCCGGTGGTGTGGAATCGTCATAGGCGGGGCAGCCGATGCTGCCCGGGTTGAAGATGATGGGACCGTCCGGGATGCGGATCAGTTCCGCGCGGTGGCTGTGGCCGCACAGCGCGATGCGGCACCCGGGGTCGAGCGCCTTCAGCCGGCGCCGGATCGCCGCCAAAGGCGCGCGCACCAACTGGCTATTGACGACCGTATCGGCGAGATACTTCTCGTCGTCGTCGGGGCGAGCGTGGAAGGCGATGACGCCGGGCGCAATCTCCAGTGTAAGCGGCTGGGTGAAAAGCACTTCGCGCTGCGCCGCGGTCAGTCGCTCCCGAGCGTAGAGGTCGGAGGCCCACATCTCGTCATGGGGGTCGGCGGCGACGCGGCGGTCGTGGTTGCCGCGCACCGTCGGCAGGTTGAGCGCCTGGAGCCGTTCCATAGTCTCGCGCGGCCACAACGGACCAGAGACGCTGTCGCCGAGATTGACGAACAGCTCAGCACCACCACGCCGGCGCAGATCCTCCAGCACGGCGTCCAGGGCCAGGACATTGCCGTGGATATCGGCGAGAACGGCGATGCGCATTTTTCGGAAGCTCCAGTGATTCGCAAATGCCCGGCGATGCCGATCAATCCAAGCCTTGTTTGATAACGTCTGCCTCCGACCCAACTGAGACATATGCGACGACGGGCACCTTGGATCCTGGACGTCGAATAGAAAAACCCGGCAGGCCGAGCCCGCCGGGTCGCGATGCGAGGGTTGTTCGCAGCTCAGCCGCGCGGAGCGAAGGCCTTGAGCGCGGCGGCGGCAAGGGCCGACTTCAGGATGGCGCCCAGGACGAACGGCGTTGCGCCGAGGGCGACCGCCTTGGGCAGGCCGATGAGAACGCCGAGCCAGGCCACGCCGATCACCAGGCAGAGCGCATTGCCGGCCAGCATCGCGGCGAAGGCGAGCCCGACCCGGCTGCCGTTCCAGCCGCGCTGGGCGAGCCAACCGGTGAGCGCTGCGGCAAAGGGGAAGGCCAGCAGATAGCCGCCGGTCGGGCCGGCGAAATAGGCTGCGCCGCCGACGGCGCCGGCGAAGACGGGCAGCCCGATCGCGCCCTGGGCCAGCCAGGCGATCACGGTGACGGCGCCGAGGCGCCAGCCATAAAGCGCGCCGATCAGCGTCACCGCGAAGGTCTGCATCGTCATCGGCACCGGGTACATCGGCACCTTGATCTGCGAAGACAGCGCAAGCAGCAGACTGCCGACGATCACGGCGCCGGCCTGCCAGGCGAGCGAGCGGCTTTCCAGCCGCAGCGGGCTGAAGGATCGGCTGAGGGCAAGATCGGTCATGGTCACTCCTTCATCGAGGTCAAATTATCTATAATTTTGACCTTTGATCTATGAGAAAGTCCATATATCGATGGAAAAGGCAAGCGCGCCCTTCGTTGCGAAGCCGGTTGGCATTCCTGGGAATCTTCCGTCTGGCCCAAGCGTCATTCTCGGGCGCAGCGCAGCGGAGACCTGAGAATCTCTTGCCGGAATGGGCACGGGGAGCCCTCTTCGGCAGGAGATGCTCGGGTCAAGCCCGAGCATGACGGCCGGGTTATGTGCATCTTTACGGGGACCGAGTTCGCAGCTCTTCCCCCTCACCCGACGATCGCAAAGGCCCCGCGCGTCGCTCCCGAGGCGGTGCGGACGGGCCGCTCGCCGATCCACTGGGCATGCCGCGCCAGCGTCGCCGTCGCGGTTTCAAGGTCTCCGCTGCGCAGAGCATTCAGAATCGTGCGGTGGTCGTGATCGGTGCGCGCTTCCCATTCCGAGCGCCAGGCCGAAAACAGGAAGCGCGCGCTCGCCGCATGCAGGTCGTCGATCGTCGCGAGCAGGCGCCTCATGCCGCAGGGCGCGACCAGCGTGCGGTGAAAGCGGCGATTCGCCTCCTCCCAGGCCCGGACATCGGTCGCTGCGTCGCAATCGCGCCGGGCCCGCTCGGCCTCGTCGAGAATGGCGGCGGTGAGATGCGGCGCGGCATGGCGCAGCGCCAGCACCTCCAGCGTCGCGCGCATCGCCGCGACCTCCTTCACCTCCGACAGGTCGAAGGAGGCGACGCGGACGCCGCGGCGCGGCTCGCTGATCGCCAGCCCCTGCGCCTCCAGCCGGCGGAAGGCCTCCCGCACCGGGACATGGCTCGTCGCGAATTCCTCCGCGATGTGGTCCTGCCGTAACCGCGCTCCCGGCTCGATCGCTCCGGCGATGATCCTGTCCGCAAGGGTTCTGGCGATGCGGACGGCGATGGTGACTTCGGCAGGCTTCGTCATGTTTTATAGATAATTCGGCCGTGCGCCGGAGTCGATTGCGATCCGCCGGATCGTCCCCACATGAACCCTCGCCGCTGCTGACGTTTTCTGTCAGGACGACGGCAGCAGCCGGGACGGCTGCGTGCTATTCATGCCGGGCAGATCGCCGCGAGGCTGGAAAGGCCCGGCTTTTGCCCTATCTGTAGCGCTTCACCGCAACGGACGCCCCGATGGCCCGCAAGACCGAAACCGCCGCTGCCCAGGCCGCTGCGCTGGAAGACATGTTCGACCGCAACCGCACGGCCGATCCGAACAGCCGCGCCATCACCGTGCGCGGCGCGCGTGAGCACAACCTCAAGAACGTCGATCTCGCCATTCCCAGAGACAAGCTCGTGGTGTTCACCGGCCTCTCGGGCTCGGGCAAGTCCTCGCTCGCCTTCGACACGATCTATGCGGAAGGGCAGCGCCGCTATGTCGAGTCGCTCTCGGCCTATGCCCGCCAGTTCCTCGAGATGATGCAGAAGCCCGATGTCGACCAGATCGACGGGCTCTCTCCCGCCATCTCGATCGAGCAGAAGACGACCTCGAAGAACCCGCGCTCGACCGTGGGCACCGTCACCGAGATTCATGACTACATGCGCCTGCTCTGGGCGCGCACCGGCATCCCCTATTCGCCCGCGACCGGCCTGCCGATCGAGAGCCAGACCGTGCAGCAGATGGTCGACCGCATGACCGAGCTGCCGGAGAAGACGCGCGGCTACCTGCTCGCGCCCGTCGTGCGCGGCCGCAAGGGCGAGTTCCGCAAGGAGATGGCCGACTGGCTGAAGCGCGGCTTCCAGCGCGTCAAGGTCAATGGCGAGTTCTACGAGATCCCGGACGCCCCTGCCCTCGACAAGAAGTTCAAGCACGACATCGACGTGGTCGTGGACCGGATCGTGATCCGGCCCGACCTCGGCGCGCGGCTGGCAGATTCGCTGGAGCAGGCGCTGGAGCTGACCGACGGCATCGCGGTTTTCGAGTATGCCGACGAGAAGGAGGAGAACGGCGAGGCCAAGCGCGTCACCTTCTCGTCCAAGTTCGCCTGCCCGGTCTCCGGCTTCACCATTCCCGAGATCGAGCCGCGGCTGTTCTCGTTCAACAACCCGTTCGGCGCCTGCCCGGTCTGCGACGGCCTCGGCCACGAGATGCGGATCGACCCGGACATGATCGTGCCGGATCACTCGATGACGCTGAAGAAGGGCGCGATCGCGCCCTGGGCCAAGTCGACCTCGCCCTATTACGGTCAGACGCTGGAAGCGCTCGCCAGGCATTTCGGCTTCTCGATGACCAAGCCCTGGTCGGAGCTGCCGGAGAGCGCGCGCAAGGCGATCCTGTTCGGCACGGGCACGGAAGCCGTGCGCATGGCCTATAATGACGGCCTGCGCAGCTACGAGGTGAAGAAGCCCTTCGAGGGCGTCATCACCAATATGGAGCGGCGCTGGAAGGAGACGGAATCGGACTGGGCGCGCGAGGAGATCGGCCGCTTCATGTCCGAGACGCCCTGCGCTGCGTGCCACGGCTATCGCCTGAAGCCCGAGGCGCTGGCGGTGAAGATCGACATGCGCCATATCGGCGAGGTCTCGAAGCTCTCGGTCAAGGACGCGCTGGACTGGGTCACCAACCTGCCGTCGCGGTTGTCGAAGAAGCAGAACGAGATCGCCCCGCGCATCCTCAAGGAAATCCGCGACCGGCTGACCTTCCTGCTCGATGTCGGGCTGGAATACCTGACGCTCGCCCGCGCCTCCGGCACGCTGTCGGGCGGCGAGAGCCAGCGCATCCGCTTGGCGTCGCAGATCGGCTCGGGCCTCACCGGCGTGCTCTATGTGCTGGACGAGCCCTCGATCGGTCTGCACCAGCGCGACAATGAGCGCCTGCTCGGCACGTTGCGCCGGCTAAGAGACCTCGGCAACACCGTGATCGTGGTCGAGCATGACGAGGATGCGATCCTGACGGCCGACTATGTCGTCGATGTCGGCCCCGGCGCCGGCATCCATGGCGGCGAGATCGTCGCCAAGGGCACGCCGCAGGACATTCTCGACGACCCGAACTCGCTCACCAGCAAATACCTCACCGGCGAGATGTCGGTGCCGGTGCCGCCCAAGCGCCGCAAGGCGCAGAAGGGCCGCAGCCTCAAGATCGTCGGCGCGCGCGGCAACAACCTCAAGAATGTCGATGTCGAGATTCCCCTGGGGATGTTCACCTGCATCACCGGCGTTTCCGGCGGCGGCAAGTCGACGCTGGTGATCGACACGCTCTACAAGGCGGTGGCGCGCAAGCTGAACGGCGCGATCGACCACCCGGCCCCGCATGACCGCATCGAGGGCATCGAGCATCTCGACAAGGTCATCGATATCGACCAGTCGCCGATCGGCCGCACGCCGCGCTCGAACCCGGCGACCTATACCGGCGCCTTTACGCCGATCCGCGAATGGTTCGCCGGCCTGCCGGAGGCGAAGGCGCGCGGCTATCAGGCCGGGCGCTTCTCGTTCAACGTCAAGGGCGGCCGCTGCGAGGCCTGCCAGGGCGACGGCGTCATCAAGATCGAGATGCACTTCCTGCCGGATGTCTACGTCACCTGCGACGTCTGCAAGGGCAAGCGCTACGACCGCGAGACCCTCGAAGTGAAATACCGCGACAAGTCGATCGCCGACGTGCTCGACATGTCGGTCGAGGAGGCGAAGGGCCTGTTCAAGGCGGTGCCCTCGATCCGCGACAAGATGGAGACGCTGGCGCGCGTCGGCCTCGACTATGTCAAGGTCGGCCAGCAGGCGACGACGCTCTCGGGCGGCGAGGCGCAGCGCGTCAAGCTCTCCAAGGAGCTGTCGAAGCGCGCCACCGGCCGCACGCTCTACATCCTCGACGAGCCGACGACCGGCCTGCATTTCCACGACGTCGCCAAGCTCATGGAGGTGCTGCACGAGCTGGTCGACCAGGGCAATTCGGTGGTGGTGATCGAGCACAATCTCGAGGTGGTGAAGACCGCCGACTGGGTGATCGACATGGGCCCCGAAGGCGGCGACGGCGGCGGCCAGGTGGTGGCCGAAGGCACGCCGGAGGACATCGTCCGCATCGGCAAGGGCCACACCGCGCGCTTCCTCAAGGAAGTGCTCGACCGCCGGCCGATCAAGAAGGGGAAGAGCGTGGCACGGCAGGCAGCGGAGTAGGCGCACCACCACCGCATTAGCCGGAGAGCCAGAAAACCTAGCTCGCGAACAAACCTCATCGTCTTGTGGAACTGGCATAAACTTGGTTGCGCTGGCCATGAGCTGCAATCCAAGATCGCTTCTATGCGCTCACTGCGATTGATTCTTGCTGAAGTGTCAAAGCCGTGATCGCTAGGAATTCAGTTGCATGAATCAATTTTGTTCCCTATTTGTTCATGGCAATGGTTATGCTGAAGCGCATCCGAGATCCGATACACGGGCTCATCACGTTCAACCTCGATGATGAGGTTGATAGAGCCGCGTGGGAGCTTATCGACACACCTGAGTTTCAGCGGCTTAGGCGTGTAAAACAGCTTGGAGTATCGGAGTTTACATATCCAGGCGCCACGCATACGCGACTCGCTCACTCGATTGGGGTCTTCCATATCGCGCGTCAGTTGATGGAAGTTGCTGAACGTTACGTGCCGGGTGACAAACGAAAACCACATAGGGTTCGCGCAGCTTTATTAGCTGCGCTTTTGCACGACCTTGGCCACGGCCCATTCAGCCATGCATTTGAGAATGCTGAAAAAATCAGACTTCCTAAAGAAAAATACCGAGATCATGAGCATTGGACAGCGGAACTTATCTGCCGCAGAGATGGTAATATCCGCCGCATCCTTAAAGAGCGCTTTGGAGGGGACGGATCTGTTGCCGAGGACATCGCAGCAATGCTTCGAGGCGACGAGCAAGATCTTTATTCCTCTGTAGTTTCGAGCTCGTTCGACGCGGATCGCCTTGATTATCTACGGCGCGATCGTCTAATGACCGGCTCTGGGGCCGGAGCGATAGATTTTGATTGGCTTCTAGACAACTTGCGCGTTGTAGAGGTCACAACAATCAGCGGCGAAGACACAGAAGAAACTGGGGACACCATTCAGGCATTCGCCTTTGAAGAAAAAGCGATGCGGGCGGCTGAGAATTTCATACTTGCCAGATTTCACCTTTACTCGCAGGTTTATTTACATAAAGCTACGCGCGGCATCGAACAAATGCTGTCTGCGTTCCTGCTTGCATTCAGTGAGGAGGCAGCCAAAGGCTCGAAGGCCCACCTTGCCGTGCCGAGAGATCACCCATTGAGAGCCTATTACAGCAAGGCAACACCGGACCTAAAAAGTTATTTCGCCCTTGATGATGCGGTTGTCTGGAGCGCCTTGGAGATATCTGCTGTTAAAGGCGATGGCCCGATTCGAGATTTTGCTGAGCGCATCTGCTCTCGGAAAATCCTGAAAGGCGTTGCAATTGACATGGTAAACCCACAGCCAACCGACATTGCACGGCGCAAATTCCTCGATCAAACAATGAAAAACGATATCGGAAAGACAGTATTTGAGGATAGAGCCCCACTTTCTATTTATAAAGACCCAAGCAAAGAGAGCGTTAAGCCGCACAAGAAAGTCTACGTTCGCCGCGACGGCGGCAAGATTGTTGACATAACGTCTTTGTCAAAGCCCATCGCTGCGCTATTTCAAGAGCAAGAAATACTTCGTTATTATTTCCTTAACGATACCGATCGCAAGAAAGTCCTGAGCATCTCTGGAGAGAGCTATGCCGCAGCTTGATAATTTGGTGGTCGGCACAGTCGCCCTATCGGGCGGGGCGCTCGTTGGCCGTATTCGCATCCAAAAGGTCATATACCTCTTGGATCAGCTTGGTATGCAGAGCGGGGCACCGTTTGAGTACCATCATTACGGGCCATATTCTGAAGTGATTTCAGATGCAGTCACAGACGCGAAGTTTTGGGGAAACCTTAACGAAACAGTGAGTTTTCGTGTAGCCGATGGCGCCCCATACAGCACCTTCAAGACTGACAGCCCCCCCCCCCCGATAGTCTTGGGGCCTTGAATGCTGTGCGCGCGCGCGCGCTGTTAGAGAAATTCTCCGGATGCACGGCCACAGTACTGGAACTCGCCGCCACGGTTCATTGGCTTGCTTTCATCGAGAAAGTCGATGATTGGCGAGCCGAAATTGAAGTTCGCAAGGCAGGCAAGACGGACAATGGTCGGCTGCAAAAGGCGTTGGCTTTGTTGAGGGATATCGGCCTATCCCCAGAATGAATTATTGATCGTTTAGCAAAACGGGCAATACTCCTCGCCACCCTCTCCCGCCCCGGAGAGAGAAGCGTTGCGGCTCTGCGGCTTTCCTCCTGACACCAAACTTATCCCCGCCCCTTCTCACCCGCCCTATCCTGCCCTCGCCCATCACCCAAACGGGGCGGCCGTCCGGAGGTATGCTGGAGGTTGGGTGAGGGTCGGCGCCTGCGGGCGGGGGGTACGCCCTGCTCCCGGGAGGCTTCGGGGCACCGCCCTGGGGACACTACGGTCCCTGTGCGAGGAGCTCGCTGGAAGGCTCGGCCGGTGACGGAGGGGCATGGCGACGGCGCGACGACCCGCTGAGGGAAACTGGCGTCGAAACCGGCCCATCCCGAACCGCCTTTGCCCGATAAGCGCGGCCCGGAGCCAAAAGTCGCCGGAGCACGCAGCCAAGTGTTCGCAGGCTGCGTAAACTTGCCTGCTTGGCGCCACGGGGCGTGCGACGGGTGGCTCAATCCCGCCGCGCCGCAGCCTGGCTCAACGGTTGCGGATATCCCTCGCGCCTCGCGGCGCTCCGCCAGCCCCGCTCGCTCCCGCCGCGCATCCGCGCGGGCGGATGATCCTGCGTGCCTGACCCTAGGGAGACCCGCCATGCCGAAACGCCAGAACACCCCCACCGAGATTCCGCCGATCACCGATTTCGAGAGCTGCCAGAGGGCGCGGCCGCTGATCCTGCGCCGCTTCGCCGACATTCTCGGCGTCTGGGAGGTTTGCGCGAACAAGGCCTGCAGCCGGGCGCGCCGTTGCCAGGGCCAGGACACGGCCTGCCTGCGCGCCTTCATGCAGGCGATTCCGGACGATGAGCGCCGGGAGATCCGCTACGCGCTGGACAACCGCGCTGCCGGGCTCTCTCCCGGCGAGGCGATGGAGCGGGCGCAGGCCCGCGTCGCCGGGGAGATCGCTCGGGGCGGGGAATAACAGGGCGTCATTCTCGGGCGGAGCGCAGCGCAGACCCGAAAATCTCTAGCCGGATGAGGCGTCGGAGCCTCTTCGTCATGAGATGCTCGGGTCAAGCCCGAGCATGACGCGAGTGAGGGCGGTCGCGACGCTGGCTTACGCCCCTCGCCGCCCCCTCAGAACCGGTCGATGATCGTCACGCCCGTGCCCTCGAAGCGGTCCATCGCCATCAGCGCGGGGATCGATGCGGCGAGGTCGATGCGGCGGCCGACGAGCTGCTGCGGGGTGAGCTTGCCGGCGCTGATCATGTCGAGCATCGCGCCATAGCGATGCGCCTGCATGCCGTGGCTGCCGAGGATTTCCAGCTCGTGGGCGATGACCTGCGCCATCGGGATCGGCGGCGTCGCCTGCTCCGCCAGCAGCAGCCCGACCTGGATATGCTTGCCGCGCTTGCGCAGGTTCGCCACCGAATTGAAGCAGGTCTGCGGATGGCCGAGCGCATCGAGCGAGACATGGGCGCCGCCGCCTGTGGCGTCGCGGACGGCGGCGACGACATCGGGTTGCGTTTTGGCGTTGATCGTCACCGCGGCGCCGACCTCGCGGGCGAGCTTCAGCTTGTCGTCGGAGATGTCGACGGCGACGACTTGGGCGCCGAGCGCATTGGCGATCATGATCGCGGAGAGGCCGACGCCGCCGCAGCCGTGGACGGCGACCCATTGCCCGCCCGAGACTTGGCCCTGGTCGACCACGGCGCGGAACGAGGTCACGAAACGGCAGCCGAGGCTGGCCGCCGTCGCGAAATCGATCTCCTCGGGCAGGCGCACAAGGTTGAAATCGGCCCGGTCGATGCGGACATATTCCGCGAACGAGCCCCAATGCGTGAAGCCGGGCTGGAACTGGTCGTCGCAGACCTGCTGGTTGCCGGAATGGCATTGCGGGCAGGAGCCGCAGCCCGCGACGAAGGGCACGGTGACGCGGTCGCCCTCGCGGAAGCGCACGACGCTGCGGCCGACCGCGGCGATGACGCCGGCCAGCTCATGGCCCGGCACATGCGGCAGGCGGATATCGGGATCGTGGCCGACCCAGCCATGCCAGTCGCTGCGGCACAGGCCGGTCGCTTCGACCTTGATGATGACGCTGTGCGGCTCCGGCACTGGGTCCGGCAGGATGCGCAGTTCGGGGGCCTGCCCGAAGGCTTCGTAGACGACGGCTTTCATGGCGGGGCACTCCTTTGTCGAGGCCCGTGTCATGGGGCAGTGCCGGTGGAATCGTCAATTGCGTGGCGGCGGGGTCGCCTTGCCTCGGCGTCATGCGCGGGCTTGTCCCGAGCATCCACGTCCTGCGGCTGTGATGCTGCGGGCCGCCCGGCGATGAATTGCGCGGGGAACCTTCTCCCGCATCGAAGCCGCTGTTGCCGGCTTCGACACTTCAACTGCTGATCTCGGGCAGGCCCGGGATGGGCGGGAGAAGGAAAGAGGCGTCGCGGTTCCCTCGCCTCCTCGTCATTCTCGGGCCGGAGGAGGCGCCGGAGTCTCGCCGTCATGAGATGCTCGGGGCGAGCCCGCGCATGACGCTTGTCCAACCGGACTTATCCCCGCCCCTCGCCTGTCCCCTATCCTGCCATCGCCCATCACCCAAACGGGGCGGCCGTCCGGAGGTATGCTGGAGGTTGGGTGAGGGCCGGCGCCTGCGGGCGGGGGTTACGCCCCGCTCCCGGGAGGCTTCGGGGCACCGCCCTGGGGGTACTATGGCCCCTGCGCGAGGAGCATCGCTGGGACGTTCGACGGGAAAGGCCCCGCAAGCCGAGACGCGACGAGGTGAAGAACCGAGCTGGCGTCGAGGCGAGCGGGGCCGGCACCGAAGAGCCGTAGAAGCGCGGCCCGGAGACTGAAATCGCCGAAGGCGGAGCGCCGCGGGGCGTGCGGATGGGGCTCCATCCGCGCCGCTTCCTGGCTCAATGGAAGTGGTCACTCTACCCCGCGCCTCGCGGCGCTCCGCCAGCCCCGTTCTCACGCTCGTGCGCTTCGCGCGGGCGATCAGAAGCATGCGTGAACCACCGTCCTCGCCGCAGCGAAGGCGAGGCGCGAGCGCTCGAGCCTGCCGAGAAGAGCGCCGCGCCACCGGCGCAGATGCCCGACCCGTTCGCTATTCGGCTCAGGCGCCGCAAGCCTTCAGCGCGTTGAGCGGAAACTTCAGGTAGCGCTGCCCGTTGGCTTCGGGCTCCGGCAGGCGCCCGCCATTGATGTTGACCTGCAGGGCATGGAGGATCAGGCGCGGCATCGGCAGCGTCCTGTCGCGCGCCTCGCGCAGGGCGACGAACTCCGCCTCGCTCCGGCATTTGACGATGTGGGTATTGGCGGCCTTCTGCTCGGAGACCGTGCTCTCCCATTGGGGCGGCCGGCCTTCCGGCCTGTAGTCATGGCCGGTGAACAGCCGCGTCCCGTCCGGCAAGGCGAGGATGGCCTGGATCGAGCGCCAGAGCCGGCCGGCATCGCCGCCGGGAAAATCGGCCCGCGCCGTCCCGCTGTCGGGCATGAACAGCGTGTCGTGGATGAAGGCCGCATCGCCAACGAGGTAGGCTATCGAGGCGAGGGTGTGGCCGGGGGAGAACAGGACCCGGACCGGCATCTCGCCGATCAGGAATTCTTCGCCATCGGCGAACAGGTGGTCCCATTGGGAGCCGTCGGCCGGAAAGCCGGGCCAGTTGTAGATCGCCTTCCAGAGCTTCTGGACGTCGACGATGCGCTCACCGATCGCGGTCGGCGCGCCGGTCCTGCTCTTGAGATAATGCGCGGCCGAGAGATGGTCGGCATGCGGGTGGGTTTCGAGGATCCACTGGAGGGTGAGGCCCTCGGCCTGCAGATAATCGAGCAAGGCGTCGGCATTCTCGGTGCCGACCGCCCCGGACTTCTCGTCGAAATCGAGGACCGCATCGATGATCGCACATTGCCGCGTCACCCGGTCGGCGACGACGTACTGGATCGAGCCGGTCGGCGGATCGTAGAATCCCCGGACCGACGGCTTGAGCTGCGTGATGTCCACTTCAACGCTCCCCTGCCTGCGTCAACGCCGGATACGGCCGCGGCAAGGCAATGCCTCCGGGCCGATCGGCACCCGCCACGCCTGTCGCGGGCGCCATAGCCTCCTCAAGCGGAAGGCTGCTTCGTCTTGCGGAGATAAGGCAGGACACGTTCGAAGAGGCCGAAGCGCTTGGTGGCGTCCTCGTCCGAGACCGAGCCGGCGATGACGACATCCTCGCCCGGCTTCCAGTCCGCCGGGGTCGCCACAGGGTACTTCGCCGTCAGCTGGATGGAGTCGATCGCGCGCAGGATCTCCTGGAAGTTCCGGCCCGTCGTCATCGGATAGGTGAGCGTCAGCTTGATCTTCTTGTCCGGGCCGATGAGGAAGACCGAACGCACGGTCTGGTTGTCTGCCGGCGTGCGGCCTTCGGAGGTGTCGCCGGACGAGGCCGGCAGCATGTCGTAGAGCTTGGCGATCTTGAGCTCATTGTCGCCGATCATCGGATAGGTGACGTTGTGACCGGTCGCGGTCTGGATGTCGGCCTTCCACTTGTGGTGGCTCTCCACCGGATCGACCGAGATGCCGATGATCTTGACGTTGCGCTTGTCGAACTCGCCCTTGATGCCGGCCATCATGCCGAGTTCGGTGGTGCAGATCGGGGTGAAGTTCTTGGGATGGGAAAACAGAACCGCCCAGCTGTCGCCGATCCAGTCATGGAATTGGATCGGTCCCTCCGTCGTATCGGCTGCGAAGTCCGGGGCCGTGTCATTGATCCGCAGGGTCATGGATTCCTCCAACTCTTCCTTCGTCACGGAGACGGCTTGCAAGGTCGGCAGCCGGCGGCATCTCCGATCGCCGTCACGTCAAACAAGTGCGTCTTTGGAAAAGGCGTCTGGCCTTGTCGGCGCGCGACGCAATTCTGGCACGAACGCCGGCTGCTTCGCGAGCCCCTTACGCAGGGAGACGGCAGTTTTCGCGCGTTCAGCCGAGGCGGCGCGTTACGCCGCCCTTATGCACAGGCGGGGCCGGCGGCCCGAGGTAATAGGCACCTCCCAAGCCAACGCCGGCACCGAGCGCCGGCCAGCCGGGATCGGCATAGGCGTTGAGCTCCCAGCAGCGCAGCCTCTGGCGCTCAGCCTCGGTGGTCGCGTCGTTGCAGCGGGAGACCTGCGAGCGCTGCCAGAAGGCCGCGGCCGGCAGCGACGCAGCCGGCAAAGTGCCGCCGGCCAGCAGCGCCAGGAGGAACAACCTGTTCATCGCCTCTTCCCGTCCAATCCCAGAGCCCTATGATGACCGACATGCCCTTGCCGAACGCTTAAGCGGGGCCTTCGGAACCGAAGCGCGCCACCTGGCCGCTTCATCGGCTCCCGACGAGCGCAGGATCGCCGCGATGCGCCCTGGAGGCGGGGCGGCGAGCCAGACGAGCAAAGGAGATCGCAACGTGAAACTGCCCATCGTCATCCATAGCGACGAGGACTACGACCGCGCCCAGCAACGGGTGAAGGAACTGAACGCCTTGCCGGACACCCCGGACAAGGAAAAGGAACTACATGCCCTCGCCGAAGCTATGCTCTCCTTCGAGCTTCGCCGCGACGACGCCGACGATTGATGCCGGCGCAGCTAGCCGGGGGGCAATACGCGCGCCCCTCAAGCATTTTCGAGCGAAGCGGACATCAGTTTTCGTGAAGAAAGTACGATAAAACAAAGAGATAGAGAATGTCCGCGATTCGGAGAAACGCGGACATTCTCTAGGAGTCGTTGCTGGCGTTGAGTTCCTCGGGGCGCAACCCCTCATCCGGCGGACCGCCCTGCCCCCCATGCGTCGCGGCCCATTGCGAAACGATCTCGGCGATCAATTCGGCGTGGGTGCGGGGCGGGTTCTGCGTCGTGATGTAGTGATCGAGCGCTGCCAGAACCTCCCTGCTCAGCGCAACCGTAACCATAGCCGGCGACATCGCAGTCTCCTCCTCGGATGGAACAGTGCCGTGCTCCCGGCGTTCTTCCTCCGCAGCATACGAGCATGGCCTCGTTCCGCGAGCAAATTCTTTCAGAACCGAATCGAAGCCACCGTCTTCGGCTAGATGTTATTTTCCGAAATGCTTCGGGCCAGCTTCGAAACGCAGGATCTGAACAAATTTGAATCGCGGTTGTTGCTAAGACGACCCGCATCTCTGCGGAAGCACTCAGGAGGAAAACATGATCAAACATGTTGTGTTCGCATCTGTCGCCGCGAGCCTGCTCGCGGCGACCGCGCTCGCCCAGACCAATGCACCCTCGCCGCCGTCTTCAGCGCCGAAAGCCTCGACCTCTGCCGAGAGCAGCATGCCGGCCCCGACCAATCTCGCCGGCCACGGCAAGTGGCGCGCCACCAAGCTGATCGGCGTCGACATCTACGGCCCTGACGACAAGAAAGTTGGCGACGTCACGGAAGTGATCATGGACAAGACCGGCAAGGTCGAGATGGTGACTATCGGCGTTGGCGGGTTCCTCGGCATCGGCGCGAAGGATGTCGCGATTCCGTTCGAGCAGGTGAGTTGGAGCGACCAGCCGATCGCGCCGCCGGCGCCGGCGCCGGCCTCGTCGGGCAGCGGTGGTGCAGCCGGGACCGGCGGCGCGATGCCGTCCACGCCTCCGGCCGCGGCGGCTCCCAAAGCGCCGGCGATGTATCCGGACCACGGCAAGATCACGATGACCAAGGACCAGCTCCACGCGGCGCCTGCCGTAACCTATTCGGGCAGCTAAGCGATACTCGCTTGGGGAACCGAGCGAGGCCCGCCCCACAAGGGCGGGCTTCTCCTCGGCGTGGGGCTTCACCCGACGGACAGGTTGCGGAGCAATGGCGGGATCGCCTCCGGCAGATCGTCCGCGATCAACCCCATGCCAAGCGCCTCTCCTGCCCGGCCATGCAGCCAAACGGCGGCGCAAGCCGCTTCGAAGGCGCTCATCCCTTGCGCGAGCAGGCCAGCGATCAGCCCCGCCAGCACATCGCCGGAACCCGCAGTGGCCAGCGCCGCCGAGCCGGTGGCGTTGATCGCCGCCCGCCCGTCCGGCGCGGCGATGACCGTATCAGCCCCCTTGTAGACGAGGATGGCACCGGAGCGAGCCGCCGCCTTGCGCGCGCGCTCCAGCTTCGAGGTTTCCGTCGCAATCGCGGGTTCCTTGCCGAACAGGCGCTGGAACTCACCTTCATGCGGCGTGAACACGCGAGGATGAGCGGGGTTCGGGGGCGAGGCTTCCTCGCGGAGCGATGTCGCAAGCAAGGTCAGGGCGTCGGCATCGAGCACGACCGGCCTGTCGCTGGCGAGGGCCGAGCGGACCAGCGCGGCGGCCCGCTCATCCAGTCCCAGCGCCGGGCCTGCCACGATCGCGGAGATCCGCCGGTCCTGCAGGAATTCCGCAAGCGCCTCGCCGCCCGCCACCGGGCGCTGCATCACTGCGTCCGGGCCGCGCGAGGCGTGGGCTGCCAGAGCCCCCGGCGCGCACAGGATCGTCACGAGCCCGGCGCCGATCCGCAACGCAGCCCGCGCGCTCAAACGCGGCGCGCCGACACCGGCGATGCCGCCTGCGGCGACAGCAACAGCCCCGCGCCGGAACTTATGCGTGTCGAGGCCGTGATGCGGCACGGCAGCGAGCCAAAGTGCCGGTTCGTTGCGGAAGGCGGCCGGCGCTATCTCGGCCAATGCGGTCGCAGCGGGAATACCGATATCGGCCACGACGATCTCCCCGCAGAGGGAGCGTCCCGGCAGCAGGAGGTGGCCGGGCTTCAGCCGGAAGAAGGTCACGGTTTCAGTCGCGCGAACGGCGGGGCCTTCGGCCTGACCGGTATCCCCGGATACGCCGCTGGGAATATCGACAGAGATCACCGGGCGGCCCGCGCCATTCATGAGCGTTACGGCTTCAGCTGCCTCGCCGGCAAGCGGCCGCGCGAGGCCTGCACCGAACAGCGCATCGACATAGAGATCGATCGCCCCGTCGGCGAGCGATGCGAGCGGTAGAACCGGCCCGCTCCACTGCGCGAAGGCGAGCGCGGCATCGCCCCGGAGGGCGTCTGGAGAACCCAGCAGCGCGACCTGCACCGTGACCCCGTGCGCATGCAGCAGCCGGGCCGCAACGAAGCCATCGCCGCCATTGTTGCCGGGGCCGCAGGCGATCGCGACCCTGGCCCCCTTCCCGACGCGCCGCAACGTAGCCTCGGCGACCGCGCTTCCAGCGCGCTCCATCAGAGCGATGCCCGCCGTGCCGGCGGCGATCGCGATGCCGTCCGCCCGGCACATCTGGTCTGTCGAAAGCAGGGCGAGACCCGATAGCTGCATCGCTTCGGCTTCAGAAATCGTCATGCGACATGATGGGACGGCCTGGCGCGATATCGCAAGAGAAGGCGTCTCGAATGACTTGCTATAAAATTAAGCACATGATCCATTTTTGTGCTGTTTTTTGCCTCCTGCACGGGCGCTTCGAAGGGGTCTGCCGCATGGCGGGGCGTTTGCGCCAATGCTATGAGCAGACGTACGGTCGCAATCGTTCGAAGCCGAGGGGCGCCCAGCCCGCGACGACGGATTTTTGCAGTTCTCTTTCCGGCACGTGCCGGACCCTGGAAGCGCAGTGGAGGTCGATCGGCGCATGAAGAAGATCGAAGCGATCATCAAGCCCTTCAAGCTGGACGAGGTGAAGGAGGCGCTTCAGGAGGTCGGCCTGCAGGGTATCACGGTGCTCGAAGCAAAGGGCTTCGGCCGCCAGAAGGGCCATACCGAGCTCTATCGCGGCGCCGAGTACGTCGTCGACTTCCTGCCGAAGGTGAAGATCGAGATCGTGCTGAACGACGAAATGGTGGACCGCGCCATCGAGGCCATCGTCAAGGCCGCTCAAACTGGCCGCATCGGGGATGGCAAGATTTTTGTATCGACGGTCGAGGGGGCGATCCGCATCCGGACCGGCGAGACCGGCGCGGACGCGATCTGAGCTATTTCCCCCGCATCAAGGGATCAAAGGCCGCGGCTGGATTGGAGCCGGCGACGGCCTACGAGTTTGAAAACTGCTGGCAAGAGGAATGCTGAAATGAAAAGCGCCAAGGATGTCCTCAAGGCGATCAAGGACAATGACGTCAAATACGTCGACTTCCGCTTCACCGACCCGCGCGGCAAGTGGCAGCACGTGACGTTCGACGTCGGCATGGTCGACGAGGACATCTTCGCCGAAGGCACGATGTTCGACGGTTCCTCGATCGCTGGCTGGAAGGCCATCAACGAGTCCGACATGCTGCTGATGCCTGATCCGACCACCGCGACGATGGATCCGTTCTTCTCGGCCGCCACGATGGTCATCAACTGCGACGTGCTCGAGCCGGCTACCGGCGAGCCCTACGGCCGTGACCCGCGCGGCATCGCCAAGAAGGCCGAGGCCTATCTGAAGTCGACCGGCATCGGCGACACGGTGTATGTCGGCCCCGAGGCCGAGTTCTTCGTCTTCGACGACGTCAAGATCGCGGCCGATCCGTACCACACCGGCTTCAAGCTCGATAACGTCGAGCTGCCGATCAACGGTTATGCCGATTACGAGGGCGGCAATCTCGGCCACCGCATCGCCACCAAGGGCGGCTACTTCCCGGTTCCGCCGCAGGATTCGGCGCAGGACATGCGCGGCGAGATGCTGGCGGCCATGCAGGCCATGGGCGTCAAGGTCGAGAAGCATCACCACGAGGTCGCCTCGGCCCAGCACGAACTCGGCATGAAGTTCGACACGCTGACGCACACCGCCGACCTGATGCAGATCTACAAGTACGCGATCCACAACGTGGCCCAGAGCTACGGCAAGACCGCGACCTTCATGCCGAAGCCGATCTATGGCGACAACGGCTCGGGCATGCACGTCCACCAGTCGATCTGGAAGAACGGCAAGCCGCTCTTCGCCGGCAACAAGTATGCCGACCTCTCGCAGGAGTGCCTGTGGTACATCGGCGGCATCATCAAGCATGCGAAGTCGCTGAACGCCTTCACCAACCCCTCGACCAACTCCTACAAGCGCCTCGTCCCGGGCTATGAGGCTCCGGTGCTGCTCGCCTATTCGGCGCGCAACCGCTCGGCTTCGTGCCGTATTCCGTGGACGACTTCGCCGAAGGCCAAGCGCGTCGAGGTCCGCTTCCCCGATCCGATGGCGAACCCCTACCTCGCCTTCGCGGCCATGCTGATGGCCGGCCTCGACGGCATCGTGAACAAGATCGACCCCGGCCCGGCGATGGACAAGGATCTCTACGACCTGCCGCCGCGCGAGCTGAAGAAGATCCCGACCGTCTGCGGTTCGCTGCGCGAGGCGCTGGAAGCGCTCAAGAAGGACAACGCCTATCTCAAGGCCGGCGGCGTCTTCAACGACGACTTCATCGAGAGCTACATCGAGCTCAAGATGCAGGATGTGGCGCGCTTCGAGATGACGCCTCACCCGATCGAGTTCGCGATGTACTACTCCTACTGAGGGTTTCGGCCGGCTTCGTAGGGAGCCGGCCGGCGATCCTAACGGCCGCGGACCCGCGGCCAGCCGGGAAGCCGGGGCGGCAACGCCCCGGTTTTTCGTTGGCGCTTGCCGAATGAGAGCCGGGCGCCCGCTTCACGCAAACGCCCTCACCCGGGAACGCACGTCCCCTCGTTCGAAAGCCCGGCGGAGTTCGAGGTCTATCGGATCGCCCAGCGGAAGGCGGTCAGCATCGGCGCTGCGCCCAGAAGCAGGACAGCGGCGAGACCCGCCACCGTCGACAGCAGGACGTTTCCGGACATCCCTGTCGCGATAAGCTGGGCCGCGACCAGAGCGAGGATCGCCAGCACGACCGGGCGCCAGGGCATCTCGAAGGGCAAGAGCCTCAGCAGCGGCAGGCCCGTCAGCATCGCAAGCCCCGCGCCCAGGGCGGCGCCGATGGCGATGACGGCGTCGCCTCCGGGCGCCAGCCACATCGCAAGCAGGGCACCGGCACACATCAACGCACAATCCAGGGCTGCGAGGCCGGCGATGGCAAGCAGGCGCCGCAGCAGATGCGCCGGCGTCGGCAGCAGCGCCTGCACCAGCGCGCGGATCAGCGCCATCAGCGTGAAAGCCGGCGCCGTCCGCAGGAATGCGGCCTGCAGGTCGCGCGGGACGACGAGCTCGGCCGCCCCTTGCATCACGGCCAGCAGCAATGCGCCACCGACCAGCGTCAGGCTTGCGAGCAGCGCGTAGTAGCGCCCGAGCTCCTGCCGAAGGGCGCCCCCGGCGCCCGAGCGATCATAAAGCGCGACGAGGTCGGGATAGCGGATCGCCTGCAGGGAGGACACGATCAGGATGAAGGGGCGCTGCAGCAGGTCGAGCGCCAGCAGCGCGCCGGCGGCGGGCGTGGCGCCGAAGGCGGCGACCAGGATCGCCTTCAGGCCGAGGGGTCCCAGCAGCCCTGCGATGGAGGCGCCGGCCGAGACCCCGCCATAAGCGAGATGACGCTGCGCGGCGCCGATATCGGCCCGCAGGGACCAGCCCAGCACATGGTGCGCGGCGATGAAGGCGATGAGGCAATACAGAGCGTTGCCGAGCAGGATGCCCATGACGACATGGATGAAATCGGCCGAGACAAGGGCTCCGCCGACGGTCGCGGCCCCGATCAGCGAGGCGCGCAGACTCTGCAGCCGCGAGAACAGGCTGAAGGCGCCGCGGAAGCGCAGCATGGTCAGGTGCAGTTCTCCTGCGGCGATCATGATCGCCGCGCCCGCCCCTGCCAGCCCGGTCCAGGCCGATGCGCCCCATGTCATCGCGGCAAGCCCGGCAACGACACAGAGCGCGGCGCTTATGACGAACTCCAGGGTGATCGTGCCGCGCTCCGCCGCTTCGCTCGCTGCGTCCGGGCCGGGATAGAAGCGGCTACAGGCGAAGCGCACCCATTCGAAGAAGGCGATCGCTCCGAACTGCGCGATCGAGGCGAACAGCGAATAGGCGGCGTAGTCGCCGGCCGGCAGCAGATGCGAGAGAACGATCAGCAGCCCGAAAGCGAAGACCGCCTGGTATAGATAGGCTGCGAGCGCACCGAGCTTCGCCATGCCGCCCTCACGCCGCCTGTGCCAGCAGGGCTTCATAGCCCGCCATCGACCGCCTGACATGCCGTTCGAGAGTCAGCGGCTCGGCCCAGTAGTTGCGATAGGCGGCGGCGCCCATGCGGGTCGCGATATCGTCGTCGCGCAATGTCGCCAGCGCTTTGGCCAGACCGGCGACGTCGCCGCCCTCGACCAGAAGCCCATCCTCACCGTCGCCGATCCAGCTCGCCGGGCCGGTCGTGCGGGCGAGGATGACCGGCACGCCGCGCGAGCGCGCCTCGGCGATCACGAGCGGCCCGGGTTCGTACCAGAGCGACGGCAGGACGAGGCAGCGCGCCTGCTCGATCTCATCGAACACGGCGTCGGCCGGAACCCAGCCCCGCACCTCCGCCGCCGGGTTGAGGCGCCGGATCTCTGTCTCCATCGGCCCCTCGCCGACAAAGCGCACCGGCATTCCCGCGACAACCGCCGCTTCAGCCAGAAGATCGGCCGCCTTTTCCTGCGTGAAGCGCCCGAGGAAGAGCGCGTGGCGGTTGGCCGCGACATCGGCTGGCGCGCGCTTCTGCGCCTCCATCATGTTCTCGACGACGATGTGGCGGGCATTCTTCGGCAGGAAGGGCTCGGCGAAGCTGCGGGCAAAGGGGCTGACATGGATGAAGAGCGGCGCGCGCAGTCGATGCAGCGCCGCGTCCGAGCGCCATTGGCGCGCGACCCGGACGAGCTTGTGGCCATAGGAGGCGCGATCACAATTCCTGCCGATGCAGGACGCCGACAGCGGCTGGCGGTGGCAAGGTCTGCCGGCGCGGAAGTCGAAATAGCCGCCGACCGGACAGAACGAGAAATAGTCGTGCATGGTGATGGCGACCGGCAAGCCGCTCTCACCGGCGGCGGCGATGGCGGCCGGGCTGAACGCCTTGGTCCATTGATGCAGGTGGACGAGCGTTTCCCCGGGCGGCTGCCGGCGCAGCAGGGCGCCGAGCGCGTCATGCGCCTTTGCGTTCCAGATGCCCTGACGGGCGGCGGCGAGCCGGCTGCCGACCTTCCAGACCTCTTCGCCCTCGAACAGTGCCACCTCGATATTCGGGTGCTGCAGCCGCTCGGACACGGGACCGATCATGCAGGCGAAGACGATCCGGACGCCGGCCTCCGCGAGGCCACGCGCGCTTTCGATCGCAACCTTCGCCGCGCCGCCATTGACCGAACCAAAATCGCTGACGATGACGCAACGCATGTGCGGAAGGCCCCTCCGCCCTCAGGGGTAGGGCCAAAAGGTTGATATTTCTGCGCAGGCCGTCCGAGCGATCAGTAGAAATGCAGAGCGGCGAGCCCGGCCGCTGCGGCGATCGCTGCGCCCCACCACAGCCAGCGCGATAAGGCGCTTTCGGGCGCCGCTGAAAGGGAGCCGCCGACGACATCCTCATGGCCGAAGCATTCCCCCGCGAGGCGCGCCGTGCGCTGCAGACCCGCGATGCCCTTCACCGGCACTGACTGACGCGACGCCACGGTCTTCTCCCTCCCAGCCCGATCATAGCGCATTGCGATTCTCCGCATAGGCCCGATCGTGACACCGATCCTCGGTGGCGATGGTTAACGCAGGCTGAATGCCTCGGTTCCGGTGCTCTTCTGCCACGGCAACGTCACACGCAGATGACGACCGGTGCATGGCTCCAACGAGAGAGTTTCGATGTGTCGGGGAGCTGTCTATAAGCAGATCGGCTTAGGCGCGGCGCCCGGTGCCGCAACCGAGCCTGATCGAATGCCGGATCAAATAACCAAGTCGCACAATCCGTCCTTCATGCACTAGGATTGGGCGGAACGAATCAGGAAACATCAGGCAGTGATGGACGAGAACGGCGATCTTTTCGGCGGGGAGCCGGAGCGGCCTCGCGCGGCTGATCCCAAGCCGGAAGCGCGCTCGCCGGCCGCAGCTCCGAAGGCGCCGGCCGGTTCCGGCGCTGCGCCGCGCAACGGCACGCTTTCCGAGGCCGGCTATGACGCCTCAGCCATCGAAGTGCTGGAGGGACTGGAGCCGGTCCGGCGCCGGCCCGGCATGTATATCGGCGGCACCGACGAGCGCGCGCTGCACCACCTCTTCGCCGAGGTGATCGACAACGCCATGGACGAAGCGGTGGCGGGCCATGCCACCTTCATCGATGTCGAATTGTTCGAGGACGGCTCGATTGCCGTCACCGATAACGGCCGCGGCATTCCGGTCGATCCGCACCCGAAATTCCCCGGCAAATCGGCGCTCGAAGTCATCATGACGACGCTGCATGCCGGCGGAAAATTCGACTCCAAGGCCTATGAGACTTCGGGCGGCCTGCACGGCGTCGGCGTCTCCGTCGTCAATGCGCTGTCCGACCGGCTCGAGGTCGAGGTTGCGCGCGGCAAGACGCTCTATCGCCAGATCTTCTCGCGCGGCCTGCCGCAGGGACCGCTGGAGACGGTCGGCGCCGTCGCCAACCGGCGCGGCACCAAGGTGCGCTTCCATCCCGATGCACAGATCTTCGGCGAAGGCGCGCATTTCTCCCCGGCCCGCCTGTTCCGCATGGCGCGCTCGAAGGCCTATCTCTTCGGCGGCGTCGAGATCCGCTGGACCTGTGCGCCGTCGCTGCTGAAGCCGGAAGGCGATGTCGCGGCGGAGGCCGTGTTCCGCTTCCCCGGCGGCTTGCGCGACTATCTCGGCCGCGAGATCGAGGGCAAGGACCTGGTCGCCGAGCCGATCTTCTCGGGCAAGATCACCAAGGAAGGCAGCCATGGCTCGCTCGAATGGGCCGTGGCCTGGCTCGCGACCGGCGAGGACGGCTTCTCCTCCTCCTACTGCAACACCATTCCGACGCCTGATGGCGGCACCCATGAGCAGGGCCTGCGCATCGCCCTGCTGCGCGGCTTGCGCGACCATGCCGAACGCATCGGCCAGTCGAAGCGCATGGCGCAGGTCACCTCCGACGATGTGATGGCGACCTGCGCGGCCATGCTTTCTGTCTTCATCCGCGAGCCGGAATTCCAGGGCCAGACCAAGGACAAGCTGGCGACGCTGGAAGCCTCCCGCATCGTCGAGGGCGCGGTGCGCGACGCGTTCGATCATTGGCTCGCCGCCGCCCCGCAGCAAGCGCTGCGCCTGCTCGACTGGTCGGTGGATCGTGCCGAGGAGCGCTTGCGGCGGCGCCTCGAAAAGGAGGTCTCGCGCAAGACCGCGACACGCAAGCTGCGCCTGCCCGGCAAGCTCGCCGACTGCTCTAATGCCGGCGCGGCCGGCTCGGAGCTCTTCATCGTCGAGGGCGACTCGGCCGGCGGCTCAGCCAAGCAGGCGCGCAACCGCGCGAATCAGGCGATTCTGCCCCTGCGCGGGAAAATCCTCAATGTTGCCAATGCGACACGCGAGAAACTTAATGCCAACCAGCAGCTCGCCGACCTGATCCTGGCGCTTGGCTGCGGTATCGGCACGCAGTTCCGCGAGGACGATCTCCGCTATGACAAGGTCATCGTGATGACGGACGCCGATGTCGACGGCGCCCACATCGCGTCGCTGCTCGTCACCTTCTTCTGGCGGCAGATGCCGCGGCTGATCGAGAAGGGGCATCTCTATCTCGCCGTGCCGCCGCTCTACCGGCTGCAGCATGGCGGCAAGAGCATCTACGCCCGCGACGACGCTCATAAGGACGAACTGCTGGAGACCGCATTCAAGGGCAAGAAGCCGGAGATCTCACGCTTCAAGGGCCTGGGCGAGATGATGCCGCAGCAGCTCAAGGAAACCACCATGGACCCAGCCAAGCGCATTCTGCTCAAGGTCATGGTGGACCATGAGGCGAAGGAGGAAACCTCGGATACGGTCGAGCGGCTGATGGGCAACAAGCCGGAAGCACGCTTCACCTTCATCCAGGAACGCGCCGCCTTCGCCGGGGAGCTTATCGACCTGTGACGAACGAGCCCCGCAACTCTGAGGGGCTGGGCTTCACGGCCGCCGGGCTGCCCGACGCTGCCGTTGCAGGCAGGGTTCGCGGATGCCGAACCCGCCCCTCTCCACAGAACGTCATGACGACAAGCGCCGGACCGCGGCGGGCGACTGGCCGCTGACGCTATGGCCGAGCCTGCTCCATCTCCATCTCGACGCGACGGCGATCTGGCGGCAGCCGCCGGGAGCGCCTCCTGGGACGACATCCGGATCTTCCACGCCATTGCCGTCGGCGGGTCGATGGCCGTGGCGGCGGCTCAGCTCGGGCTGAGCGAGGCCACTGTTGCGCGCCGCCTCAAGGCGCTCGAGCGCGACCTTGGCCTCCAGCTCTTCGCGCGCGAGGCCAATCGCCTCGTCCCGACGGTGATTGGACTGGAGCTTGCGGCCGAGGCCGGCGAGATCGAGGCTGCCGCTCGCCGCTTCGCGATCCGCGCGGAGGCGGCGAAACCGCGTGCCAATGCTCCGGTGCGCGTCACCGCGACGACGTCGATCAGCCTCCTTCTGACCATGCATGCGACCGCGCTCTCGGCCGCGGCCGGCGGCGTCGAGATCGTCATCATCAGCACGCGCAGCCGGCTCGATCTTGCCCGCGGCGAGGCCGATATCGCGCTGCGCATGAGCAAGGTGCCGATCGAGCCGGGGCATTACGCGCAGAAGCTCGGCCGTCTGATGCAGGCGCTCTATGTCCGGCACGACGTCGACCCCGCCACCGCCCCGATCATCTCGGTCAACCGTGAAACCTCGTCCCGGATCGACGACTACATCATGACCTATGCCGCCGGCAGGCCGATTGCCGCGCGCGTCGGCGACTCGGCGGCCCGCTACGAGAGCATCCGCTCGGCTGGCGCCCTCTCGATGGCGCCCTGCTTCATGGGCGATGCGGATTCGACATTGCGTCGGCTGGAGCCGCCACCGGAGCTGACCGGCGACGACATCTATCTGGTCTCGCACGATATCTCGCGCAGCCGGCCCGGCGTCATCGCCGTGCTCGGCGCGCTGCGCAAGCTCTTCCGCGACCAGCGGTCGCTCCTGGCGGGAGATGCGATCAAGCCGGTTGAGATCACTCAGATCGAGCGATTTCCAGCAAGAACCGGCTAACCAAGCTTTTACGGCTCTTCCGTAAGGTCGTCTGTGGTGCTCGTGAGGTCACGAGACGCGGAGAGTGCGCCATGCGCCTGATCGAACTGTTCTGGAAGAACGACCGCGGCACGGTGGTCGCCGATGTCGCCAAGGCCGGCGCGGCCATCGCCTTCCTGTCGGTGATCGCCGCCAACTTCATGTCGAGCCGTACCGTGCCGCTGGACAAGGAGCGGATGGCGGCTGTCAGCCTCGCCGTCTCCAAGCGCCAGCCGGTCGATCCGCTGACCACCGGCTCGATTACGAAGGCGGCCAGCGACACCCGCCTCGATCCCTGCGCCCTGCCCCGCTGAGCTCAGTCGAGCCAGCGCAGCAGCTCTGCGGTGACCCCGTCTGACACCTCCAGCGTCGAGAGGTGCCCGCTGCCCGGAATAATGGCCAGTCGCCCGCGCCCGCCGACCAGCGCGGCCATTTCGCGGGCCTCCGCGGGAGGTGTGATTTCGTCCTTCTCGCCGACGAGAACCAGTACCGGACAGGTTGAGCTGGCCAGCGCCGGCCGCGAGTCCGGCCGCTGCATGATCGCCCGCTGCTGCCGAATGAAGCCGTCCGCGCCGACATCCTCCGCCATCTGCCGCACGAGCAACCGCAGCGGCTCGTCGGTGAGCCGCGCCGGCGCCACGAGCTTCTGCCAGAGCAGGGTCGTAACGTTGTCGAAGGCACCTTTTTCCGTCAACGCGATCATCTGCTCGCGCGGAACATTGGTTTCCGGCGTTGCCGGCTTGGCGGTGGTGCCGAGCAAGGCAAGGCGCGTCACGCGCTCCGGGGCCTGCCGCAGGACCTCGAAGGCGACATAGCCGCCCATCGACAGGCCGCAGAGCGCGAAGCGGGCCGGCGCTGCCGCCAGAAGGCGTTGCGCGATGCCTGAAAGCGTGTCGTCCAAGCTGTGTTCGGCGACCAGGATCGGGCGTCCATCGGCAAGCGCGGGCCATTGCGGCGCATAGAGCGAGGCGTTGGCGCTTAGCCCGGGAACGAGGACAAGCGGTTCCTTCATGGGGCTAAAGCAGTCCTTTCAAGGTTAGATGATTGACTTTGCCGCGTTTTCTTTGCATTCCACACGGGTCCGAAGGCGCGCAGGAAGTGTTGTCGCGCCAACGCGGTGGTCGAGCAGGTCGCCCCACCGCGTTTCACCGACCCTGAAGAAGCGCCATAAGCGATGTCATTTGCCGAACTCGGCTTGAGCGAAAAGGTTCTGACGGCTGTCACGGCCGCAGGCTATAGCACGCCGACCCCCATCCAGGCCCAGGCCATTCCGCATGTCCTTGCGCGCAAGGACGTTCTGGGCATCGCCCAGACCGGCACGGGCAAGACCGCAGCGTTCACGCTGCCGATGCTCACCATTCTGGAAAACGG
This sequence comes from Allobosea sp. 05L423, assembly GCF_056397745.1. Taxonomy (NCBI): domain Bacteria; kingdom Pseudomonadati; phylum Pseudomonadota; class Alphaproteobacteria; order Hyphomicrobiales; family Alloboseaceae; genus Allobosea; species Allobosea sp. 05L423. Next base: position 298,858 of record NZ_JBFTOA010000002.1, on the reverse strand, counting down.
CCGTGCCCGTGCCCGGATGCCACGCACGCTGATCCTGGAGCCGACGCGCGAGCTCGCTGCGCAGGTCGAGGAAAACTTCGTCCGCTACGGCGTCAACCAGAAGCTTTCGGTGGCGCTGCTGATCGGCGGCGTCTCCTTCGGCGACCAGGACGCCAAGATCACGCGCGGCGTCGATGTGCTGATCGCGACGCCCGGCCGCCTGCTCGATCATGTCGAGCGCGGCAAGCTGCTGCTCACCGGCGTCGAGCTGCTCGTCATCGACGAAGCCGACCGCATGCTCGACATGGGCTTCATCCCGGACATCGAGCGCATCTGCAAGCTCGTGCCCTTCACCCGGCAGACGCTGTTCTTCACGGCGACCATGCCGCCGGAGATCACCCGCATCTCCGAGCAGTTCCTGCACAATCCGGTCCGCGTCGAGGTTTCGCGCCCGGCGACGGCGGCGACGACGATCACCCAGCGCCTGATCGCCTCGAATTCGCAGGATTTCGAAAAGCGGGAGACGCTGCGTCGCCTGATCAAGGGCGCGACCGACCTGCAGAACGCCATCGTCTTCTGCAACCGCAAGCGCGATGTCGCGACGCTGCACAAATCGCTGTTGCGCCACGGCTTCCCGGCGGTCGCCCTGCATGGCGACATGGACCAGTACGCCCGCATGGCGGCACTCGAATCCTTCCGCACCGGCGAGAATCCGATCCTCGTCGCCAGCGATGTCGCCGCGCGCGGCCTCGACATCCCGGCCGTCAGCCACGTCTTCAACTTCGACGTGCCGACCCATGCCGAGGACTATGTCCACCGCATCGGCCGTACTGGCCGCGCCGGGCGCGAAGGCGCCTCCTTCACCATCGTTACCCGCCATGACGAAAAGCTCGTCGCCGCGATCGAGAAGCTGACCGGCCAGACGATCGCCTTCGAAGGCGGCAGCGTCGCCGATCTGCCTCCCGGCGAGCCGCGCGAGGAACGGCGCGGTCGCCGTGACGACAAGCGCCCCGCGCGCGGACGCGGGCGGCCGGAACACGGCTCACGTGCTGCCACCGAACCGGTTCGCCCTCAAGCGGCCGAGAAAGCCGAGGACAGCCCGCGCAACGCCGGACGCCGCCAGCCCGTCAGGCCGGATGCCGAGGTCTCGGCTGCGCCGGTCGCGCGTCGCGAGCAGGACAGCACGCGCCGCGGCCGGAATTCCCGCTCGCGCGACGAGGATGACGGGCCTCAGGTCAAGGGACTCGGCGATCACGTGCCGGCCTTTCTGCTGCGTCCTGCCCGCGTCGGATAACCTTGCGTCATCAACCCGATTTTAACGTCGTCTGACTAGATTGATCGTCGCTGCTGCGGGAACACCGCGGCAGCGGACGGGCGCATGCCGCCGTATAGACGGACAGGATGTCCCGCTTCGATTGGATCAATCGAAGCTGACGTGGCCGAAGGCCACGATTCCGCTTCATATCGGAATGGCGAAGGCATGGACGACGAAGCTTCGGTTTCCGCCCGCACCAACGATCTCGCCGAGCGCGTCGTCGCCGCTATGCGGCACCACGGTTCGCCGAGCTATCCCCGCGCTTTCGAGGTCTGGTACGCGCATCTCAGCGGCGAGATGCCGGCCGTCAGCATGGCAATGAACGCCATCCTCGCCGGCAACGACGGCAAGGTCACCGCTGCCGACATCGACAGCCTCTACGAGCGTTTCATCAGCACGGAGCGCTTTTCCCGTCAGGCCGAACGCACCAGCCTCCAGGTCCTCGGCGAGATCGATGCCATGATGGAACTGGTCGACAAGGCCCTGGGGTCGAGCGAGCTCTTTCACGGCCGCCTGACGGCGATGTCGGAAGACGTGCCGCCGATGACGGACCGGCAGAAGCTGCGTGAGTGGGTCGAGGCGCTCGTGCTCTCGACCCGCGAAGAGGTGACGCGCAAGGCTCAGCTCGAAGCCGAGTTGCGCAACAGCTCCAACGAGATCCGCAACCTCCGCGAGGCGCTGGAATCGACCCGCGCCGAAGCCCTGACCGACCCGCTGACCGGGCTCGCCAATCGCAGGCATTTCGAGGAGATGCTGCAGAAGTCGATCGATCAGGCGACGCTGCGGCGCGAACCCTTCGCGCTGGTGATGGCCGATATCGACTTCTTCAAGCGCTTCAACGACGCCCATGGCCATCTCACCGGCGATCAGGTTCTGCGCCTGGTTGCCCGCACGATGAAGGACAAGTTCAAGGAAAAGGCGGTCATCAGCCGGTTCGGCGGCGAGGAGTTCGCTATCATCCTGCCCGAGGCCGACCTGATCGCCGGCAAGTTCGGCGCCGAGACCGTCCGGCAGGCATTGCTGACCCGCGAGTTGATCAAGCGCTCGACCAGCGAGAATCTCGGCCGCATCACCATCTCGCTCGGCGTGTCGAGCTACCGCCGCGGCGACACCGCCGGCTCGCTGGTCGATCGGGCCGATCAGGCGCTGATGCAGGCCAAGCGCGACGGCCGCAACCGCACGGTTACCGAGGACGTGCTCGAGACGACGAGCCGCGTGGCCTGAGCGGTCCGGCGGCCGCCTCGCAGGCGGCCGCCCGCGCGAGCCCTGTGTCCAGCGCTTGAGGGCGGCGCTCTGCTCGCCCAGCCGCCTGAGCGCGGCCACGTCGACCGTTCAGGGAGCCGTGAGCGCGCTTTCGCTGCGCGGCTTGATCTCGACCGACTCGCCGCAGCCACAGGCCGAGACCTGATTGGGATTGTTGAAGACGAAAGTCGAGGAGAAGCGGTCGGTCTTGAAATCGAGCTCGGTGCCCAGCAGGAACAGCACCGCCTTGGCGTCGACAACCACGGTCGCGTCCTTCTCGGTCACGACATCGTCGCCCTTGTTGACCGCGCGGGCGATTTCGAAGGTGTACTCCATCCCGGCGCAGCCGCCCTTCTTGACGCCGACGCGCAGGCCGAGCGCCGGCATGTCGCCGCCAGCCGACTGCGCCATGATCTCGCGGATGCGGGCGGCCGCTGCGTCGGTCAGCGAAATGACCTTCAGGCCCGGTATCGAAAACATTCCTCGTCCCTCCTCGACCGGGTTCAAGGCCCGGTGAAGCAAGATTGCATCTCTAACATAGGGATCGCGGCGGCTCGCGTCGAGATGGACGCAGCTCGCCATGCAATCCCCAGCCCTGCGTCCATCGCCAGATGCATTGCGCATCCGCCCGGGGCATGCACTCTGGCGGTTTCATCCTGCCTGGCCGCCCAACTCCCGGAAGAACCATGCCTCATCGCCTGCACCGTCCCGAATCGTTGCGCGCCCTCGTCCACGATATGGTGATGAAGGCCGGCTGGACGGAAGCGGAGGCGCAGGAAACCGCCGACCATCTCGTGCTCGCCAATCTGAGCGGCCATGACAGCCACGGGGTCGGCATGATCCCGCTCTATTTCCAGTCGCTGGCTGACGGCAATCTCAGCCCGACATCGCAGCCGCAGGCCCGGGTCGACGCCGCGCCTTTCCTGATCATCGACGGGGCGGTCGCGCTCGGCCAGCCGAATGCGCGCAACGCCGTGGATCGCGCCATCGAGATGGCCAAGGCCGGCGGCGTCGCCATCGTGAACCTGCTTGATTCGCATCATATCGGGCGGATCGGCCACTATGCCGAGGTCGCCGCAGCCGCCGGGCTGATCTCGTTCTTCTGGGTCAATGTCGCCGGCCGCCCGCCCATCGTCGCGCCCTATGCCGCCAAGGAGGCGCGCTTCGGCACCAATCCGCATGCGATCGGCATCCCGGTTCCCGGGGGCGAGCCGCTCATCCTCGATTTCGCCACCAGCCGCATGGCCCACGGCAAGGCCCGCGTCGCCCTCAACAAAGGCGAGCAGGTGCCACCCGGCTACATCATCGATGGCGAAGGCCGACCGACCACCGATCCGGCGCATGTCTTCGCCAGCCCGGACCACCCGCTCGGCGCGCTGCTGCCCTTCGGCGACCACAAGGGCGCCGGCCTTTCGCTGATCGCCGAATTGCTATCGGCCGGATTGATGGGCGCCGCCCGCATCGACCAGAAGCCGCAGAAGAGCTGGATCATCAACTCGCTCTTCGGCGTGATCATCGATCCGGCCCGGCTGGAGCCGGATGCCGAGCTGCGCAAGAGCCGCACCGAAAGCTACCTCGCCTTCGTGCGCGCGGCGAAGCCGCAGGACCCGGCCAATCCAGTGCTCGCGCCGGGCGACAAGGAGCGCAAGGTCCGGGCCGAGCGCGGCGCCGCGGGCATCCCGCTCGACGACGAGACCTGGTCACAGATCAAGGCCGCCGCGGCACGCCACGGCATCGACGCCGAGAGCTACTGAGGCCGACATGTCGCCCGAGGCCTACAATGCCTTCTGCGCCTCGCTGCCGGCGACGAGCCATGTCGTGCAATGGGGCGGCGCCGATGTCTGGAAGGTCGGCGGGAAGGTCTTCGCCATCGCCCGGCAGCAGGAAGACGGCGAGATGGCCGTGAGCTTCAAATGCTCGCCTATGACCTTCGACATCCTCAGGGAGCAGCCGGGCCTTCGGCCGGCGCCCTACCTCGCCTCGCGCGGCATGAAATGGATCCAATGGCTCACGGCCGAGAGCATGCCGGACGATGCCTTGCAGGACTATCTGCGCGAGAGCCACCGCCTCGCCGCGGCCGGGCTGACGAAGCGGGTGCGTGCAGAGCTCGGCCTATAGGAGCGCTTCGCCCCGGAACATCTGCGCGCAGGAGCCGCCGACGGTGGCGCGGATGCCGTCCTCGCCACGGCGCGCGGTCAGGTGCAGAAGGCTGGGCCGGCCCATCTCGACGCCCTGCGTCAGCGTGAAGCTCGCATCGTTCTTGCCACTGAGCGAGAGCAGCAGGGCTGCGACCGTGGCGCTGGCACTGCCGGTCGCCGGATCCTCCCAGGTGCCGCTGATCGGCGCGAACATCCGCGCGCGGATATCGGCGGCGCCGTCCCGCGCATACAGGAACAGCGAAAGGCGGCCTTCCAGCCCCGGCGTGCCGTCGCGCACCGCCCGGAAACGGCTCAGATCCGGCGTGGCGCGGGAAAGCGCTTCCACGGTCATTTCCGCGAGAACGAAGAAGACCCCGACCGAGGCACGAACCGGCTGGTGGTTCGTCACCACAATATCCGATGGCGCCAGACCCGCGCAGGCCGCGATCGCGTCGGCCGGCAGCTCGATGCTTTTCGTCAGGGGCTGGGGCGCGGCGATCGTCGCCCCCGTGACCGTGCCTGCGGCATCGCGCGCGACCTTGACCTCGACCAGCCCGGCGATCTCCTCGAAGCGCAGCACGCCGCCGCGGTCGCGACCGTGGCGCGCGAGCACGAAAGCCGTGCCGACATTCGGATGCCCGGCAAAAGGCATCTCATGCGTACGCGTGAAGATCCGGACCCTGGCGTCGTTGGCCGGATCGTCCGGCGGCAGAACGAAGGTCGTCTCGCTGTAGTTCATCTCCGCCGCCAGCGCCTGCATCTGGGTGTCGGAGAGGCCGCGTGCATCGGTGAAGACGGCGAGCTGGTTGCCGCCGAATGGCGTGTCGGTGAAGACGTCGACGGTCTCAAAGGGAAAGCTCGGCATGGCAGGCTCCGAAAGGCAGCTGAGGCTCTATCGCCTTTCCTGCCAGCGGGACGCGCCGAAAGCCAATGAAGCGATGGAATGCGATCCATCACGCCGGCATGAAGCCGGCGTTTTTCACCACATGTCGAGAGCGACGCGCGCCTCGTCGGACATACGCGACTGATCCCAGGGCGGGTCGAAGGTCATGTTGACCGTCACGCCCGCGATGCCCTGCACCGTGCTGACGGCGTTCTCGACCCAGCCCGGCATCTCGCCGGCGACGGGGCAGCCCGGCGCGGTCAGCGTCATGTCGATGGTGACCTGGCGGTCATCGGCGATGTCGACGCGATAGATCAGGCCGAGCTCGTAGATGTCAGCCGGGATCTCGGGGTCGTAGACCGTCTTCAGCGCCGCGACGATGTCATCGGTCAGGCGGTCGATCTCCTCGGGCGGAAGCGACGTGCCGGAGCCGACCTGCGGCTCGTTCGGCTTCAAGTCTTCCTTCAACGCGATGGGCTCGGAGGTGGCCAAGGCTCAAAATCCTCGATTATCAGGCGAAAAGGCTCTCGGCCTTCCGCAGGGCTTCCACCAGCTTGTCGACCTCTTCCAGCGTGTTGTAGAGGCCGAAGGAGGCACGGCAGGTCGATGTCACCCCATATCGTGCCAAAAGCGGCATGGCGCAATGGGTGCCGGCGCGAACTGCGACACCGGCGCGGTCGATCACCGTCGCGACGTCATGGGCATGGGCGCCCTTCATCTCGAAGGCGACGATCGCGCCCTTCTCCTTCGCCTTGCCGAAGATGCGGATGGAATTCATCTCGCCGAGACGTTCCATCGCATAGGCGCCGAGCCTGGCCTCATGCGCCGCGATGTTCTCGCGGCCGAGCGCCATCATGTAGTCGAGCGCAGCGCCCAGCCCCACAGCCTCGACGATTGCCGGCGTGCCGGCCTCGAAGCGATGCGGCGGGTCGTTATAGGTCACCGTATCCTCGGTGACGGTGACGATCATCTCGCCGCCGCCTTCATAGGGCGGCAGCTTGTCTAGCCATTCCTTGCGGCCCCAGAGGATGCCGGAACCGGTCGGCCCATAGGTCTTGTGGCCGGTGAAGGCGTAGAAGTCGCAGCCCAGCGCCTGCACGTCGACCGGCAGGTGCACGGCGCCCTGGCTGCCGTCGACCACAAGCGGGATGCCGTGCGCCCGGCAGATCTTGGCGATCTCGGCGATCGGCACGATGGTACCGGTCGCGTTCGACATATGCGTCAGCGCGACGACCTTGGTGCGCGGCGTGATCAGCTTCTCGAATTCCTCGACGAGGAAATTGCCGTCCTCGTCGATACCAGCCCATTTCAGCACGGCGCCATGGCGCTCGCGCCAATAGTGCCAGGGCACGATGTTGGAGTGGTGCTCGAGGATCGAGACGATGATCTCGTCACCCTCGCCGAGGTTCAGATGGCGCCCGAGGGAGGATGCGACCGTGTTGAGCGCCCCGGTCGAGGAGCGCGTGAAGACGATCTCCTCAAGGTGCTTGGCATTGAGGAAGCGCCGCGCACTTTCGCGAGCGGCTTCATAGGCTTCGGTCGAAGCGTTCGCGAGATAGTGCAGCCCGCGATGGACGTTGGAATAGTCCTCGCGCATCAGCCGCGACATCGCCTCGATCACCACCTCGGGCTTCTGCGCCGAGGCGGCGTTGTCGAGATAGACGAGCGGCTTGCCGTAGACCTCGCGCGACAGGATCGGGAAATCCCGCCTGACGGTCTCGACGTCATAGGGCTTTAGCACGGGCTGGCCGGTGACCGCGTTCATCCTCACGCCTTTCCGGTGCCGGGCTGCCGGTCGGCGACGAGCGCGCCGGCATGCCCCCAATCCTCCCGCTCAATCTCCTGGATCACGATATGGGTGTTCTGCGGGTTCTTGCCGAGCACCTTCACGAGCGTCTCGGTGAATTCCTTGACGATCTGCGCCTTCTGCTCGCGCGTCGCGCCCTTGGTGATCTGGAGATTGATGTAGGGCATCAGACGGTGCTCACCTCGGAAGCGGCCTCGCGGGCCTTGAGCCAGGATTCGACCTCGGCCATGACCAGATCGCGCAGGTTCTCGTCGGCGATGAACTCGGCCGCCTCGCCGGCGAAGGCCTGCAGCACCAGCGCTTCCGCCTGCGGCCGCGGCAGGCCGCGCGCCATCAGGTAGAAGAGCTGGTCGCCGTCGATCTGCGCCACGGTTGCGCCATGGCCGCAGACCACGTCGTCGGCGAAGATCTCGAGCTCGGGCTTGTTGAACATCGTCGCGCCGTCGTTCAACAGCAGCGCGTTGCTCTTCATGCTGCCGTCGGTCTTCTGCGCATGCTGGCGCACGATGACCTTGCCCTGGAAGACGCCGGTGGCCTCGCCGCCCGCGATCGTCTTGAACAGCTCGCGGCTGGTGCCGTGCGGCACCTCGTGGTCGACGATCAGCGTCACGTCGGAGTGCTCGGAGCCACGGAGCAGATTGACGCCGCGCAGGCCGATCTCGCTGTGTTCGCCGGCATAGCGGACGAAGTGCTGCTGGCGCAGCGTGCCCGCGTTGGCGACGAGGGCGAAGGAGTCGAACTTGGCGTGGGCACCGACAGTGACGAGCAGGCTTTGCACCTGCACGCTCGCGGCGGCCTGGCGCGTGACGAGGCGGATATGCTGGATCTCGCTTTCGTCACCGGTCTCGAAGACGATGGCGCCGTTGATCTGCTGCGCGGCGGTGCCCGCCGCCTCGCTGACTTCGACGATCGTTCCCTTGGCGCCCTTGCCGGCGAGCACGACCGAGCGGTGGAACACCGCCCGCTCCTCCTCGCCCGAGGCGAGCGAGATGATTACGACGGGCTGCTCAAGCTCGACGCCCTCGGCGATCTCGACGAAGACGCCGTCACGCATCAGCGCGGTGTTGAGCATCAGGCCGGTGTCGTCCGCGCCGACCGAGGGGCCGGCGAGGATGCGGGTCAGATCCTCGCGCGGCGAGACCAGCGCATCGGCAAGCGATTGCACCGAGACGCCCTCGGGAATCGCGTCGAGCGTGGACAGTTCCGGCGCGAAGGCGCCGTCGACCAGCATGAGGCGCAGGCCGCCGAGCTTCAGCTCGCCAAGCCGTGCCTTCACCGCCTCGGTGACGGCGGTGCCGCCTGCGAGCGGGCGTGCCTCGCGCAACAGCGAGCGCAGGTCGGTATAGCGCCAGGATTCGAGCCGGCGATGCGGCAAACCCTTGGCCTCGAAGCCGGCGAAGGCTTCCTCGCGCAGCTTGCGCACGGCCGGGCCGCCGGGCAGCTCGGCCTTGCTGTCCGCGTATTGCTGGACGAGCTGCTGCTCGGCAGCCGTCTTCAGCGGGGTGACAATGGCCATTACGCCGCCTCCCCATAGGCCGCGTAGCCGCTCTTCTCGAGCTCGAGCGCCAGCTCCTTGCCGCCGGTCTTCACGATCCTGCCCTTCGACATGACGTGGACGGTGTCCGGCACGATATGGTCGAGCAGGCGCTGATAGTGGGTGATGACCAGGAAGCCACGGCTCTTGTCGCGGAGCGCGTTGACGCCCTCGGCAACAATGCGCAGCGCGTCGATGTCGAGGCCGGAATCGGTCTCGTCGAGGATGCACATGGACGGCGAAAGCAGAGCCATCTGAAGGATTTCCATGCGCTTCTTCTCACCGCCGGAGAAGCCGACATTGAGCGGGCGACGCAGCATGTCCTTGGCGATGCCGAGCTTGTCGGCGGCGGCGTTGACCTGCTTGATGAAGTCCGGCGTCAGCAGCTCGTCCTGCCCGCGTGCCCTGCGCTGGGCGTTCATCGCGGCCTTCAGGAAGGTCATGGTGGCGACGCCGGGGATCTCCAGCGGATACTGGAAGGCGAGGAAGATGCCGGCGGCGGCGCGCTGGTCGGCCTCCATCTCCAGCACGTTCTGGCCGTTGAGCAGGATTTCGCCGTCGAGAACCTCATAGTCCTCCTTGCCGGCGATGACATAGCTGAGCGTCGACTTGCCGGAGCCGTTCGGCCCCATGATGGCGGCGACCTCGCCGTCGTTCACGGTGAGGTTCAGGCCATTGAGGATCTGCTTGTCCTCGTCGGCGATCTTGACGACCAGATTGCGAATTTCGAGCATTGTTCAGAGTTCCATTCTGCAGGAGATGGTCGGGGCGAGCCCGACCATGACGCGCTTGGTCCTGGCGTCCTGCCCGGGCTTGGCCCGGGCATCTCGGAAACGATCGGGCGTCAGCCCACGGAGCCTTCAAGGGAAATGGTGATCAGCTTCTGCGCCTCGACGGCGAACTCCATCGGGAGCTGCTGCAGCACCTCCTTGACGAAGCCGTTGACGATCAGCGCCACCGCCTCCTCCTCGGAAAGACCGCGCTGCTGGCAGTAGAACATCTGGTCCTCTCCGATCTTCGAGGTCGTGGCCTCGTGCTCGAAGATCGCCGTCGCGGTCTTGGCCTCGATATAGGGGATCGTGTGCGCGCCGCACTGGTCGCCGATCAGCAGCGAGTCGCAGTTGGTGAAGTTGCGCGCGCCGGTCGCCTTGCGATGGGCCGAGACCATGCCGCGATAGGTCGAGTCCGACTTGCCGGCCGCGATGCCCTTGGCGATGATCTTCGAGGTCGTGTTCTTGCCGAGATGCAGCATCTTCGTGCCGCTATCGACCTGCTGTGCCCCGTTGGATACCGCGATCGAGTAGAACTCGCCGCGCGATCCGTCGCCGCGCAGGATGCAGGACGGATATTTCCAGGTGATCGCCGAGCCGGTCTCGACCTGCGTCCACGAGATCTTCGAATTCCTGCCGCGGCAATCGCCGCGCTTGGTCACGAAGTTGTAGATGCCGCCCTTGCCGTCGGCGTCGCCGGGATACCAGTTCTGTACGGTCGAGTACTTGATCTCGGCGTCGTCCAGCGCGATCAGCTCGACCACGGCGGCGTGAAGCTGGTTCTCGTCGCGCTTGGGCGCCGTGCAGCCTTCGAGATAGCTCACATAGGAGCCTTCGTCGGCGATGATGAGCGTGCGCTCGAACTGGCCGGTGTTCTGCTCGTTGATGCGGAAATAGGTCGACAGCTCCATCGGGCAGCGCACGCCCTTGGGGATGTAGACGAAGGAGCCGTCGGTGAAGACCGCGCTGTTGAGCGTGGCGAAATAGTTGTCCGTCACCGGCACGACGCTGGCGAGGTACTTCTTCACCAGCTCCGGATGCTCCTGGATGGCCTCCGAGATCGAGCAGAAGATCACACCGGCCTTGGCGAGCTCCTCCTTGAAGGTCGTCACCACCGAGACGGAATCGAACACCGCATCGACCGCGACGCGGTTCTCCGGCGCGACGCCGGCGAGAATCTCCTGCTCGCGCAGCGGTATGCCGAGCTTCTTGTAGGTATCCAGAATCGCCGGATCGACCTCGTCGAGGGACTTCGGCGAAGCGCCCTTCTTGGGCGCGGCATAGTAATAGAGGTCCTGATAATCGATCGGCGGATAGTTCACGCGCGACCAGGTCGGCTCGATCATGGTCTTCCAGCGGCGGAAGGCGTCCAGCCGCCATGCGAGCATCCATTCCGGCTCGTTCTTGCGGGCCGAGATGTAGCGGACCGTGTCCTCGGTCAGGCCCTTGGCCGGCTTCTCGACCTCGATCTCGGTGACGAAGCCATATTTGTACTCGGTCACGTCAATCGACTTGACCTGATCGATGGTCTCCTGGACCGCTGCCATGCTCAGTCTCCAGTCGCGGGTTCAAGGGCCCGCCGGTTCAGTCTTCGTGTTGCGGAACGCTCAGGCGGCAGCCCGGGCGCTCCGATCGGTGTCCGCGGCCACGAGCTTGCCGTAGGCCGCGAGGAAAAGGTCGATATCTGCCTCGCAGGTGGTCCATCCGAGCGAGGCCCGCAAGGCCCCTGCGCTCATGGCGGGGTCGATTTTCATCGCGTCGAGCACATGCGAACGCTTGACCTTGCCCGAGGAGCAGGCCGAGCCGGAGGACAGCGCGGCCCCGGCCAGATCGAGCTTGATCAGCACGGTCTCGGCCTTGAGGCCCGGCGTCGCGAAGGCGCTGGTGTTGGGCAGGCGTGGCGCAGCGCGGCCGAAGATCGCCGTCTCCGGCGAGAGAGTGGCCAGCCCTGCTTCCAGGCGGTCGCGCAGGTTCGCGACGCGCTCCGCCTCTTCAACGAGACGCTCGCGCGCGACTTCAGCTGCGGCACCGAAGCCGATGATTCCCGGGAGATTTTCGGTTCCCGCGCGCCAGCCGCGCTCCTGCCCACCGCCGCGCATTGGCTTGTCGGCGAGTTCGAGCGCACCAGTGCGGAAGACAATTGCGCCGACGCCCTTCGGACCCCCGATCTTGTGCGCCGAGAGCGTCAGCACGTCGGCGCCAACAGCCATGATGTCGATGGCGATCTTGCCGGCCGCCTGCACGGCGTCGCTGTGCAGCAAGCCGCCATGGCGATGCACGATCTCGGCGGCGTCGGCGATCGGCTGGACGACTCCGGTCTCGTTATTGGCGAGATGGATCGAGACCAACGCCCGCGCGCCAGGACTATCCGCCACGAAACGCGCCAGCCGCTCGTCGAGCCAGCCCAGATCGATCACGCCATTGCCGTCAACCGGCATCGCCTCGGCGGCACCGGAGGGGAAACGATGCCCCTCGCGCACACAGGCGTGCTCGGTCGCGCTATGAAGCAGCAGCGAGGCGGGCGTCCGCACGCAGTCGCGCCCGCCATCGCAATCCATCAGGCCGGGCGAAAGCACCGTGACATTGGCCTCGGTCCCGCCGCTGGTGAACACGACGTTCGACGCCTTGGCCCCGACGAGCGCCGCGACCTGCTCACGCGCGCGTTCCAGCGCGCCGCGCGCAGCCCGCCCCTCGCCATGAACGGAAGACGGATTGCCCGGCAGCGAAAGAGCATGCGCGACCGCCTTCAACACCTCCGGTCGGACCGGGGTGGTGGCGTTGTGGTCGAGATAGGCACGCCCCGCCGTCACGATCCTTCCTGCTCCATCATCGTCATTGCCCGGCTCGTCGATACGAAATGCTTGAAATCGCACCTGTGCGCCGTGCTATAGCCGCCCATCCGAACCGGCCGGAACGGTCGAGACGCGGTCCGCTCAAGCGATCCACCGTTTTGTTCTCGACTTGTTCACGGCTGTTAGAACTATTCTAAGCGCTCTTTATCTAGGGCGCGCATGGTGGCGTCGTCAAGGGCGGCCGGGTTTCGAGCAGGCATGCGCCCGCTTTCTGCCCGCCCGTGCCGGCGTCCCCGACAGGAAGCGGTGAGACGATGCCAGAGGTGATTTTCAACGGGCCGGCAGGTCGTATCGAGGGCCGCTATCAGCCCGCCAAGAAGCGCGGTGCGCCGCTGGCGATCATCCTGCACCCGCACCCGCAATTCGGCGGGACGATGAACAACCAGATCGTCTACAATCTGTTCTACACCTTCGTGAACCGCGGCTTCTCGGCGCTGCGCTTCAATTTCCGCGGCGTCGGCCGCAGCCAGGGCCAGTTCGACCACGGCGCCGGCGAGCTCTCGGACGCGGCCGCCGCGCTCGACTGGATGCAGGCGCTCAACCCCGAGGCCAAGAGCTGCTGGATCGCCGGCGTCTCCTTCGGCGCCTGGATCGGCATGCAGCTGCTGATGCGCCGCCCGGAGATCGAGGGCTTCCTCTCGATCGCGGCGATGGCCAACCGCTACGACTTCTCCTTCCTGGCGCCCTGCCCGTCCTCGGGCCTGTTCGTCCATGGCTCCGAGGATCGCGTCGCCCCGGTGAAGGAGGTGATGGCGGTGATCGAGAAGGTGAAGACCCAGAAGGGCATCCAGATCGAGCATGCCGTGGTCGACGGCGCGAACCACTTCTTCGACGGCCGCGTCGAGCAGCTCATGGAGCAGGTCGGCGTCTATCTTGACCGGAAGGTCGGCCCCGAGATCCTCAAGTCCGAGCAGGAACAGGCCTGACCCGGACGCTCAGACCGCCGGGACGGTAACGCCCCGGCTTCCGGCGAGAACGGGCAGCTTCATGCAGGCTGCCCGGGCTTCCGCCAGAACCCAGTCGCGGAACAGCCTGATCTTGCGCTCGCGCTGGCGCTCCTGCGGGTAGACGACCCAATAGGAGCGCTCGTCGCGAACGGCATGGTCGATGGCGAAGACCAGCCGCCCGGCTGCGATGTCGTAGGCGAAGAGCTCCGGTATCGCCATCGCGACGCCATGCCCGCGCAGCGCCGCCTGAATGCTCATCGCCTGCATCTGCAGCGCCATCGTCGCGCGCCCACCGAGCTTGGGCACGTCCACGCCGACATCGGCGAACCAGCTCTTCCAGCAGATATCCATCGGGCTCAGCATCGGCGCCCGCAGCAGGTCTCGGGGCTCGCGTAGCTGCAGCTGCTCGCGCAGCTCGGGCGTGCATAGCGGCGCGTAATGACAGGCAAACAGCCGTTCCGCCACGAGGCCGGGCCATTCCCCCCGCCCGTACCGCAATGCGAGATCAACCGATTCCGTCGCAAAATTGACGAGGTGCTCTGTCGTTCCCACCCGCACCTCGAATTGCGGATTCTCGACCTGGAACTGGGCCAGGCGCGGCGACAGCCAGGTGATCGCCATGGTCTGCAGCGAGGAGATCGTCAGGACGGCCTGGTTCTCCTCGCACAGCCCGCGAAACACGGTGCCTATATCGAAGAGCGCCTTTGCAACGGGCCCGGCGAGCCGCTGGCCGATCGCCGTCAGAACAACCTGGCGCGGCTGGCGCACGAACAGCGCCGCACCGACGCGATCCTCGAGCAACCGGATCTGATAGCTCACCGCGGCCTGCGTCATGCCAAGCTCCTCGGCCGCGCGGGTGAAGTTCTGGTGGCGCGCCGCGGCCTCGAAGACGCGGACCGCTGCAAGGGGCGGAAGCTTCGGTGGCGGTGGACGCATGGGCATGCCGAAGCATAAGCTGTCTTTATGGCAGATGACAATCTTCCGCTTTGTGACGGCGCCGCGGCTCGTCCAGATTCGAACTCACATCAGCGGGCGCCGCCGCCCGCCTTCCCGAGGATCGGATCATGACTTGCCTGTCGCAAACGGCACCGCTTGCCCCGCAGAGCGGCGCTTCCTTCCCGCTCGGCTGGCTGCTGGTCTGGCGGCGCCACTTCGCTGCCGCCCGGGCGCAGCGCTATCTCGCAACGCTCGACGATCGTGCCCTCTGCGATCTCGGACTGTCGCGCGAGATCGTCGACCCGCCGCGCCCATCCACCCCTGCGGCGCTCTGGCTCAACCGCGTCCCAGGGTAAGCCAGCAGGTGCTCCTGCCGCAAAAGCGGTTTCCACTTTGGCTGAACATGCTGGATCGCCTGGCGTCCTGTCGGACGCAAAGTGGCGATCCAGCTCTTTGTTTGGCATCGGATTTTCCGAAAAGTGGTTTCCACTTTTCGGTCCATGCTCTAGACGACGGCGGAACGACATTCACCAGATCGCAAGCCGCCATGACCACCTACAAGTCCGATTTCCTGCGCGTGCTCGACGAGCGCGGCCTCATCCATCAGGTCTCCGATCCGGCGGGCCTCGATGCTCTGTGCCGGCAGGGAACCCAGACGGCCTATGTCGGCTATGACGCGACCGCAACCAGCATCCATATCGGCAACCTGATCTCGCTGACGATGCTCTACTGGTTCCAGGAGACCGGCCACCACCCGATCACGCTGATGGGCGGCGGCACCTCCATGGTGGGCGACCCCTCCTTCCGCGACGACCAGCGCAAGCTGCTCACGGTCGAGGAGATCGCCAGCAATATCGAGAGCATCAAGCGGGTCTTCGGCCGTATCCTGCGCTATGGCGACGGGCCGACCGACGCGATGATGGCCAACAATGCCGACTGGCTGCTGAAGCTGAACTATGTCGAGTTCCTGCGCGATGTCGGCCGGCATTTCTCGGTCAACCGCATGCTGTCCTTCGATTCGGTGAAGCTCAGGCTCGACCGCGAGCAGTCTCTGTCCTTCCTCGAATTCAACTACATGATCATGCAGGGCTACGACTTCGTCGAGCTCAACCGCCGTTATGGCTGCCGTCTGCAGATGGGCGGCTCCGACCAGTGGGGCAACATCATCAACGGCGTCGATCTCTCGCACCGGATGGGCGGCCCGCAGCTCTACTGCGTGACGACCCCGCTGCTGACGACCTCCTCCGGCGCCAAGATGGGCAAGACAGCCAACGGCGCGGTCTGGCTCAATGCCGACGTCTTCAGCCCCTATGATTTCTGGCAGTATTTCCGCAACACCGAGGACGCCGATGTCGGCCGTTTCCTCAAGGTGTTCACTCGGCTGCCGCTGGACGAGATCGCCAGGCTCGCCGCGCTCGGTGGCGCCGAGCTGAACGAGGCGAAGAAGATCCTCGCCACCGAGATCACCGCGATCGTCCATGGCCGCGAGGCGGCGGAAGCCGCCGCCGAGACCGCGCGCAAGACCTTCGAGGAAGGCGCGCTCGCGGCCGACCTGCCGAGCGTCGCGATAGCGCGGGCCGAGATCGAGCCGGGCGTCGGGGTGCTGACCGCCTTCGTCAAGGCGGGGCTGGTGCCCTCCACCGGCGAGGCCCGCCGCCAGGTCAAGGCCGGCGGCCTGCGCGTCAACGACGCGGTCGTGACGGATGAGCGCGCTTTGCTCGGGCTCTCCGACCTGTCGTCGGAAGGCGTGATCAAGCTCTCCTTCGGCAAGAAGAAGCACATCCTGTTGCGGCCCGAATAGGCCGCAGCACGTCGCTCAGCGTCGCGGCGCCTCGCCCGGCTGGACCGGGCGTTGCGCCGGCGAGCCGCCGAGCGGATCGACGAAGCGGCGCAGGATGCCGGGTGCGATTGCAGAGAGCGGATTGATCGTCATGGTCGGCGCGCTGGCCGGGCCCGAAATCCGGAAGTTGACGGCGAAGAGACCGCCATACTGGCTGCCGCCGCCGAGCAAGGCGCCGACCACCGGCACTTGGGCGAAGGCGTTGTTGAAGGCATAGCCTGGCACGAAGGTGCCACCGATATCGACGCGGTCACGCCCATAGTCGACATGGCCCTGCAGGGTGAAACCGACCTGCTGGCCCCAGATCACCATCTCGGAAACGTCGAGCCGGCTGGTGGAACGGGTGAACTCCGCCTTGAGCTTGGTGAAGGCGACCTCGGAGGTGTCGATACGCTGCTCCTCGGGGCGATCCCCCGAGAAGGCGTTTGCGGATTGAGCACCGACCACGCGACGCAGGGCCGGCTCGTCGCGCACGATGAAGTTCCGGAACATCAGATCGCCGCTCTGGCTTGCTCCCGACCCCATGGTCAGGACGAGATCGCCGCCATGGGCCTTGTTGTAGAGATCGAGGAAGCGCAGGAGCGAGCCGCCGTTCTCGGATTGAACGACAAGGCGCTCACCCTGCCGGCCCTGGCGCGCCGTCACATCGGCCTTGCCGATCCGCCCCTGGAAGTTTGCCGACCGCACCTCGCCGCCCCGCTTGGAGAGCTTGAGCGTGCCGTTGGTAATGGCCTCGTTGTTGAATCCGGTCAGGATCGGCACATCGAGATCGATGTCGTAGTCGCTATCCTTCGGCCCCGCCTTGTCTGCACCCCTGGATGGAGGGGCCGCGCCCTGGATATCCTTGATGAAGGGGCGCAGATCCGCGACGGCGCCGCGCACAGCGAGCTTGGTGACATTGCCGTCCCGCTTCACGTCGAGCTTCAGATTGTCGCCGGGAGAGATCCGGAACTGCGAGAGGCTGGCGGCGTCGAGGCCGTTCTGCCTGTTCAGCTCCACCCGCCCCTTGATCAGAGCAGGCGCTGCATCGAGCGTGAAGTCCTCCAGATCCGGCCCGTCGGAACTGGAGACATAGAGGAAGCTGAGCTTGCCGGGCCGGCCGGCCGGCTTGCTCAGGCCGGGAACGACGCCATCGAGCGCCACCTTGGTCAGATCGATCTCGATGCGCGGCGGCCCATCGCCGCCCTTGCCGAGAAGCTTCGTGACCTTCACGGGGAGCGTGCCCGAAATACCTGAATCCGCGCCGAGACCACGCCGCTGCCGAGCCGCGGCGTCGAGGTTGAGTTGCAGCGTGGCTTCGCCCTGCCCCTTGCCGTTCTGCTTCAGTTCGATGGTGCCCTTGTCGCCGCCGATGCGTGCATCGCCGCGCAGGGCAAGACCGTTGCGGTCGACATTGACGGAAAGATTGCCGCCTTCCAGCCTCTCCGTCCCAAGAAGCGTATCCGAACTGACATTCGTCAGCGTTCCCGCGCCGGTGACGGTGATTTCGTCCGGCTTGAGATCATGTGCGAGCGGCAGCGCGATGGTGACCTTCAGATCGCTCGCGCCCTTGATGGCGCCGGGGTCGATCTGTCCGAGATTGAAATCCTTGAGGGCCGGAAAGGCGAAGAGCGCGGCCAAAGCGTCCATCGAGCCCTGCGAACGAAAACCGATGCGGCCCGGGGCTCGATGTACGGCGTAGTCGGGCATGGCGAAGCTGCCTTCGCTGAGCTGCAACTGCCGTCCATTGCCGAGCTCGGCGGTGGCATTGCCGATCGCCAGTTGCACGGTCCGCCCCGTCACCTTGCCGGTGACGGTGGCATCCGCCAGCGGCGGCAGGCCGGGATCGGGCAGATAGCGGACCTGATTGGCATCGATCACGACCGAAAGGGCGCCGTCCGGCAGCCCGTGGCCGCGGATCAGGCGGGCATGATCGGCCGCCGGCAGGTCGAGATCAACGGACAGCGACTTCATCCGGCCGGCTGCGAGCTGATGGTGCAGGGTCTGATGCACCTGGGGGGTGGTGAACTCGGGCCAGATCGCGAGCAGCGCACGCACGTCGGAATCGCTCGCCTTGATCGCGAAGCGCTGCAGCGGGGATTCGCCCTGCTTCTGGATATAGGCGGTCATGTCGACGGTCGCGGCAGGTCCGCGGATCGCTGCCTGCTCGATCCTCACCGTAGCGTTCGCCGGGTCGATCTTGAGCGCTGCCTTCAGGCTATCGATCCGAACGGCGGCATCCGTCGCATCGAGGCCGGCGAGCTGACCGCTGGCGTCGAGGGCAAGCCGCCAGGCCCCATCGTCGGTGCGTAGAGAGCCGGTCGCGGTCAGCTGCGTCGAACCGGCCTTGAACTCGGCCTTCTGGATGTCGAGCTGCGTGAGATCGGCGCCACTCGCCAGTTCGAGATGAACGGAATCGACCGCCAGCGGCGGCATCGGCCCGTCCGGGAAGCGGACATGGCCGGCATGGACATCGATCTGCGCCGTGATCGACTTGTGCCCGTCCGGCGTCTGGCGGAGCGTCGCCTTGCCCTGGAGCGGCAAGCCTTCCAGGCTCACCCCGGTGCCCAAAGCCAGCGCCACGATCTCCGCCGGCTCGAAGCGCAGGATGTCGATGTCGGCCCGCTGCGTTCCATCGGCCTCCGTCGACAGATCGACGGCGATGTCCTTCCAGCGCTGGCCGGTGCGCCCCTTCATCGTCAGGCGGGTTCCGCGCTCGCCGGAGCGCGTGAGCCTGATCTCGACATCCTCGAGGCCAGCCTTCAGGCGACCATCGGGATCGACGAGCGCCAGGCGCGCACCGTTCATGCCGGCGGTCTCCAGCGAACCAAGCAATCCGTCGCCGCGCGCCAGCATCGAGATCGCGCCCATGATGCCGGTGAAGGCGTTCCATTGCGCGGCGTCCGGCAGTGCCGGTGTCGGCGGGGTCTCGGCAGGCGCCGAGTCGGCATTGACGACGAGGACGCCTTCCTTGTTGACGCCGAGGCGGACATTGACCCCGCGCAGATCGACCGAAACCAGCCGGATATCGCCCTTGAGCAGAGCGAGCGGCTCATAGCCGAGAACCGCTTCAGGGGCGCGGATGATGGCGCCGCTGGCATGGCGGAAGAGGACCTGACGAACCTTGAGCTGCGAATGTCCGTCGGTCCGGCTGAGCTCGGCCGATGCGGCCTCGACCTCCCAGCCCGGCCCCAGCCGCTCCTCGATTGCTGCGGAGATACGTCCCTCGAGGCCCGACAATGGGACGATCCCGGTCGCCAGAAGCGTGACCGCCGCGCCCGCCAGAACCACAATGGCCACCGTGATCGCGACGCAGATCGTCGCGAGCCCGGCTTTCGCGCGGCGCTTCACGATCTCGACTTCACAAGCTTCGCGCTCGGGCTGCGCTTCCGCTCGCCCCGAAGCCGTGGCCCCTACTTCCTCATCCGCCAAGATGCGCGTGGTCCTTTTCGGCGCCGGGCATCGGCCTGCCGCAGAGTGCGTCTGTTCGCCTCTTGCCGCAATCCCGCCAGACGGCATGCATGTCGATGAGGCCAGACGAAGCGATTCGGCAATCCGGAAAGGACGTGCCACATGCTTCGCTGACCGATGGTATCGCCGGCCTGCCTTGTCGTGTTCGGCGGTCCATGCAGTGAGAAGGCGACAAAAGGAAGGCAACGGCCATGACATTGCAGGAAGGAGATCCGGCGCCCGATTTCAGGCTGCCGCGCGACGGCGGCGGCGAGGTCGGTCTGTCGGAGCTGCGCGGCCGGAAGGTCGCTCTCTACGCCTATCCGAAGGACAACACCCCGGCATGCACCGAGGAAGCGATCGCCTTCAACCGCCTGCGCCAGGCCTTCGCGGATTGCGGGACCGAGATTATCGGCGTCTCCCCGGATTCCGTGCAACGTCACGGCAATTTCAAGCGCAAATATGAGCTGGATTTCGCGCTGCTGGCCGACGAGGAGCAGAAGCTCGCTTCCGCCTACGGCATCTGGGTCGAGAAGAGCCTGTATGGCCGAAAGTACATGGGGATCGAGCGATCGACATTTCTGATCGACGCCGAGGGCCGCCTCGCCCGCATCTGGCGCAAGGTCAAGGTCGCCGGCCATGCCGAGGAAGTGCTGGCGGCCGCTCGGGCCTTGTGAGCCGGCTCCGTCCGAATTTGCGAAAGATTAACCCTAACGATCTCTAATCGCGGCATCGGCAGCGTTCTTTCCGGTTCCGCGTATGCATCATCAGTCACAAACGGGCCCAGCTCTCTCGACCGTCGGCCTGGTCACCCACAAGACCTACACGATCCGCCGCTCTACGATGGTCGCCGGGCTGGCGTGGCTCGCCCTGACCACGGCCTGCTCCGGCGGCGCCGGCTGGTACATCCTCAGCCGGGACGATCTCGCCGCCCGGCTGATCGCCCGCGAAACGACCCGCCAATACGCCTATGAGGACCGAATCGCCGCCCTGCGCGCCGATATCGACCGCTATGCCAGCCGCGCCCTGCTCGACCAGGACGGTGTCGAAACCCGCGTCGACGAGCTTGCGACCCGGCAGGCGGAACTCGAATCGCGCCAGTCGCTCGTCGCCGCCCTCGCCGACACGCTTCAATCCAGCGGCCTCGTGCCGGCCGTGAAGCTGCCGCTGCGCGCGAACGTCATCAAGCCGGGCGAGCCGATCCGCGCCTCGGGCGTCACGAGTTTCGCGCCGATCATGCCGAGCAAGCCGATGCCCGCGCCGGAAGCGCCGCCGCTGCGTGGCGCCGACGCCAACGCGGCCGAGGGCTGGCAGTCGGGCGAGGCACCGGCCGAGCCGCCCGCGAAGCGCGTCGAAGCAACCCTGACCCGGCTCGACAAGGCCATGGCCAGCACGACCGAAGCTCAGATCGTCGCGTTGAAGGATATGGACGAAACGCTGGCCGCCACTCAGAAGCGGCTCCGCAGCGCATTGGCGGAAACCGGCCTCGACGCCGAGCGCCTCACGCCTCCGGACAGCGCAGGAGGCGTCGGCGGACCCTTCGTCCCGGTCAAGCTGGACCCCGCCGCCGGCCCCTTCGAGGCGACGCTGGCCGCCCTGCAGCCGCGCATGGCCTCGGTCATGCGCCTGCGCGGCGTCATCGATCAGCTCCCCCTCGCCCGGCCGATGGCCGGCGACCACGATTTCACATCCAATTTCGGCTACCGGACCGACCCCTTCACCCGGGGCCTCGCCATGCATACGGGCGTCGACTTCCGCGCCGAGACTGGCTCGTCGATCCTCGCCACGGCGCCCGGCAAGGTCGTCGCGGCGGAGTACAATGGCGGCTACGRCAACATGGTCGAAGTCGAGCACGCCAACGGCCTGAGCACGCGCTACGCCCATATGTCGGCGATCTCGGTCTCGGTCGGGCAGACGGTCAAGGCCGGCACGGTGGTCGGCCGGGTCGGCTCGACCGGCCGCTCGACCGGGCCGCATCTGCACTACGAGACCCGGATCAACGACGAACCGGTCGACCCGACACGGTTCCTGCGGGCTGGCGGCAAGCTCTTCGCCAACGCACTCTGAGCCTCTGATCCAATGAAAAAGCCGCGCAACCTGCGCGGCTTTTTCTGTTTGGACCGTGGGAAACGGAGCAAGGCTCAGTCGATATCCTCGACCTCGACCTCCGTGCCGTAGACGCGCTGGGCCAGCGACGCCTCCATGAAGGGATCGAGATCGCCGTCGAGCACCTCCGAAGGCGCCGTTGAGCTCACGCCGGTGCGCAGGTCCTTCACGAGCTGATAGGGCTGCAGCACATAGGAGCGGATCTGGTGGCCCCAGCCGATATCGGTCTTGGAAGCCTGCTCGGCGTTGGCCTTCTCTTCGCGTTTCTTCAGCTCGACCTCGTAGAGGCGAGCGCGCAGCATTTCCCAGGCCTTGGCCCGGTTCTTGTGCTGCGAGCGCTCCTGCTGGCAGGCGACCGCGATGCCGCTGGGAATATGCGTGATGCGCACCGCGGAATCGGTCGTGTTGATGTGCTGCCCACCGGCGCCCTGGGCGCGGTAGGTGTCGATCCGGCAGTCCGACTCCTTCACATCGATGACGATGCGGTCGTCGACGACCGGATAGACCCAGACCGACGCAAACGAGGTCTGCCGCCGCGCATTCGAATCGAAGGGCGAGATGCGCACGAGCCGGTGCACGCCGGATTCGGTCTTCAGCCAGCCATAGGCGTTGTGCCCCTTGAACTGGAGCGTCGCCGATTTGATGCCGGCGGTATCGCCGTCCTGGTATTCGAGCGTCTCGACCTTGAACTTCCGCCGTTCGCCCCAGCGCCGGTACATGCGCAGCAGCATCTCGGCCCAGTCCTGGCTCTCGGTGCCGCCGGCGCCGGGATGGATCTCGACATAGGTGTCGAGCATATCGGCTTCGCCGGAGAGCAGAGTCTCGACCTGAAGGCGCGCCGATTCGTCCTGAATGGCCTTGATCGCCTGCTCGCCCTCGGTGACGGTGGCGTCGTCCTCCTCCATCTCGCCGAGTTCGATCAGCGTCAGCGCATCGTCGAGATCACGCTCGAGCTTGCTGATGCCTTCGATCTGGGTTTCCAGCGAGGTCCGCTCGCGCATCAGCTTCTGCGCGGCTTCGGCATCGTTCCAGAAATCGGGGCCCTCGGAGAGAGCGTTGAGTTCCGCTAGGCGGCGCTGGGCTTGATCCCAGTCAAAGATGCCTCCTCAGCAGTCCGATCGACTGCTTGGCGTTGTCGAGTTGCGTCTGGATTTCGGGGCGCATGATTCCGTCGAAACGTCCTTGTGATCTGTGTTCGAGGGCTGAGATAGGGGGGAATGCGCCGGCTGTAAACGCCCGCGCCGAGGCGAGTTGCAAGAGCGTGCCTGGTCCAGGGAATGCAAAATGCCCGGAGCATCGCTCCGGGCATCGAAAAGTCCCGTGCCGGCGTCAGTAGAGGCCGCCGGTTCCCGAGCCGATGGCGCGCCCGCCGCCGCCGGGGCCGACGGAAAGCGGCGCGCTGCCGTCACCCGCCGCGCCGATCACCGAATAGCTGTCCGGAGGGGCGGTGCCGGGCTTGAAGGCTTCGAGGATGCCGCCCTCGCCGCCGGCCCGCATGCCGGTCCTCGGGTCGACGCGGATCAGCTTGATGCCGGCCGGCACACGGAACGGCGTGGCCGGCTTGTCCTTCAGCGCGACCGTCATGAAGTCGCGGAAGATCGGCGCGGCATACTGGCCGGCGGTGGCCGAAGTGCCGAGCGATTTCGGCTTGTCGAAGCCCATATAGACGCCGACCGCGAGATCCGGCGAGAAGCCGACGAACCAGACGTCCTTGGCGTCGTTGGTCGTGCCGGTCTTGCCGGCGAGCGGCTTGCCGACCGACTTCACCACTGTCGCAGTGCCGGCGTTGACGACGCCTTCCAGGATCGAGACCATCTGATACGCGGTCAGCGGATCGAGCACCTGCTCGCGGTTGTCGACCAGGCGCGGCTCCGACTGGTTCGCCCATTTGTCGGCATTGCAGCCTTCGCAGACGCGCTGATCGTGACGATAGATGGTCGTGCCGGTGCGGTCCTGGATGCGGTCGATCAGGGTCGGACGGATGCGACGGCCGCCATTGACCAGCATCGAATAGCCGGCGGTCATGCGCATCACCGTCGTCTCGCCGGCGCCGAGCGACATCGACAGCACGGGCTGAAGATCGTCATAGATGCCGAAGCGGCGGGCATATTCCGCRATCAGCGGCATGCCGACATCCTTGGCGAGGCGCACCGTCATCAGGTTCTTCGAGAACTGGATGCCGTAGCGCAGCGTGCGCGGGCCGGTCGACTTGCCGTCGAAATTCTCTGGCCGCCACATGCCGAGCCCCGGCCCCTGATCGATCTCGATCGGCGCGTCCAGGATGATGCTGGACGGGGTGTAGCCGTTGTCGAGCGCGGTCGCGTAGACGAAGGGCTTGAACGACGAACCGGGCTGCCGCAGCGCCTGCGTCGCGCGGTTGAACTCCGACTGGTCATGCGAGAAGCCGCCGACCATGGCGAGCACACGGCCCGAGAACGGGTCCATCACCACGATGGCGCCGTTGACCTCCGGGAGCTGACGCAGGCGCACATAGCCGGGCCGGCTGTCGATCGGCTCGACATAGACGACGTCGCCGGCCGAGACGGCCTGGGAGACGCGCGCGCGGCGCGTCCACTTGATGCCGTCGGCAGCAAGGGTGACGGTCTGGCGCTCCTTGTTGAGATGGCCGGCATTGTCGCGCAGCGGATGCAGGCCGAGCTTGGCGCTGTCACCGCTGGATTCGAGCACGACGGCAAGCCGCCAGGGTGCGACGTCGCCGAGGACCGGCAATTCGCCAACCGCGGCGCCCCAATCGCGGCCGATATCGAGCTTCTGGATCGCGCCGCGCCAGCCGCGCGCCTCGTCGAAGCGCACGAGACCGTCGACCAGCGCCTTGCGTGCCATCAACTGCGTCTTGGGATCGACGGTGGCGCGCACCGACAGGCCGCCTTCGAGCAGCTTCTTCTCGCCGTAACGGTCCTGAAGCTCGCGCCGAATCTCCTCGGCGAAATAGCCGGCGGCGATCTGATTCGGTGAAACCGTGCGCGGATTGACGCCGAGCGGCTGCTTCTTCGCGTCCTCGGCGACCTCGCGCTTGACGTAGCCGTTCTCGACCATGCGGTCGATCACGTAGTTGCGGCGCTCGATCGCGCGGTCGCGGTTGCGGAAGGGATGCAGATCGGAGGGCGCCTTCGGCAGGGCGGCGAGGTAAGCCGCCTCCTGCAGGTTGAGCTCATGGACCGACTTGCCGAAATAGTTCAGCGCGGCAGCGGCGATGCCATAGCTGCCCTGCCCCGGCGCCGGCGCGCCGAGATAGATCTCGTTCAAGTAGAGCTCGAGAATCTTGTCCTTGGAGTAGGTCGATTCGAGCTTCAGCGCGACGAGCGCCTCGCGGATCTTGCGCTCGATCGACTGCTCGGGGCTCAGGAAGAAGTTCTTCGCCACCTGCTGGGTGATGGTCGAGGCGCCCTGCGGCCGGCGATTGGCGCTGCGGTTACGGTAGTTGGAGATCGCGGCGCGGACCAGGCCTTCGGGATCGACGCCCATATGCTTGTAGAAGTTCTTGTCCTCGGCCGAGATATAGGCGTCGACGACGAGCTTCGGCACGGCCTGAATCGGCAGGTAGAGACGGCGCTCGCGGGCATATTCGGCGATCAGGCTGCCGTCGCCCGCATGCACGCGGGTCATCACCGGCGGCTCGTAGTTCCGGAGCTGGGCGTAGTCGGGCAGGTCTTGCGAATAATGCCAGATCAGGCCGCCGGCCAAGGCAGCAACGATCACGAAGGCGATCGCACCGGCGGCGAACAACCATCCGAAGATTCGCAGAATGAACCGCATCTCAGGCCTTGGACCCCATCTTTGCCACCCGGCGGGCGCCAAATCGGGGCGCGTCGCAAATCAGAGCTATAACATGACGTAGATGGCGGAACCGTGGCCTTGAGACCACATTTCGCATGATCCGACAATGGGTCGGAACGAAGCGGTTCCACCGCAATACTGGAGCCCCCGCCGATCAGATTGCACTGCAATCCGATCGAATCATCCGCTCTCCATCGATATGTGATCGATATGTGAAAGACGGATTGGCCGATCGGGTCGTTTCAACCTGACCGGATCCGGTTCCAGAGCATTTTCGCGCTTCTGCGAATCGCAGAGCTGCCCCGTTTCGTCGTTTGATCGCGTTTTCTTCACGCGAACCGGCATTCACCTCGCCCGAAAACGCGCTAGTTGCGATTCTCCGCAGCCTTGCCGACGGAGGCGCGCGCTCTCGCGAAATACTCGTCGACAGCAGCGGAAACCGCCGCCACGGCCTTGTCGCGCCATTCTGGGGAATTGAGCAGTTCGGCATCCTTCGGGCTCGACATATAGCCGAGCTCGATCAGCACCGAGGGCACGTCCGGCGCGCTCAGCACCCAGAAGCGCGCCGAGCGCAGCGGGATCTTGTGCATCTTGATCGAGCCGCCGAGCTTGTCGACGAGGTTGCGGGCGAAGACGCCGGTGAAGGTCCGCGTCTCGCGTCGCGCGAGATCCATCAGAATGCCGGCGACATCCTGCACTTCCTCGCGCGTCTCCAGGCCTGCGGCGGCATCCGCCTCGTTTTCCTTGGCGGCGAGCTTGGCGGCCTCGGCGTCGGTCGCCCGTTCGGAGCGGGTATAGACTGTGGCCCCGCGCACATCCTGCGCCTGCATCAGCGAATCGGCATGGATCGAGATGAACAGGTCCGCCTGCTCACTGCGCCCCGTCTGCACCCGGTCCGAGAGCGAGACGAAGCGGTCGTCGTCGCGGGTCATCACGACGCGATAGCGGCCGGATGCTTCAAGCAGCTCCCTGAGCGCCTTGCCGAAGGCCAGCACGACAGATTTCTCGGAGATGGAAGCGACCATGGTGCCGGGGTCGATGCCGCCATGGCCGGGGTCGATGACGACGATTCGGCGTGTCTCGCCGGGCGGCTTGACGGCAGGGATCGCCGGTGCCGGCGTCTCCTGCGCCTTCTTTGTCTTGGCCGCTTCGGCGAGGAAATCGGCGCGCGCGGTCTTCTTCAATTCGATCGTGAGTTCGCCGAAGCCGCCGCGCACGGGCTTCACCTCGGTCCTGGCGATCGTGGCCGGCTGCGAGAGATCGATGATGATTCGGGCCTTGTCGGCAGTGAAGAGGCCGTAGCGATAGGCACTGACGAAGCCGGCCGTCTTCCTGGCATTCCCCTGGATCTGGAAATTGGTCGACGGCATCTCGACGATGACGCGGTCGGGCGATGCCTGCACCCAGGCCTCCACTTCCACAATCGAGGACAGCGTCATGGTCAGGCGCACGCTTTCGCCGCTCTGCTCGAGGCGAGCGTCGGTCGCGACCGGATACTCGGTCTGCGGCTTGCTCTCGCTGCGGGCCGGCGCAGAGGCGAGCGCGAGCCCGCACGCAAAGGCGATGAGGGCAGCGCCCCGCAGGAAACCGCGGGACGACCGACCTTCAGGGCCCTGAACAGCGTGGCGCATGCGCAAAAACAGCTGGAAAATCCCGTTTGATGTCACCAAGGCTTAACCATAACGGGGGTGAAATCTTAAGAGGCGGTTACCACCTCTTATGGAGGGCGTGAACCGCTTGGGGACGGGGTCGGCGAAATGCGGCCGTCATGTGACTTGCAAATCACCATCACCTGTCTGTAATGGAATTGGCTGCCCGTCAGCCTGCCCATGGGACACACCCGGATCGAGCGATCCGTCGGCGTCCGGTCAGGCTGTGCCACCTTCTCCCTCGGGAGCGGCGGCGGGATAGCCGCAACGGATCGTCCGCAGACGGTTGGTATGGGGATTGCGAGTGTTCTGCGCCCCACCTTGTCTCGCGAGCGTGCAAACGCGATGGGCCGGCCGCCAGGCAGGCACATCGCAGGTCAGGACAGATGACGGGGCATAAGACGACGCTAGCACCTCAGGTGAACCGTCCGAACCTGCGGGACCGCGCCGGGCTTCAAGCCCGAGCGGGTGTCCCGAACCGTATTCCTGTTCAGGCCAGTCTTTCCCACCTCCTGCAACATGCCGGCTCGTTCCGGCCTTCACGCGGCGCCCCTGCACGCGACGGCGGATTGTCATCCGTAGCCGCGCCTGCACCGGCGACCGCGCCAATGGAAGTTTCATATGGCCAACAAGATGCTTATCGATGCCACCCACCCGGAGGAGACCCGGGTCGTGGTGGTCCGCGGATCCCGCGTCGAAGAGTTTGATTTCGAATCCGCCAGCCGGAAGCCGCTCCGCGGCAATATCTATCTCGCCAAGGTGACGCGCGTGGAGCCGTCGCTCCAGGCTGCCTTCGTCGAATATGGCGGCAACCGGCACGGATTCCTCGCCTTCTCCGAAATCCACCCCGACTACTACCAGATTCCGGTCGCCGACCGGCAGGCGCTCATCGACGACGAGGCGCGGGCCGAGCGTGACGAGGAGCGCGACGAGGAGCGCCGCGAGAAGCGCGGCCGGCGCGATCGCCGCCGTGGCGGAGACCGCGACAATCGCGCGAAGAAGGCTGTCGCCGACGAGACCGTCTCGGCCGAGGTCGAGGCGAATGGCGAGGACGCCGAGGAGCGTGTCGAGACCGACGGCAAGGAAGCCGCCATGGTCAACGAGGGCGCGCCGGCCTTCGGCGAGTACTTCGCCCCGGCGGTTGCCGAATCGACGACCGAGGACGCCGCCGAGAATGCCGCGCCGCTGACCTTCGAGACGGTCGAGACGACCGACTCGGCTCATGAGGCTTCCGCCGAAGACGCCGAGGCTTCGGAAGTCGAGGCCCGCAAGCCTTCCGAGGACGAAGGCTCCGAGGACGGCGACGACGAGGAAAACGGCGACGAGGCCGACGAGCAGCCGGAGCAGCTCGGCGGCGGCGACGCCCTCGACGACATGCCGGAGCGCCCGCACCGCCAGTC
Organism: Allobosea sp. 05L423; assembly: GCF_056397745.1. Classification (NCBI taxonomy): domain Bacteria; kingdom Pseudomonadati; phylum Pseudomonadota; class Alphaproteobacteria; order Hyphomicrobiales; family Alloboseaceae; genus Allobosea; species Allobosea sp. 05L423. Next base: position 270,233 of record NZ_JBFTOA010000002.1, on the reverse strand, counting down.
GCGCCGCCAGTACAAGATCCAGGAGGTGATCAAGCGCCGCCAGATCATCCTGGTCCAGGTCGTCAAGGAAGAGCGCGGCAACAAGGGCGCGGCGCTCACCACCTATCTCTCGCTCGCCGGCCGCTATTCGGTGCTGATGCCGAACACCGGCAAGGGCGGCGGCATCTCGCGCAAGATTACCAATGCCGAGGATCGCAAGCGCCTGAAGGAAATCGCCCAGGAGCTCGAGGTTCCGGAGGGGATGGGCCTCATCCTGCGCACGGCCGGCGCCTCGCGCACCAAGGTCGAGATCCGGCGCGACTACGAATACCTGATGCGGATGTGGGAGAGCGTGCGCGAGCTGACGCTCGCCTCGGTCGCGCCCGCGCTGGTCTATGAGGAGGGCAACCTCGTCAAGCGCTCGATTCGTGACCTCTACAACAAGGACATCGACGAGGTTCACGTCGCCGGCGAGACGGCCTATCGCGAGGCCAAGGACTTCATGCGCATGCTCATGCCGAGCCATGCCAAGAGCGTGAAGCCCTATCGCGACCAGACCCCGCTCTTCGCCGCCTTCGGCGTCGAGAGCCAGCTCGACGCTATGTTCTCCAATACCGTGACGCTGAAGTCCGGCGGCTATCTGGTCATCAACCAGACGGAAGCGCTGGTCGCGATCGACATCAACTCGGGCCGCTCGACCCGCGAGCACAACATCGAGGACACTGCGCTCAAGACCAATCTCGAAGCGGCGGAAGAGATCGCAAGGCAGCTCAGGCTGCGCGACCTCGCCGGTCTCATCGTGATCGATTTCATCGACATGGAGGAGAACCGGAACAACCGCGCCGTCGAGAAGAAGCTGAAGGAGTGCCTGAAGGACGACCGCGCCCGCATCCAGGTCGGCCGCATCTCCGCCTTCGGTCTGCTGGAGATGTCGCGCCAGCGCATCCGCACCGGCGTGCTGGAGAGCTCCTCGGTGCCCTGCCCGCACTGCGCCGGCGCCGGCATGATCCGCTCGACGCCGTCCGTCGCGCTGCAGATCCTGCGCGCGCTGGAGGAGACGCTGATCAAGAGCGCCTCGCACAACCTGACCGTCCGCACCCGGCCGGAGGTCGCGCTCTACGTCCTCAACCAGAAGCGCGCCCATCTCACCGATCTCGAGAACCGGTTCGCCATCGCGATCACGATCTCGACCGATCCGAACCTGCTAGGCACTCGCTACTTCGAGGTCGAGCGCGGCGAGTTCGTCGGCAATGAAGGTCGCGTGATCCCGACCGGCTTCAAGGCCGAAGCCATCGCCTCCGATGTCGATGACGAGGCGCTGGACGCTGCTGCTGAGGCTGCCGCTCTCGACGCCGAGACCGGCGACAACGAGACGACCGCCGGCGAAGCCCAGGGCGAACGCGGCGAAGGCGACCGCGAGAATCGCCGCCGCCGCCGTCGCCGCCGTCGTCGGCGTGGCGGAGAGCGCGACGACCAGGGCCAGCAGCTCGACGCGGGCCAGGACGCCGAGGGTGATGAGGGCGAGGAGGGAGACGACGCGGCCGAGGGCGCGGATGTCGAGGTCATTGCCGAGGCCGTGATCGAGGCGCCTGTCGCCGAAGCCGCGCCGGAACCGGCCGCCGAAGAGGCGGCATCTGCCGAGCCGGCGAAGCCGAAGCGCAGCCGCGCCCGCAAGCCGAAGGCTGAGGCCGCCAAGGAGGCCGAAGACAAGGCTGAGACGGTCACGGCGGAAGCCGCGCCTGCGGAGAAGCCGAAGCGCAGCCGCTCGCGCAAGAAGGTCGTGCCGATCACCGAAGGCGGGGAAGCAGCCGCGGACACCGCTCCGGCCCCCGCTGAGGCGCAGCCTGAAGCCGTAACGGAAGCCGCCGAGGAAGCCGCGGCCCCGGCCGAGCCCGCTGCAGCGCCCGAGCCGGCCCCCGCGCCCGCCCCGGCCGAGGAGCCCGTCGCGGTCGTGCTGACGGAGCCGGACCCGAACCGGCCGAAGCGCGGCGGCTGGTGGAACAGGCTCGCCGGCCGCTCCTGAGCGCCCGGTTTCCGAACGGTAGATAACGAAGCCCGCCGCCACCCGCGGCGGGCTTTGTTTTTCGCGGTGCTTGGCAGCCTGGCGCCGGCTCGGCATTGTGGTCGATGGATGATCGCCGAGCCGGGAAGAAGCCGATGCAGCCGCCTCGAAACAGGGAACGTGACGTTCTCCTCCTCCTGTGCGCGATCGGGCTGCTCGGTCTGGCCTATCTCGCCTGGTGCGCCATAGGCTGGTTCGGCGTCGGGCTCCTCGGCCTCCTCGTCGTCTTCCTCGCAGTCAGGATCGAACTCGAAGGCAATCGGCCGATCGGCCCGCAAATGACGCCCGATCTCCACGCCAGCCAGTATCGCGCCGAGGCGGGTTTCGACCACGCCGAGCGCGCAAATCGTAGCGCTGAACGTGGCGTCGTCGCCAGCACGGCCCGCCTCGCCAGTCTGTTCGGGGGCGGACTGACTGTCGTGGGATTCGGCCTGTTCTTCTTGCTCTAGCCGTTCCGATCAGCTTTCACCGCGAGCCGATCGGCGAACCCGTCTCTCGCCTATCAGCTCGCTGCCGGCGCCAGCGGGGTCGGCGGCGGCACCGTCGAGATCGCGGCGGCAGCTTGGCTCTGCGCTCCTCCCTCGCCGCCGCGCACGGTGACGGCGTTGGAAGCGAAGGGAATGTGCGCCTCGTTCAACGCGCGATAGACGCGCTTGAGCGCCTCGCGCTGCAGCATCGACGCCTGATTGGGCTTGCCGGTGAATTTCAGCCGGACCACGATCGCCTGGTCGGTAATATCCGCCACACCCTGCATCTTGAGCGGCGCGATGAAGTGAGGCCCGTATTCGGGGTCCTCCAGCAAGGCGAGGCCAACCTTCTTGATGGCCTTGCGCGCCTGCTCGAGATCGGCGGAATGGTCGAGGCGGACATTGAACTTCACTGTCGCCCAGTCGCGGCTGGCATTGGTCAGCGACTGGACCTGGCCGAAGGGCACGGTGTGGATCTGCCCGCTCTGATGGCGCAGCTGCATCGAGCGCAGCGAGATCTTCTCGACCGTGCCCTTGAGCCGGCCGGTATCGACATATTCGCCGACGCGGAAGGCATCTTCGAGCATGAAGAACACGCCCGAGACGATGTCGCGCACCAGGGCCTGCGAGCCGAAGGAAATCGCGAGGCCGAGAATACCGAAACCTGCCAGCAGCGGACCGATATCAACGCCCAGGCGCGAGAGCACCACCAGGACGGTGAGGCCGAGCACGGCGCCGAGCACGACGCCGCGCAGCACCGGCAGCACGGTGGCCAGACGGCTCGGCACGTCCTCCTCATGCGCGACGTCCTCATCGGCGGGGCCGACCACGCGGTGTCGCGGCGCATAGGCATCGAAGAACGCGTGCAGGAAGACCAGGGCCACCCAGCCGACGAAGGCGAACACCGCGACGCCGCCAGTCTGGCGCATGACGGCAGCGAACTGCGCCGAACTGACACCAAGCAGAAGCCCCGCCCAGAGGCGCGCAAGGATGAAGAAGCCGGCCGCCCAGATCAACCCGACGGCGGCGGCCCGCAAAGCGGCACCGGTGGCGCGCAGCACGGGTGTTACGCCCTGCTCCGCCTCGCGCCGCGCCGCGCGGCAACGGAGCAGACTGGCGACACCGACGGCAACGATGGGGACGATGATGAGCGCAGCCTGCGACAGGGCCGACGCTTCGGCCCAACGCCCGCCGTTCGACATCATCGCCGCGCCGCTGCTGACCATCCAGAGCACGACCGTCGTCGCCATGTAGAACCATGCCGCTCCTGCCGCCATCAAACGTCGGATCGGCCCGGGCTCGGACGAGCCGGACAGGACCAGCGCCGCGAGATCGTGCCGCGCATCGTGGAACCACCAGAGCTTGAACAGCGTGACGAAAAGACCGGTGAGCGCGATGAGCCCGGTGACTGGCCGCGGGCCCGAACTGACCTGATTGGCCAGCAGGATGCCCGTCACGATCAATGGCGTCACGACGGAGTAGACGGCGAGCAGCCGGAAATGCCGCTCGGCGCGCGGCAGTGGCATGATGCGGCGTTCGGGGGTGCCCGGCGAGAGCAGGAACCGGCCGACCGCGATATAGATGGCGCCGATCGCGGCTCCGTTGGCGCCAATCGACAGCGCGATGTTCGCAAGGTCGCTGTCGGGGAGCCAGGCGTTGCGGGCGATCCGCACCACGGCAAGAGCCAGCAGGATCGCCGCGACATCCTGGAGCAGCCCCCAGGACGAGGCGATGAGGCGGGGGGTGAACTCCGGCCCCGCAGGCTGGCGCTTGCGCCAGAACCATCGGGCCGTCGCGATCCGGAACGCGAGGGCGACGGCGAGCGCGAGGCAGATGATCCCGAAGACGCGCCAGCCGGCCGTCGGACCCTCCCGGCCATTGAGATTACGCTGCCAGGACTGGTCCCAGTCGGCCGGCAGTTCGCCGATCGCGGGAATCGAGGTGCTGCCATATTCGACGCCGTCGACGAAACGGTCGACGAGCGCGTTGACTTCGGCCTGGAAGCCCTCCTCATCCGTCATCGACAGCGCAGGCGCGGGAGTTGCCGCAGACGGCTTTGCCTTGCCCGGGGTCTCCTTCGGGAGCGCCGCGGGCGGCGCGGTCGGCACGCCGCCCACCCGGATCTCCACTGGCCGGCCCGACAGCGCATCGACCATCCTGCGGATGGTTTCGGGCGTCTCGTCGCCGCGAAGGTTGAGGACGACCGGGGCCTCGGTTTCGGCGCGCGCCGTCCCGATCAAGCCGAAGGCGAGCAGGAGGGCGACCGAAACGAGCGCAGAGATCAGGATCGCTGAGGACAGCGCCGAAAAGCGCCTCGCAGAAGCCCTGCCGGCTGCAGCGACGTCCATGGTCGATCTCCCCTTATCCCAAGCGGAGAATGCGGAGGTTCTGCGGATTCTTGCAAGGGGGACGAGGCACTATGCCTCAACGTTTCCCAAGCCAGCCACCGATGCGGGAGACCGCCTCTTCGCATTCCGCCAGCGAGCCCGCGAAGGACAGTCGCACGGTGCGGGCGCCGCGCCCTTCGTCGAAGTCGAGCCCCGGTGTGATCGCGACGCCGGCCTCTTCGAGGACGCTGCGGCAGAAGGCCATGGAATCGTTCGAATACCGGCCGATATCGAGATAGATGTAGAAGGCGCCGTCGACCGGCAGGAAATCGCCGAGACCTATCTCGGGCAAGGCCTTGAGCAGGAAGGCGCGGTTTTGCGCATAGCCGGCCTTGATCGCCTCGCATTCCTGCGTCGCGTCGAAGGCCGCCTCTCCCGCCACCTGGCTGAGATAGGGCACCGAGATCGAGAAATTCTGCTGGAGCCGCTCGATGGTGCGCACCAGCCGCTCGGGCACGATGAGCCAGCCGACGCGCCAGCCGGTCATGCAATAGTATTTCGAGAACGAGTTGACGATGATTGCGTTCTGGTCGGCCGCAAGGGCTGTCGTAGCGGGCGCGTCATAGGTCAGCCCGTGGTAGATCTCGTCCGAGATGTACCAGAGTCCGAGCCTGCGACAGCAGGCCGCGACCTCGGCGATCGCGTCCGGCGCCATCACCACGCCGGTCGGGTTGGCCGGACTCATCGTCAGCACGCCGGCCAGCGGCTTTTCCCGATGGGCGCGCTCGATCAGCTCGGGCGTCAGCGCAAAGCGCGTCTCGGGCCCGACCTCGATCGCGACCGGCTCCAAGCCCAGCGCGATGAGGATGTTGCGATAGGCCGGATAGCCCGGCGCCGTGATCGCGATCCGCGACCCCGGCTGGAAGCAGGCGAGGAAGGCCAGGATAAAGCCGCCCGACGAGCCTGTCGTCACCACCACGCGCTCGGCCGCCACGTCGACGCCATAAGCTTCGCGATAATGGCGCGCGATGCGATCCCTCAGCGAATCCGTGCCGAGAGCCTGCGTGTATCCGATCCGCCCGTCTTCCAGCGCCCGCGCCACCGAAGCGCGGATCGAGGCCGGGGTCGGCGCCGAGGGCTGGCCGACCTCCATATGCACCACCGAGCCGCCGCGACGTTCGATCGCGGCCGCCTGGTTCATCACGTCCATGACGATGAAGGGGGCGACACGCTCGGCGCGCTCGGCGAGGGCAGGCAGCGCAGCGGGCGAAAACGGGGGCTTCTGCATCGACTTGTCCGGTTCATCGAGGGGCCGAGCCCGCGTAGCCGAGCCGGAGCCTGCCCGCAACCGCCGCCCTGCTGGCAGAGCTGTGATTTGACCTTCGGGCGGCGAAGACACACAAGCTCGCGCTTACGAGTGCTTTGTTCCGGTGGGTCATTCTCCGCCCGGCGGCTTTGAAAGGACAACGAGATGGCTTTCCGGACCCTCACCAGCCTGGCGCGCGCCTGCCTGCGGCCCGCCGCCCTCGCGCTCGGCCTCTGGCTCGCGGTCTCCGCGGTGCCCGCCATGGCACAGGGCCAGCCCCTGTCGCCCGAGCAGCGCAAGGCGGTGACCGACCTGATCCGCGAGACGCTGCTGAAGAATCCCGAGATCATCCAGGATGCGCTGATCGAGCTCGAGCGCCGCAACACCGTCGCCCAGGCCGAGGCGCAGCGCGGCGCGGTCGCCGCCGAGAAGGCGCGGATCAGCGACCCGGCAACCTCCGTCATCATCGGCAACCCCGAAGGCGACATCACCCTCGTCGAGTTCATGGACTACAACTGCGGCTTCTGCAAAAGGGCGATGGAGGACGTGACGGCACTCGCCAAGAGCGATCCGAAGCTCCGCGTCGTGCTGAAGGACTTCCCGATCCTCGGGCCCGATTCGGTCGAGGCGAGCCGCGTCGCGGTTGCCGTCAAGAGCCAGCTCCAGGGCCAGAAGTACTTCGATTTCCACAACAAGCTGATGGCCGTGAAGGGCAAGGTCAACGCTGCCAAGGCGCTTGAAGTCGCCAAGGAGGCCGGCGCCGATGTCGAGCGGCTGAAGAAGGACATGGAGGCCCCGGCCACCAAGGCGGCCATCGAGGACACGGTCGCGCTCGGCGACCGCCTCGGCCTCACCGGCACGCCCGCCTTCATTGTCGGCGACGAGATCGTCTTCGGCGCCGTCGGCCAGGCCGCGCTGAAGCAGAAGATCGACTCCGTGCGCCGCTGCGGCAAGACCGACTGCGCCGGCTGACCCGCAACGGCGCTCACGCTGCGGCGTCATCGGGCCGGCGGGCGCCCTTCAGGCTTCCCCTGCCGCCCCGCAACGTTTATGAGGGCGGCTCCTGCCGCCCGCGCGCGGCGCCGGAATCAACGCCTTCCATGGTCGCCGTCCACGTCCTGAACGGACCCAACCTCAACCTGCTCGGCACCCGCGAACCGGGAACCTATGGCGCGGTCACACTGGCCGGCGTCGAGGAAAGGCTGCGGCGCCGGGCCGAGGCTGGGGGTGTCGATCTCAGCTTCCGCCAGACCAATTTCGAGGGTGAGCTCGTCACCTTCATCCAGGAGGCGGGCCTTGCCGGGGCCGGCATCGTCATCAATGCCGGTGCCTACACCCACACCTCGGTGGCGCTGCGCGATGCGATCAAGGGCGTCGATGCTCTGGCGATCGAGGTTCATATCTCGAATGTGCATGCACGCGAGGAGTTCCGGCACCATTCCTATATGGCGCCGGTCTGCGTGGGCGTGATCTGCGGCTTCGGCGTCGCGAGCTACGAGCTGGCCTTCGATGCCATCGTGCCGCTGCTGGAAAAGCGGGCGGCGAAGGCCGCCTGAAAACCGAATGAACGGGACGGCAGCTCTGCGGCCGGCCCATCCGAGAATCTAAAGAAGACGGTGACACCCGCCATGGCGACCAAGAGCCCGATCGATCCCGAACTTGTCCGCGAGCTCGCCGAGCTCCTGAACCAGACCGATCTCACCGAGATCGAGGTCGAGAAGGGCGATCTGCGCGTCCGCGTCGCCCGCAGCATCACCACGACCGTTCAGGTCCCGGCCGCGGCGCCCTTGGCCGTCGCAGCCGCGCCGGTCGCGGCCGCCCCGGTCGAGAGCAAGCCGACCGCCGCCCATCCGGGTGCGGTCACCTCGCCGATGGTCGGCACCGCCTATCGCCGCCCCTCGCCCGAGGCCAAGCCCTTCGTCGAGGTCGGCAGCGTCGTGAAGCAGGGTGAGCGCATCCTGYTCGTCGAGGCGATGAAGACCTTCAACGACATCGTCGCGCCCCGCGCCGGCACGGTCACGGCCGTCCTCGTCGAAGACGGCCAGCCGGTCGAATACGGCGAGCCGCTGCTGGTGATCGAGTGAGCGCGGCGCCGCTCGCCGCCGGGTCGGATTTGGGTTTCAAGATGTTCGACAAGATCCTGATCGCAAACCGTGGAGAGATCGCGCTGCGTGTCCTGCGCGCAGCCAAGGAACTGGGCATCGCGACGGTCGCGGTCCACTCCACCGCCGATGCCAACGCGATGCATGTGCGCCTCGCCGACGAGAGCGTCTGCATCGGCCCGCCGTCGGCGCGCGAGAGCTATCTCAACATCCCCGCGCTGATCGCCGCCTGCGAGATCACGGGCGCCGATGCCGTGCATCCCGGCTATGGCTTCCTCTCCGAGAACGCCCGCTTCGCCGAGATCCTCGAGCAGCACAACATCACCTTCATCGGCCCCAAGGCCGAGCATATCCGCAGCATGGGCGACAAGATCGAGGCCAAGCGCACCGCCAAGCGCCTCGGCATCCCCTGCGTGCCAGGCTCGGAAGGCGGCATCGCGGATGACGAGGAGGCGCTGAAGATCATTCGCGAGATCGGCTTCCCGGTCATCATCAAGGCCGCGTCGGGCGGTGGCGGCAAAGGCATGAAGGTCGTGCGGAACGAGGCGGAACTCTCCGTTCTGCTCGCCACGGCCCGTAGCGAAGCCAAGGCCAATTTCGGCGACGATGCGGTCTACATCGAGAAATATCTCGAGAAGCCGCGCCATATCGAGATCCAGGTGCTCGGCGACGGCCGCGGTCATGCGATCCATCTGGGCGAGCGCGACTGCTCGCTGCAGCGCCGCCACCAGAAGGTCTGGGAGGAAGGCCCCTCGCCCGCCCTCAACGCCAGCGAACGCGACCGGATCGGCGAAGTCTGCGCCAAGGCGATGTGCGAACTGCAGTATCGCGGCGCAGGCACGATCGAGTTCCTCTACGAGGACGGCGAGTTCTACTTCATCGAGATGAACACCCGCATCCAGGTCGAGCATCCCGTCACCGAGATGATCACCGGCATCGACCTCGTCAACGAGCAGATCCGCATCGCCGCCGGCGCGCCGCTCTCGCTCAAGCAGTCGGACATCGTCATCGAGGGCCACGCCATCGAGTGCCGGGTCAATGCCGAGCATCCGGCGACGTTCCGCCCCTCGCCCGGCAAGATCGCCTCGTTCCACACGCCGGGCGGCCTCGGCGTGCGCGTCGATTCCGCTGCCTACCAGGGCTATACCATCCCGCCGCACTACGACTCGCTGGTCGGCAAGCTGATCGTTCACGGCCGCAACCGCGACGAGTGCCTGATGCGCCTGCGCCGCTCGCTCGACGAGTTCGTCGTTGACGGTGTCGACACGACCCTGCCGCTGTTCCGGACCCTGGTGCGCAACCCGGACATCCTCAACGGCGAATACAACATCCACTGGCTCGAGAAATTCCTCGCCGCCGGCGGCATGGGCGAATCTCAGACCTGAGAGCCCGGCAACCCAGGAAAAGACAAAGCCCCCCGCATCTCGCGGGGGGCTTTTTTGTTCATATTGGAAAGGAAACCCCGGGGGGCATCCCGGGTGTCCCTACGGTCGTCCGGGATGAGCTGCGTTTCCCTTAGGAAGCCCGTGCCCCGGGACGGGAGCTTCAAATCGTCTCCAGCAGGCCCTTCATCAGCGCCTGGCGCGGGGCGATCGAGGAGATCAGCGCGTATTCCTGCAGCGTATGTGCGCCGTCGCCGTCGATGCCGAGGCCGTCGAGGGTCGGCACGCCGAGCGCGGCGGTGAAGTTGCCGTCCGAACCGCCGCCCGTCATCGGGCAGTCCTGCAGGTCGAGCCCGATGCCGGCCGCGACCTTCTGCGCCTTGGCGAACAGCTCCGCCACCATCGCCGATTTCTCATAGGGCGGCCGGTTCATGCCGCCGGTGATGCGCAGCTTCACATCGGGGTCGTGCGGCTTGAGGCTGAGGATGCGGTTCTCCATCATCACGCCATCGGCGAGCGTGGTGACGCGGCAATCGACGCTGAACCAGGCATGCTGCGGGATGACGTTCGCCGCCGTTCCGCCGCCGACCAGGGCAACGCTCGTCGTGATGCCGCGGGCATAGTCGGTCATGCCCTCTACGGCGAGGATCTGGTGCGCCGCCTCACGGATGGCGCTGCGCCCATCGGCATGGCGCGACCCGGAATGGGCCGGCCGGCCTTCCAGCCTGACATCGAAGCGGCCGACGCCCTTGCGCGCCGTGACGATCCTGCCGCCTTGCCGCGCCGGCTCGGTGACCAGCACCGCTGACGAATTCCGGCCGATCTCCTCGATCAACCCGCGGCTGGTCGGCGAACCGATCTCTTCGTCCGGTGTGAACAGGAAGACCAGCGGCCGCTTGGCGCTGCCGGCGATCGCGACCTGCTTGAAGGCCTGCAACGCGAGCCAGGCGCCACCCTTCATGTCGTAGACGCCGGGGCCGTAGAGGCGGTCTCCCTCGATCCTGACCGGCAGCTCCTTGGAGCTCGTGCCGACCGGATGCACCGTATCGAGATGCGACATCACCGCGACCGCCGGCTGGCCGTTGTCGAGGCCGGCGCGCAGCATGACCATGTCGCCGAGCCCGTCGCGGCCGGGAATGCGCTCGAGCGCGATCGGCAGCCCTTCGACATCCTTCTGGACCAGATCCATCATGCCGTTCAGCCCGGCGGCATGGTTCGTGGGACTCTCGAGCGCAACCCAGACGGAGAGCGCGGCGGCGGCATCGTTCTGATTCATGGGGTCATGTTCTCCAAAGATGCGGAGGCCCGGAAGGCCATTTCCATGCATGGCTCGCAGGCTCCGGGCGCGGCTCAGCGGCCGGCCAGAGCCGCTTCCGCCGCCTCTGCGATCGCAAACAGCGCAGCATCGCCGCCGCCGGCCCGTGCCAGCATCAGCCCGGCCGGCGCCTCGCCCGCACGATGCATCGGCAGCGAGATCGCACAACCATCCATCATGTTGACCAGCGTCGAGTTGCGCAGCATCAGCAGGTTGATGCGGGTGAAGGCCTCGTCGTCCTCGGCGAGCTCGGCGATGGTCGGCGCGACGGTCGGCACGGTCGGCATGGCCAGCACGTCGAAGGCAGAAACCTCCTCGCGCATCGCCGCGACGAAAGCGGCCCGCGCATGGGTGAGCTCGATATAGTCGGCGCAATCCTGGTTGCGGCCGCGCAGAACCCGCGTCCGCACGCGTGGATCGTAGCCATCGCCCTTCGCCTCGATCAGGGCGCGGTGATGGGCGTAGGCCTCCGAGGCAGCGAAGCCGCCCTTGGCGTTGATCCGGGCGACTTCGGCGAAGCGTTCCAGGGGCGTATCCATCACGACGGCGCCGGCCTTCGCCAGCAACTCCAGCGCCCGGTCGAAGCTCGCCGCGACATGGGCGTCGAGCCCGTCGAGCGCGACCGTCTGCGGCACGGCGATGCGCAGCCCGCCCAGGCTGGTCGGGACCTCCTTCGGCAGCTCGGCTCCGCTCATGATCTCGTGCAGCACGCGGCAGCATTCGACGCTGTTGGCGAGCGGCCCGATCGAATCGAGCGTCTGCGACAGCGGAAAGGCACCCTCGCGCGGCACGCTGGCTGCGGTCGGCTTGTAGCCGACGATGCCGCAGAACGCCGCGGGGATGCGGCAGGAGCCGCCGGTGTCCGAGCCGATACCGGCATAGGCCATGCCGTCCGCGACCGACACGGCTGCCCCCGAAGAAGAACCGCCGGGAATGCGGCGTGCCGTGCGGTCATAGGGCGAAGCCGGCGTACCGTAATGCGGATTGAGGCCGAGCCCCGAGAAGGCGAACTCGGTCATGTTGGTCCGACCCATCACGATGAAGCCGGCGCGCCGCAGCCGTGCGATTGCCGGCGCGTCGCGCTCGGCCGGAGCCGCATCGGCCAGTACGACCGAGCCGGCCGTGGTCGCTTCGCCAGCGAGGTCGAACAGATCCTTCACCGAGATCGGGATGCCAGCAAAGGGCGACGGCGCCAGCCCCGCAGACCGTAGCTTGTCCATCGCCTCGGCCGCGGCGAGCGCCGCCTCGCGATGGACCTTGACGAAGGCGAGCTTGCCCTCCCCCTCCGGCGCGTCGATCCGAGCCTGCGCCTCGCGCACGAGGGCAAGCGCAGTGGTCCGGCCGGAGGCGAGATCGTCGGCAAGGGCGGAAAGAGTGCGAGCCATGATGTTGTCGGACCGGGTGGAGGCGGAGGATATCGAGGAGCAGGCAGGCCGCCCTTCGGAGGAAACCGCGCATGTTTGGCATGCTGCGGACCAACAGCATAGCTATGTGCAGGCAAGGCGGCCCCGCCGCCGCCACAGGCGATCCCCGCGATGTCGCAGCGAACGACATGTTCCTGTGAAATGTTTGGGGTGCGGGGTGAATTCAGCTCTTGCCAAGCCGGACCGCATTGATTAGACCCCGGCTCACCAACGCGGCGCCACGAAGCGCCACTTCGTTGGGGGATCGTCTAACGGTAGGACCCCAGACTCTGACTCTGGTTGTCTAGGTTCGAATCCTAGTCCCCCAGCCAGCCTTTTCGGCGTGGCGTTTGCAGAAAATCACCAAAATCCAGTGACGTGCGGAGCCGAGCGGTGCTTGCCGCTGCGCGCAGATCTAATCCAGCGACTTCCGGTGCCTGATGGCGCCCGAATCCGAGGCTGCGGTCAGGCGGCCTCGGATTCGAGTCGCCGGATCAGAGGTCCATTCTGAACGAGTAACTCGCGCCAAGCCCGACCGTGAACTGGTCACGCTGGCCGATCGTGCTGACAAGCGGCGAGCGCGCGGCCTGGTCGATCATGCGGTCGTAGCGCGCGAAAAGCGTCGTCGACCACTGCTCGGACCAGGTATATTCGAGCGCCGCCGCCACACCGAGGCTCTTGGCGCCGCCGGACGGCCGGTACGGGGCGATAAAGCCATTGATCAGCGATTCCGGCACGGTCACACCGAAATTGGTGCGCATGTAGGAAGCGCTTCCGAGCGAGAGCCGCGGGCCCGCCGACAGCGTGAAGCGTCCCACGCGCTCGACCCAGTCGGCCGAGAGATCGGCAACGATGCCCTGATGTCCGTTGAAGCCCTGCCGAATCTCGATGCGCGTGCGCAGCCGATCGAGGATCGGCCAGTACTCGGCGAAAATGCCGGCCTCGATCGCCCAGGGGACGTCTCGCATGCCGAAAAGCTTGACGCTGGATGAGGAGTAGCGCCCGCTTTTCCAACCTCCCGCCACGCCGAAGCTGAAGCGGTCGGTTTCATAGATCGCGAAATCGAGGCTGTCGTCGGGCGCGCTGAAGCCCGCAGGCTCGCCGACGCGGCGCCAGCTGAGCGAGGGCATGAAGGAGGGGCCCACGGCATTCGCCCCCTCGTATTTGGGGCCCATCTGGAACGATCCGCCGAGCGTCACGATCCAGCCCTTGGCCGGCGTTGCATCCGTCAGGGCCGGGGTCGGCTCGGCAGCCGCCGCGGACGTCGCCGAAAGCAGAACGAGGCAACCAATCTTTCCAAAACCGATACGCGACACGGTTCCTCCATGGGCGGCAAACGCGCCAAACTTCGTTCTGGCGCGCTTTCGCGACAGTGCCGCTACAAGCCCGCCAATCATTCGACCACCGTCCGGCCCACTCGAATATCGAGCTTCTTGATTCTATGCCAGAGGCTGCGTTCGGCGATGCCGAGCATCCGTGCCGCTTTCACCTGCACGCCCTCGCTCCGGCGCAGCGCCTCGATGATGAAATCCCGTTCGATCCGTTCGAGTTCAGCGTCGAGATCGCGCGGCAGCGCGTCGCGGCCAGCCCGACGCTGCCCCTCAAACAGGTCGCGCGGGAGATCCTGGACATCGATCTGGGCAGTCTTGGCGACGATGAGCGCCCGCTCGATGCAATTGTGCAGCTCGCGGATATTGCCCGGCCAGTCATGCCCCGCCATGGCCGCGAGTGCGGCCGGTGAGAAGCCGGCGACCCGCTTGCCGATCGATTCCGACAGCGTCGCCAGGAAATGCGTCGCCAGAAGCGGAATGTCCTCAGGGCGCTCTCGCAATGCGGGCAGCTGGATCGGAAAGACATTGAGCCGATAGAACAGGTCTTCCCGAAAGCGGCCCGTAGCCACCTCTTCGCGCATGTCCTTATGCGTCGCCGCGATCAGGCGGACATCGACGCTCTGGCTGCGGTTGGCGCCCACGGGCTCGAAGCTGCGTTCCTGGACGACACGCAACAGCTTCGCCTGGATCGCAAGCGGCATGTCACCGATCTCGTCGAGGAAGAGCGTACCGCCCTCAGCCGCCGCGAAACGGCCGACCCGATTGGCCAGCGCGCCGGTGAAGGCGCCCTTGACGTGGCCGAAGAGCTCGCTCTCCAGCAGGGTTTCAGGGATGGCGGCGCAATTCACGGCGATGAAGGGTCGCCCCCGGCGCGGACTGTTGAAATGGATCGCCCGGGCGACCAGTTCCTTGCCGGTGCCGCTCTCTCCGTTCAGCATGACGGTCGCCCGGGTCTCGCAAACCTCGGTGACCTGCTCGATTACGCGGCGGAACGACGCGCTGTTGCCGATGAGCGTATCGAAGCTGTGGCGCCCTTCCAGCTCACTGCGCAGGCGCTCATTGTCCCGCACCACATCGGCCAGGCGCAGCGCGCGCCTGATCGTCGCCGCGACATCCTCCATCTCGAAGGGCTTGGCGATGTAGTCGAACGCGCCTTCCTTGATGAGCTCGACCGCATCGCGCACCGCGGCGAAGGCCGTCAGGATGATGACCGGAATATCCGGCCAGCGGCTGCGCACTTCACGCAGCAGGTCGCGCCCATCCATGACCGGCAGCCGAAGATCGGTGAGCACGAGGTCGAAGCGCGACTGGTCCAGGGCCGCAAGGGCTGCCTGCACGCTCGTCACAGCGGTCGTGCGATAGCCGAGATCCTCCAGTGCGGCCGCCAGCACGTCGGCCAGACGCTCCTCGTCGTCGACGACCAGGATGGTGTGGCTCAAGAGCGCCCTCCCGTTTCGGCCCGCGGCAATGCAAGGGTAAAGGCCGCACCCTCGCCCGGTGCACATTCGCAAGCAACCGTTCCGCCATGCGCCGCCGCCACGCTCTGCACCTTCGCGAGCCCCAGACCCGTACCTTTCGCCTTGGTGGTAAAGAACGGATTGAAGACCTCGCCCCGGATCGCGTCGGGAACGCCAGGTCCTTCGTCGCGGATCGTCAGCGACACCGTATCCGAATTCACCGCCAAGCTCGCGTAGATGGTGCCACCCGAGGGCATGGCATCCATGGCATTGAGGACCAGATTGAGGCAGGCTTGGTGAAGCTGGTCGGGGTCGCCGCTGATCTGGGCGCCTCCACTCTGGTCGTCGATGTGAAGGGTGATGCCGCGCCGGGAAAGCTCGGGCGTCGCGATGGCCGCGACCCGTTCGATGACATTGCGCAACGGGAAGTGGCTGCGCACGAGCGGTCTCGGCTGAGCGAAGTCGAGAAAGTCGCGCATCAAGGTCTCGATCCGGCGAACCTCGTCGATGACATAGCCGAGCATCTTCCCCTCGGTAGCACCGAGCTTGGAGCGATTGCGCACCACTTCCGTAGACGTCTTGATGATGCCGAGCGGATTGCGAACCTCGTGCGCGATCACCATCGCCGCCTGCCCGAGCGCCGAAAGCCTGTCGCGGCGGCGCAATTCCATTTCGAGATCATGCAGCTTGCCCAGCTGCTCGGCCATTCCATTGAAGCCAGCGGCGAGCTGCGCGATCTCGCGGCCGCCGCTGGCCGTGACGCGCTGACCGAAATCACCCGCTGCAATCGCCCTGACGCCCCGGGTGAGGGCACGCAACGGCCGCACGAGCACTTCCGACATCAATATGCCGACGACAATCGCGATGCAGCTTCCAAACAGGAATATGCCGAGGAACAGCCGCTCGCGGCCGAGCTGCTCGAAGAAGCCTGCCTCGCTGCGCAGGCCGATGAAGCTGATCGCCGCCAACTTACCGTCTATGCCGCGAAAGCCGGTATAGACGGCTCTGTAGCCCCCGCCATCGGCGTCCGCATCGAAGATTTCATCCTCGCCGGCATCGAGCCGCGTCAGTATCGCCTTGGGCACGGTGATCTGCCGATCGTTATGCGTCTGCACGATCGGTTCGAGCTCGCCGCCGAAGTCGGAGAACAGGTGCACCTCGAGCGAGGTGACCACTTTGATCCCGCCCAGGTAGTTGTCGTCGAGCCACGAGCCCACGAGAAGGTTGGCGGATTGCCCGTTGATCTGAATGGACTGGACGGCTCCTGCCATGATCCAGCGCCGGCCGTCGGCAATGATCCTGAACAATCCCTGCCCCGTCTTCTCGGGCAGAGACCCGACCGAAGAGAAACGGCGCGAGGAGAAGATGACTTCCCCGCCGGGTCGATAGACCGCAATGAGATCGTAGCCGACCGAGCTCAGCACACCGAATTCGCGCTCGACGGTATGCTGCATCTTGACGTCGCTCGGGCTCCGTTCCAGCCGGCTCCCGATGACGCCGGCAACGCGCTGCGCCTCCTGCGCGGCTTCGGCGACCTCCAGCCCGAAGAAGCGCGAAGTCTCGCCCAGCCAATGCGCGACATTGTCCTCGAACGCGTTGGAAATCAGCTTCGCGGCGACAAAGGCCGACGCCAGCATCGCCGGCACGATGACCAGCAGGAAGCCGATCACCAGCCTGAGCCTGAGCGTCGTCATCCGAGTAGACACGACAAGCCCCGGAACGACGCTCGGCCACCTCCCCGTTCGGCGCTTCGTGATCTCGCGGCGTTCACGGCTGCCTCGTCCAGGTGTCGTCGTCGCAGATCAGGCCACCGAGGACGCAGCCGCGGACCACCAATGTGCTCTGCGCCGCGAGCTCCATCGTCGTGCGGTAAGTCTTGCCGTCGGCGGGATTGTAGCCCTCCCCGGCCAGTTTCCCGTCCCCGCCGGGAGAAAACCTGCTCAGAACCTCGATGCCCAGGAGCGAGCGAGCACGCAGCTTTGCGTCGGGATTGAAGCGGTCGAAACGCGGCTCCTTCAACCAGACGATCCGGCCGCACAGTGCTGCGCCGCAGCGGGCGATCGCAATCTCCGACTCCCCGTCGGAATCGCGCCAGCGACCGACGACATCCGACATCGGATCGGCGCGGGCCGGCAGAGGCCCCATCAGCGCCGCCGCAACGAACGCGATTTGCAGGCTACGGCTGCTCATCGTCACTCTCCCCACCGAGCAGGATCACTCCGGCGATAATCAAGGCAATGCCCATGGCGCGCATCAGATCGATCCGCTCGCCGAAGGCCGCCCAGGCGAACAACGGCACGGTGATATAGACCAATCCGGTCATCGGGAAGGCACGGCTGAGCGGCATGTCGCGCAGGATCGCCATCCACACCACGAAGGTTCCGAGATAGCCAACGACTGCAAACCAGACGCCGGGGAGGTCCAGCGATCGCGTCAGCATCGCGAGGCCGAAATCCATGTCGCCGAGCCCATCGGCGCCCCATTTGAAGGCGAGCTGCGTTCCGGTGTCGAGTCCGATGAACGCCAGCCAAATTGCTAGCTGGCGCCAGCGCGAGGGCGCTTCGGCAGGTGTGACGGCACTCATGCGGCTTTCTTTCCGGCGTGTTCGGCAAGATCGGGATCGAAGCGGTCGAAGCCGAGCCAGGGGCTAAGCGAGCGCAGCGCCCATTGCAGGGGGGCGCGGCGATGGCGGACATGGATGGTGGAGGGAACGAGCCGGCTGCCGAAACGGAGCTTGGATGCGTAGGCGGTCTGGCCACTCTGGAACAGGCGGATGCCGCGCTCGAGACAGAAGCGCACATTCGCCATCCAGCTCACGACGTAGAGATTGTGCTCACGCGCGAGCGGGTAACGCATGCCCAGGAACTTATCGATGACGCGATCGGCCTCGACCAGCAGCAGGTTGAACGCCGCAAGCTCGCCTCCGATCCAGTAGAGCGCAAAAACGGCCCGCTCGCCCAGAGCCCGCGAGATCCCCGCAAAATAGCCGGGCGGCAGGAGCTCGAGCTCGCCATAGTCCAAGCCGCTTTGGGCGCGCGTGGATTCGTAGAGGGCGTCGATCTCCCGCTCGAGCCCGGCGATGTCGGTACGGAACTCGATCCGGACTTCGCCAGCCTTGGAGAGCTTGCGCCTGATGTCCTTGCGCGTTGCCGCTGACAGCGACGCCAGATAGGCAGATTCGTCCGGGAAAGGCAGATCGAGTACGGCGACCGGCAGGCTGGCCAGGCGCGCAAAGCCTGCCCGGGAAAGGAAGGCGCCAGCCTCCCGCTCCTGCTCCGGCGCCAGATCCTTCCAGACGACGAGATGCGCGCCTTCGGCCGCGGCCTGCCGCTGGAGGGTTTCAGCCAGCTGCCGAAAGGCCGCGGCGCGGCCGGCCGTATCCAGCCGCGGCGAAAAGCCGAGATGGCAGCGCTCGCCATAGGGAGAGCCGACGCAGAGAGCCTTGAGGGTGACAAGGCCCGGCACATGGCGAAACAGCGCATCGCCAAGCCCGCGCAGCCTGCCTTGAAGCGGCGTATCGAGTCGGTAGTTCAGTCGGAAGAAGGGCGCGACCCCGACCACCTCGCCTTGCGTCTCGACGACGACCGCCGGCATGCGCAGTCCAATCCCGGAGGAAGCTGCTGCCGCCTCGCAGGCGCTGTAGTAGGCGTGGCACTCCGCCTCGCCGGGCAAGCACGCATCCCAAGCCGCGGGATCGATTGCGGCCACGCTTCCGACAATCCGGGCGGCAAGCGGGTTCATTCGGCAGCGACGACGCGCAGTCCCGCCGCCTTCTCCCGGACCTCCCGCTTCGCAAGCCGTGCCGCGAGCGCCAGCGAGCGCTCGACGACAATGCCGCGCTGCTGGTCGATCGTGACGAGGTGATAGCTGTCGTCGAGGATGACGGCATCGACGAGCCCGCCCAGCCGGCGCTGGATGTAGAACGCATTCGACAGGCTGGCGACATCGTCCTCGCGGGCGTGGACGAGCAAGGCCGGGCAGGTGATGGCCGGCATCTCGCGTCGCGTCTGGGCGATCAGCGCCCACATCTGCTGGAGCGCGCCGGACGGCGTGCCGAGCAGACCCGCCTCCGAACTGTCGCCGCGGGTGATCGCGGCGGTGATCAGCGCGCGCGTGCGCAGATCCTTGACGCCATAAGGCTCGCGCTCGACGAAGCTGTAGCGGCGGCCGATGGGCGTGTTGATCAGCCACTTCAGCAGGAAGGCGTAGCGCGGAATCGACCAGCCATCGTACCAGAGCGTGGGCGCGTAGAGAGCCAAGCCATCGACGGCTTCGGGCCGCGCGGCAGCGACGTGCATCGCCAGGACAGCGCCCATCGAAAGGCCCCCGACGATGACGCGGTCGCAGATCAGGCGCATCCGGTCGAGCTCGTCGATGACGCTCTGGGCCCAATCGCGCCAGCCCGTCGCCAGCAGCTCGCTTTCTCCAGCGCAATGGCCCGCGAGCTGCGGGCAGTGCACCGTGTGGCCGGCCTGATTGAGCGCACGCGCCACGAGGCGCATCTCGGTCGGGGTTCCGCCCAAACCGTGGATCAGGAGGAAGCCGGTCCGGCCGCCGGCATAGCGAAGGCTGAAATCGCGCGTCGTCACGTCTCGTTCCGTCAGACTGTTCGAGCGACGATGACCACGCCGCAGGTGATGAGGAAAGCTCCGGCCCATTGCCGGGAACCGACACGCTCGCCGAGCAGAACCGCGCTGGCGAAGGTGATGGCGAGGAAATTGAGGCTGGCGATGGGAAAGGCGATCGAGAGCGGCACCTCGGCGAGGATCCGCAGCCAGATGAAGAACTCCGCCACATAGGTCAGCACGCCGGCCATCGCCCAGCCGGAGCGGCCGAGCGCCACGGTGAGCTCGCGCAGCCCGGCGCCCTGCGGCAACCTGTCGGCACCGAGCTTGAGGCAGAGCTGTCCGACGACGTCGCAGACGATCGACAGGATGAACCAGAGGACGATGTTCACGGTCACGGCAGCACCCGCGCAAAGCAGTCGATGAGTTCGGCATTCACCCGGGCATTGACGGCGAGCTCTTCCGGAGAAGGCCGCAGCGGCCGCGGGTGATCGAAGTAGGCGAGCGTCGCGCGGAACGGATCGGAGAAGCGCGGCTCGGACCAGTCGCCGCAGACATCCACCCCGACGACGCGACGTGCGCCCGCCAGCCGCTCGATCGCGGCAAGCAGATGAGCAAACGGCAGATCGCCCTGGTCCCAGTTGGTCAGCGCCTCGTCCCGCCCCAGGACGTCCTTGTCGATGCTGAGCCAGACGTCCCCGGTCGGGATCGTGGCGACGAGGTCGTCGAGGAAATGAGCCCAGTCCTCATCGGCCAGATTGCGCCAATGCAGATGGTTTCCCTCCTGCCGGAAACTCGCAGCCGTTCCGTACCGGCCCCAGACGCGGGAAGGTTCGTGCCGCCACGGATAGAGCGCGATCCGCTCCTCGGCGACCGCCCTGAGATTGGCGAACTGCCATTCCGGGCGCACGAGATCGCCGCTGCAGGGACCGATGGTGATGACCTTGCGGACCTGGGGCAGCTCCAGCGCCCGGTTGACCCAGGCGCCGCAATTGACCGTCGCGGGAAACTGCACCCAGTCGGGATGGTTGTCGAAATGGACGACCGTCACCGGCTCGGAGACTCCTGCGATCAGCAGCGCCGCGAGGTGATGGAAATCCCCGGAACCGTAGAAGTAGACCGGTGGTCCGCTCCCGCCTCTGTCCTCGGCCGCCAGTTGCTCCAGCAGGCGCGCGCGCGCACCGCGGCTCGCCACGATGCGCAGACGCGCGGCGAGACGCGTCGCATCGATGCGGGAAGCTTCCCCCGCATCGATGCGACGGCGCAGCGGCTCCTGCCGCGCGACGCTGCCGTCGAGATCGATCACCTGCAGGCGCAACAGCCGTCTCCGGTCGGATCAGGCGCCAGCCACGCGGGCGAAGAGCTGGTCCAGGAGGGCGATCGCCAGATCGATCTCCTCGTAGCTCATGGTCAGAGCCGGCGCGAGAGTGATGACGTTCTTGTAGTAGCCGCCGATATCGAGCACGAGGCCGTAGCGCCTGCCATCGATCTCCAGATCGGCCTTCATGCCCTCGTCGCACATCAGGTCGACCAACCGCTTCGACGGCGTATAGCTGTCATGCGGCTCGCAGATCTCGATGCGCAGGGCCATGCCGAGGCCGTCGACCTCGCCGACGATCTTATGCCGGCGCTTCAGCTCCTGGAGCCCGTCGAGGAAATACGCGCCCTTGGCCATGACCATGGTCTCGTAGTCTTCCTCGTGCATCATCTTCATCGCCTCGAGCGCCACGGCGGTGCCGAGCGGGTTGGCGTTGAAGGTCGAATGCGTGGAGCCCGGCGGGAAGACGGTCGGGTTGATCAACGCTTCCTTGGCCCAGATGCCGGAGAGCGGGTTGAGCCCGTTGGTGACGGCCTTGCCGAAGACGATCACGTCCGGCTGGACGCCGAAATGCTCGATCGACCAGAGCTTGCCGGTCCGGAAGAAGCCCATCTGGATCTCGTCGACGACGAGCAGGATGCCGTGGTCGTCGAGCACCTTCTTCAAGCCGGTGAAGAAGTTGGGCGGCGGAATGACGTAGCCGCCCGTGCCCTGCAGCGGCTCGACGTAGAAGGCTGCATATTCGGCCTGGCCGACCTTGGGATCCCAGACGCCGTTATATTCGCTCTCGAAGAGCCGGGCGAACTGCTGCACGCAATGCTCGCCATACTCTTCCTTGCTCATGCCCTTCGGCCCGCGGAAATGGTAGGGGAACGGGATGAAGTGTGCGCGTTCGCCGAAATGGCCGAAGCGGCGGCGATAGCGGTAGGACGAGGTGATGGCGGAGGCGCCGAGCGTGCGGCCGTGATAGCCACCCTCGAAGGCGAACATCAGGCTCTTGCCGTTCGAGGCGTTGCGCACGAGCTTGAGCGAATCCTCGACCGCCTGCGCGCCGCCGACATTGAAGTGGACGCGCCCCTTGGCGCCGAACTTGCGCTGCGCATCCTTGGCGATCATCGCCGCGAGTTCGATCTTCTCGCGATGGAGATACTGGCTCGCGACCTGCGGCAGCGTGTCGATCTGGCGCTTGAGCGCATCGTTGAGGCGCGGATTGGCGTAGCCGAAATTGACGGCCGAGTACCACATCTGCAAGTCGAGGAAGCGGTTGCCGGCAGCATCGAGCATGAAGGAGCCCTCGCAGCCCGAGAAGATCTTCGGGAACTGCGTGTAGTGCACGGTATCGCCATGCGAGCAGAACTCCGCCTCGAGCGCGAGCAGGCGGGCCTCCTCGGCGGTAACCGAGGCCAAGTTCACAGCAGCGGGAGCGGCTGCGGTGCGGCCGTGCTGGGGAAATCCGTCATCCATTGATCAAGTCCTTGATGTGATGGCTCGCTGCGGCCGGAACGACGCCGGTCAGCATGTCGTCCAGGATGCGCGCCGCTTCGGCGAGCCGGGAGAATGGGCGGTGTTCCACCCCGGCCTGGTCGCAATGGGCGATCAGGCCGTTCTTGGCGAAGATGAGGTCGGCGCGCTCGGCCAGGCAGAAATCGGACCGGCCGTCGCCGACCAGGATGGTGGCAGGCCGCCCCAAGCTGCTGGCCACGCTGCATTTGCAGGTTCCGCTGCTGCAGCTGCCGTCGCGGGAAGCATGCGGCGAGGTCAGGCGCCAGCGATCCGCACCAACCGGTTCGAGGTGATTGGCGATGACCGGCAGCCCGGCGAGCCCGGCCCGGCGAAGCACGGTATGAATCGTGCGGTCGAGCCCGTCCGAAACCACGGTCACCGGCACGCCGTGGCGCTGGCAGACCCGGACGAAGAAGGCAAATCCCCAATCGATCGCGAAGCTTTCGACGAAGCTGTCGAAGACATCGGGCGAGGCGCGCAGCAGCGCGACCTGCCGCTCCATGCACTCCCGCGATCCGATGCGTCCCGCGACCCAGTCATCCTCGATCGCTTCCCAACCGGGTTCGGCGAATCGGGCCAGGACGGAGTCCGTCGTGTCCTTCTCTGAAATCGTGCCGTCGAAATCGACGATGGCCTGCCATTGCATCTGCGCGGAAGCTCCCGTTTCGCGGAGCTGCCAATGGCAAGCGTCGTGCCATCCTGCAATGCATTGATTTAATTATGATTTCTTACGAGTCGACGCGTCAGCCGGCTCTTAAAATTGGGGTATCCATCAAATTTTGGAGCATCCCGACGCTGGAGCATGAAGCCGGGCGTGCACGCCGAAGAGATTCGGCGACAGGCGCCGCAAGACGCGCCTATCCCGCGCTCAGCGTTCGCCGTACCGCGTCCCGCCAGCCCCTGACTTTGCGCTCGCGCCGGCTGGCTGCCATGGCGGGCGAGAAGCGACGCTCCAGCCGCCATTGGTCGGCAAAGCGCCCCGGCTCCGGCAGAAGCCCGGCGTCGAGCCCGGCAAGATAGGCTGCGCCCAGTGCCGTCGTCTCGAGCACCGTCGGCCGGTCGACCGGCAGGTCGAGGATGTCCGCGAGGCGCTGCATCGTCCAGTCCGACGCGACCATGCCGCCATCGACCCTGAGCACCGAGCGACCGCCCTGCCCGGCTTCCGGCCAGTCGGCATGCATCGCCTCGATCAGGTCGAGTGTCTGGTAGCAGACGCTTTCAAGGGCGGCGCGGGCAAACTCGCGCGGCCCCGAATTGCGGGTCAGGCCGAACATCGCGCCACGTGCGTGGGCGTCCCAGTGCGGTGCGCCGAGGCCGACGAAGGCTGGCACCAGATAGACGTCCTGCTCGGGATCGGCCGCCTCCGCCAGCGGGCCGGTGTCGCTGGCCTTCTCGATGATGCCGAGTCCGTCGCGCAGCCATTGCACCGCAGCACCCGCGATGAAGATCGAGCCTTCGAGCGCATAGGTCCGCTTGCCGGCGAGCTGGTAGGCGACCGTGCTGAGCAGGCGATGCTTCGAGCGGACCGGCGTGTCGCCGGTATTGAGCAGCGCGAAGCAGCCGGTGCCGTAGGTCGACTTCACCATCCCGGGCGTGAAGCAGGCCTGCCCGATCGTCGCCGCCTGCTGGTCTCCCGCGATACCGCGCACCGGGATCGGCTTTCCGAACAGCTCCGGCGCCGTATCGCCGAAATGGGTGGCGCAGTCGCGCACCTCCGGCAGGATCGCCGCCGGGATGTCGAAGAGGTCCAGGAGCTCCGGGTCCCAGATGCCGCGGCCGATATCGAACAGCATGGTGCGCGCTGCATTGGTGGCGTCGGTGGCGTGTACCGCTCCGCCCGTCAGCCGCCACAGCAGGAAGGAATCGATGGTGCCGAAGGCGAGTTCGCCCGCTTCGGCCCGCCGCCGCGCGCCCGGCACGTTGTGCAGCAGCCAGGCGATCTTGGTCGCCGAGAAATAGGGGTCGATGCGCAGGCCGGTACGCTCGGCCACGAGGTTTTCGTGGCCCGCCGCCACGAGGTCGGCGCAGGCCTGCGCCGTGCGCCTGTCCTGCCACACGATGGCGCGGTGAATCGCCTTGCCCGTCCGGCGGTCCCAGATCAGCGTCGTCTCGCGCTGGTTGGTGATTCCGATTCCCGCGATGTCGCCCGCATGCAGCCCGGCCCTGGCGATCGCTTCGCGGGCCGTCGCCAGCACGCTCTCCCAGATATCCTCAGGCTCATGCTCGACCCAGCCGGATGCTGGGAAATGCTGCGGAAACTCCTGCTGGGCAGCCGCGACGACCGCGAGCGAGGCATCGAACAGGATCGCCCGCGAGGATGTCGTGCCCTGGTCGATGGCGAGGATGTGTCTGGCAGCCATGGCGAATCTCTTGCCCTTCATGCGTCTTGGCCGGCAGGCGGGCCGGCCGGCGGACACTGGCCGATCAGCCGCCGCTCGCGCAAGGCCGGGCGGTGCCTCTGCAAGGTTCCGCTTGGCATGGGGCTTGCCCTGTAGTTACCTTGACGACGAAGCAACCGGCCGCACGACGCTGCGGCCCCTGTCCAGCCCCGTGCTGGCAGGTCGAGGGATTGGAAACGGTGGCGGTCGAGGACCGGCAGCAACGGGACGTCACGCATGTGGCGTCGCCGCATAGGCATACCACCGATCCGCAACGGGCCGGTGGCGCATCTGTTTCCGCCGCCTTCAAGAGCTACAACCCGGCATCGATCGATCAGCAGCCCGCCGCGACCTATGCAGCGCTGGATCTCGGCACCAACAATTGCCGGCTCCTGATCGCGCGCCCCGCGCAGCACGGCTTTCGGGTCGTCGATGCGTTTTCCCGCATCGTCCGCCTTGGCGAAGGGCTCGCTGCCAGCAGCCGCCTGGCCGATGCGGCGATGGACCGTGCGGTCGAGGCGCTGAAGATCTGCCGCGGCAAGATGGCGAATCGCGGGGTCACCCGTGCCCGCCTCGTCACCACCGAAGCGTGCCGTGCGGCGACCAACGGGCTAGACTTCATCCGCCGCGTCGCAGCCGAGGCCGAGCTCTCGCTCGAAATCATCGACCAGCGCACCGAGGCGGCGCTTGCCGTCTCCGGCTGCGCGGCGCTGACCGACCCGGCGGCCGAGAGCGTCATCGTCTTCGACATCGGCGGCGGATCGACCGAGATCGTCTGGCTCGGCGGGCGCAGCGAGGCGCGCGACCCTGCCGCCCGTATCCGCGAATGGGCCTCGCTGCCGATCGGCGTCGTTATCGTGGCTGAACGCTACGGCGGTATCGAGGTCAGCCGCGAGCTCTTCGAACAGATGGTTCAGGATTGCACGCAAGCGCTTGAGCCATTTGCGAAAAAGGCTTCTGCCGCCTGCGACTCAAAGGGCTTCCACCTGCTTGGAACCTCCGGCACGGTGACGACCGTCGCCGGCATCCATCTCGACCTGCCCCGCTATGACCGCCGCGAGGTCGACGGGCTGTGGATGCACCAGCACGACGTCGCCGCCGTCATCGACCGTCTGATCGATATGGATTATGCCGCCCGGGCGGCCAATGCCTGCATCGGCCGCGAACGCGCGGATCTGGTGCTGGCCGGCTGTGCGATTTTCGAGGCGATTCACCGCGCCTTCCCGAGCGAGCGCGTCCGCATCGCCGATCGCGGACTGCGCGAAGGCATCCTGCTACGCATGATGCACGAAGACCGTGCCTGGTGGCGGCGGAAATAGGTTAAGGGCCCATGAGTATCGGAAAATCGGGTGGCAAGACCGGCGACGGCAAAGCCTCCGGAGGTGCGCGCGACATGCGCGTCAAGGTGAAGAAGGCGGGCAAGCTCAAGCATTCCTCGCAGCTCTGGCTCGAGCGCCAGCTCAACGACCCCTATGTGAAGCGGGCCAAGGAACTGGGCTACCGCTCCCGCGCGGCCTTCAAGCTCGAGGAGATGGACGACCGCTACAAGTTCCTGAAGCCCGGCCAGCGCCTGCTCGATCTCGGCTGCGCGCCGGGCGGCTGGTGCCAGGTCGCGGCCAAGCGCATCGGGCTCGAACGAGGCAAGGGCCGCATCGTCGGCATCGATCTGCTGCCCGTCGATCCGATCCCCGGCGTCGACCTGATCGAACTCGATTTCATGGCCGAGGAGGCCCCGGCCCTGCTGACCGAACGCCTCGGCGGACAAGCCGATGGCGTCATGTCCGACATGGCCGCCAACACCACCGGCCACAAGAAGACCGACCATCTCAAGATCATCGCGCTCGCCGAAGCGGCGCTGGAATTCTCGCACAGCGTGCTGGCGCCGGGCGGCTTCTTCCTCGCCAAGCTGTTCCAGGGCGGAGACAGCGCCGAACTTCTTGCCGGCCTGAAGCGCGACTTCACCACCGTCCGGAACGTCAAGCCGGCCGCGAGCCGCGCCGATTCCTCCGAACTGTA
Source organism: Allobosea sp. 05L423 (assembly GCF_056397745.1). Classification (NCBI taxonomy): domain Bacteria; kingdom Pseudomonadati; phylum Pseudomonadota; class Alphaproteobacteria; order Hyphomicrobiales; family Alloboseaceae; genus Allobosea; species Allobosea sp. 05L423. Next base: position 243,322 of record NZ_JBFTOA010000002.1, on the reverse strand, counting down.
TGTGCTGGCGACCGGCTATCGCCGAAAGCAGGCCGACGAAACCGCTGACGCCTGAAGGCGACGCAAGCCAGCAGTTTCAAGGCGCCGGATCCGCTACTCCAGCGGTTTCTGGTCGGCGAGCGCCTCGGCCGTGACCTTGCGCGCGCTCACCGGGACGTGACCCGAAACTTCGGTTCCGGCGTCGGGGGCAAGCTGCACCATCCAGAGCACCGAGGAAGCCGACACCAGCCCGACGATCGCGAAGGCCGGCCAGAAATCGCCGGCTGCGAGCGCCTTGCCGCCATTAAAGGTGTTGGCGGCCTCCAGCGCGAAGGCGCCGATGGTCACGCCCATGCTGAGCGAGAGCTGCTGGGCGACGCTCGACAGGCTCGTGGCGCTCGACATGTCGCGGTTGGAGACGTCAGCATAGCTGAGCGCGTTGATGCCGGTGAACTGCAGCGAGCGGAAGCAGCCGCCGATCAGCAGCACGGAGAGCATGATCGCATGCGGCGTGGTCGGGGTGAACAGGCCGGAGGCGGCGAGAAAGGCGGCGCCGATCACGGCATTGATGGCCAGCACGCTGCGAAAGCCGTAGCGCGCCAGAATCGTCCTCGCCAGCGTCTTCATGATCAGCGCGCCTGCTGCCGAAACGAAGGTGATCAGGCCCGACTGCAAGGCGTCGAGCCCGAAGCCGAGCTGCAGCATCAGCGGCAGCAGGAAGGGGATCGCGCCGATGCCGGTGCGGAAGATCGAGCCGCCGATGACACCGATCCGGAAGGTCGGAATCCGGAACAGCGACAGATTGAGCACCGGATAGGGCACCCGCCGGGCATGGAACCAGTAGGCCGCCAGCGCCGCCGCCCCGGCCAGCACGCAACCATAGGAAACGACTTGAGGAACCAGATGCCGGCCGCCCGTCGCCAGGCCCAGCATCAGGCTGGCAAAGCCGAAGGAGGACAGCAGAAAGCCCTTCACATCCAGCGGCGCGACGTCCTCCTCGCGGATATCCTCGAAGAACAGGCTCGACAGCACGATGCCGATAACGCCGATGGGAATGTTGATGAAGAAGATCCAGCGCCAGTCGAAATAGGTGGTGATGAAGCCGCCGAGCGGCGGCCCCACGACAGGTCCGACCAGCGCCGGGACCGTCAGATAGGCCAGCGCGCCGACGATCTCGGACTTGCTGACGCTGCGCAGGATGACGAGGCGCCCGACCGGGACCATCATCGCTCCGCCCATGCCCTGGACGAAGCGCGCGCCGACGAAGGCGCCGAGCGAGTTCGACACGGCGCAGAGAATCGAGCCGAGCATGAAGACGCACAGCGCCGAGCGGAAGATCGTGCGGGCGCCGAAGCGGTCGGCCATCCAGCCCGAGATCGGGATGAAGACGGCGAGACTCACCAGATAGGAGGTCAGAGCGAGCTTCAGCGCGATCGGGTCCTCGCCCAGCGACTTGGCGATCACCGGCAACGAGGTCGCGATCACGGTCGAGTCGGTGTTCTCCATGAACAGCGCGCAGGCGACGATGAGAGGAAGCAGTTTGGCGCGTTGCAAGGCGATAACCTTCCGCACTCACACTGATGTGAGCGGCGTTGAAATCATAAGCTAGGTTATTAATGCCAGGGCAGCGGCGTGACGAGAGGCGAAGTTGCGATTTCCGGCCATTTCACGCGATTGCTACGCGCTCCCGCCATGCGCTGATCTTATGGCCCATCCTCCAACACAAATCCGCCATGCGTGTGCCGCACTCCTTCCTGTGCCCGGAAGCCACCATCTTTACGGTATCCGGCCTGGGTCCGGATCGGCGCGAGGGGCGCGCGTCGTAACCTCCGGAGAGCTGACATGATCCCTAATTCGATCATTTCCACGGTTTCGCGACGTATTCCCGGCGGCGTGCGGCTGGCGGGCCTGGCCTTGCTTGCCGGGCTGAGCTACGGCGCGGCAGCCGCCCCTGCTTCCGCTGCGATGACCGACTGGCAGATGGCCTGTCAGGACAAGGCCGCGCCGCAGGGCTATGGCGAGAGCATTCGCTACAACAACTGCGTGAGGCAGCGCGACTGCGAACGCCTGGCGAACCAGATGGGGCATATGGCCATGGCAATGGGCTGCTTCGGCGTGATGCCGGACGCCCCGGCCGTGCCGTTGCGATCGCGCAACTGAAACGGGCAGGCTTCTCGCGACCGATCTCGGGGCAGCGATGCGCCGGGAATTTTGCCGCACTGCAAAATTCTCCGCGCCCCGCACTAGCGGAGCGCGGGCGCACATGCTAACGGGCCTCGTCAACTTGGCCATGGGCGCATCCGCCCGGCCCCTAGAAAGCCGGCTTGCCCGGCGTCGGAGTTGACGATGGCGCTTTCCCTCGACGGTCTGATTCGCGACGGTTTCACCTTCGACGACGTGCTGCTTGAGCCCGGCCCGTCCGAGGTCATGCCGGCGGATGTCGACATCCGCACCAGGCTCACCAAGTCGATATCGCTCAACCTGCCGATCATCGCCTCGGCGATGGACACCGTGACGGAAGCGCGCATGGCGATCGCCATGGCGCAGGCTGGCGGCCTCGGCGTCATCCACCGCAACCTCGAGGCCGACCAGCAGGCGGCGCAGGTGCGCCTCGTCAAGAAGTTCGAGTCGGGAATGATCGCCAACCCGATCACGATCTACCCCGACGAGACGCTGGCCGACGCGCTCGCGCTGATGAAGCAGAACGGCATCTCCGGCATCCCGGTCGTCGAGCGCGGCCCGCAGGGGCACAAAGGCAAGCTCGTCGGTATCGTCACCAACCGCGATGTGCGCTTCGCCGCCAACCCGGCCCAGCCCGTCTCGGAGCTGATGACCAAGGAACGGCTGATCACGGTGCGCGAGGGCGTGAGCCAGGAGGAGGCCCGGCGCCTGCTGCACCAGTTCCGCATCGAGAAACTGCTGGTCGTCGACGATCACTACCGCTGCATCGGCCTGATCACCGTCAAGGACATGGAGAAGCAGGTCGCGCATCCGAACGCGGCAAAGGACGCGCAAGGGCGCCTGCTCGTCGCTGCCGCAACCACGACCGGCGACCAGGGCTTCGAGCGTTCGGAGATGCTGATCGACGCCGGCGTCGATCTCATCGTCGTCGATACCGCCCATGGCCACTCGTCGAAGGTGCTCGACGCGGTCAGCCGGGTGAAGAAGCTCTCCAATTCGGTCCAGGTCATCGCCGGCAACGTCGCCACTGCCGGCGGGGCGCAGGCCCTGATCGATGCCGGCGCGGACGCGGTCAAGGTCGGCATCGGCCCGGGCTCGATCTGCACCACCCGCATCGTCGCGGGCGTCGGCGTGCCGCAGCTCACCGCGATCATGGACGCGGCCTCGGCGGCGGCGAAGGCGGGGGTTCCGGTCATCGCCGACGGCGGCATCAAGTATTCTGGCGACCTTGCCAAGGCACTTGCCGCTGGCGCCTCCTGCGCCATGGTCGGCTCTCTGCTCGCCGGCACCGACGAGACGCCGGGCGAAACCTTCCTGTACCAGGGCCGCTCCTACAAGGCCTATCGCGGCATGGGCTCGGTCGGCGCGATGGCCCGCGGCTCGGCCGACCGCTACTTCCAGCAGGACATCAAGGACACGCTGAAGCTCGTGCCCGAGGGCATCGAGGGCCAGGTCGCCTATAAGGGGCCGGTTTCCACCGTGCTCCACCAGCTCGCTGGCGGCCTGCGCGCCGCCATGGGCTATGTCGGCGGCCGCAACCTCGAGGATTATCGCAACAAGGCCCGCTTCATCCGCATCACCAGCGCCGGCCTGCGCGAGAGCCATGTCCACGATGTGACGATCGTGCGCGAGAGCCCGAACTACCCGACCCGGTCTTGAGTCCGCGCAAGCTTCGTGCAGCACTGGCCGGGACTATCCTGGCCAGTGCCGACACGAGGCGACCGCGACCATGACCCTGAAGCTCGTCTATCCCACGCTGGCCCTGATCCTCTGGATCTTCATCGTCGGCGTCATCCTGATGCTGCGCCGGAAGGACGCCTTCTCCTCCGGCGCCGTGCGGCCGGAAGACGTGACGGTTTCGACCGAGCGCTATCCTGTGCCCGCCCGCCTCGCCTCCGCGAACTTCTCGAACCAGTTCGAGACGCCGGTTATCTATTTCGCGCTCATCATGCTCGCGATGGAGGTCGGCGCCACCAGCTATGTGATGGCACTGCTGGCCTGGGTTTATGTCGCGACCCGCGTCATCCACACGCTCATCCATATCGGCCCCAACAAGCTGCCCGTGCGCGGAGCGGTCTACGGCATCGGCGCCCTCGCCCTGGTCGGCATGTGGATCGGCGTCCTGCTCGCCGTCGTCTGAGCACCCTCGCCCGCCGCCCTGCCGCCTGTCGTTAAGCATTTCAGGCGTTTGCGGAGCGTGGCGCAGCGAAAGCGTTGAATCTTAACGAAACGTAAACTACACCCAACCAGCGGCGGACGGTGAACAAGCGCAGGTTGGAGTGACGCGATGTTGCGTGTCCGTGAAATCCCCGTGCGGGCATTGTCCCGCAGCGGCGAGACCGGTTACGCCGGCTCTGTCAGCAAGGCCCCGGCCCGCTCGCGTGCCGGCCGCTGGGCTGCGGCGACCGTGCTCGGCATGGCCGTCGGCTGCGGCGGCATGGTGCTGACGGCTTCGCTGGTCCAGGCGGACGACGATGCCGGCATCCGTTCGTTCTTCCTCGAGGAAGCCGCGCGCAGGGCTGCACGCGCTCCGGCGCAGAGCGCCTCCTATGCATCGACCCGCCCGACCGCTTATGCGCCGGCCACGAATGGCTGGCGCCTGCCCCTGATGCAGATGCGGCCGGATGGGCGCATCGCCCACCCGCCGATCGCGCTCAACCCCTTCAGGCAAAGCCCGAAGAAGGTTGCAGCCCGCCCGCACAGACCGGCCGAAGCCGGTGCCGCCCTGGTTTCCGCGAACAATGCCCAGACCTTCTGCGTGCGGCTTTGCGATGGCTTCCATGCCCCTATCGGCCATCTGCGGTCGGCTAGCGACCTGAACGCCCACGAAGCGCTTTGCAAGGCGATGAACCCCGGCATTCCGGTCAAGGTCTTTCGAGCAGCCGCGGGCTCGACCAGCATCGACTTCGCCGTCGCAGCAGATGGCCAGCGCTATGCGGCGCTGCCGATGGCCTATAGCCACGAGAAGGCTGCCGACCCTGCCTGTCGCCCCGCCATCGTCCAAGCCGGCGAGCGACGCATCTCGCTCCTGCGGGACATCACGCTCCGCCCCGGCGACAGCGTTGTCCTCGACGGCAAGGTTTCGACCTTCACCGGCGGATCGAGCTGGCCCTACAGCCGGCGCGACTTCCGCGACTTTCGCACGGCGCCGGAGCTGAGCACGGCCCAGCGCCAGCAGATCGACGAACGAGTCGGCGTTTCACGCATGGAGGCGGAGGCGCGCAGCCTTAGGCGGCAGATGCTGGTGCGGGAGGCCTATCTGCAGGATGAGACCGTCGCCAGCGATGCTGTGCTGCGTGGCTCGATCGATCCCGGGACGCGGGTCGCCGTGCGCCTGATCCCGATCACGGCTGCGTCACGCTGACGCCGAGAGACAGCTTAGACGGAAGACGTACGACTCGCATGGCGCGGAATCGTTTCGCCATTCCAATGCCATGGCCAGAAGATTAGAATTCATCAAAATAAGAAACAGTCTGGAACTCATACAAGACGCTGATTTTAAAGGATGATTCCGTTGACAGCAGTGTCGGCGCCCCTTTAACCCTCGCCCGTCGCGCCCTGGCGCCCTGAACCGACGGAGCGAAAGAATGATCAAGAAGAAGCACCTCCACGCCCTGACGCTGTCGTTCTGCCTGCTCGCCGCACCGGCGCTCGCCCAGGAGGTCAATCTCTACACGACGCGCGAGCCCGCCCTGCTCAACCCGGCGCTGGAAGCCTTCAGCAAGGACACCGGCATCAAGGTCAACGCGGTCTTCCTGAAGGACGGCCTGCAGGAGCGCATCCGCGCCGAAGGTGCCAACAGCCCGGCCGACGTCATGCTCGTGGTCGATGTCGGCGAGATCAATGCCGCGGTCGATGCCGGCGTCACCCAGCCGATCAATTCGCAGACCGTGGACAAGATCGTCCCGGCGCAGCTGCGTCCGGACAACAACTGGGTCACGCTGACCAAGCGCGCCCGCATCGTCGTCGCCTCGAAGGAGCGTGTCGCGCAGGACGCGATCACCTATGAAGAGCTGGCCGATCCGAAGTGGAAGGGCAAGTTCTGCATCCGCGCCGGCCAGCACCCCTACAACAACGCCTTCTTCGCAGCCTATATCGCCCATAACGGCCCGGAGAAGAGCGAATCCTACCTCAAGGCCCTGCGCGCGAACGCCGCCCGCAAGCCCGGTGGCGGCGACCGCGATGTGGCGCGCGACATCCAGTCCGGCCTCTGCGACGTCGCCGTGATCAACACCTATTATATCGGCCTGATGAGCCAGGCGAAGAACGAGCAGAAGGGCTGGTACGACGCGATCAAGCCGCTCAAGACGACCTTCGCCGATGGCGGTACCCATGTGAACGTCTCGGCTGCCGCGCTGGCCAAGAACGCCCCGAACAAGGACAACGCCGTCAAGCTGATCGAGTACATGCTCGGCGAAAAGGCGCAGGCCCTCTACGCCAACGGCAATTTCGAGTTCCCGGTCAACAGCGCCGTCACCGACTCGGCCGCCGTCAAGCTGCTCGGCGCGGTCACGCCGGACAAGCTGCCGCTCTCCGAGGTCGCCAAGCAGCGCAAGCCCGCCGCCGATCTCGTCGACAAGGTCGGTTTCGACAATTGAGCCTGAGCGCTCCGCTCACCCCTTCGCGACGGCCGCCATTCACATGGCGGCCGTCGACGCGTTTTGCGCTGGCATCGCTCGCGGGCGCCGGGCTCGTCCTGGCACCGCTGCTGGCGCTCGTGGCGACCGCCCTGTCAGCCTCGCAGGCCGCGGAGATCTGGCCGCATCTCGTCGCCAACGTGCTGCCGTCGGCACTGGTCCAGACCGGCTTGCTGCTGGCAGGTGTAGGCGTCGTCAGCGCCATCCTCGGTGTCGGCACCGCCTGGCTGGTCACGCAATTCGAGTTTCCGGGCCGGCGGCATTTCGAATGGCTGCTCGTGCTGCCGCTGGCGCTGCCCACTTATCTGACGGCCTATATCTACGTCGAATTCCTCGGCTTCCAGGGACCGCTGCAGAGCGCGCTGAGGGCGCTCGCCGGCTGGCGCACCCTGCGGGACTATTGGTTTCCCGATCCGCGCAACCTGCCCGGCGCGATCGCGATCATGGCTGTTGTCCTCTACCCTTACGTCTATCTCAGCACCCGTGCCCTCTTCAGCATCCAGGGCGCGACGATCGTCGAGGCGGCGCGCAATCTCGGCGCGACGCCGGGCCGGCTGTTCTGGCGCATCGGCTTGCCGCTCGCCCGGCCGGCGCTCGCGGCCGGGTTGACGCTCGTCCTGCTCGAGACGCTCAACGACATCGGCGCGACTGAATATCTTGGCGTCCGCTCGCTGACCCTTTCGATCTACACCACCTGGATCAACCGGGGCTCGCTGCCCGGGGCGGCACAGATCGCCTGCGTGATGCTGCTTGTCATCTTCCTGCTGATCTGGACGGAGGCCCGCCTGCGCGGACAGCGTCGCTTCGCCCTGCCCGTGCGGCAGCCGCGCCCGCTCGGGCGCCGGCCGCTGCGGCCTCGCGCGGCGTTCCTGGCGGCGGTTGCCTGCGCCCTGCCCGTTCTGTTCGGCGCCATGCTGCCGATCGGCTACCTCGCCGCCGAAATCCTGCGACGCGGATTACTGGCGCAGTTCGACGCCGCCCTGCTGAGGTTGCTGGGCAATGCCCTCCTCCTCGCCGGCATCGCCTCCGCGATCGTGCTGCTGCTGGGTCTCGGCATCGCCACGGCCAGCCGCGCCGGCCGCGAAACCTGGCTGAAACCCCTCGCCCGCCTCGCTTCGCTGGGTTACGCCGTGCCCGGCACCGTGCTCGCGCTCGGGCTGCTGATCCCGATCGCCGCGCTCGACAATGGGCTGGCCAACGCGATCACGGCCCTGTTCGGTATCAAGCCCGGCCTGCTATTGATCGGTTCCGGCGCGGCGCTGGTGATCGCCTATGTCGTGCGCTTCCTGACCATCGGCATCTCCGGCGTGGAGAGTGGGCTCAGCCGCGTTTCGCCGCGGATCGACGATGCCGCGCGCGCTCTCGGCGCCGGCCAGCCCGAGATCCTGCGCCGGATCCACTGGCCGCTGATGCGCCCGGCCGTCGCAGGCGCAGCGCTGCTCGTCTTCGTCGATTGCCTGAAGGAGCTGCCCGCGACGCTGCTGCTGCGCCCGCTCAACCTCGAAACGCTGGCGACGGTGGTCTATGGCCACGCCTCGCGCGGCGTCTTCGAGGACGGGGCGCTCGCTGCCCTGCTGATCATCCTCGCCGGCCTCTATCCTGCCATGCTTCTGGCCAAAACCGGCACAAATCGTGCGGGATAGCGGGTTTCCCGGCCTCGACAAGCCATCGACATCAGCCTACACCATCCGCCGCCAGGGGGCTGGCTGATTTCGGCCGGTGCCGATTCGGAAGTCCATGACCAGACGCGCAGCGATCCTCGCCTTCAGTCTTGTTGTCCTGATCGGCCTGCTCGGATTGCAGCCGTGGGACCTTGCGCTCGAGCGGGTGCAGCGCAACGTCGTCGCCGCAATCGCCAAGAAGACCGGCTTCGTCGTCGAGACCGTCGAGCGCGCCGAGATCGCGCTCCTGCCGTTCCCGCGCATCAGCCTGTCCCAGGTCAGCTTCAGCCAGCGCGACGGCGCGCTTTCCGGCGAAGCGGTTCGCGTGCGGGCGCATCTGCGCCTGCTGCCCTTGCTGACCGGCACGCTCAGCTTCGACAGGATCGACCTCGTCGCGCCGCAGATCGACGTGGCGGTCGCGCCCGGCAGCGATGGCGTGACGGAGTGGCTTGCCGCGCCGCTGGCCGAGATCGAGCGGCTGCGCAGCCAGAGCAAGATCGTAGTCCAGGGCGGCTCGCTCTTCCTGCGCGCGAACGGCGCGATCCAGAGCGTGGTCCGCGACGTCCATCTCGTCATCGACGAACGCAGCCTGAACGAGCCGCTGGAATTGTCGGGATCGCTGACCTGGCGCGGCGTCCCAACCGAGGTGAGCCTGCGTTGGCCAATGGTCGGCCGCAACGGCAAGGCTGCGCTCTCGGCCAATTCGTCGCTTTTGAAGCTCAGGTTCGACGGCACGCGGTCCGCGCCTGACGAACCGGTCATCAATGGCCTTCTCGCCCTGTCCACCCCTTCCATTCCCCAGCTGCTGCGCTGGTTCGGCGAAGATTCGCGCCTGTCCGCGGCGCTCGGTGCCCTGACGCTGTCGGCCGATCTGCAGCTCAAGCCGCATGAAGCCTCCTTCAACAACGCCATCGCCAGCCTCGACGGCGAGCGTCTCGACGGCGTGCTCAAACTCTCCGAGACCGGGGCCGGACGCTTCGCGCTCTCGGGAACGCTGGCAGGGGCGACGCTCGACATCGGCCGCCTCGTCAATCGCCTGCCGATCCCGTCCGTCGACGCCAGCGATATCGGCCCGCTCGATCTCGACGGCTGGACCGAGCGCGAGATCGACCTCAGAATCTCGGTCGATGCCGCCAAGCTGAATGGCGCCCGCCTTAACGACGTCGCCAGCTATCTCCTGATCAAGAAAGGGCGCTTCGAGACCGGGCTGCTCCGGGCCGGCGCCTATGGCGGCAGCGTCAAGACGCGCCTCCTGGCGGTCAGCGCCCCCGCCGGGGTCGATGTGAAGCTCCAGGCCGGGCTCGAGCGCGTGAACTTCGGGCAGGCGTCGACTGACCTGCCGCAGCTGTCGCGGCTGAGCGGCAACGCCACCTTCCAGCTTGCGCTCGACGGCGCCGGCCGGACCTTCGATGAATTGCTGGGCTCTTTGGCCGGACGTGCCAATCTGTCGGTCAAGCAAGGCGAGTTCGGCGGGATTGCGTTCGTCGACCTGCTGCGCCGCGCCGAGCGCGCGCCCGCCCAGACCCTGCGCGACTGGCGCCAGGGCAAGACGCCGTTCGAGAGCCTGACCGCCAATGCCGGCATCGCCGGCGGGCTGATGGTCCTGACCGACGCCCAGATGAGCGGGCAGTCCTATCGCCTCAACCTGAGCGGCAACGCGTCGCTACGCACCCGCATCTTCGACATGGCCGCCTCGCTGGCGTCCACGACCAGCACGCTGACACTACCTTTCAGCCTCAAGGGTCCGGTGACCGCCCCGCTCTTCGAGCTCGAGACCGAGGCCTTCCTGAGTCCCGCCAGCGGCACGTCCTTCCCATCTCTCCTCACGCGCTGATCGAAGCGACTTCCGCCGCGCGCGGAAATCCGCTCTGATGCGGCAAAGGCCGCCTGACGGCCGGAACGGGGGAGCGTGATGAGGCAATGGATCACGGGCGTTCTCGCCCTTGCAGGATGGGTCGCAGCGGGAATGGCCGACGCACAGGATCTGATGACCGAGAAGAAGGTCTTCGAGCTGCCGAGCTTCACGACCCAATCGGGGCGCACGCTGAAGCAGGTCCGAGTCGGCTGGGAGAGCTACGGTACGCTCAATGCCGACAAATCCAATGCCGTGCTGATCTGCCACTTCTTCTCGGGCAACTCGCACGCCGCCGGCAAATACGACGCCAAGGACGCACAGCCCGGCTACTGGGACGCGATCATCGGCCCCGGCAAGGCGATCGACACCGACAAGTATTTCGTCATCGCCTCCGACACGCTGGTGAACCTCAACACCGGCGACCCGAAGACGACCACCACAGGCCCCGCCTCGGTCAATCCCGACACCGGCAAACCCTACTCGCTCGACTTTCCCATCGTCACCGTCCGCGACTTCGTCGAAGTTCAGAAGGCTCTCGTCGAAAGCCTTGGAATCAAAAAGCTTGCCCTGGTCGCCGGCCCCTCGATGGGTTCACTCCAGACCTTCGAATGGGCCGCGAGCCATCCGGAGATGGTCGCCAAGGCGATGCCGGTGATCGGCGCGGCCGAGGCCGATGCGATGCTGATCGGCTGGCTCGACGTCTGGGCGGCGCCGATCCTGGTCGACCCCAACTGGAACAACGGCGACTATTACGGCAAGACGCCGCCGCTTGCCGGCCTCGCCAAGGCGCTGACCGCGGTGACGCTGCAGGCGAACCACCAGGAATGGGCGAACGCCACCTTCGGGCGCCGCCCCGCGAAGGAAGGGGAAGACCCGGGCAAGGCGCTCTCCAACAAGTTCCAGGTCCAGAGCGTGCTCGACAATGCCGGCGCAGCCCGAGCCAAGGTCTCCGACGCCAATCACTTCCTCTATCTGGTCAAGGCCAACCAGCTCTTCGCGGCCGGCAGCACTTCGCTCGCCGACGGCATGGCGAAGACCAAGGCGCCGATGTTGCTGGTGACGCAGCCGAAGGATCTGGTCTTCACCCCGGACGCGGTGGAGCGCACGGTGAAAGCGGCGAAGGACGCCGGGCGCGACATCACCCATGTGACCATCGACGGCGTCCGCGGTCATCTCGACGGCGTGATGTCGATGAAGCAGGCGGAAGGCGCCATCCGGGCGTTCCTGGCGAAGTAGGAACCGGTCTCGTCCAGACCCGCGCGCGGTTCCGGCTCATCCCGCGAACCGCTCGCGGTAGGCTTGCGGCGTCGTGCCGAGCCGCCTGAGGAATGCGCGCCGCAGCGTTTCCTCCGAGCCGAAGCCGCAGCGGCCGGCGACGCGGGCGACGGAGTGCCCCTGATCCAGCATGTGGCGCGCCGTCTCGATTCTGATCTCTTCCACGGCCCGGGCCGGGGTCAGGCCCGTTGCCGACCGGTAGTGGCGGGCGAAACTGCGCAGGCTCATATTCGCCCGCGCGGCCAGCCGCTCGAGCGACAGGTCGCTGTGGAGGTTCTCGACGATCCAGGCATGCAGGCCGTCGAAGCGCTCGTCCCGCCCCTGCAGGGCGAGCGTTGTGCTGAACTGGGACTGCCCACCCGGGCGCTTCAGGAAGACAACGAGCTGGCGCGCCACCGCCAGCGCCGTTTCGCGGCCGAGATCCGCTTCGACGAGCGCGAGAGCGAGGTCGATCCCCGCCGTCACCCCGGCCGAGGTCCAGACATTGCCGTCGCGGATGAAGATCGGATCGGGATCGAGGCGGACGTCGGGAAAGCGCGCCGCGAACTCGGCACAGCGCCCCCAATGGGTGACGGCGCGCCTGCCGTCCAGAAATCCGGCGGTCGCCAGCAGGAACGCGCCGCTGCAGACGGAGGCCACGCGCCGTGCCGCACCGGCCCGCTCGCGTAGCCATGCGACAAGGGCCGGGCTGTCGCATGCGGCCTGGATGCCGTAGCCGCCGGCGACGACCAGCGTGTCGACGGGTTGGTCCGGCCCGGAAAGCGGCTCCGTCAGCAGCACAAGTCCCGCCGAGGTCATCACGTTGGGCCCGGCCGCCACCACCCGCGTCTCATAGGGCACATCAGTTCTCGCCATGGCGGCGAGATCGTTGGCCGTGGCGAAGACCTGCAGCGGTCCGGTTACGTCCAGGATCTGACCCTTCGGAAAGGTCAGGATCTCGATACGACGCGGCGTCTTTGGCATGAAACGAGGGGTGTTTGACAGAACAGCCAAAGGCTGGTCCGCTATCGTGCCCCTGTCAATCAGGAGCCGCACCATGTCGTTTCATTTCGGCCTTCTCGTTTTCCCGGGCGTTCAGCAACTCGATCTCACCGGGCCGTACGAGGTCTTCGCCTCGCTCCCCGGAGCCCGTGTCGACCTCATCTGGAAAACGCTGGCACCGGTGCGGTCGGCGACCGGCCTTCCTCTGACGCCGACGACGACGCTGGCGGAGTGCCCGCCCCTCGATGTGCTCTGCATTCCCGGCGGAGGCGGCATCAACGCGCTCCTCAACGATGAGACGGTGCTCGACTTCCTGCGCAGGCAGGCGCCGTTGGTGCGTTACCTTACCTCCGTCTGCACAGGGTCCCTGGTCCTCGGCGCCGCTGGCCTCCTCAATGGCAAGCGCGCCACCACCCATTGGAATGCGCATGACTTCCTCAGCCATCTCGGCGCGATCCCCGTAAAGGAGCGTGTCGTGCAGGACGGCAGCCTCATCACGGCCGGCGGCGTCACCTCCGGCATCGATTTCGGCCTGACGGTCGTGGCGGCATTGACCAGCCGGGCCGAGGCCGAGACGATCCAGCTCTCGCTGGAATATGCCCCCTCGCCGCCGTTCCGGTCCGGCACGCCGGAGGAAGCGACGCCCGCCATCGTGGCCGAAGCCCGCCGCCGCACGGCCGCGTCGCGCGCCGAGCGGGAGGCGATCCTCCTGCGGAAGTGAGCGCCGGCGGCGAGCTGCGCCACACCCGCCGGCTGCGATACCGACGATCAACGAGCTCGTATCGGCATCCCGGAGGCCCGGGCCTACGACAGGCGATAGGCTGCCGCCACGGCGCTCCCGCATGGCCGCGCGATCTTGTCCCCTTGGCCGCGCGCGGCAGTGGGATGTTAAGGTTGAACGGAAGCGGAGGATGTAACGCCGCTGACCGGCCGACGATGCCCGAGAATGCGGCCCCGGATGGACCATGCTCGAGCTCGATCACCTCACCGTCATCGCACCGACCCTCGCCGAAGGGGTGGCCCATGTCCGGGCTTGCCTCGATATCGACGTGCCCTTCGGGCAGCGCCACGGCTATATGGGCACGTACAACCATCTGCTCCAGCTCGGCGGCCGGGTCTATCTGGAGATCGTGGCCCGCGACCCGGACGCCGCGTCGCCAGGCCGCGCGCGCTGGTTTGGTCTCGACGATCAGCGGAAGGTGCGAGCCGACTGGGATTCGGGCCGCCGCTTGCGGGGATGGGTTGCCCGCACCGACGCGATCGACGCCGTGCTCGCGGAGCGCGGACACATCTTCGGAGAGAAGATCGCGCTGCCCTGGGCCGAACCGTCGTTCGATTTTGCAATCCCGATAGACGGCTCGCTTCCGCTCGGCGGCGCTGCTCCCTCGATCATCGACAGGCGCGGAAAGCCACGCTCAATGGAGAGCATCGCCGATCTGGGAGCCAGGCTCCGATCGTTCTCGCTCGAACATCCCGGCTCCGAGGCCCTCTCCGACCTCTATCGCGAGATCGGTATCGTCGGCGCGCCCGAGATCCTGCGCGGACCGGCCCTGTGCTACCGGGCGCAGATCGAGACCGCCCGCGGCCTGAAGCAGCTCTGTTGAAGCCGCCTACCCCGCCAGCGTCGCCTTCACCCCGTCGATCACGAACTGTACGGCGAGCGCGGCCAGGATCACGCCGAGCAGCCGCGTCAGCACGACATTGCCGGTGACGCCGAGGAGCCTGGCGATCGGCGTCGCAGCCAGGAACACGGCAAGGCAGCTCAGGATCACCAGCCCGCAGATCACAGCCAGCGCGATCAACAGCAGCGGATCGCCTCCTGCCCGACCCGCGAGCAGGATCATGGCCGTGAGCGCGCCGGGTCCCGCCATCAGCGGGATCGCCAGCGGAAAGGCCGCGACATTGCGGATATGATCCTGTGTGATCGCGGTGTCGGCGGTCTGCTGCTTGCGCTCGTTGCGGCGCTCGAACACCATCTCGAAGGCGATCCAGAACAGCAGCAGCCCGCCGGCGATGCGGAAGGCCGGCAGGGAGACGCCGAGCGCCTTCAGCACGACATCGCCGGCCACGGCGAAGAAGCCCATGATGCAGAAGGCGATGATCGAGGCGCGCACCGCCACCTGCCGCCGCTCGCCTGCCGACATGCCGCGCGTCAGAGACAGGAAGATCGGCGCCAGACCCGGCGGGTCGAGCGCCACCAGCATCGTGACGAGGGCGGATGTGACGAATTCGATGAACATGCGGAGGTGACTTCACCACGGCTTTTGCCCGCCGTCACCCGCGAAGAAAGGCGGGATTGTGGCAGGAGCTGTGGATGCTGACAAAAACAGCCGCCAAAACATTGATATCGCTTGGATATTTTTTACTTGGACAGCGCCCGCTTTTGCTGGCGCGAAAGGCCGGAATCGGGTAGCCAGAAGCCTGAAAAATACTAGGAATCGGGACATTTCCCTTTGAGCGACGATACCGACGACAAGCGCGACGACGCCCCGGATTTCGGCGGCGACATCAAGCCGATCGCGATCACCGACGAGATGAAGAAGAGCTATCTCGATTACGCCATGAGCGTGATCGTGAGCCGCGCTCTGCCCGATGTCCGCGACGGCCTGAAGCCTGTCCACCGCCGCATCCTGTTCTCGATGCATGAGAACAAGAACCTGCCCGAGCGGCCCTACACCAAATGCGCCCGCATCGTCGGCGACACGATGGGTAAATACCATCCGCACGGCAATCTCGCGGTCTATGACGCGCTGGTGCGCATGGCGCAGGACTTCTCGCTGCGCCTGCCGCTGATCGACGGTCAGGGCAATTTCGGCTCGATGGACGGCGACAGCCCCGCCGCCGACCGTTACACCGAGGCGCGTCTCGACAAGGCGGCGATGCCGCTGCTCGAGGATCTCGATCTCGATACGGTCGATTTCCAGCCGAACTACGACGGCAAGGAGCATGAGCCGACGGTTCTGCCGGCGCGCTATCCGAACCTGCTCGTCAACGGCGCCGGCGGCATCGCGGTGGGCATGGCGACCAACATCCCGCCGCATAATCTCGGCGAGGTCATCGACGCCTGCATCGCCTTCATCGACGATCCCGAGATCTCGATCGACAGCCTGATCGAGATCGTCCCCGGCCCCGACTTCCCGACCGGCGCCTCGATCATGGGCCGCAGCGGCATCCACGCCGCCTATCACACCGGCCGCGGCTCGATCGTGATGCGCTCGAAGACGCATATCGAGGAGCTGCGCAAGGAGCGCGAGGCGATCATCGTCACCGAGATTCCCTATCAGGTGAACAAGGCGACGATGGTCGAGAAGATTGCCGATCTCGTGCGCGAGAAGCGCATCGAGGGCATCTCGGACCTGCGCGACGAGTCGAGCCGCGAGGGCGTGCGCGTCGTCATCGAGGTCAAGCGCGATGCCGTCGCCGACGTGGTGCTGAATCAGCTCTATCGCTTCACCCCGCTGCAGACCTCCTTCGGCGCCAACATGGTGGCGCTGAATGGCGGCCGCCCCGAGGTGCTCAACCTCAAGGACTTCATTTCGGCCTTCGTCGAGTTCCGCGAGGAAGTCGTCTCGCGGCGCACGCGCTACCTGCTGAACAAGGCCCGTGAGCGAGCCCATGTGCTCTGCGGCCTGGCCACGGCGGTCGCGAATATCGACGAGGTCATTCGCCTGATCCGCACCGCGCCGACCCCGGCCGCGGCGCATGAATCGCTGATGGCACGCGACTGGCCGGCCGAAGACATCGCCCCGCTGATCGCGCTGGTCGACGATCCGCGCCACCCGATGAACGCGGACGGCACCTATCGGCTCTCCGACGCGCAGGCGAAGGCGATCCTCGAGCTGCGCCTCGCCCGCCTCACGGCTCTCGGCCGCGACGAGATCGGCGACGAACTGCAGAAGCTCGCCACCGAAATCGCGGATTATCTCGACATCCTGCGCTCGCGCGCCCGCATCCAGTCGATCGTCAAGACCGAGCTGGCGGAAGTGAAGGCTGCCTTCGCCACGCCGCGCCGGACCGAGATCCAGGACTGGGGCTCCGACCTCGACGACGAGGATCTGATCGCCCGCGAGGACATGGTCGTCACCGTCAGCCATGGCGGCTATATCAAGCGCGTGCCGCTCTCGACCTATCGGGCGCAGCGGCGCGGCGGCAAGGGCCGCTCCGGCATGGCGACCAAGGACGAGGATTTCGTCGCAAGGCTCTTCGTGGCCAATACCCATACGCCGGTGCTGTTCTTCTCGTCCGAGGGCCAGGTCTACAAGGAGAAGGTCTGGCGGCTGCCGCTCTCGGCGCCGAACGCCCGCGGCAAGGCGCTGGTCAACATGCTGCCGATCGAACAGGGCGAGCGCATCACCACGATCATGCCGCTGCCGGAGGACGAGGCGAGCTGGGAGACGCTCGACGTGATGTTCGCCACCGCCTCAGGCGGGGTGCGCCGCAACAAGCTCTCCGACTTCGTCAACGTCAATCGCGCCGGCAAGATCGCGATGAAGCTCGACGAGGGCGACCATATCGTCGACGTGCAGATCTGCACCGAGAACGACGATGTGCTGCTGACCACGGCCGACGGCCAGTGCATCCGTTTCGCGGTGCCGGAAGTGCGCGTCTTCAAGGGCCGCGACTCGACCGGCGTGCGCGGCATCAACCTGGCCAAGGACGATAAGGTGATCTCGCTGGCGATCCTGCGCCATCTCGACGCCACGCCCGACGAACGCGCCGCCTATCT
The DNA here is from genome assembly GCF_056397745.1 of Allobosea sp. 05L423. Classification (NCBI taxonomy): domain Bacteria; kingdom Pseudomonadati; phylum Pseudomonadota; class Alphaproteobacteria; order Hyphomicrobiales; family Alloboseaceae; genus Allobosea; species Allobosea sp. 05L423. The sequence goes on along the minus strand of NZ_JBFTOA010000002.1, from coordinate 226,027 downwards.
CAAGCGCGCGGCGGCGGCCCGCAGGGCGCTTACCGGCGAGGCCGAGGATGGTGCCGAGGTCACGGCAGTGATCGAGGCTGATGCCGAGGAGAGCGGCGGCGACATCGAGCTCGGACTTGAGAAATACACCGCCATGGGCGCGGCCGAGCAGTTCATCCTGACCATCTCGGAGCGGGGCTACGGCAAGCGCACCTCCTCCTTCGAGTATCGGGTCACCGGACGCGGCGGCAAGGGCATCGTCGCCATGGTGGTCAACGACCGGAACGGCAAGCTCGTCGCGTCGTTCCCGGCCGTGGATACCGACCAGCTCATGCTCGTCACCGATGGCGGCCAGGTCATCCGCGTGCCTGTCGATGCCGGGCCGGACAACCGCATCCGCATCGCCGGCCGCTCGACGCAGGGCGTCACGGTGTTCAACACCGCCAAAGACGAGAAGGTCGTCTCGGTCGAATGCATCAACGACGACGGTGAGAATGGCGAGGAGGCCGGCGACGAGGCTCCGAGCGATGATCAGACGGAAGGCTGATCTGTCAGTGCTTTGCGGTGAGGTGTTCAGCTGATGACTCAGCTTTCGCCTCACTGTCTGCGCAAAGGTGACGGGAATGACGTCTGTCATTCCCGCGCGAACCGAAGCGTAGACCCAGGAATCTCGTTCAGGAGATTCTCGGGTCAAGCCCGAGCCTGACGGATAGTCCTCGCGACTTCGTTTGACTCGTAACGCTCCTCGCGCTCCCATCCGGTCATGAAGGCTCGTTCCGTGCCCGTCCGCTCGCCCGCGATCACGCCGGAGATCATGCTGCGCGCCTACGCCGCCGGCATCTTTCCGATGGCGGAAAGCGCCGATGATCCCGGCCTGTTCTGGGTGGAACCGGAGCTGCGCGGCGTCATCCCGCTCGAAGGCTTCCACCTCTCTTCGCGCCTCGCGCGCACCGTCCGCTCGGACCGCTTCGAGATCCGGGTCGACAGCGATTTCGAGGCGGTGATCGCAGCCTGCGGAGAGGCCCGGCCCGACCGGCCGGAAACCTGGATCAATACCCGCATCCGCGCCATCTTCGGCGAGCTTTTCGCGCTCGGCCACGTCCATACGGTCGAGTGCTGGCGCGAGGGCCGCCTCGTCGGCGGGCTCTATGGATTGTCGCTCGGTGCCGCCTTCTTCGGGGAAAGCATGTTCCACCGCGAGACCGACGCCTCCAAGGTCGCGCTCGTCCATCTCGTCGCGCGGCTGCGGCGCGGCGGCTATCGCCTGCTCGACACCCAGTTCCAGACCGGCCATCTCGCACAGTTCGGCACCGTCGAGATCCCGCGCGAGGCCTATCGGCTCCGGCTCGACGATGCGCTGCGCCACCAGGGCAACTGGCTGGCCTGGCCGATGGGCACTGTCGTCAGTGGCCAGCAGGCGCTGGCCGAACTTTAGCCCGAAGCCGGCCCGCGCGGATCGAGGCGCTCCGCCAGCCAGACGACGGCGATTGCGACGCTGACGCCCCAGCCGACCTCGACGACGCGCGAGAGCATCATCTGCTGCGCACTGGTTCCGGGATGTGGGACGAGCAGGATGATCGTCGCGGTGATGCCGGCGAGGCGCGCGGCGCTGGCGACGTTCAATAGCCAGGCGGCCAGAACCGAAAGCGCCGCCGCCAGCAGATAGCTCAGGATGTGCTGGCCGGTGACGAGCACGACCGCAACGCCGATCGCGCCGCCGATGGCAGCCCCGACGAACTGGTCGCGCGCCGTCGTCCGCGTCGCGCCGAACTCGGTCTGAACCACGGCAATCGCGGTGATGGCGGCCCAGAAGCCTTCACGCAGCCCCAGCGCCTGCGTCGGCAAATAGGCGGCGAGCGCCGCTGCACTCGACATCAGCGCGTGTTCGAGACCATCGCGGAAGCGCTGGCCAGCGGGAAGCCGCTTGCGCAGATCGGCGAGATGACGGCGCAGGCGCCTGATGCGCGTCGTTTCGCGCCCGGCTCCCTTGGTGGCGCCGTCGGGCGGCACGGATCAGCCGCCGCCGGTCGGGTCGCGGCCCTGGCCGGGATTGGTCGGGAAGAAGCGCTGGCTCGGCCGCTGCGGCTGCACCGGCACGCCACGCGGCGGCTCGACATCGATGCGCCCGCCGGGGGGCGGCACAGGCTGTTGCAAGGGCGGCGGCTGGTTGGGATCGCGTGGCGGCGTGCGCGGGCGGCGCGGATCCTCTGGCGCCGGCGGTGGCTCGGGCTCCTTCGGATCGACCACGAGTTCGGTGCCACCCTTGCACTCGGTCAGCCACACATCATAGATCGCGTGCTCGACACCGTGCAGGCCGGGGCTCGCCGCATACATCCAGCCGGTGAAGATGCGCCGGTACTCGTTCTTGAACGTCACCTCGTCGACCTCGACGAAGGCGTCGGTCTGCGGCGCCTCGGTCGGCGGCCGGCTCCAGCAGACGCGCGGAGTCAGTTGCAGCGCGCCGAACTGCACCGTCTCGTCCACGGCCACCTCGAAGGAGATGATGCGGCCGGTGATCTTGTCGAGCCCAGCGAAGACCGCAGTCGGGTTGCGGACGCGGTCGGCCTGCGCCGGTCCCATCGCAGCGAGCAGCGCGGCCGCGCTCGTGGCGAGGCCTGCCAGGGTCGAAAGGCGGAACAAGGACGGCATGCTGGCGCGAATCTCTTCCACAGCGCGGAAAGACCGCGACGGGGCGCAGTAACACGGCAAAGGCAGCGGAAAAAGGGCATCGCGCCCGAAACGGCCATTTCAGCTGCCGCTGCGGCCGCCCTGCCGCCCAGCAAAAAGGCCGCCCGAAAGGAGCGGCCCTGATATCTCGCAACCTGCCCTGCGACCTGGATCACCACGCGTCCGATCGGACGCGATAACGGTGGTCCATGTAGACTGCCATCGCATCGGATTTTTCCGGGAAGTGGTCTTCCCCTTTCGGTCCGATGCCTTGCCTCAGCGGCCCGGCGTCCAGGCCTGGTAGTCGCCGGTCGCGGCCGGGCGCTCGCCCTCGGCCAGCGTCGAGCCCTGCGGGCGGTAGGCCAGCGCCGTCCCGGTCCAGTTCTGCTCGTGCGGCTGCTGCCACTCGCGCGGCTGGTAGCTTTCCTCGGAGGGGGCGACGTCGACGGTGTGATGCAGCCAGCCATTCCAGCCGGGCGGCACCTTGGAGGCCTCGGCCTCGCCCCTGTAGATCACCCAGCGGCGCTGGAAGCCGAGCGCCTTGTCCTTCACCCCACCCTTGGTGCGGTAATAGACATTGCCGAACTCGTCCTCGCCCACCTTCTCGCCGAAGCGCCAGGTGTGGAAGCGCGTCCCGATGGTCTGGCCGTTCCACCAGGTGAAGATCTGCAGCAGCCAGTCCTTCATTGCCTTCAGTCCATGCGCTTGCAGCGCCGTGCGGAGAGGCCGGCGCGTCTTGGCCCGACTTATGGCGGCAGGACCCTGCTCTGTCCAGTCCGGAACGCTGTCGTTGGGGCGCTTCGCCGCGTCGGCGCCGCCGAATGCACCCTGGCGATATCCACAGGAGGGTACGAAGCGATGGTCCGGCGGGGCGCCGCCTCGGCCGCGCGGCATACGGCCTGATTCCTCCTGCTATCCGCCGCTGATTCCCGCCTGCGCTCCGCCGGAATTTCGCCGCGATTCGGCTCGCCCACCGCCATGATTCAGCGCCGAAGCGCACCGACTTCAAGCACTTGGAGCGGTCGCCGCAAGCGCCGTCTGCAAGCCCGCGGCCGGCGCCCAGGTTCACATCTCATTTACCGTGAATAGTGGGGATTTTAGGAACTGCGCTTCGGACGGCGCTGTGGCAATCTTGCCGCGCAGCGGCGATTCTTCCCGCCATTTCCAAGGCTTAGCCGGGGCCTTGAAACTTATCCCCATAACCCACACATCCCTACCAGATGTCGTGTCCACAGGGGTCTCGCTCCACTATTCCTTGACGCACGGAAGCGAACGGCTGTAGATTTTGACCATCGCATGACGGCCGGCGGCACCCCCTCTGGATGACTGCGAACCCTAGTTTTCCAGAGTGCTTACGGGCCTGCCGCCGCATCCGCTGACATCAGCGGAAGCGAACGGATTTGCGCGGGCATTTTGGGCGCGTCCGGGCCTGCAAGCGGGGCGACACCGCTAAGGACCCACGAGGCATCGAACCGAGTTTGGACTGACATCAGGAGCCGGCGATCAACCGGCCGCGCGGGGTATCCACCCGCGGCATGCAAGGACGAAGATCATGCGCATCGAGCGCCGCTATACCTCCGCCGGTCAGTCGCCCTACGCCGCGATCCCGTTCCGATCGGCCGTCAGCGAGATCAAGAACCCGGACGGCTCCGTCGTCTTCCGGCTCGAAGGCATCGAAGTCCCCGAGGCCTGGTCGCAGGTCGCGAGCGACGTGCTCGCCCAGAAGTACTTCCGCAAGGCCGGGGTGCCGGCGCGCCTGAAGAAGGTCGAGGAGAACGACCTCCCCTCCTTCCTCTGGCGCTCCGTCGCCGACGAGGCTGCTCTTGCCGAGCTGCCGGAAGGCGAGCGCTACGGCTCCGAGATTTCCTCCAAGCAGGTCTTCGACCGCCTTGCGGGCTGCTGGACCTATTGGGGCTGGAAGGGCGGCTATTTCTCCTCCGAGGAGGATGCCGCGGCCTTCCATGACGAATTGCGCTTCATGCTCGCGACCCAGCGCGTCGCGCCGAACTCGCCGCAATGGTTCAACACCGGCCTGCACTGGGCCTATGGCATCGACGGTCCCAGCCAGGGCCATTTCTACGTCGACTTCAAGACCGGCAAGCTGGTGAAGTCGAAGTCGAGCTACGAGCATCCGCAGCCGCATGCCTGCTTCATCCAGGGCGTGCAGGACGACCTCGTCAACGAGGGCGGCATCATGGACCTCTGGGTCCGCGAAGCCCGCCTGTTCAAGTATGGCTCCGGCACCGGCTCGAACTTCTCGATGCTGCGCGGCGAAGGCGAGAAGCTCGCCGGCGGCGGCAAGTCCTCCGGCCTGATGTCATTCCTCAAGATCGGCGACCGCGCCGCAGGCGCCATCAAGTCGGGCGGCACGACGCGCCGCGCCGCCAAGATGGTCGTGGTCGATGCCGACCATCCGGATATCGAGGCCTATATCGACTGGAAGGTGAAGGAAGAGCAGAAGGTCGCTGCCCTCGTCACCGGCTCCAAGACCGTCAAGAAGCACATGAAGGCTGTGCTCAAGGCATGCGTGAACTGCGAAGGCGATGCCGATTCCTGCTTCGACCCGGAGAAGAACCCCGCCCTGAAGCGCGAGATCAAGCTCGCCCGCAAGGCGCTGGTGCCGGACAACTACATCAAGCGGGTCATCCAGTTCGCCAAGCAGGGCTACAAGGACATCTCCTTCGACACCTATGACACCGACTGGGATTCCGACGCCTATCTCACCGTCTCCGGCCAGAACTCGAACAACTCGGTCTCGCTGACCGACGACTTCCTGCGCGCCGTCGAGAACGACAATGACTGGAACCTGACCGCCCGCACCTCCGGCAAGGTCCTCAAGACGCTGAAGGCCCGCGACCTCTGGGAGAAGATCGGCTACGCCGCCTGGGCCTCGGCCGATCCCGGCCTGCACTTCAACTCGACGATGAACGACTGGCACACCTGCCCGGCCTCGGGCCGGATCCGGGCGTCCAACCCGTGCTCCGAGTACATGTTCCTCGACGACACCGCCTGCAATCTGGCCTCGGCCAACCTGCTGCAGTTCTACGATACGGAAACCAAGGCCTTCGACGTCGCGGCCTATGAGCATCTCTGCCGGCTCTGGACGGTCGTGCTCGAGATCTCGGTGACGATGGCGCAGTTCCCCAGCCGCGAGATCGCCGAGCTCTCCTACGAGTACCGCACGCTCGGCCTCGGCTACGCCAATATCGGCGGTCTGCTGATGACCATGGGCCTCGGCTACGACAGCGACGAGGGCCGCGCGCTCGCCGGCGCGCTGACCGCGATCATGACCGGCGTCGCCTATGCGACCTCGGCCGAGATGGCGGGCGAGCTCGGCCCCTTCCCCGGCTACAAGAAGAACGCCAGCCACATGCTGCGCGTCATCCGGAACCACCGCACCGCCGCCCACGGCCTCGCCGACGGCTATGAGGGCCTGAGCGTTACGCCCGTCCCGCTCGACCACGCGACGCTGGCCCGCCTCGGCGGCTCGGCCATCACCATGGCGGAGCGCTCGCGCGCCGTCTGGGACGAGGCGCTCGAGCAGGGCAAGCGCTACGGCTATCGCAACGCCCAGTCGACCGTGATCGCGCCGACCGGCACGATCGGCCTGGTCATGGATTGCGACACCACCGGCATCGAGCCCGACTTCGCCCTGGTGAAGTTCAAGAAGCTCGCCGGCGGCGGCTACTTCAAGATCATCAACCGCGCCGTGCCGGACGCGCTGCGTGCGCTCGGCTACCGCGAGGCCGATATCGCCGAGATCGAGGCCTATGCCGTCGGCCACGGCTCGCTGAAGCAGGCGCCGGGCGTCAACCCGTCGACGCTGCGGTCCAAGGGCTTCACCGACGAGAAGATCGAGGCGGTCGAGAAGGGGCTGAAGAGCGCCTTCGACATCAAGTTCGTCTTCAACAAGTGGACGCTGGGCGAGGATTTCCTCACCGGCACGCTCAAGGTCCCGGCCGAGAAGCTGAACGACATGTCGTTCGAGCTCCTGCCCTTCCTCGGCTTCAGCAAGGCCGAAATCGAGGCCGCGAACGTCCATGTCTGCGGCGCGATGACGCTGGAAGGCGCCCCGCACCTGAAGACCGAGCACTACAACGTCTTCGACTGCGCCAATCCCTGCGGCCGCATCGGCAAGCGCTACCTCTCGGTCGAGAGCCATATCCGCATGATGGCGGCGGCGCAGCCCTTCATCTCGGGCGCGATCTCCAAGACCATCAACATGCCGAACGACGCGACGGTCGAGGACTGCAAGAGCGCCTACATGCTCTCCTGGAAGCTGGCGCTGAAGGCGAACGCCCTCTACCGCGACGGCTCCAAGCTCTCGCAGCCGCTGAACTCGGCGCTGATCTCGGATGAGGACGACGACGCCGACGACGCGCTTGAGACGCTGGTCGCCGCGCCGATGGCGGCGCGCGCCACCCAGATCTCCGAGAAGATCGTCGAGCGCATCGTCGAGCGCATCGAGCGCAAGCGCGAGCGCGAGAAGATGCCGGACCGCCGCACGGGCTACATCCAGAAGGCGACGGTCGGCGGCCACAAGGTCTATGTCCACACCGGCGAGTATTCGGACGGGCGCCTGGGCGAGATCTTCATCGACATGCACAAGGAAGGCGCCGCCTTCCGGGCGATGATGAACAACTTCGCCATCGCGGTCTCGCTCGGCCTGCAATACGGCGTGCCGCTGGAGGAGTATGTCGAGGCGTTCACCTTCACCCGCTTCGAGCCCTCGGGCTTCGTCGCCGGCAACCAGTCGATCAAGAACGCGACCTCGATCCTCGACTACGTCTTCCGTGAGCTCGCGATCTCATATCTCGGTCGGAACGACCTCGCGCATGTCGACCCCAGCGAGATCGGCCATGACGTGATGGGCGGCGGCGTCGGCCAGGACAAGGCGCCGGATGCGGCTCCGATCCTGTCGACCCCCCTCGCCTCGACCGGCTTCCGCCGCGGCAAGCCGATCAACCTGCTCGCCATCCAGGGCGGCGGGGCGGCGAACGACGCGGTCGCCCGCTCAGCCTCCACTGTGACGGCTCTCGCCACGGCTGGCGCGACCGCGCTGAAGGAGGAGCCGGAGGCCTATGGCGAAGCGGAGATGGCCAAGCTCGGCTTCGCGGCGCCCGCCGCCCAGCCGACCCAGTCGGAGCGCCGGGCCGAGGCGATCATGAAGGGATATGTCGGCGACAGCTGCGGCGAATGCGGCAACTTCACGCTGGTCCGCAACGGCACCTGCCTGAAGTGCAACACCTGCGGATCCACGACAGGCTGTTCCTAGTATGCCGAGTTAATTGATGATGAAAAGAGAGGCATAATGTTGCCTCGATTTTAGGAAAAGTTCCGCAAACAGATTTGCGCCGCGCGGCCATCAAGCCGGGCGGCGCTTTGCTTTTCAGCCAATCAGATCGGGCATTCGGGGCCGCTAGCTTCCAACGGCCTGGAACACGGCGCGTCGGCCAGCATCCGTCAGGCCTGAACTAAACGTGAGGTCGAAGACGACGAGCTTCATCACTGACTCGTGCATGTCAGCCCCTCTGATCAACAGGAGTGGCAAAGGGACATGAAGGACTGAGTGATGACGAACAACACCATCCTAGCAATGGTGACAAGAGGCAGCGGCGCCTCTCGGCGTCGGCCGATCCACCCGTCGCTGAGCACCGCAATCCGATGACGATGGTCCCGAGGATGGGAGCTCGCTTCGCTCTTGCCGAGCGCTCCGCTACGATCGGATCGACCATTTTCCCGAGGTGTGATGCAAATGTCGGATGGGAATGAGGCGACGCAAGCCTATGAGGCACTCCTCAAGCAGCAGTACGGCTTTCCCGACGAGTGGTTCTACTACGAACGCATCGACGACCGCTCAGGAAGCGGGGGTGTCCGTGCATTCGACCAACCTCGATTGGATCGGATGCCCGAAAATCTGCTGAAGGACCGGGGCCTATTCAAGCGCCTGGTGCTGAGCGTCAGGGACCTGTCGCACGCCGGAAGCGCGATCGCCTTCATCGAGGAGGAGGTGGACCACGATGGACGATATCCCCTCGCGGCCGTGAGGAAGTTCCTCTGCTACGAAACGACCTTGATCGTCTCCTATTGCCGACCCTTCTCGGAATCGAGGGGAGACATTCCCTCCCTCTCCTACGGCGCCCTAGGGATCAAGCTCTCGCCATTCACCCGCGCCTTGCACGACGACCTCATCAGCAAGCGGAACACCATCTTCGCTCACAGCGACGCCAGCCAGGTCGCGTACAGAGCCCCCGTGGTGATGAAGGGCCGCGACGGCGCTGGCGAGCCTTTCACAACCCTGTTCCCGCCAAGGTTCAACGAGGGGATCATGCTGGACTACCAGCGCGTCCAGCAGGCCAAGATTCTCAACAAATCGCTGCTCGGCGCCGTCATGGCGCGCCTACAGGCGATGCACGTCCACTTCCTCGACGTTCTGCCGTCGATGGACATGGACCTGCACGACCCAGCCCCCGATGGCTACGATTCCGCGTAGCGCTGTACGTAGAGCTATGGGTTATTCTGTCCGCGACGAAAAACACCTGCTCACGCGTCGGCACGGTCGATACCCTCCACTCCCCCAGCGCACGATGCGCCGGAATGGCGAATGCCCGTTTGAGCCCCTACGCCTCTTCCAGATCGCGCGGTGGGGCCGCCGCGACCAACTTGCGATCATTCGTCGGCAGCAGGCCGGCCCGTTTTTCCGTAACCCAGGAAATCCTGCCGTACCGGAGCTCGACCGCGTCTTCGAACTTGGCGCGATCGAGGCCGAGCGTCTTCAGACCCCGTCGCAGCCGGAAACGGGCCACACCGTCCAGCAGGTTTTGGAACCCGATCTTCGGCTTCTGCTGCAACTCGCGGACCGTATGGTAAAGGCCGGTGAGACCCAAGATGCCGGCGGTCGCGACTGCAGCGGACTGAGGCAGTCCGACCACCGATCCAGCAGCTCCGGCCGAAAGGATGACAACCGTCGACCAAGTCAGTCCTGTTTCGAGGCGACCGATGAACCTGTTCGATCCCGAGATCAATGTGTCAACTCTGTCGATCTCGCCCTGTCTGGCCGCCAAGGCGATCCCGTGGAGTCGCTTGCGCTCCGCGCGCAACGCTTCCAGCTCAGCGTCTCGTTGCCCCAAAGCTCGTTTCGCCTCGGCGACATCTGCCTCATGGGCCTCTTTGAGCTCCCGCTTTTCCTGCCCGTGACGCTGCGCGGCCACCCGGGCCTTCCTCTCATATTCGCTGCGGACCTCGTTGGCGGTCGCGTTGCGCATCTCTTCCAGGAGCATCTGGGGATTGGCGGTGGTCGCTAGGCGTTCGAGGCCGAGCGTCTCGTCCATCAGCCGTTCGACACTGCGCTGGTCGGAGAGCAGCAGCTCGAACTGCTGGGCGCGTTCGGGGTCAAACTCCTTCAGCTTGTCGTGGACGGCCTTCAGCACTTCCTTACGCGGCCTGAGGACGCGTTCGCAGGAGGCGATGAGATGCCCGCGCGGAATGTCGACCTGCTTGGCCTTAGCATCGTCCCTGACGAGGCCGGTCCGAAGCCAGGCCGTCATCGCGAGCTCGCGCTTGATGATGACGGGCGGTGTTTGCCGATCGTTGATCATCCGGTTCTTGCGGCAGAAGTCGCGGGCGTAGTCCACGAAGATCGGGTTCGTGGTGACGAAGACGAACCTGGAGGTCAACGGGTCGGCGCTCTTGTGCCCCGCCCTCAGCCGCATGGTGAGCGCTGCGCAGGTTGCATCGTGCTCCCGGGCGTCGACGGAATCGACCTTCCAGCGGATACCGGCGAAAAAGTCGTCATAGGTCGCCTTGTCGAAGAACTTCGTCTGGGAGGGCGTCGTGGTCAGGTCGATCGGACGCACCGTAACACCGACCTGCTGGAGAGCGCGCTCGGGATCCCGGATCACCGACCTAACGAAATCCTCGTTGATCTCGTTTTTCATCAGGGCCGAGTGCGTCGGCCCATGGCGGGCGGAGAGCGGCTGGGAGAGCATGCTCTGCAGGTTTCTCGACATCTCCTCCACGCTGACCGGAAGGACGATGACGTTGCAACCGATGCCGCGCAGCGAGGTCACGACGTTGGCGATGTCCTCGCAGGCCTCCTTCCCCGACAATCCCAAAAGATCGAGCGCAACCGGGGTATCGAGGATCAGCGTGAGGTCGGACTTCTTGGTCTCCCCGGTCGGCTTGACGAAATCCTCGACGACCTCGGTGAGCAATCCGATCGAGGCCAACCTGGCGAGGTGAGGAACGAATTCGCTCTTGTTCTTGACCAAGTCGTGAACAAAGCGGGCGCACAGGTACTGCTCCTCGCGGCTCAGCGTCCGTCCGCCCTCCTCAAGCCGATCGAGGACAGCCTGGTTCGCCATCCCCAATCGGATGCGCTCGACATGCAGGGCGAACGCCTCCTCCGTGAACGCGTCGAAGGAAACCAGGAAGCGTATCAGAATGTCCTTCAAGCTCTCGCGATCCAGGGAGAACTGGAACAGGTCAGTGACCTTCGGTGGGAACTTTTCGAAATCGTCCACAATCCGATCCAGGACCTGAACAATCTCGATCTGGTTCTCGTCATCGTCAGCCGCAGGCTGGAACGAGACCGTGAAGACGGCGCCAGCCTGTCGCTTCAGATAACCTTTCGCAAGCAGGCGGCCTGTAAAGCTCTCGGCGACATCCTTGTTGAACCTCCACCCATAGATCTTCTGGACGCCTAGCGAGAGAAGGCCGCCGTCGAAGATGGTGCCGTTCATCGCGGCCAGGACCGGTTCGAGGAACGGGATGAGGGCGTCGAGCACGTCGCCGTCCTGGTTCACCTTCAACCCCGAAAGGGCGGCGTATACTCTCAGAGCATGTCTGGTGACCGTGGTCATTGGGATCGCTCACCAACCGACTTGGCAGGGAAATCCCGAGCCACGTCCCGTGGCGTACGGCATTGCAGGTCGACGCGCCGCCACGCAGCGCCAGGATGATGGCCGGCCATTCGCGAATCTCCCAGGCAACACCATTAGATCGCGTCGCGAGCTCCTCCACCAGCGGCAACTCCGCGATTAATCCCAAGTGTTCTTTAGGGATCCGAGTTCCTCGGCCCAGTTTGAGGTGGACAACTACCAGATGTCGCTCTCGCCGAGTATTGCTCCTTCCGGTTTCATCCTAGCCTCGCGACGAATATCTAAAGGAAGCTCGCGAGCGTGCCCGTGTCTGTTGCAATATCTGATAAGGTCGTGGCCGAGCTGCTGCGGATGGAGGAGGATTGCACCCACTCCGGCAAGGCTCATTTCAACGCCGCGACCCGCTGGACGAGGTGGAACTATATCTTCGGCATTCCCTCCGTAGGGCTGAGCGCGCTAGCGGGGGGCGCCTTCTTCCAGGATTACGCTGTCTCCGCAGGATTGATGTCGTCTGGCGTCACCGTGCTCACGGCGCTGATGACGTTCCTCAAGCCAGACGAGAAGCTTCATCACTGACTCGTGCATGTCAGCCACTCTGAAACAAGAGCGGCAAAGGGACATGAAGGGCCGGGCGATGACGAACAACACCATCCTCGCAATGGTGAAAAACCGCCTCCGCGACAACCTTCAGCAGCTCAATCATAAGATTTCCGATGAAGACACCGCTCGGTTGGCACGCTTCCTACTCGAGGACCTTGATGCCGCCCAGTGGCGGCTCGTTCCAGCAGCGCCGACGCGGGAAATGGTCACCGCATCGATGACCGCCATGCGTAAGCGCCGCAAACGTCAAGGCAGAGTTGCCGAGAGGCTGAAGCATGCGTGGAGGCTGGCCGCGGGCATTGAGGCTGCTCCTCATTGGAATGTTACCAAGCAACCATCTGGCGCGCTCCTCAGCGTCGACAAGAATGGCGGGCTTCGAGACGACGAACGACTACAGCTTCATGACAATGCACTGAACGTTGGGACGCTCGAGAGCATGTCGGATGAACTCTTCGAAGAGCCTAACGCCGAGCTAGCCCAGTACGAACGCGAGGGCGATAGTTCGTGACTTCACGTCGATATACGGGCTCCGTTGGCCGAAATGCCTACTTCGGCCTCTCCAAGGTGGCCGACAGTCGCTCAGCCGGAACCGGCCCATTGCTGACGCTGGCAATGTCCGCTTTCGGGCATGCCGATTGTTTACACCCTAGCGTAAATGATGGGGCTCGCCTGTTGAGAGCTGAAGGGTTTTCCGGCCTCTTTTAATCGAGCGAATGGCGTCACTCTCATAGTCGTCCAACGCAGGGAGTGGCCATGAACCCGAAAGAACTCATCGACCGTATCGTCTCAATGCCGCCGCCGGCTCAGGGCGTCGCCGCCACGCCACCCGCAGAGGTCGTCGCGATGGTCGTCCGCATGGCCCGCGGGCTAAGACAGTGGAAGCAAGACACGCTCGCCGACTTCGCGCGCGTCAGCATGTCCACGGTCGAGCGCGTCGAGCGCGCTGAGCCGGTCAGTATCGAAAGCCTCGACCGAATCGCTCAGGCACTCGGTTACGAACCCGGCGCCTTCTCAGCGCCCCGCCTGCCAATCCCCAAGGAAGAGGCGGCCACGCAGATGGTCGATCAGCTCGGAAATCTCCAGCAGGTCGAGGTGCGCCCGTTCGAAACCCACCGCCAGATTAGAATGATCGCAGCCACCCAGGCCTGTTACATCCACCGCCCCGAGGTAGGGGCCGCCTACGACGAGCAGGTAGCGGGCCTGCGGGAGTGGCTAGACTTGGCGTCCTTCGCACTGGGGCCTGCCCCCGTCGACGGGGGCAGGCCGATCCGTCGGCGGGCACTCTGCGACGGCATCCTGGCCGCGGTTGCCGATCTGCGCCGCCGCGGCGTCACGGTTCTCGTCGGCATCGCCGACGCGCCAATCCCGGGATCCGCCGATTGGAAAGTGGCGATCATCTCGCTCACGCCCAAGCTCTCCGATCCCGGCGCGCCCAAGCGCCGGGCGATCTTCGTCGATAAGCGCTGCTTGCGTCCCGGTCCCGGCTATCTGGAACACCTGTCCGACGAGGCGGACCTCTAGATAGAGATCGTTCGCGGGATGCTGCCGGCGCGATCAGTCGAATCGGAAGCCGAAGAGCCCGGTCGTCTCGTCCCGATCCGATAGCCTCGGTTCTATGATCGCGGCCTCACGGTCGATGCCGTCTTCGAGCTTCAGTGAATCGTAGATGTCGCTGTTCATCGTGACGATGTACTGCCGCCCGTAATCTCTGGCGGCAGCGGCACCCAGACCTATGGCACGCGCAACCTGCCGGGGATCGACACCGTCGAAGAGGTGGCTGTCGTGGATAAGAAAGCCTGGTCCGTTCCCTCGCTTCGACCAGATGCAGAACAAGGCGTAGTCTAGGCAGAAGATCTCCATGCTTGAGATGCCCCCGCCACGGTCGCCCTGGATCGTGATCCGGAACTCTGGACCGTTCTCCGTGGCCTCGACCTCGAACTTGCCCTTCCTGTCCTCGTAGAGCTTTTTGATCGCCGCTCCGACGAGGAGGATGGCCTCGTTCAGCCGCTCGTGTCGGTTCTGGTGATCGAGCTGGAGCCGTTGCTTGATGCTCGCTCGCTCGATGGTGAGCTCCGTGCCCTCGCTGGCAAGGACCGTTGCCGACTGGAAGCGATCGCGCAGCGAGGCGGCCTCGGCCTCGGCATCGGCCAGCCGCTTCTGCAAGCCGACGAAATCCTCAAGAGCCCCACGCCCTTCCAGCAGTTGCAGGATCTCGCTCCGCTCGGCGTCCAGGATCGCGAACCGGTCCTCGCCCTTCTTGATCTGCCGCTCGGTCTCATCGACCTCCTCACTGAGGTGGGTGCGCCTGTTATCGATCACGCTCTTGTGGAAGCGGGCAACATCGTCGAATCGCCGAATGGCCACGTCCGGCAATTCGATGCCCACGGCAGCGTACAGCCGGCCGACGTCGCTTCGCTCGGGAACGCGTTCCACCTCGATGGCGTTGCGTAGGTGCGCGACGGTCTCGCGAAGCGGCACCGCACGTCGCGAAATCGCCTGCATCTCCACCTTGGCCCTGGTGGCCTGGTCCATCATCTCGCGATAGGCTTCGTGGACCTGGAACCGGCCCAGTTCCTCCTTGAGCTTGATAGCCCTCGCCTCAGCCTCGGCGAGCGCCGATCGTAGCTCGCCGACGCTCCCGATCACCTGTCCGAACGCGCCGTCTTCAACCGCCTTCTTCAGCTCTTCGAGCTGCTTCTCGCGCTTCCGAATGGACTGAAGCGCCCTGGGAATTCGCCAGTCCAGGCCGAGCAGGTAGGAGAGGCTCACCTGCCAATCCGGGCGCTGCTGGGCCTCGGCCTGGCGCTCAACGTAGGAGTAGCCGCGCGAGCCCTGACGGCGGGCGAAGTAGCCGATCAGCGACCGGAAGCTTGGAGAGAAGCTCTCCTCGAACGCCGAGCCCTTCATCACGGACGGGAATTCGAACATGTGATGGGCGAGGAAGTCCTTCCATTCCTCGTTGGATATCGACAGCCCGCCGATATTCGAGGCCGAGCCGACGCCCGCCTTGTCCTTCTTCGCCGTCAGCTTGAAGTGCTCGACGCTCGCCGCGTCGATGTAGATGCGGCTCGGCTTCGATCCGCTCCTCTCGACCTCGACGTCGCGGCCCGCCACGCGGAAGGTCCCGCGGAAGGTGTTCTCGATCAGGGCCTTGTGGCGTAGGAGGCTATCCGGATCTGCCTTGGCCCCAAGCAGGAAGTGAATGATCTCGATGAGGCTCGACTTCCCAGCGCTGTTGCGCGTCTTGGCGTCGTCCTCCTTCGACGACTTATCAGACAGCAGGACGTTGAGCCCGCCATGGAAGCGCACGGGCTTGAACGTCTTCAGGTCGCTGTTGATCGAGATGATCATGCCGGCTCCGCCGGCCGCATCAGCCCGCCTGTCTCATCGATGGCCTTGATCGCATAAAGGAAGGTCAGAGCGAGGACGAACCAGTCGAACGAGATCGGGCTGGCCTCCTGAAGCGCCGCTCGTGACGCGCGCACGCGTTCCCAGAGCTCGGAAACGTCCCGGGGTCGGTCGAGCTGGGCAAGGATCTCCGCGCCAACGCCGACGATGGCGCGATGCGGTGATAGATGTTTCCCGGGAAGGATCATGCGGCGGCCTTGGACGGATCATCCTTAAAGATATCGCAGGCCTCAAAGAGGTAGGCGAGAAGCGCCTGCGCGGCGACTTGCCGCTCCGGCGGGACGCTGCCGATCCCAGTGATGCCTTCGTAGAGCGCTGTCAGGATCGCGTGCGGAGGCAGGTTCTGGGCGTCGAGGTCGGCATAGCGTTGCGAGAATACCTTGGCTACCTGTTTCCCGAGTTCCGGATCGGGATGCTGGTCGACATAGGTCGCCACGACGGTCGCATTGCCACTCGCGCCGATCAAGGTCCGCCGCCAGTGTCCTTGGATCCGGTTGATCTCAAGCTTATTCACGGGCGGCTGGTTGGGTTTGGCATCGGCGAAGGGCGCCTCGTCCATGCCCTTGATGACGCCGGCCATCAGCGTCGCGACCTCCTCCACCTGCATGTTCATGCTGTCCTCGGCCGAGGCGACCGGGCCGAGAAGGTACACGATGTCGTTCTCTGACAGGCCGAGGACGCGGTCGCTGAACGCCGGCGGCCCGATCAGTCCAAAACGGTGCTTCGAGTACTGGCGGCCGAAAGCCTCGATCAACTCGATGACATCGACGGGTACGCCGTCGAACAGGTTATGGACGAAGTGCCATTCCTTCATGATTGATGGCAGCTTCGACGCCGCGGCGGCGTAGTCGTCCTTCATCTTCTTCGTCACTGTGGCGGCGCTCACCGGCGTGTCGTGGCGCTTGCCGTAACACTGGAAGACGAACCCCGAACCTCGCAGGTAACCGTCGCAGCCCTTGTCACCGAGGCTGCCCATCGCTCTTGCCGGAACGAAGTCGGCGCCATGGAGCCGCTCCATCACTTCGGAAAAGAACTCCTGGAAGCCGTCTCCGTGAATTCGGCGCAGCTTGAGCTCAAGGGACATCTGCCATTGCAGACGCTGGTGTGGGGTCATCCAGTCGGACATGACCGCTCGCGATTGTTGGAGGGAACACTCACTAAAGGGCCAAGGCATCTCTCAGGCAACGTCCTAGCCCGCGTTATGCCCAAGCCGCGTCAATCCTGGTTAGCCTACGATGTTTCGAGAAATTGCTCGCTTCCACGCCACCATCTCGTCAGGCCAGTGATCAAGGGTATTTCTAGCGTCGACGTCGGCAGGTTAATGGACCTCATTTCTGATCAGCGGCGCCGCATGCGAGCTTCAGTGTTGTCGAAGCTTAGTCGATAGCCATTGAGCTGCATCTCAGAGCAATCGATGTTTTGTTGCCGCGCCAGCCTTTCGATGGTGTGGCGGATGTCCGGGTCGATCCGATGACCGAAGTAGATCGTGCGGACAGTGGCTGGGTTGCGATAGCCGATCCGGCCCAGCCGCTGCGTGAACATGCGCCACTCACGTTCGTAACCCCACTTCTGGCTCTTCGAAGACAGCACTCTACGGACATCGGTTTCGAGATCGTTCTCTCCGAGATCAAGGTTCGGTGGGCTCTCGGTGTAGAAGAGCCGCGAGAACGCAGCGTTTCCCTCAAGGGAATCGCGCAGGTCTGAGAAATCGTATGCGATGCAAATGCCGCGGAACTCGTCGGCATAGTGCGCCCACATGAGCTCATTAGTTGGCGTCTCGCTGAAGCAGGCGATCCCGGTCCGCTGCTTGCCCTCGCGAATCGATTCGAGAATGGTCTGGAAGTAGAGATCGCCCGGACCGTGGCGGCGAGCGAAGAATGTGCCTTCCATCGGATCGTTCATCTGATGGTACGCCGCGGCCCAAATATACCCCTCCTGGATAGCCGCCAGTTCGCGGCGCTGAACCTCAACGGTATCGTCGTCGAAGCGTCGGAAGCTTCGATAGCGATAAAGCTGCGTAGGTGTGACGTAGTCGACTATGCGGCCCGGCATGCGATCCTCCCGCTATAAATGCTGGATACCAGCGACGTAGGACCACTGCGAGAACGACTTGAAAATGCGACCCATAGGCTTGATTGGGCGATGGACCGCCGTGTGCGAAGTGATTCCACGCTGGAATGAGCAGCCCGCCGCACTCGGGCAGGAAAGTCCGTTTTTAGGCAAGTGGCCAGAGTCGGCTCCTGGCGCTTCTCGTTCATCCCACTCTGTTAATGTGCCGTAAGCTATCGGCCTCCCTCTCTGATCAGATCAATGAGCGCGCGAAGCTTCAGCGGGATGTTCCGGCGCCCAGAGAAATACAGCGACAAGCCCGGAAAAGGCGGCGTCCACTCGCTAAGCACCTCGATGAGCCGGCCAGCTTCGACATGCGGGCGGGCCGAAGTCTCCTCGACGTAGGCGAGACCGACGCCTGCCAGAGCAGCGGATAGAGCGAGTTCTGTGGCGTCGAAGATGAGCACGCCTGGTACATCGACAGTCATTGCTTCGCCACGGCGCTCGAACTCCCACCGATAAAGGCGACCGTTGGCCATCCGATGATGGATGCACTGATGCTTCGCCACGTCGAGCGGGGATGAAGGCCTTTGGCGCTCTGCAAAATAGTTGGGCGCACCGACGACGATCATCCTGAGCCAGGGAAAGATCGGCACGGCGACCATATCAGGGGGCACTGCGTCGGCCAGCCGTGCACCGGCATCGAACGATCCGTCCGCAAGATCGACAAAGGCCGCATCGGTCGCGATCTCCAGCGTCACCTTGGGGTAGCGTGTCGAATAGGCGAGCAGGATCGGCTCCAGCATCATGCGCGCTGCGCCCAAGGATGTGGTGATGCGCAACGTCCCCGACGGCTCGCTCGCCTCCGCGCCGAGTTCGTCAATCGTTTGACCGATCGACTGGAGGGCCGGACCGATGCCGTTGACGAATTGCTCACCGGCTGCCGTCAGCGAGACGCTCCGGGTCGTGCGATTGAACAGCTTGACCGCCAGCCGGTTCTCCAAACCAGCGACGGCATGGCTCAGCGCAGACGAGGTCTGCCCGAGCGAGCGCCCGGCCGCGCGGAATCCTCCATGGCGCGCCACGGCGATAACCGCCTCGGCCTCCGCAAAGCTCAGCTTCATTGCTCGATTCTTCTCATTGATCCGATGAGATTGACGTGGCTTCTTTCATCGCACGTCGCCCTGCATATCGAAAGCCAGACACAGGAGCTTTCGATGCGAACAATCAATCAGAACTATATCGATGGCCGCTTCGTGCCGGTGCAAGGCACTGACCTAGGGCCGCTGTTCAACCCCGCGACGGAGGAGCAGATCGGCACGGTCCATTTGTCGAATGCCGCGGATGTTGATGCAGCGGTTCGAGCGGCTGTGGCCGCTTATGCGGAGATTTCGACGATGTCGAACAGCAAGCGCGTCGCGATGCTGCATCGGCTATCGGATGTCGTCTCGCGACGCAGCGCGTATCTCGCCGAGGCCATGAGCGAAGAATACGGCGCACCCGCGCCATTCGTGGAGGCCAGCGCCAGCCGGGCAGGACAGGTCTTCCTCGACATGGCACGAACGGTCGAGGCCTATCCTTGGCAGCGCCAAATCGGATCGGCACTGGTCGAGATGCGCCCGGTTGGCGTGGCCGCCGCTGTCACGCCCTGGAACAGCAATCTCGGCTTCATCTGCTCGAAGCTCGCCACAGCCATCGCGGCGGGCACCTCGATCGTGATCAAGCCTTCGGAGATGAGCGCCTGGCAGACGCAGGTGCTCGCGGAGGCGCTCGATGAGGCCGAACTGCCGAACGGCGTCTACAACATCATCAACGGGACTGGAGCATTGGCCGGGGACGCTCTGACCCGTCATCGCGACATCGCCAAAATTACATTCACCGGGTCGACTGAGACCGGGCGGGCGATCCTTCGCGCAGCATCGGATACAATGAAGCGGGTCACGCTCGAACTAGGCGGAAAAGGCGCGCAGATCGTTCTCGACGATGCCGATCCAGACGCTGCCGCGGCTCAAGTGCTCGCCAACGGCTTCATCAATAGCGGGCAGGCCTGTATCGCAGGAACGCGCATTCTGGTCCCGGAACACAAGCTGACGACGATGCAAGAGCGCTTGGTGGCAGGCTTGGCGAACTGGTCGGTCGGACCCGGCAATGATCCGGCTTCGCGCATAGGCCCGATGGTCAGCGCCAGGCAGTGGGAGCGCGTCCAGTCTTACATCGCGCTCGGCCCACAAGAGGGGGCTCGCGTTCTCGCGGGTGGCGAAGGCAGGCCCGACAGCCTGAATAGCGGTTGGTTCGTCAAACCGACGCTTTTTGGCGAGGTCGATAACAGCATGCGGATCGCACGGGAGGAGATATTCGGACCGGTGCTTTGCGTTCTGCCCTATCGTGACGAGGACCACGCGATTAGCATCGCAAACGACACGGACTACGGCCTTCAGAATTATGTCATCGGTACCGACCCAGAGCGTTGCCGGCGCATTGCGTCGCAGCTGCATTCGGGCCGCGTCGTCATCAATGGAGCGAAACACGAACCGCACGCGCCCTTCGGCGGCTTCAAGCAGTCGGGTATCGGACGCGAGTACGGCTCATTCGGACTGGAGGCATTCCTGGAACCGCGCTCCATTTTGGGGTGAGGGTTGGCGCACGGGGCCCGGACGGCAATGAACGGGCCGAACTGGCCTTCCTGGCAGGGGATCAGTTCAGGAGACGGTTGGCGCGGAGCGCCGTCACGGCGGCGTCCACAAATGTGCGTACCTTGGCCGGGGCTTGGCGACCTTCCGTATACACGACGTGGATCGGCAAGGGCGGTTCTTCGTCGTCGCTGAGCACGACCTGGAGGCGTCCATCCAACAATGCCGGACCGATTTGATAATGCAGGACGCGGGTCAACCCCCACCCAGCAATGGCGGCCGCAATGACCGCGTCGTTGGTATTACACTGAAGCGAGGGATGGACGGTGACCCGCTGGTCGCGAGCGAACCGCCACTCCGGCGAAGCCCAGGCACTCGTCGAGGCCGCGATCCGATGGTCCTTGAGCTGCTGGGGGGTCGTTGGGACACCATGCTTCTCGAAATAGGACGGGGCGCCGCAGACAACCCGCCGAACCGAGCCGACCTTCACTGCGGTGAAGCCGGAATCTGCGAGATGCCCTATCCGGACCGCGACATCGATACCTTCCTCGACGATATTGACCTGGCGGTCCAGGAACAGGGTCCTTGCCGCCATGGTCGGATAGGCGTCAAGATAATCCGTGACGATCGGCAGGACGTACATCTGGCCGAACAGGAGCGACGCGGTGACCGCGAGCGTTCCTGAGGGCGTCGCATAGGACCCTGCAGCCGCAGCTTCCGCCTCCAGGATGTCCGAGAGGATTCGGCGGCAATCGTCGAAGTAGCGGTCGCCGGCTTCGGTGAGCTTTACGGATCGGGTCGTGCGCACGAACAAGCGCGCGCCGATGGCGTCTTCCAGGGCAGCCACGGAGCGCGTCACGGCAGGCGCGCTCATATGCAATTGGCGCGCGCTTTCCGAAAAGCTCGCGGTCTCCGCTACCTTCACGAAGATGCGCATGGCCTGCCAGCGATCCATCAATTGCCCCCTACGGCCGGTCTGCCCGCTGCAATGCTGTCAGCAGCCTATAGCGGGTCGCAAAGAGGTTGCGCAAAACTGGGCCGCCATGGGCTTACGCCCTGCTGGCCGAGCCTTGTTTGAATGTCGCGATGAAGCGTCTGGCGAAGGTCTCGATCTTTCGGCATGTGTCCTCGCACAGGCCGAGGCTCTCCGCCCTCGCGCGAGCGGCAGCTCGCAGCGCCTCATCTTCGGACAGTGCCGCGATCGCGACCGCCTGAACCGTAGCGGTCTGGACATCGAAGCTCCGCCCCTCTCTTGCAATGTCGATCTCAGCCTCACTCATCCCGAGCCGCTTGGCGTCCGCATACTGTTGCCAATATGCGGACGGGTCATCGGGGCCTTCAATCAAGGCAAGCTCAATCGAGACGCGAACGCGCTCGTTGATTGGATCGGGAATCACGGCCGCGTCTCCGCAAGAACGAAGGATTTCAAAAGCCGAAATGGCTGAGGCCGGGGTGATCGTCAGGGCGACGGCCCAGAGGCCAGCGGAACTTGCGCTCGGCCTCGCTGATCGGCATTTCGTTGATGCTTGCATGGCGCGACCGCATCAGCCCATCCTCGGCGAACTCCCAGTTTTCGTTGCCATAAGCCCGGAACCACTGGCCGCTGTCGTCATGATACTCGTAGGCATAGCGCACGGCGATCCGGTTGCCGCGGAAGGCCCAGAGCTCCTTGATAAGGCGGTAGTCGAGCTCCCGATTCCACTTGCGGGTCAGGAAGGCCTGGGCCTCATCGCGACCGTTGCAGAATTCCGCCCGGTTCCGCCATTTCGTGTCGAGCGTGTAGGCGAGCGCGACCTTGGCGGCATCGCGCGTATTCCAGCCGTCTTCAGCCAGGCGGACTTTCTCGATGGCGCTCTCTTCAGTGAAGGGCGGCAGCGGCGGGCGGGACATTTTCAATCTCCTGGAATTGGGTGGAAAGCGGCGGCCGGGCGCATCGAGCGCGCCGGCCGTCGACTTCAGGCCGCGAGACGCTCGACGAGGGGGAAATCGACCTCGGTGCCGAGCGCTTCGTTGACGTAGTTGGTGAAGGTGTTGACAGCGACATGGCCGATGATTTCGAGGATCTCGGCATCGCTGTACCCGGCGGCCCGAACCTGATCGAGCGCGGCCGGGCCGACCGATCCCCGCGAGACCACCAGGGCCCGCGCGAAGGCGACCGCCGCAGCCGCCTTGGGATCCTGGGAGGTGCCCTCCAGATTGGCCGCAATCTCATCGTCGCTGAGCTTGGCGAACTTGCCGCCGAAATAGGTGTGCGCCGCCTGGCAGTAATCGCAGCCGTTGACGCCGGCCATCGCCAGCGCGATCCGCTCGCGAGTCGCCGGCGCAAGCTTGCCCTTGCCCAAGGCGGCCTGGAAGCCGGTAAGCCCCGTCAGAGCTGCGGTGCTGGTCGAAACCAGCCGGAAGATGTTCGGCACCGTGCCGATCTGCTTGCGGATCGTCTCGAGGATAGGCTGTGAGGCTTCAGGTGCCTCCTCGATCGTCGCGGGGGTCGGGATGTAGGACATGATGTTTCTCCTGTTTTGAAGGCGAGAGAACTGCTCTCGTCTGAGTTGAAGAATGATCCGTTGGGTCAACGTGCTGAATGCTCGAACGGCGGAAGGCTTTATTGCGCGCCAGACAGCAATGACGGCGGACGAGATTAGACCGCCAGCTGGATCCTGTTGTCGCCGCTCCCCTCCGGCTCGGCCGGAACGGTCGAGCAGAGCAGGATCTCGCCCTCTTCCAATGCGGCCGCAGGCTCCCGGACGTAAGCGACACGGCCCTTGACAAGCTTGGTCCGGCATGTGCCGCAATGGCCCTCGCGGCAGCTGAATGCGGGCTCCAGCCCGCGGGCCTCGGCCAATTCCAGGAGCGTGCCGGAGCCCGGAGTCCAGCGGGCTTCCTTGAGCGATTCCGTAAAGACGACAGGAACCGCATGAGTCGCGGACTGTGGCTTGACGGCTGGCTCGATCGGGACTGCCGGAGCCGTGCGCTTGAGTGACGACGGTCCGAAGGCTTCGGCATGAATACGGTCGTCTGCGATGTTGAGGCCGCGCAGGCCGTCATACAGAGCCTGGGTGAAGGACGGCGGACCGCAGAGGAAGAAGTCGTAATCGCCGAAGGTCAGGAAGCGACTCAGCGCAGCCACGTCCAGCCGGCCCGAGACGTCGTAATCACGCTCTGGCTCTGCATCGGTCGTATCACTGAGGAGGCGCACCAGCTTGACCGCACCTTGTGCAGCCGCGACCAACTCGGAAAGCTCGTGGTCGAATGCCCTATCCTTCTTGGTACGAGCGGCCTGGAATATGGTGACCGGCCGGATGCGCTGCTTGCGCATCCCCTCGTAGACGATGTGCCGGAGCATCGCGAGCAGCGGGGTGATACCGACGCCACCCGCCAGCATCACGACAGGACGTGTCGCTCTTGCGTCGATGGTGAAGGAGCCTGCAGGCGCGCGCGCCTCGATAGTATCGCCCACCCGCAGATTGTCGTGCAGGTGGGTCGAGACCAGACCGTCGCGTCGCACGCTGATCCGGTAGACGCCGTCTGAGGGTGCTGCCGACATGGTGTAGGTCCTCACCGCCGGCCGCTCGGCACCTTTGGGCGTCAGACGGATCGGGAGGTGCTGCCCGGCGAGGTGCGCGAGCAGTCCCGCTCCGTCAGTGGGCTGCAGATAAAACGACCGGATCGAGGCGCTCTCGTCGACGATCCTCGCAATGCGCAGTGGCCTCCAGCGCGTCGCCAGCTCCGCTGCCCGAAGCCGGTCGGCGGCTTGCTCCCAATCGCCGGTCATCAGCGAGTTCGCAGACCAGCCGTTCTGCCGGAAGTTCCAGCGCAGGGCGAGCGCGGCGCGGCGTCGGACGATCCGGCGCGCCTTGAAGGTCCAGAGCCGTTCAGCTCCCTGGAAGGCGGCGATCTCCGGCGAGTCCAGAACAAGCGCCGCGTCTCCCGTCAGTTGGAGCACATCGCCGGTTTCGAAATCGACGAACAGGAGCCCGGCCTTGCCGTTCAGATGAATGTTGCCGAGGGTGGCGAAGAACAGGTTCCCGTCGAAATCCGGGACGGTCAGCGTTTCGTCCTCGCCGACGCGGACGAAGCCGGCCTTGCCGCCGCGGTGCGAGACGTCCACCTGGCGGCGATCTTCTCGATCGGCATAGGAGGCAACGAAGAACGCGTCCGCACGCTGTATCGTCTCGCGCGCAGCATCGTCCAGCGACGCCAGGCTCTCGGCAATCGATCCCGCTTGGGTGCCGGGCTCCCGGCTGAACGAGAAATCCCGCAACTGGATATAGCGGGGGCAATTGCCGAAGCTCTGGTCGACCGCAACGCTGAGGCCTGCGGCGGGCGTCGAGACGAAGCCGTTCATGCGGTTGCGGCGGCGGGTATGCATTTCGATGCCGAGCAGCCCGATGGGAGCGCCATCCGCCATGCCCGCGGCCGCCGGATCGCCCGCGGCCGGATGTGCTGTGATATCGAGAACGGTCGGCGACGGTGACGACATGAAGCCGGGCCACCCCTCGATGAACGTTGCCCACGCATCCCCGGCAGGATCGACGCTGCCGAGCACGATGAAGGGCAACTGCGCATAGAACTCGCGGTGCTGGTCCGGCATGAAGTCACGGACCACCCGTTGCCCGACGACGGCCATGCGCTCGGCCATGCCGGCCTTTTCCTGCAGATACCGTTCTCCCTCATGCCATACAGGCAGCTTCGCGAGTGTCGTATCCATGTCCCCGCTCCTTCGAATGAAAGGTCCGGGCGCGCCAGCGGCGCGCTCCGGCACATCGTCACGCAGCCAGGCCGACGGGGGTCTGCACAAAGGGTACGAACCCGGGCAGGGCCTCGACGCGCCGCAGAAACGCGTTGACATTCGGGTAGCCGGTCAGATCGACATTGCCTTCCGGCGCGCGGGCGACATAGCTGTAGATCGCCACGTCCGCGATGGTGGGGCCGTCGCCGACGAGCCAATCGCGACCGTCGAGCTGGCTCTCAAGCCTCGCCAGCAGCACATGAGCGCGGGCAATGACCTCCTCGGGGTTGTACTTGGCCCCAAACACCGTGATGAGCCGTGCGGCAGCCGGACCGTAGGCGACCTCGCCTGCAGCGACCGACAGCCAGCGCTGGACCGCGGCGGCGCCCTTTGCATCGTCGGGAAGCCAATCGTTCCGTCCTGCCTTCTTGGCCAGGTAGACGAGAATGGCATTCGAGTCGGCGATGGCGACCTCGCCGTCTTCCAGAGCGGGAACCTGACCGAACGGGTTGATCCGGAGGAAGTCGGGCTTCTTGTGCGCGCCGGCCTTGAGGTCGACCTCGACGAGTTCGTGCGGCAGCCCCAGAAGAGAAGCGAAGAGGCGGGCGCGGTGGGCATGGCCCGAAAGGGGATGATGATAGAGCTTCACGGCTCACTCCTGCGATGATGGACGGGCCTGTTCCCGATCCGCATCACCAAGGTGCCGCAGGTTTCACTCTAGCAGAATGCTCAAGCTCGGCAGTTCATTGTTACGCGACGTGGAAGAATGGCCGATTCACATGCGCCTGGCCATCCAGGCGAAACGCCCAATATTGGCCCGATATCGGCCGCTCGATCATGCCTGCGCGACGTTCCCGCTGAACATGCCGCCCTTGAAGACCGGAGCCGTGGTATCAGTGGTAAACAGAACGATGTCTGCGTCGGTAACCGCCGCGATGCCAGCCTCGCTGTCGCCAAGATGGTAGAGTTCTCCATCATCGATCGCGAGGTCGCCGACGCGCACCTTGCCTGAGAAGACAAAGAGGAGACTGACGAAACCGGGCGCTATGACGTCGGGCAAAGCCAGAGTGTGACCGGCGTGCAAATGCGCATCTCGAACCCACGCTTGCGAACGAACTTCGAAAGCCGCTCCCTGCGGGGCAACGAGAAGCCGCCAGGCATCGTCGCTGCGCTCCGCATCCATCTCGTGGAACTGAACCTTCGGCTCCAGATCGCCCTCGCGCGGACGCAGGAAGATCTGGAGCGCCTGCGTGGGCTCGTCGCCCAGGACATGTTCCTCGTGCTGAAAGCTATGCCCGGCGTTCATCATCATCAAACGGCGGGGCGTCACCTCCTCGCGGTTGCCGACGGTATCGAGATGAAGCATACGGCCCRCCCTCTTGTAGGTGAAGATCTCGTCATCCTTGTGCGGATGCATTCCGATGATGTGTCCGGGCTGAATCTGAGCGCGGTCAATCCGGCCGATCGCGCCGATGCCGCTGTCGACCTCGTTCGACAGGGAGCCCGGATAGAACACCTTGATGCCGAAGCCGTGCTTCCAGTCGCCCCTTGTAATCGACGGCATGATTTTGGTCGGTTGCATGATGACACTCCTCAGGTCCGGGATGGACTTCTCGCCAGAAGAGGTAGCGTCGCTATATGCGGGCGAGTAGCCACGTCTGACGGTTAGCTGAGTCTCGGCAAGAGGAACGCCATGGATGTCGACGATTTGAGGACCTTCGTTCAAGTCGCTGACGCTGGAGGCGTATCGCCTGCAGCGAGGCGGCTCGGCTTGGCCAAGTCGATCGTCAGCCGGCGTCTCGTGCGGCTGGAAGAGGAGCTGGGGGCACAACTGCTGGCGCGAACCACCCGCGGTGCGGCGCTGACCGAGGCCGGAGTGACGTTTCGGGAGCACGCCGCTCGGATATGTTCGGAGCTGGATGCCGCGCGCGAAGAGATCATGCCTGCGGGCGAACTGCGCGGACTGCTGCGATTGGCGGCACCGTCATCCTTCGGCCCCGAATATTTTGCGCCTGTCCTTGCCGAGATGGCGAAGCGCCATCCGCTTCTGCACGTCCACACTCTGTTCAACGACCGCTATGTCGATCTCGTCAGCGAGGGCTTCGACTGCGGTATCCGGGTCGGCTATCTGCCGGACTCAAACCTGGTGGCGAGACGCATCGGCACGCTGCCCGTCAGACTCTTTGCCAGCCCCGACTATGTGGTCGCCCATGGGGCACCATCGGTTCCCGCGGAGGTAGCCGGTCATTCGGCGGTGATGATCGGAACTGAGAGCTGGAAATTCGAGCGCGACGGCACGGTCACGCAAGTTCACCCGCATGGTCGCTTCAAGGCAGACAGCGCCGTGGCGATCGCGGAGGCGACCGCGGCCGGCATCGGGATCGCGGCACTCCCGCAGCTGATTGCCGAGCGCTATGTCGCGGCGGGCCGGCTGGTGCCGATCATGATCGAGTGGTCGCTGCCATCGGTTGGCATCTTCGTCGTGCGCCCGCCCGGTCAGCACCTCCCGCGCAAAGTGAGAGTGCTGACGGAAATCCTCATCGAGAGGATCGGGCCGGCTGCGAAATGACCTACCACTCGATGCCGATCTTGCCGAAATGGCCGGAGCACTGCTGAAAGCGGAAGGCTTCCGCAAGTTTGCCGAGCGGGAAACGCCGGTCCACCACCGGACGGATTCCGGTCACATCGATGGCGCGCACGAACTCCTGCTGCTGCCGCCGCGATCCGACGATCAAGCCTTGCAATCGCGCCTGCTTGGCCATCAGTGCGGCGGTCGGCACGTCGCCCGCGACGCCTGTTACAGTGCCGATAAGCGCGATGTGCCCGCCTACGCGGACCGCCGCGATCGAGTTGGCGAGAGTGCCGGCACCGCCCAGCTCAAGGACGTGGTCGACGCCCCGGCCACCGGTCCAATCCGCGACAGCACGGCCCCAACCCTTCACCTCCCGATAGTTGACGACATGGTCGGCGCCGAGGTCGCGTGCACGCTCAAGCTTCTCGCCGGACGAGGACGTGACGATCGCGGTCGCACCCATCGCCTTTGCGATTTGCAAGGCCCAAATAGAGACCCCGCCTGTGCCGAGCAGCAGCACGGTATCGCCAGCCTTTAAACCACCATCGGCTATCAGGGCTCGCCATGCCGTCAAACCGGCCGTCGTTATCGTCGCGGCCTCGACATGATCATAGTCGCGCGGCGCATGGGTGAAGGCGGTCGCGCGGGTGACAACGAACTCGGTCGCGAAGCCGTCGATCCCATCGCCGGGCGTGCGCGCGAAATTGCCGATCGTCGGCGCGCCGTCTTGCCAGTCGGGAAAGAAGCAGGAAACCACCCGGTCTCCCACTGCGAACTCGGTGACACCGTTTCCGACAGCCTCGACCGTTCCACCGGCATCCGCTAGCGCGATACGGCCAGCCTCCGCCGGCATGCGTCCCGTGACCACACCCAAATCGTGAAAGTTCAGTGAGCTACCGTGCAATGCGACACGGATCTCGCCTTCTCCGGGCTGGCCTGGGTCCGGCTTTTCGCTGAAACCCAGGGTCTCCAGGGTTGCCGGGGAACCAACGGTCATCGCCTTCATGGGGTGTTCCTTCGTTCAGGAGTTGCGGCGCCGCGCGGTAAATGACGGGGGAGCGAAGGGTTCGGTCGAACGCCAGAGAGGCCCATCGTCTTCGCCATGGCCATACGAGCAGGTACGATACCGCCCGGATGGCCATAGCTGAAAGCGGGCCGACGACATCGCTTCTCGGCCGGAAGGGCTTACGAGCGCGGCAAGTAGCGCTCAGTGATAAGCCAGGATGCCGGACAGGCGCTGGCCCAGTGGCGTGCTCCAGTCGACGGCCAGCTCCGAAATCAACTGGTCATGCGTTATGATCACCGCGCCCGCACGCTCCATCCGGCGCAAGGCGAGGTCGTCGCCATATTTGGTGTAGGAGGCCGAAGCATCTGCCGCCACCTGCACTTCGTAACCTTCGTCCAACATCTGCAGCACCGGGAAGAGGACACAGATCTCGGTCGTGATCCCTGCGACGATCAGCTTCTTGCGGCCAAGCGCCTTGACCGCAGCGTTGAAGCCGTCGTGATGCATCGCATTGACGATACCGGGCCGCTTGATGCGCTTCGCGTAAGCCTCCGGCAGGATCTGCTGAAGCTCGGGAATGAGCGGCCCTTGCGCATGATCTTCCATGCTGACGGTCAGAAGCACCGGGATATCGGCGCCGACCGCGATCTTCGCCAACTTCACAGCATTGGCCTTGACCAGATTGATGTCGTGGGAGTGGGTCCACGACATAGTGCCGACCTGATGATCGATCAGCAGCATCGCTGCATTCTCGGGAGTGTAAACATTCTTGTGCATGGTCGTTCTCCGCCGTCTCGATAAGTGGCAAGGCATAGGCGCCTCGCCCTGTCCTCAAGCACCGACCTCATGTCTTCTGCCGGGGACAAGGAGAAAATCGCCGCTCTCAACGAGGAACACTAGATTCGTAACGAGGACTTCTGCGTTCCTCAGGCAGGAACGCATCGGGCCACCGGAGGAGCTAAGCCCAAGCTGTTCAACTCACGGTAACGAACCAAAGCCTATCGCGCCCGGATCGGCCGCTTGCCTCCATGAGACCAACGCCAGTCTAAAGAAGGTCTGCTTTTGGGCGTCAGTCCAATGTCAGCATTTGGCGCTAGCCCGCTGTCGCCAATGGCAATTTCCCACCACCCTAACGGGGCCTTGGTCAGTTGAAGCGTGGATATCTACTCTCTGCTGAAGTCAGTACCTGAGGATGTAACTCCGTCCCCTCTTGCCGTCATGTGTTCAAGATCCAATCCCGGAACGCTGCGATCTTGGGCTGCTGCTGTCGGTTGTCCGGACAGACGAGATAATAGGCAAACTCCTCCATTCGAGCGGGCGGAAACAACTGGATCAAACGCTCGTCGCGCAGTTCATCCTCAAGCAGGGCAGCCGGGAGCAGTCCCGCGCCTTGACCGGCGAGCACCGCTTTTAGCAAGAGGCCGCTGTCATCGAAGGAGAGGCCACGCGCAGTCGTCCTTTCAGCAACGCCGTGCGTGTCAAACCACAGGCTCCAGCCCTTTCGTTCGGCATCGTGAACCTGCGGCCAACGCACGAGATCCGATGGCCGGTTCGGACGGCCGGCTCGGTCGATCAGATCGGGGGTGGCCACGGCGATCATCTCGACCGTGACGACGCGGTCGCTGCGAAGTCCGGGATATCGGCCCATCCCATGGCGGATCGCAACATCCGTGTCCGAGCGAGAAAAATCAACCAGTGCATTGCTGGTGACGATCTGCAGATCGATGCTGGGCTGCGCCGTTCGAAAGGATGACAATCGCGGCACCAGCCATGCCGATGCAAAAAAGGGCGTGGTGCTGACAGTGAGCAGCCCAGAATCCAGCTGGGCTGCGATCCGCTCGGATGCACCGGCGATCTGGCGGAATGCATTGCGTATCGATGGCAGATAATCGCGGCCCGCGTCAGTCAGAAAAATCCCTCGCGTCACCCGCTCAAAGAGCTTCACGCCGAGATTTTCCTCCAGAACCCGGATCATCTGGCTGACGGCCCCCGGCGTCACGCACAATTCTTCCGCGGCCAGTTTGATCGAGAGGTGGCGGGCAGCGGCCTCGAATGCCTTCAGCGCGTTAAGGGGAGGCAATCGACTCGGCATGAATTAGAAAATCTGATTCATCAGGGTTAAGTCTTCTGGTTTGTCCAAGCAGCGAGCGTCAGCATAATTCCCGCCGATATCAAGCGTCAATGCTGCAAGCAAGCCGCCAAGAATCGCATGAATTCTAAATCATAGACTGTCGTGCGTGGCCGCTGGAGAGGTTGGATCGGATGTCTTTCAACGTGGAGTTCTATGGTCTCACAGAGGTCGGAGAGCTTATCTCTCGCCGCGCCATCGCCTCAAAGGATGTCACCGAGGCGCTCCTTTCGCGCATTCGGCGTCTTGATGGTGAATTGCAGGCTTATGCAAGCGTCCTGGACGAGAGCGCCCTCCGCCAGGCGGAGGTTGCCGACCGCGAGATCGAGGCGGGAATCCACCGGGGCCCCCTCCATGGCGTTCCCATAGCCGTAAAGGACCTTTGCTGGATCAGGGGCGTCGCAACGGCGGCCGGCACCGTGGTCCATAAGGACTATGTGCCGGCGCGCGATGCGACCGTCGTGCGAAAGCTCATCGACGCAGGGGCAGTGCTGATCGGCAAGACCCAGCTCACCGAGGGGGCGTATTCCGACTACCACCCATCGATTCCGCCAGTGCAAAACCCATGGAACGGCGACTATTGGGCGGGCATCTCCTCCAGCGGATCAGCGGTCGCGACCGCCGCCGGCCTGTGCTTCGGCGCCATCGCGTCCGACACGGGCGGGTCGATCCGTTGGCCCTCGGCCGCCAACGGCGTCAGCGGCCTGAAGCCGACCTGGGGGCGCGTCAGCCGTTATGGGACATTCGACCTCGCTCCCTCGCTCGACCATATCGGCCCGATTGCCCGGAACGTGATCGACGTCGCGGCGATCCTCAATGTCATTGCCGGGCATGACCTCAATGACCCGACGACGAGCGTTCGTCCGGTTCCCGACTACTTGGCCGACGCAAGCGGGAATGTACGCGGCAAGCGTATCGGGATCGACCCGCACTGGAACTCCGAAGACGTCGACGATTGGACACAGGCCGCACTGACGGAAGCCTGCGCGATATTCTCGAACCTGGGCGCCGAGATCGCCGAGGTGTCATTTCCCGATGTCCGCCAGATCGTGGCGGACTGGACACCGAACTGCGCGGTTGAAGCGGCAGTTGCCCATCAAGCGCCCTATGCCCTCCATAAGGAACAGTATGGCGCCATCCTATCGTCCGTCATCGAGAACGGAATGGCCGTTTCGGGGATGGCCTATCAGGAAATCCTTCGTCGCCGCGCGGCATTCCGTGGCCAGGTCGAGGCCCTGCTATCATCGGTCGACGCCATCCTGACGCCCGTCCATCCTTTCGCGCCGCTCACGCTGAAGACGATCGCAACCCTTGGCGAGCAGCCGGAGCTGATCGCCAAGCTGCAACGCTACACCTGCCCCTTCAACATGAGCGGCCATCCAACGCTGGCCTTCCCCGGGAGCGCCTCGGTGGAAGGCATGCCCATCGGCCTGCAATTGATCGCTGCCGAGTTCGACGAAAGCGCGCTTCTTGCTCTCGGCGCAGCGTTTCAGGGCGCAACGTCCTGGCATCGTCGTCAACCGGGCCTCAGTGGCCCGAAGCGATCCTAAGGTCTTGGGAGCGGCCCGCATATCGCACGCCGAGACGGCTCGGCCCGCCAACAGAGGATAATCATGAACCTGGAAAGGCAATCGGCGATTTTTTACGGTTGGCTTGTGGTCGCCGCAGCCTTCGTCATAACCTTCGTCGGCTTCGGGAGCGCATACACATTCAGCTCGTTCCTGGACTCGCTCCAGCACGAGTTCGCGGCATCGCGCGGTTCGGTCTCGGCGGTTTTTTCGCTGGCCGGATTTATGTACTTCTCGCTCGGCATCGTTTCCGCGCCGCTCGCGGATCGAATCGGCGTGAAGGCGCTTTCCGCAATCGGAATGACGCTAGTCGGCCTCGGCCTCATTCTGGCCGGACAGGCGCAAACCATTCTCCAGGTCTATGCGGCCTATAGCATCGGTATCGGCGTCGGTGTCGGCTGTGCCTATGTGCCCACACTTGGCGCTGTGCAACGCTGGTTCGTCAAGCGCCGTGGTCTCGCATCCGGGTTGGCGGTCAGCGGCATTGGCGTCGGGACGCTCGTGATGCCGCCGTTCGCGCTTTGGCTGATCGCGGACATCGGCTGGCGGAACGCCTACACCACGCTCGGCGTCCTCGCGATCGTGGTCGGCCTGGCAGCGGCGTTCGTCATGGAGGACGAGCCTGGCCGCCGCGGCCTGCAGCCCGACGGCATCACACGTACCATCGTCGTTGGCTCCCTGCAGGCGGGCAATGATACGCCCGTGGGCCAAGCAATCCGGACGCGACGATTTGCGGGGCTCTATCTTGCGTCGTTCCTGAGCGCGCTTGGTGTCTTCGTACCGTTCGTGCATCTCGCGCCCTACGCGGTCGACCATGGTGTTCCCGCTTCGGCGGCAGTCTGGCTGCTTGGTGCCATCGGCATCGGCAGCACGATCGGCCGCTTCTTCCTCGGCGGCATCGCGGACAGGATGGGCCGCGAGAGCTTCCTGATCGCCATGTACATTGGCATGGCCGCCTCACTTCCGACCTGGATCCTTGGTGGCTCCTTGAGCCAGCTCATACTGTTTGCGTTGATCTTCGGTCTCTTCTACGGAGGGTGGGTCGCGATTTTGCCAGCAGTGGTCGCCGATCTGTTCGGTGCGCGTCATGCCGGCCGCATCATCGGGGTGCTCTATTCGAGCGTTGCCCTAGGCACGCTCGTTGGCCCAGGCGCGGCAGGCTTCATCTACGATCGCAGCCATAGCTACGTCATACCCATTGCCGTCAGCGCTCTCGCAAACGCCGGTGCCGCTGCCGTCATGTTTCTGGCGGCACGTCGAGCCTCCGCTGGCAGGGTGAGCAGATGAGCCAATCCATCCCACCCTATTGAGCCGCGGTGGAATTCGGTCGCCTTGGCCGCACCTCCGAACACTCCTTCGCAGTCTAACGCAGCGTATTTGGTGACCCGGAGCGCGCGCCCTTGAAGGGCGTCGCTATACGCGAACAGGTTCGGTTCCTTGTCCAAAATCTAAGAATGGCGTCCCCCCGGCAAGCGCGCTGACTATGGTCGACGGCATAAGATCTTGTCGATCGCCTTCCCTCGGGCGAGTTCATCGATGAGCTTGTCCAAGTAGCGGATTTCCCGCATCACTGGCTCGGCGATTTCCTCGACGCGGACACCGCAGACAATTCCCCTTATGCTGAGGCGCGCGGGATTGAGTGCCGGCGCCTGGGCGAAAAAGGTCTCATAGTCCGAGTTTTTCGCCAGCTGAGAGGCAAGTGCCTCTTGGCCGTAGCCGGTCAGCCAGTGGATGATCTGGTCGACCTCCACCTTCGTGCGCCCCTTCCTCTCCGCCTTGGCGACCAGAAGAGGATAAATCTTGGCAAAGCTCATTCTGTAGATGCGGTGCTGCGTCATCACTTGCTCTTTCCCGGCGCTGCTCGTGGCGTTTCCCGATGTCCATCTTCATATCGCGACCCTGCCGGGGGTTTGAGCTGCCCGGCCCAGGTAAGAGTTGCGTCGGACATGGTCACGAGATGATCGGCCGCTCAATGAGGGTGGGATTTTTCAGATCGACAAGGTGGCCGGTGCGCAATTGCTCCGGCTTGCCGGGCGGATGGAAAGGATAACGGAGGCAAAGAAGGCGACGAATCCGTCCACTCTCTAACAGCGTGTCCGCGACCATGCTCGCGGCGCGCCCGCCCATCGACTTGCCACCGATAACAAGCTCTCCCTGCCGAGCGCGTCGACGGCAGCGATATATCGCGGGTTTAGCTTTTCAGCGCGGGCCGACGGCATGCGCCCAACTGCGGTCCGCCGCCGCCATATAGTCGAACTCAAAGCGGGCAACGCGAAAGCCCTCTCCGGCTAAGGCATTTGCGGACGCCGTCATTGATCGCGAGCCCATCGGAGCTTCGGCCCCATGCGCCAGGAGGATCGTCACGTCGGCCTGGTCGGGGCCGTCGAAAAGAAACATTGCGCTGTCCCACGGGGCCGCTGTCAGCCGCAAACTTACCGCAGCAGATCTCCCGCGTCGGAGCCTTCCCAATGAGCAGTGGCGGCGACTCCTTCGGCACTGTTCGGCTTGCGGCCGGGCCCGTGCCTCTCTCTCAGGTCAGTGCCGGCTCTTCGGTTGCGTTGTCCAGATCTCTGCCCGCTTTCACACTGACCACTAGTGTCCATTGTTGGCGCACGCCTTTGAAAACAATCGTCTCCATGCTCAGCTTAAAGCTCGGCGACAATCCACCTCTTAAAGGCCACCATGGCGCCGGTTTCGGTCCGTGACCTCAATCGCGTCATCCAGTAGGCCCCGGTAACGATACCGACGTCGAGAGGCTGTACAATCCGACCGGAAGAGATATCGCGCGAGAACATCGCGGCGGGGACCAGCGCAACACCGAGACCTTGCGCTGCCGCTTCGACCAAGGCCAGCGAGTTATCGAAAATCCAGCCCCGCGCGACCGGCGGGGTCAGTCCCGCGGTAAGGAACCAGAGCGGCCATTCGTCCTGGCGGTATGAGCGCAGGAGGTGCTGGGCCAGCAGGTCAGCCGGAGTGCGGACTGACATGGCGAGGCCAGGGCTGCAGACCGGAGCGAGCGGGGCTTGCATCAGCTCGACCGCCTCTGTGCCGTGCCAGGCACCGTCACCGAAACGAATGAAAAGATCGAGGCCGTCGAGGAGCGTGTCGGCACGGTTGTTGTTCGTCTTGATCCGCACCTCGATCTGCGGGTGCCGCGCGTTGAAGTCCTGCAGGCGCGGCAGGAGCCACCCGAGGGCGAAGCTGCTGACCACGCCGATCGTGAGAATCTCGGCCGTGCCGCCGGTACGCAGTTGGTGCACCTTGTCGCTGACCCGACGTAGCGCATCCGTCAACACCGGCAGCAGCGCCTGCGCCTCCTCGGTCAGAGCGATGCCACGCGGCAAGCGCTCGAACAGCGTGAAGCCGAGATCTTTCTCAAGCAGCTTGATCTGATGGCTTATTGCGGTCTGGCCCACGCGCAGCTCCATCCCCGCCTTGGTCAGGCTACCGAGCCGCGCCGACGCTTCAAAGGCGCGCAGCGCGATGAGCGGCAATCTCGAAACATCCATCCAGAAGCCCCAATTTTATTCATATCAAATCTGAGTAACGATCATTTGGCTAGGGCCATGCGGCCTCGCTACCTCTGCGCCTCCCTCTGGAGACGCAACGCACATGACAACTCGCACCATTGATTTCCTTGCGGACCGGCGCTCATTCTTGATCGGCGCCGGCGCCACTCTAGTCGGCGCCGGGCATGCCGCGGCTGCTCCTGGGACTAGTCTCGATCTCAAGTCTCTTGAAGCCCGCCATGGAGGCCGTCTCGGGCTTTTCGCGACGCGGGACGGCCAGCGGGTCGGCTGGCGCTCAACCGAACGCTTCGCTTTCTGTTCGACATTCAAACTGTTTCTCGCAGCTTATGTGATGCAGACCGTGCAGCAGGGGCGCGATCGGCTAGACCGAGACGTCCCGATCACGGCTGCCGACATGGTGCCGCATGGGCCGGTCACGCAGCCGGCCATCGGCAGAACGCTCACGCTGGAAGAGCTGTGCAAAGCGACAGTCGAGGTTAGTGACAACCCCGCGGCAAATATTCTGATCCGCGAAATGGGCGGACTGGCTGCCTTCCAGC
Organism: Allobosea sp. 05L423; assembly: GCF_056397745.1. NCBI lineage: Bacteria > Pseudomonadati > Pseudomonadota > Alphaproteobacteria > Hyphomicrobiales > Alloboseaceae > Allobosea > Allobosea sp. 05L423. The sequence goes on along the minus strand of NZ_JBFTOA010000002.1, from coordinate 189,743 downwards.
AGTGGTATGGCAGCATTGACGACCACGTCACGCGCGTGGATCGACTGGAAATTGAGCTGAATAGCGCCTTGCCCGGCGATATGCGCGATACCACGACGGCCGAGCAATATGTGGCCAACCTCGACCGCGTCTTGCGCGGCAACTTGCTTTCAGCGGCGCACCTGCAGTTGCTTACGCGTTGGATCACCGAGACACCCACCGGGGCCGGCCGGATCAAGGCCGGCGTCCCCGCCGGCTACACCGTCGGCCACAAGACCGGCACGGGCGCGCGGGGGACGCACAACAATATCGGCATCATTTGGCCGCCAAGCGGACCATCGATCCTGATCTGCGTGTTCTTCACGGGCGCACAAGACGCAACACCGGGCGCCATTGATGCCGTCGTAGCGGATGCGACGCGTCAAGCCATGAAGGCATTCGGGCTTCCATCTCGCTAGGGGAGCCGGTCGTCAGCATTCGCCGATATTTTCCGTGGCAAACTGCAACCACTGAGGTCGGGGTAACGGTTGTCGGTGGAAGTCGAATGCCCATTGATAGCGCACGATGGATGCGAGTCGAACGTGATCCACGATGATGCCCGCGCATGGATCACGCTGCGACAACCGCTATAATTGGAGGTACCACCGATGCATAATGGCTTTCACGCCTCAAATCGCGACCGGAAGCCCGTGCGATACGCGCTTTCAGAGAATGGTTCCTCGCGGAGATTGATCCCGCCGCAGAATAGCTGGGTCGATTATAACTAAACGAGGAAAGAGCCACCTGCTTGCAGAGTGTTGCACGGGAACGCTGACCGGCATGGCGGGACAGCAGCTTCTTCATCCGAGGCGTATCGCGCCGGACTTACCAGGAAGCCAGACGCTGATGCATTTCTCCGATACCAGCACATTCGCTCGTCAGATCCACTTGCACGCGGCCAAGGCGGATGGGCCCTATGTGATTGCGCTCGACGGACGCAGCGGCGTGGGCAAGTCGACTCTGGCAGCGCTGCTAGCAGATAAGGTGGGAGCGGCGCTCATTGAGGGTGACGACTTCTTTGCCGGCGGCACTGGGTTGCGATCAGATGCCCCCGCCATCCGCGCTGCCGACTGTATCGACTGGCCCCGCCAGCGCGCTGTGCTGGGCGCCTTGCGGCAGGGTCGCGCTGCCAGTTGGCGCGCGTTCGATTGGGAAGCTTTTGACGGCAGGTTGCAGTCAAGCGTGTCTGAGCTTTCACCGCGATCCGTCGTTATCCTCGAGGGCGTCTATTCGGCTCGGCCGGAACTCGCGGACCTCATCGACATGAAAGTTCTCGTGACAGCTTCAGACGCTTTCCGCAAAGCAAGACTGCTTGTGAGAGAGGGCATTATAGGTCCCTGGGAGCGCCAATGGCATGAAGCCGAAGAGCACTACTTCCGTGAGGTTATGCCCCTGGTCCGGTTCGATGCGGTCTTCGACGCGGCCAATTCGGATGATTGACCGTGATTGGACCTGATGAAGCTGCTGAAAAATTGTGGCAGAGATCCCTGCGCTGACACGCGAACCGGCTCGACGAGCTTTTGTCTCGACCGGCACCGCGGAATGTCGGCTTTCTGGCAGAGTTGCAAGTTCCGCTTATGGCGCGTTTCGGTCCCGCCACTCGGAGGCTTTCAAAACTCCTTGGGACCGGGCATGCACCTCAACTCCGCTGGCCGTGACGCGATGCAGAGGCCACGCTCCATCAAGCTTGCCGCACCGCATTCAATGCGGGCCCGACGTTCCGTGTCAGGACGGAATGAATCTGGGCGATGACGGCGGCGCCTTCGCCAACGGCGGCGGCGACCCGCTTGGTCGAACCGGCCCGCACGTCTCCGACGGCGAAGATGCCTGGGCAACTGGTTTCGAGCGGCAGCCGCTCGCCGTCGCCGGCGCGCTCCCCCGTGAGAACGAAGCCCTTTGCGTCGAGCGCCACACAGCCGTCGAGCCAGTGCGTATTGGGATCGGCGCCGATGAACAGGAAGAGGTGGTGTGATGTGCACTCCCGGATCGCACCTGTCCGGCGGTCCCGAAACCTCGTCCCGGTCAGGCCAGTCGCCCGGTCGCCGTGCAAATCGACGATTTCGCTGTCCACATGGAGTTCGACGTTGGGCAAGGCCGCGATCCGATCGATCAGGTACCGGGACATGGTCTGCTCGAGGGGGCGGCGCACCACCAGGTGCAGATGCCTGACCTGCGGCGCGAGATAGGCAACCGCCTGGCCCGCCGAGTTTCCTCCGCCAACCAGGACGACATCCTCGCCGGCACACAACCGCGCCTCGACGGGCGATGCCCAGTAGGAAACGCCCGCCCCTTCCAGCGCTTCGATGTTGGGAATGTCGGGCTGCCTGTAACGCGCTCCGGAGGCGATCACGATGGTGCGCGACCGCGCGGTGCCTCCATTGCTGAGCTCGAGGGTGAACGGGGCTTCCGCATCCGCTCCGTGACAGCGGAGCAATTCGACGGTCAGCGGAATGGCAAGCTCGGCGCCGAACTTCGCCGCCTGATTGAACGCCCGGCCCGCGAGGGCTTGTCCGGAGATGCCGGTCGGAAAGCCGAGATAGTTTTCGATCCGGGCGGACGCGCCCGCCTGGCCGCCGAAGGCGCGGCTGTCCAGGACCAGGACCGACAACCCTTCGGATGCGCCATAGACGGCAGTGGCAAGCCCGGCTGGCCCGGCCCCGATGACCGCCACGTCATGGACAGTCTTCGGATCGAGATCCGGCGTGATGCCGAGACAGGTCGCGGCATCGGCATTGCTCGGGCTTCTGAGCAATGTGCCGTTCGGGCAGATCATCAGCGGCAGGTCTTCGGGGGCGACGCCGAGCCGTTCGACGAGTTCGCGCCCCTCCGGCTCGCACGCGGCAATGACGGTGTGGGGGTAGCCGTTGCGGGTGAGAAAACCCGACAACCGGACGATGCCCGGATCATCCCGGCGTCCGACCAGGATTGATCCTGCGCCGCCGGTCTGCCCCTCCTCGATCAGCATGACGCGCCGGAGGATGAAGGCGCGCATGATCGTTTCACCGACATCCGCCGATCCGATGACGAGCGCGCGGAGATGCGGCGCATCAAAAGGGATCGCGACCGCACCAGCATCCCCCGCCACGACCGACATGAGGGATGGACGGCCCGAGAGCTGATTGGTCTCGCCGGTGAACTGGCCGGGACCGTAGGTCGTGACCAGCGACGACCGGCCGGCCGCGCCGCGTCGGATCGCGTCAGCCGAGCCATCGAGAATCAGCCAGCAGGGGGCGTCGCGGGCGCCGATCTCGTAGACGACCTCACGCGGACCGAAGCGGCGCGGTGCGCCGCTGGCGAAGCGACGCGACGTCGCAATCTGAAGGGCGGACAGTGTCGGAAAAATCTGCTCTCGCCGAGCATCGCCGATTGCCATGGGGTGACCTCCGTATCGGGCCTATGCCACTTCTCGCGCGCGACGCCATCCGACCAGATGAGGAGCTTGACCGCAATCACGCCGGCGCGAACTGCGGCGCCTTCGGCAAGATGGGCGCGAAGACCAGAAGGGCCAGGAGCGTCGGCCCGAAGCTCGCCCATACAGCGGACAGCGGGCCGTAGCCGGCCGCAATCGTCACGCTGCCCGCCCAGGCGCCGATGGCGTTGGCGATATTGAGCGCCGCGAGGTTCATGGCCCCCATCAGCGTGAGCGCCTCCGGAGCGAAGCCCGTCAGGCGCACCCGCACTCTCTCGACGCATCGTCGGCTCCTACGAGCGGCAGAGGTCGATATGTCCCGATCTCAGGCTTCTTTGTCCGTCAGTGAATCCGGATTGGCTTTACTGCTCTTTGGAGCAAGTTTTTCGAGGCCACCGTCATGTCTTATCCAGGTTCCACCGAGAGCCGCCGCACGGTCCTGACCGCAGCGGTCGGTATAGCGGCAGCCGCAATTCTTCCGGCCCCCGCCTTCGCTACTCCCTTCTCCACTGTCCAAGCATCGAAAGGAACACATGCCATGAGCGCCGCTTACGTCACCACCAAGGACGGCGTGGAGATCTTCTACAAGGATTGGGGACCGAAGAACGCCCAGCCCATCGTCTTCCACCATGGCTGGCCGCTGTCATCGGACGATTGGGACGCGCAGATGCTATTCTTCCTTCACAACGGCTATCGCGTGGTGGCGCATGACCGGCGTGGTCATGGTCGCTCATCGCAAGTCAGCGAAGGGCACGACATCGACCATTATGCTGCGGACGCCTCCGCGGTGGCCGAGCACCTGAATCTGCGCAATGCCGTGCATATCGGCCACTCGACCGGTGGCGGCGAGGTCGCGCGCTATGTCGCCAAGTTCGGTCAGCCGCAGGGCCGCGTGGCCAAGGCGGTTCTCGTGTCGGCTATCCCGCCGATCATGGTGAAGACCGAAAAGAATCCCGAAGGACTGCCCATGGCGGTGTTCGACGGCTTCCGTTCCGCGCTCGCGGCCAACCGCGCGCAGTTCTTCCTCGATGTGCCGACCGGGCCGTTCTACGGCTTCAACCGGCCGGGCGTGACGCCGATCCCGGGCACGATCCAGAACTGGTGGCGCCAGGGCATGATGGGTTCGGCCAAGGCCCACTACGACGGCATCAAGGCGTTCTCCGAGACCGACCAGACCGAGGACCTGAAGGCCATTAACGTGCCGACGCTGGTGATGCACGGCGACGACGACCAGGTCGTGCCCTACGAGGATGCCGCCCTCAAGGCAGTGAAGCTGCTGAAGAACGGCACGCTGAAGCTCTACAAGGGCTATCCGCACGGCATGCTCACGACCCATGCCGACGTGATCAATCCGGATCTGCTCGCCTTCGTGAAGGCCTGATGAAGCGGTGCCTCGGCACTCGTGCCGAGGCACCTGCCAGGAGGGCTGTTGCATGAAGCTTTATGTCCATCCGGGTGCGAGCTCGCTCTCGGTGCACATCCTATTGCGCGAGATCGGGGAGCCCTTCGATCTCGAGGTCGTCAACGTGACGGCAAAGCAGCGGGCGGACGGCTCGGATTATCGCGACGTGGCTCCCAGAGGCATGGTGCCGCTGCTGGAGCTTCCCGGTGGCGAGCGGCTGACCGAGAACATGGTGATCGCGCAATTCATCTGCGATCGGGCGGAGCGACGCGATCTCATGCCTGCTCCCGGCACCATGGCGCGCTACCGGGTCATGGAGTGGCAAAGTTTCGTCGCCGCCGAGCTGCACAAGAGCTTCATCCCGCTCAACTGGAAGATCGACGCGCCGATGCGCGAGCTCGTCCTCGCCCGCATCCGGGGACGTCTCGCCTTCGCCGAACAAGGGATGGTTGGCCCGTTCCTCACCGGTGAAACCTTCACCGCTGCCGACGCCTATCTCTTCGTCATCGCCAGCTGGACGCGCTTCTACGGCATAGCGCTCGACGCCTATCCCCGGCTGGCGGCTTTCCTTCGGCTGGTCGGAACGAGGCATTCGGTCAAGGCCGCGCTTCACGCCGAAGGACGCGGCATGGTCAGCCTCGACGATCCGACACCGGCACCCTGAGCGTCCATCCGCCGACACAAACCCGAACAACTTTCGAGCGGCTGCGCAGGCGCCACCGCTTTCGGAAGGGCTCATCTTCATTCGAAGCGAAAGGAACCGACCATGCCTGATACTCTCGAACGGACTCCGACGCGCTATATCGATAGCGGCGGTGTGCGCTTCGCCTATCGCCGGCTCGGGCCGGAGGCGGGTATTCCGCTCGTTTTGCTGCAGCACTTCACCGGCACAATGGACGCGTGGGATCCGGCGGTGGTCAATGCGCTGGCGGCGCGGCGGCCGGTGATCGCCTTTAACAATGCCGGCGTCGGCACCTCCTCCGGCGAAACACCTGACAGCGTCGAGCAGCAGGTCACCGATGCCGAAGCCTTCATCGCAGCGCTCGGCCTGAAGCAGGTCGATCTCCTTGGCTTCTCGCTCGGCGGCTTTCTGGCCCAGGTGATGGCGACGCGCGGCGCGGTCGATGTCCGCCGGATGATCCTCGCCGGTACGGCTCCGCGCGGCGGCGAGGAGCATCTGCTGCAAGTGGTCGAAGAGGCCTTCGCCCGGAACGCACGCGACGTCAGGCTTCCCCTCTTCTTCACGCCGTCCGAAGCCAGCCAGGCCGCCGGCGCCGCCTTCATCGACCGCGCCGGCGCCCGGACGAGCGACCGTGATCCGGACCGGGGCGAGGCCGTCAGCAACCCGCAGGCGCAGGCCATCATCCGCTGGTGCGCGGAGCCGGACCCGGATCACGCCTCGCTCAGGGCGATCCGACAGCCGACGCTCATCGTCCATGGCAGCGACGACACGATGTTCCCGTCGATCAATGCCTACGAGATGTTCAAGAACATGAGCAGCACCACGCTGATTATCTATCCGGATTCAGGCCACGGCGCGCTGCTCCAGTATCCGGAAACATTCGTTTCGCATGTCGAGACCTTTCTCGGCGCCTGAACTACACAGCAAACGACAGGATGACGACATGGACGCTCTGGCACGGAAGATCATCGATGCCCATGGCGGGCTCGACAGATGGAAGAATTTCACCACCTTGACCGCCCACCTTCGGCAGGGCGGCGTGCTCTGGCCGCTCAAGGGGCATGGCGGCAAGCTAGACGAGACGAACGTCACGGTCGGGCTCGGGCGGGAGTGGGCTTCTCATTCGCCGTTCGGGCCGGAGGGCAAGGTGACCCGCTTCGAGCCGGGCCGCGTMGAGATCAGGGACGCCGCCGGGAAGATCGTCGAGGAGCTGGACGAGCCTCGCGCCTCCTTCGCCGGGCATACGCTCGAAACACCATGGACAGAGCCTCAACTGGCCTATTTCGCCGGGATTGCGATGTGGACCTATCTCAACATGCCGTTCCTGCTGGCTGCGCCCGGCGTCGTCAGCCGATCCGTCGGGGAGTGGCGGGAGAAGGGTGAGACCTGGCAGAAGCTCGAAGTGGCGTTTCCCTCCGACATCGCCACGCACAGCACCGTGCAGACGCTCTACGTCGACGATGCCGGCTTGCTGAAGCGTCACGACTACGATGTCGAGATCGCCGGGAACACGCCGGGCGCACACTATATCGGCAGCTATGTCGAGGTGCAGGGTCTCCGCTTCCCGACCGAGCGGCGCATCTACCCGCGTCAGCCGGATGGAACCTCGCTTGCCGAGCCGCTGGTCGTCTCGATCGACCTTTCGGACATCCGGCTGGCCTGATTCCGCAGCAGGGCCGCTGCCTCTATGCCGCGGCCCTGCGCATGATCCGCTCGCCAATGGTTCGCCCACTCCGGTGCACGACTCCGGATCCGGGCTATTTGAACCAGACGCCCGCCTTCACCGCAGCGAACATCGCCAGCCCATAGGCCAGGAGTGCGAGCGCCAGCGAGGCGAAGAAGGCTTCGAGCGAACCCGTGAGCCGCAAGACAAGCCAGCCGCCGAGCAGTGCGACGACGAGGCGAAGCGCGCCGGCGCCCAGCGGCCAGAGCAGCTTTCCCGCGCCCTGGCTGGCAAAGTAGAGCGACAGTCCGAGCCCGAAAAAGCCGTAGAAGGGGCCGACGATCCGCAGATAGGCGCTGCCGGTCGCGATCATCGCGGGCTCGGCGCTGAACAGCCCGAGCCAGGCGGCGGGAAACAGCGCGGCCACGATACCGATGACTTCGGTGATCGCGAAGGACAGGCCCGCTCCGCTCAGCCCGATCTCCAGTGCCCGCTCGCGCTGGCCCGCGCCGATATTGGTGCCGACGAGCGCGACCATCGGCGCGCCGATGCCAAAGATCACTGGGACCAGCAGATATTCGAGCCGGACGCCTGTCCCGAAGCCCGCGACCGCATCCACCCCGGCCGCGGCGGCGACGATCGCGGTCGCGCCAGCGACGATGAGGTTGGTCTGGAGCGACTGCAGCGCCGAGAGCGCGCCGACTTTCAGGATGCCGGCGAGCGGCTCCCAATGCAGGCGCACCCAGTGGAACCGCGCCGGGTTGCGCCCCGAGAGGACGTACCACGCCATGGCGAGCGTTCCGCCGGCGTAGAAGGTGAGCAGCGCCACCCCTCCTCCCGCGATGCCGAGAGCCGGAATGGGGCCGAAGCCGAAGATCAGTAGGGGCGAGATCGGGATCAGCAGGGCGACTCCGACACAGCTGACGATGGCCGGGAATGCCATGTTGCCCGTGCCGCGGATCACGCTGGCGAGCCCGTTCATCAGCCAGATCAGGCCATTGCCGGCGAAGACGACGCCCGAATAGGTCAAGGCCGCCTCGAGATCGCCGCCGGAGCCGCCGAGCAGACGATAGATCGGCCGGCCGAAGATGAGGAACAGGGCCGAGAAGCCGAGGCCGAGGGCGAGGTTCAAGACGATCGCGTGCAGGACGAGAGCGTCAGCCCGTGCGCGCTGTCCGGAGCCGAGCGCACGCGCCACGGCCGAGGAAATGCCGCCGCCGATCGCGCCGTTCGAGAGCATCGTCATCAGCATGACGGTCGGGAACACGAGCGCCATGCCCGCCAGCGCCTCCGTCCCGAGCTTGGCCACGAACCAGGTCTCGATCAGCCCGCTCGATGCCTGGGCGAGCATGATGAGCACGTTCGGCCAGGCCATCCGGACCAGCAGCGGCAGCACGGGCGCTTCGAGCATGCGTCTGGTGCGCGGATCGACGGGCACAGCCGACCCCGCGCGGTTCGCGAGCTCGGCCGAGGAACCGGGCAGTGAGCCGGGCGCCCCCGGCGCAGAGGCGTCGTCACCGCGTCGCATGGGCTGCCCCGCGTCGATCGAGCATCATCGCCACCAGTTCAGCCAGCGCCGCCATCGCGCCGATGGCCCAGACCGCGCCGATACCGATGATACCGGCACCGATCGCCGATCCGATGGAGAAGCCGAGATACGTGGTCGAGGTGTTGAGCGCGAGCGCAACGGATGCCTCCGAGACTGGCCCGGCCGCGATCAGCCGCGCCATCTGGGCAGGAAACAGCGACCACACGCTGAAGCCCCAGGCCGCGATGGCAGGGAGCGCGACTACGAGGGCCCCTGCCGGCGCCAACAACGTCGCAACGGCGAGAGCTGCAAAGGAGATTGAAAGAGCGATGAGAGAGCTCCGCACCACCCGGTTCGATCCGAAGCGGTCGTTCAGCGTGCCGCCGACCGTGACGCCGATCGCTGCGGCGAGGCCCCACATCGAGACCGTCGCGCTGATTCCGGTGGCACCGAAACCGAGCACCGCCTTCAGATAGGGAGCGATGTAGGGGTAGGCCGTGAAGGCGCCGATCGCCCAGAACAGGCTTACGGCGAGGAGGCGAAGGATCGCAGGGCGCCGGACCACCCCGAGCCGTTGCTTCAGGCTCGCCACCGCAATCCCGAACCCGGCGTCGGAGCGAATCCCGAGACCGATTCCGACGATCGCGACGAGTCCCATCGCAGCCACGGCGAGAAAGGTGGTTCGCCAGCCGAAAGCATGGCCGACGATGGCGCCGAGAGGCAGGCCGAGCGCGATGGCGATCGTCATGCCGCCGCTGACGATGGCGAGCGCACGTCCGCGCTTGCCCGCAGGTACGATGACTCCCGCCAGCGAGTTCGCTCCCGGAATGTAGAGCCCCGACGCGACCGCCATCATGATGCGGGCGAGCATCAGCGCCGCGAAGGACGAGGAGTGCGCTGCGATGAGGTTCCCGGCGGTGAAGATCGCCATGGCGAGAAGCAGCGTATCGCGCCGCCGCAAGCTCGCGGTCAAGACGGTCGAGATCGGCGAGCTTACGGCAAGGACGAGCGTGAAGACGACGACCAGCGTGGCCGTCGCCGAGAGGCTCATCCCGAGGTCGTCGGCGATGGTCGGCAGAAGCGGCGCGATCATGAACCCTTCGGTTCCGATGGCGAAGGTGCCGAGCGCGAGAAAGGCCGGGGGCAGAAGAGAGCCTTCCTCAACCGGCTTCGACGCCATCGCTTCGACGGCGGCGGGGGCCTTAGCCGCGGAGGATAGCGGCTTGTCATGAATCATCGAGAGCGCTCCAAACGCCGCAGGCTCCCCCTGCCGGACCGACATGGGGGCGCCTCTACGGATCAGACCGGAATGGGATTGGCGATCAGTTCGAGATTGAAGCCCTGCACCAGCGCGTGCTCACCGCTGCCTGGGTTATCCCGCAGCGCCTTAATCTCGTCGACGATCACCTCTGCCGCCTCGGTGGCGAGACCGGCCATCGTTTTTTCGATGAAGATGTCGAGCGGCATGGCGCGAGAGTCGCCGCTCTTCTTGATGAGGTCGGTATCGACCCAGGGTGGCGCGATCTCCTGCACCGAAACGCCGGTTTCGCGCAGCATGAAGCGCTGCGACAGCGCATAGGAGTGCAGGGCTGCCTTTGTGGCCGAATACACAGCCGTTGTCGCCAGCGGCACATAGGCCAGGATGGAGGTGTTGTGGATCACCGTCGCACGTGGCTGGGCCTTCAGATGCCCAATCAGCGCCGATGTCAGCCGGATCGGCCCGAGCAGATTGGTGTCGATGATCTTGCGCGACGTCGCATCGTCGATCGTGCCGCCCGCATCGTCGAAGGGCATGATGCCGGCGTTGTTGATCAGCACGTTCAGGGTCGGATAGGCCTGCGTCAGGCGGCCAGCCACCCGTTCGATATCGGCGGCATCGGCGATGTCGAGTTCGATCCCATCGATGCCCGGATTGGCCGTCGTCACCTCGTCGAGCAGCGCCCGGCGGCGCCCCGCCACGATCACCTTGTTGCCGAGCTTGTGGAATGCCTCGGCCAGGCCCCGCCCAATGCCCGAGGTCCCCCCGGTGATGAAGATCGTGTTGCCGGTCATCTGCATGGCGTCACCTGGTATCTCTCGTTGAGGCAGACCGGGCACTCCCCGCCGCCGATGGACCGACAATCGCAAACAATCGCAATGTCTCAAATGACACATAAGCGTCGATTTGAGACATTGCGTCGCGAAATCTCGCTATCGCCGAACGTTGACGGCCGCGCGGTCTGCGGGCTGGGCTCAGCCTTCGAGAAAGCGATCGATCTCGGCCGCGAAGTCGTCGATGTGCTGAAACAGGAAGGCGTGTCCCGCGTCCGGATAAAGCACCAGCTTGGCATCTGGCGCCTGCTGCGAGAGCACATAGGAACGATAGGCCGGCAGCATCACGTCGTGAGCGCCGTTCGCGACGAGCATCGGCAGCCTCAGCTCCTTGGCGCGGTGCAGTACGCCAGGCCAGCTCGACACCGCCTTAACCTGCCCCATGAACGACACAGCGCTGACCGGCGGCCCCCGACCTGGCGCCGTGGCGATGCGGGCGAGCGAGCTGCGGCCGGCAGCGACCGCGCTTTCGCTCTCCGGATAGAACAGGAACAGGAAATCGTCGGCGTCGTTTTCCGGCTTTGTCATGATCTGCGGCACTCGCGGATGCTGCTGCGGACCGTCGGCGACCGGCCCCGGGCTCGACCCCGCCACGATGAGCCGGCGGACGAGCGCCGGGAAATCGAGGGCGAATTGCTGGCTGACCACGCCACCCAGCGACCAGCCGAGCAGATCGACCTGCGAGCAGCCGAGACGCTGGATGAATTCGGCCGCGACGGCGGCGAGTCCCGCGACCGTCTCCGGCACGCTCCCATCGGAGCGCCCTATGCCCACGCTGTCGAAGCGGATCACCCGCCTGTCTTGTGAGATCGCCGCGATGAAGGCCGGGTCCCAATCGTCCATCGTGCCGCGGAAGCGCTGAAGGAGGACCAGCGGCAAACCGCCGATCGGTCCGTCTTCACGCCATGCCAACCGCCCGAAGGATGTTTCCAGCGCATTGATCTCGGATTTGACGGCCACGCTTGCCTCCGGCGTTCGACCTTGACGGTCGAGACAAGCTAGGCCCCACAGTCGTCCGCTCCTAAGTCAACAAGGCGGCAATTCCGGACATGGCCGCCGCCATGGCGTCTTCTTTTGGCTGCCGGAGCGGCACCTGACGCGTTATGCGAACCGAGTTGGGTGCGATGGCTTCGCTGGCCGGGGAACTACTCGCCAGCCTCGGCCATGCCAGATGTCACGTCGCCTGCCTGTTCCTGCGCTTCCGCCAGGCGTAGATTGCGACGCAGCGTCTGCGGCGGGTGCCCGAAGAAGCGCAGGAAAGCCCTGCGCATCCGATCGCGATCGGCAAAGCCGGTATCGCGAGCGACGATATCCATCGGATGCCTGCCATCCTCCAGCATCGCCTTCGCCGCCTCCAGGCGCAGCCGCTCGACAGCCTTCGCCGGGGATTGCCCGGTCTCTTCGCGAAACACGCGGGTGAACTGCCGTGGGCTCAGGCTCGCCGCATCCGCGAGTTCCTCGACGGTCAAGGCGTTGCGGAGATTCTCTTTGGCATAGACGAGCGCTCGTTTCACGCGATCGGAGCGCGGCTCAAGTTCAAGCAAGGCCGAGAACTGCGACTGGCCACCGGGCCGCCGATGATAGATGACGAGCCGGCGCGCGACTCCCCGGGCCAGCTCCGCGCCATAGTCATCCTCGATCAGCGCCAGGGCTAGATCGAGCGCGGAGCTCATTCCTGCCGATGTCCAGACATTGCCGTCCTTGATGAAGATGCGGTCGTCGTCGACCCGCACGGCGGGGTAACGCTCCTGCAGCGTCTTGGCATGGGCCCAGTGCGTCGTGGCTGATTTCCCATCGAGCAGACCTGCTTCCGCCAGCGCGAATGCGCCTGTGCAGACGCCAGCGACACGGCGGGAATGCTGGCCGGCAGCGGCGATGTAATCGCGCAACGCCGTCGTAAGGGGCCGCGGACGCAACTCGCCGAGAACCATGAGGGTGTCGGGAAATTCCCCTAGCGGGACGGTTTCAACCTTCATGCCCAAGGTAGATAAGATGCCCCCGCCTCTCTCCGACATGACGGAGACCGAGTAGGCGTGGCGGCCAAGCTGCAGGTTGGCGAACTCGAATGCAGACAAGGCAGCCAAGCCCATGACTTGGAAACCGTCTTCCATGATGAAGCCGACATGTCTCATCCGCACCTCCACCTCACCGGTTTCGCTTGATAGCATGATTTCATGCACGGCAGAGCGGGGCTCGAAAGCCGTCACGCCAGTCGGCCACCATTGGGCGACATAGCCAGCGGCGCGCAGGCTTCAAGACACAAGGCTGACGGATCGCGCGGATTGTCCCAAATCGGCGTGTCTTTGACGGATCGAGCCGCCGAATATCCGTCTACATCCCGCAAGGTGCATCAGCGAGGCGGCATCATGGTCAAAGCCATTTTTGATCCTCTCAAGCCTGGGTTCATCCCCGTGGAGGGGTATAAGCTTCGGATTCTGCGAAGCCCGGGGCTCGGCCTACCGATCCTCATCACTGCGCCCTGGCCGCAGAGCATCTACGCATTTCACGCGATCTGGGACGACCTGATGCAGCTCGGCCCCGTCATTGCGGTCGATCTCCCGGGCTTCGGGCGCTCGGATCATCGCTCCGAACTGATGTCGCCGGCAGCCATGGGGCAATTCGTCATCCGCCTGGCCGCAGAGCTCGGCATCGCACGGTGGCATGCCATCGGTCCCGACGTGGGCACCTCGGCGATGCTGTTCGCGGCGGCCACCCGGCCCGACCTGTTCGAAAGCCTCGTGGTCGGCAGCGGCGGCGTCGACATGGGCCTGCTCGGCAAGGGCTTGCGGAGCGTGATCGAGGCGAAGCCGGGGACGTATGGCGAGCCCGACGGCGGCGCCCAGGTCGTCGGCACGATCACCCGATTGACGCGTGCGACCCCACCGGCCGAGGCTATGGAAGATTTCCGCCTGTCCTCACTGGGGCGGCGCTGGATCGAGGCCGCGGACTATGTCAGGGCCTATCCGCGCGATCTGCCGAGGCTCCAGGCCCTCTTGCCGACGGTGACGACGCCCGTCCTCGTGATCTCCGGCAAGGACGACCCCATCGTGCCGCCGGCCAACGGCGAGCTTCTGGCGCGAAACCTTCCCCATGCCGCCCACCGGGTATTCCATGCCGGCCATTTCGTCTGGGAGGATGATGCCGCGGGCTATATGGATGCCGTTTCGGCCTGGGTCACGGGCGGCTATCGTCAGGTCTGACCGCCGCCCGAGGCTTCCCGTGTGTCGGCGGTGAGTTCCCCGTAGAGCCCGCGCGTGCCCCAGTCCTCTTCCTGGCCCCGGTGCGAGCGCTCATTTTCAAGATCTGCGGCAAGGAGCTGGGCCAGGGTCGATGCGGCGGCCTTCGACGCCTGCAGGAACCCATTCTCGTCTGCACTCGATGGCCGGCTCCGACCAAAGAGCGAGCGGTCGTGCATTCGAAACAAGGCTGCAGACCGATGCGCCCGGTGAGCGCGAAAACCGAAACGGATCAAGGCTTCCTTCCCGATCGAAAGACTGGATTCATAGGTCTCGCTCTCGACGTGATCCGCTCCAAGGCGCAGCAGCTCGTAGGCATGGCGCCGATCCCACGCACGCGAGAGGATCACGAGGTGCGGAAACGACGTCCGAGCCGTTTCGACCAGATGGCTGATCTGCTCGCGCTCGTCGATGGCGACGATGAGGATCTTTGCCGTTTCCGCTCCCGCGGCGCGAAGAAGGTCGAGCCGGGTTGCATCCCCGAAATTCACGCGCTGATCGAAGCGGCGCAGGATTTCGATCTGGGTCAGGCTCGTGTCCATGATCGAGATCCGCAGGCCGTTGGCCTGCAGCAACCGGCCCGCGATCTGCCCGAAACGGCCGAACCCGGCGACGATGACATCGACGCGATCCTCGAATTGGACGTCTGGCGCGGCCTGCTGCGACGGAGCGATCCGGCGACGGATGATGCGGTCCAGCAAGAGCATCAGCAGCGGCGACAGCAGCATCGAGATGGCAACGGCGGCAGGCAGCAGGCGCGACAGCTGCTCGGGCAGCAGCGCAAACTGCTTGGCGAAGCCGATGAAGACGAAGATGAACTCCCCGCCTTGCGCGAGCAGGACAGCCAGCGAAATCGCCTCGATGGGACGGAAACGGAAGGCGCGGGAGGCCGCGTACATCGCGAGCGTCTTGGCGAGCATCAGGCCCACCGCGATCGCGATGACGGAAAGCGGCTGGCTTCGCAGCAGTTGGAGATCGAGTCCCGCTCCGACCGTGATGAAGAACAGCCCCAGCAGCAAGCCGCGAAACGGATCGATGTCGCTCTCGATTTCCTGCCGAAACTCGGTTTCGCTGAGGACAACCCCGGCGATGAAGGCACCCAGAGCCGGCGACAGACCGACGACGGTCATCAGAGCCGCCACGCCGACGACGAGCATCAATGCCGCTGCGGTGAAGACCTCGCGCGAATGCGTTGCCGCGATAAATCGGAACAGAGGCCTGACGGCGAACCGGGCTGCGAGGACGACGAAGACTACTGCCACCAAGGCCTCGGCGCCGCGCAGCCAGGCGGCCGGATTGCCCTCCGCTGCCGCAGATGCGTTCGACGCCAGCAGCGGAACGACGAGGAACAGCGGGATGATGGAGAGATCCTGAAACAGCAGCACACCGAAGCAGGCACGGCCGATGGTCCCCGACCGCTGCCCCTTCTCTTCCAGTGTGGCCATGACGAGCGCGGTCGAACTCATCGCGAGGATGAGAGAAAGCGTCACCGAGACCGCGAAGGAGAGCCCCAGCATCATGGCTATGGGCGTGATCACCACCGACACGGCGAGCATCTGTGCCATGCCGAGCCCGAAGATTAGTCCCTTCATCTGCCACAGCAGCGCAGGGCGAACCTCCATGCCGATGAGAAACAACAGGATGACGATGCCGAATTCGGCGACATGGCTGACGGCGGCAATATCGCCCGTCAAGGAGAGCAGGCCCGGGCCGATCACGGCGCCTGCGATGATGTAGCCGAGAACGGATCCGAGCCCCAAACGCTTGGCCAGAGGGACGGCGATGACGCCGGCAAGCAGATAGACGAAGGTCCGGACCAGGATTTCGCCGGTGCTCATATGACGGTCTCCCGCATCAGATTGTCGAGATAGCGCCTATATCCCTGCGCTGCCTGCTCCAGCTGCTCTCCACGCAACCGAGGGGCGTCATGGAGCAGATGGGGCGCGGCCCAGTGCATCTGGCAGAGCGCCGCTGTCCGCTCCAGCGGCCGCAGGAATTCCTCCACCCTGTAACCGTTGCGACCGTCCTCGCGGTAGCTCCGCTCATCGCCGCCGGTGGAGGCCGCACAGAACAAGGTCTTGCCGGCAAGGCGCGGCGCGCTGCCGCCATAGGCGAAGCCGTGAAGCCAGACGAGGTCGAACCACTCTTTGAGGACAGCCGGCACCGAATACCAGAACAGCGGGAACTGGATCCCGATCACCTTGTGGCGCAGCAGCCTTTCCTGCTCCGCAGCGACGTCGATCTGATAGTCTGGATAGGCTTGGTAGAGATCGTGGATCTCGATCCTGGGCTGCTCGGCCGCCGTTTTCGCCAGGCGGGCGTTCACGACGCTGCGGTCGAGCCGCGGGTGAGCGATGACAAGCAGGCCAGTCGGCTCGACCGGGTTCGTCTCCTCTGCGACCGGGCTCAAGATCATGTGGTCTGCTGAGTTTTGCATCGTCGTCGGGGCGTTTGATCTGGAGGAGGACGTCGCGGCGGTCAGCGCGTGGCCGACGGAGCCGGTGGGGCTGGCAGCAGCCTTCCCCTGACTAGGAGCCAGAGTGTCCGCAGAACGATCGCGCCCATCGCGATCGAGACGAATGCAAACACGACGGGCGCCAGGACGGAGACCGGACCTGCATCGCCGCGGCCGACGAGTTTGACCATCGCCGTTGCCAGCGCGGTGAGCCCGAAGGTGAAAGCCCAGACCGAGGCTGTGACACCGGCAGCGAAGATCCACCGTGCCAGCCGCGCGAGCAGCAGGAGCTGCAGCAAGCCGTAGCCGATCAGGCCGTAGACGACGATATCAGGCGGGCCGCTCGTGACGCTTAGATAGGCCGCGGCGCCGACCGTAGGCGGAGCCAGCTGGATGCCCAGCACCGGCCGCAGCGGCGGCGGCATCTCCGGCGCTGTGTAGAGCCTGTGGAGCAGAACGGATTCGATCGCCAACCAGCTCAGGAGGCCAGCCCCGAAGGCGAGGCGGCCCCAGTCTCCGAGCCCGAATGTCGTCAGGCCGATCGCGGTGACATAGGAACCTGCGACCGTCGGCAGATAGAGGACTGGCGTCGTCGCGGCCAGATCGCGCGTGCCCTGCCAGAGGATGCCGGTGCGCCACAGGGCGAAGACCAGAGTGAAGGTCAATCCCGCCGCAAAAAGCGCCACCGCGACGGGGCTGGAATAGGGGTTGGCGGCAATCGCAACCAGCATCGTCGCAACTCCGACCAGCCCGATGAAGCAGCACTGGACCGGGTGGTTCGCCTCCCCGATGGCTTCGCTGCGAGCCGCCAGCCATTTGGCGGCGAAGAGGACAAGGAGAACGGCCCAGACGAAACCGCCTGCCAGCATCAGGGCCTCGCCGATCGCAGCCGGCAGCCCCCAGACCTCATGCGCCGCCCGCCAGCTATTGCCCCACCCGATCAGCCCCAGGACCATGCCGAAGAAGGAGGCGGGGATGGCGAGGGGTTTGCTCATGGATCTGTCCATCCGGGTTGGGCTTTGGGTTGTTCGGCTAGGTGGCTTAATGAGACGCGCGCCTCCGCGAGCGAGGAATATCTCCGCATCTCATCGGCCCGGTCGGGACATGGCGGACCTTAGCGGCAAACCCAGCAGGACCGCAGGACGAAGACGAGGCAATTCGGGACGTGGGCGCGAAACATCCCTGCGCGGGACGTCCCGATTGCCTGTCTTTGCACCACAGACGCGCTCGTGGCTCTCGAAGGGATTTGTCCGAAATCGCCTCGTCTTCGTCCTGCGCGCTGGCCCCGCCCCCTTTAAGGTTCATGCTTCATTCGCGCAGTGGGAAGCGGTCATGACAAGCATCAAGGTCAACGGGGCTGCATATGAGGTCGATGCGGAAGCGGAGACGCCCTTGCTTTGGGTTCTGCGCGATACGTTGGGATTGACCGGGACGAAATACGGCTGCGGCATCGCCCAATGCGGCGCCTGCACTGTACTAATGGACGGTCAGGCCGTCCGGTCCTGCCAGATGCCGCTCGACAGCGTCGGCACCGCGGAAATCCGCACGATCGAGGCGATCGAGCAGGATCCTGTCGGCCATAAGGTCGTCGAGGCATGGGTGGCGCAGCAGGTGCCGCAATGCGGCTATTGCCAGTCGGGACAGGTCATGGCCGCGACCGCGCTACTCAAGCAGACGCCGAAGCCGAGCGATGCGGACATCCAGGACGCCATGACCAATCTCTGCCGTTGCGGGACCTACAATCGGATCGCAGCGGCGATCCATCAGGCCGCTGGTTGAGGAGGGATCGACATGAACATGCTCGCAGCGATCAAGTCCACCAACGCAACTGCGCTGATCCCCGTCGAAGGCGTCGCCAATCTCTCTCGCCGGGGCGTTCTCGGTGGCGCGGCCTCGCTGGTGCTGGGCGCTCTGCTGCCCGCCATCCCAGCGCGCGCCCAGACCGCTCAGGCGGTCAAGCCGGGCACACGCGTTGCCGCCTTCCTGGTCATCGGCAAGGACAACAGCTTCAAGATCCTCAGCCCCTTCGTCGAAGGCGGTCAGGGCATCAACACCGGCATGGCGCAGACGATCGGCGAGGAGCTCGACGTCAACCCGGCCCGCTTCGAGGTGGAATGCGCGCCACCCGGACCCGACTACGCCGTCATCGACGGATTGCGGATGACGGGCGGCAGCTTCTCGACGCGCTCAAGCTACATGCCGATGCGCCGGCTCGGCGCCAGCGCGCGCGAAATGCTCATTCGGACAGCCGCGGCGCGCCTGAAGGTCAAGCCCGACAGTCTCACGACCGAAGACGGCCATGTCGTTCACGCGGCATCCCGTCGGCGCGTAGCCTATGGCGAACTCGCCGAGGAGGCCTTGAAGCTCACCCCCGCCGCCGAGGTGAAGCTGCGCGACCCCGCAACCTTCCGCTGGCTGCGAAAGCCCGTACCCCGGCTCGACGTTCGTGAGAAATCGACCGGAAAAGCGATCTACGCGATCGACCAGAAAGTCGACGGCATGCTCTACGCGGCCGTGCAGCATGCGCCGCATCTCGGCACGAACCCGACCGGGATCGCGAATGAAGACACGCTCAAGGCCATGCCGGGAGTCCATGGCGTGCACCGCTTGCCCGGCGCGGTCGCCGTCACCGCAAACAGCTGGTACCGGGCTCGCAAGGCGGTCGAGGCGGCGGACGTGACCTGGTCCGCGCCGCCTGCGAGTGGCTTCGACGCCGTCGCGGCGGACTACTCTTCGGCGGGCCTGCTATCCAAGCTCAAAGGCAACACCGCCCAGGCCGTCTCGGCCGAAAAGGAGGGCGATGTTGCGGCAGCCTTCGCCAAGGCCGTTAAGACCGTAGAGGCCGAGTACGATGCGCCATACCTCGCTCATGGCCAGCTCGAACCGCCCTCGTCGATCGCGCGCTTCAACGCGGATGGTTCGCTGGAGCTCTGGCTTCCCAACCAGATGCCCGAGCTGTTCCAGTCGGTCGCGGCTCAGGCGGCCGGACTGCCGCCGGAGAAGGTGATCCTGCATTCGCCGATGCTCGGCGGGTTCTTCGGGCGCCATTTCGTCTATGGGCCCGGCAATCCCTTCCAGCAGGCGATCCTATTGGCGAAGGAAACCGGCAAGCCGGTCAAGCTGCTCTGGTCCCGCGAGGAGGAGTTCAAGCGCGACGCGCTGCGCCCGTTGAGCTTCAGCCGCTTCCGGGCCGCGATTGGCCCCGATGGAAAGCCGACCGCCATCCAGGTCCGTACCGTTGGAGAAGGACCGCTGGGACGCTATTTCGGCGCCGGCGCGAAGGGCGGGGTCGACAGCTCCGCGGTCGAGGGCATCGTCGAGAAGCCCTATGCCATCGCGTCCCGCAGCATGGAGTATGTCCGCTTCCCCCATCCCGTGACGATCGCCTTCTGGCGTTCGGTCGGTCACTCGATGAACGATTACTTCTACGAGGGCTTCTTCGACGAGATGGCCGATGCCGGGAAACAGGACCCCTTCCAGCTCCGCATGGAATTGCTGAAGGACAAGCCACGCCATCGGAAGCTGCTGGAGACGGTGGCCGCGATCTCGGGCGGTTGGAAGCGCGGCCCCTATGATGCGGAGGGCGGCAAGCGGGCGCGCGGCGTAGCCATGGCCTCGCCCTTCGGCTCGGAAACAGCGACGATCGCCGAGGTCTCGCTCGAAGCGGGCGAGGTCAAGGTTCACAACCTCTGGATCGCATTCGATCCCGGCAGCATCGTCAACCCCGCGATCGTGAAGTCGCAGGTCGAGTCGGCGGCAGCGCTAGGGCTCTCCGCCACGCTGTTCGAGGAACTCGTCTATGATGGGGGCCTACGCCAGTCTCACAATTTCGATGACTATCCGATCCTGTCCCGAGCCGCGATGCCTCAGGTTCATGTCGAGATCGTCGAGAGCGGAGCGCCGATGGGCGGCGTCGGGGAGCCTGGACTGCCCGGCGTTCCCCCGGCAGTGGTCAACGCGGTTGCCGCCCTGACCGGCCGGCACATCCGAAGCCTGCCTCTGTCGAAGGCGAAATTCGGAAGCTGAGCCGGAGGAGAGAACTCTCTTCGCCGTCGCGGCCCCTGTTCGAGATCAAGCATAGCGAACATCGATAAGGGCGCGCGCCGGTGATGTTCACCGGCGCGCGCCCGAGTGTTTTTGGGCGGCCCGCCCCTACTGCGCAGGCAGCGTCTTCAGGAATGCGATGATATCGCTGCGATCCTGTGTGTTCGGGACCGCGATCGCCATGGTCGTCCCGGGAACCGCCTTCGCAGGTCCCCCGAGATAGGTGTCGAGCTGCTCCTCGGTCCAGGTCAGGCCGGAGCCCGTCATCGCCTTCGAGTAACGAAAACCGGGAGCGCTCGCCGCCGGGCGACCGACGACGCCGGCGAGTCCGGGTCCGATCTTGTTCTGGCTCCCGGCCGCATGGCAGGCGGAGCAGCGGGAGAACAACGTCTTTCCCTTTGCCGCGTCGCCCTCCGCATGCGCGAGACCGGCACTCCCCACAAGGCAGGCGATCAGCAGAAGTCGTTTTCCCAGCATCATGACTCATCCCTCTCTCAAAGACCGGCCACTGCGGCCGCGATCCGGATGCGGATGAGGTTAGGCGGCAGCCGAATGCAGCCCGAGGACGAAAACACGCTGTTTCGGGACGCAAAGATATTCCATCACCGGCTTGAAGCTGGGTGAGGCCACCGCGCTCTGGCCGCCACCGGCGATCCGAGCGAAGCAGGTTACGCTTGCGGCGCTCAGCCTGAGTGAGGGCGTGGATCTGACCGACGTGAAGGCGAGGATGACTGCTCCGTTGATGGCAATGTCCTCGGCCGCCCTTTTTACAGCGGTAAGATCCCTCCAAGCTCAGTTGAGAGCGCGACGTGCGTCCAGATAGGCGATGACATCAACGAGCCCGGCCACGGTCTGCAGCTTCTCGATCGGCCGGGCATTGAGGGGGATGTTCGCGCTGGCAAGCCAGCTTGCGGCGATCTCATCGTCACCGCCGACAATTGCATCGAGCGAGCGAAACAACTGCACGAAAAGGACGGCAAGCTCGAACGGCTTTGTGCCAGGCTCAAGTGCAGAGCCGCCGCGCCTGATGCGCGAGATTGTAACCTCACTGACGCCGATGATCGCGGCAAGCGTCTCGGAGCTGATCTTGAGCTGGTCCGCTGCCCGAATAGCGGCTTTGGTGACGACCGCGCCCGATTCAGCAGATGAAACAGGGAAATGTTGACCTGGCACGACAATTCCTTTTCTCGGATAAGGACGACGGCGCCCGTTAGCGTAAGAGAGACAACCCCGAGCGGCGCGGGCCTAGCCGGGCCAAGGCCAGTATCATTGCCCGAACCTAGACCTCGACGATACAGTCGATCCGGAAACCCGGGTTCTCTCTTAATCCATCGCGCGGGTAACCGGCCTGGTTGGCAAACACCCGCGTTTGCCCGACTAGGTAATCGTGAGAGCCGTGATCGTGCCCATGGATCCACAACTCCGGCCTGGTGGCCTCGATCAGCC
The DNA here is from genome assembly GCF_056397745.1 of Allobosea sp. 05L423. NCBI lineage: Bacteria > Pseudomonadati > Pseudomonadota > Alphaproteobacteria > Hyphomicrobiales > Alloboseaceae > Allobosea > Allobosea sp. 05L423. The sequence continues at coordinate 167,769 of NZ_JBFTOA010000002.1, read as the reverse complement.
AACCGAGATTCGACACGAATGCCGGAGACAGTGATCCACCCTGATGTCGCGGCTGCACCGAGCCTGGATGCGGCGCATGGTGGGTTACGACCACAGTGGGCCCGCCGTGCTGCCGCTCGAGTTCCTGCCTCAGATAATCGCGGTCTTTGCGATGTTCGGCGGCCGCGTGCCACGGCATGAACCGGGCATGGTGGCCACTGTCCTCTCGATATCGGATCAGGCGGTGGTCGTTCATCTCGTCCCCAGCCGTGATCATTGATGGCTTCGGAGTGCCTAGCAACCGGTAGTCGGTCCAGAGGATCGCACCGACAAAGCGGACCCCGTCGATGACAACGGCGCGCCTGTTCAGCAGCAGGATCCCTGCTTCGTCAGCGGCCGCCTGCCCTTTGGCGAGCTCGGACTTCATTTCATGATTGTAGAATTCGTGGTTGCCGGGGGACGTAGACGATCGGTCGACCTTTCAGCGCGCCGGTGTCGCGCTCTTGCGCGAGCCATTCGACCGCGGCGGTGACCGGCTGATGGATGTCGCCAGCGAAGACCGCGGCGTCGAATCCGGCAGGTCGGCGGGGAATGCGAACGGCCCGAACTCCAGATGGATGTCCGACATGACAAGCAGACGCATCCGAAGACCTTCGTAGCAGGAGGAACGCGTCACGCTCGGCGGCGCAACCGCCCTGAGGCGATGTATGCAGGCAGGAAGGAGCGAAGCGGCCCCAATGACCAGTCAGCAGGTTAGATGCTGGCGTTGGCTGAGACTGTCAGTAGCAATTCGTGGTTGGGGGAGCGCCAGAACGCGTACCGCGCGGCGAGAGGCAAGCGGCTAAACGCCCGAAATAGCCGGTATCGCCATCGCCTGCGCGAGCAATAATACTGCGAATTTGATATCGGAATTGTAATATTCGCAAATAAAAAACCGGCGTGCTGAATTTAAATCGCGCACAATTACCCCCGCGAATTTCCGCCGCACCGCGGGGGACCGCATAACATTACACTCAAACAGAGTCAAGATACCTACGATCGATTCCTTGATCTGGGAAATTTTGAACAATCTCAGAATGTTGCAGCTAGAATCGAACCCAACCGCTCGACTTCGAACCCCTAGCACCGCGGCTCAAAGCGGTAGCGCGGCAAGCTGAGCTTGAGGGTCCACCGCTCGAAAGAATCGACTCGACGGGAGGCCGCTACTTGCTGATCCTGATTTCGCGAGCCGCGCAATTCAGCTTCCAAGCTCGCAAACAACAAAAAAGCGCCGGCGAAAGCCGACGCTTTTGCAATGAAGTTCGTTGGCGAGAGACCCTAGGAAAGTATCGAGCCCCCGAACTTCACCATCTCAAAGGCTGGCGCCGATGAGCTCCGAACTCTCTTGCGACCTAGGTAACAGGTCAAGCGGTTTCGGCGCTTGCGGCCAAAAGGAGGTCGCGTGTCAAACTTGGAGTTTCGAACAAGTCAGCTAGATGCTGACGAGCCCTGGGCCGTCCAGATCAAGTTCTGCGAGTTGCGATCGCTCGTCGCGATCGATTTAGCATCAGAGCGTTCGATCGCTGCGGTATCCGCCCCTACTCCACCCTCTGTCCAAGACTACGTCGCGTTGATTGCCGAGCTTCCTCCTAAGTTGGGCAATGCGCCAGCCGGCTCACTTTCGGGGCTTATCGTTCTGAAGCCGGACCTTGTGACGACCGATCCCAGAATAGCCGCGATCTGCCGCGTTCTGGGCATCGCCCGAATTTTCCAAGGAGCCGCCCGAACGGAGGCCGAGCGATTGGCCGTTGCCGTGCCCGGTTCTGAAGCGGAGGGCATCGCAATGTAAAACCGCGCCCAGAACGAAGAAAGCACTTCGACGGCAATCGAAGTGCTTTCCCGTAGAAATCCTTCGCTCCTAGCGGCCTTCAGAACCTCGGAGCGATTCCCATACCCGGCGACTGCCGACTTGGTCATTCGTGTGTACCTGCGAGCGCGAGCGCGTGCAAGCAGTTTCGCACGAATACTGAGATCGCGGTGGCGCGCCTACCGAACGAATAGATCTCATGAACCCAATTGTTGAAATTGCCCCCTCGCCGGCGCCGATCGTCTATTTGCCAGGCGAATCTCGATCCTCGCGCAACGTTCACTCGAAAAGCCGTGGCGCCTGCCGGCCCAGCATCATTGCAGGCAGCGTCCCCTACGAGCTGATGTGTGAGAGCGGCTTGGAGCGCGACGTCGCCCTCGTCCTCTCGACCTGTCCAGATATTGCGGACATCGTCGAGCAGCCGCCCGCGATAGACTGGACCGACGCCGCAGGAACGAGGCGGCGATACACGTTCGACTTCCTGCTAACCCTCCTGTCCGGCTGCAAGATAGCTGTAGCCGTGAAGCCGTGGGAAAAGGCGCAGCGCGAAGGTCTCGATCATAAGCTGAGGTCCATGGCCCTGCAGCTTCCAGGCGGGTTCGCCGACTACGTTAAGCTGATCACCGACCGGGACATCTCGCTAGACCTGGTACACAACGCCAAGTTGATCCGCCTGTCTCGTCGAACCTCCAATCCGGTCCATGATGCGGCGGTTTCAACTCTTCTCGCCAAGACCCCTCAATCCACCGTTGGGCAAATCGTCCAAGCCAGCAAACTCGAGGGTGAAGGCTTCCAAGCGGTCATCCGCCTGATTGCTAGCGGCAAGGCTCGCCTCCTCAACGACGAGCGGATTAGCTACGCCGCTCGGATCGGTCTGGTCACCGCCTCGAATGACGAGGAGCTTGCGTGATGTCGACCGAATTCACACCCCGCTTCAACCTCGCATTCCAGGATCGCCTGGTCATCGACAACATCGCGTACAAGCGCAGGTCTCGGCTTGCACACGGCTATGTCCTTGAACGCGTCGAAGATCCGGACGTCGTCCAGAAGTTCACCGATCGCGAGCTGTTTGAAGCCTCTCTGAAGGAGGGCTTTCGTTTCGATCGAGGAGCGTTCTCCCAAAGCAAGGCCTTTGCTACGAGCCAATCGTTCGATGAATTCATCGGCTCGCTTCCTCACAGGGAGCAGGAAAAAATCCTGTGGCGAGCAGAGTTTTGCCGCGAGCTCGAGAAGTTGCGGGTCGAACGCAAGACAACGTTGTCCGATTCTGCGCTTAAGCGCATCGCACCGGAAATCGTGCAGAAGCTGCATGAGACGCAGCTGAAGCGATCCGCAAAACGAAACGCCGAGGGCGTCGCAATTCGCCTCCAGGCGGGCGATCAACTTCCGGGCATGCCAAAGCCACCAAGCCCCCGAACAGCGCGCAAGTGGCGATCGTGGTACATCGAAGGAGGTCAGCGGGCGATTGCGCTCCGCCATCGCCGGATCAATAGCGGCAATCGGGTGACGGAACGGCTCAGGCTCGAAGAGCGCAAGCTCCTCCTTGAGTTCGCCCATCGGTATATGAGCGAGACCAGGCCGACGATCCGGGACGTTCATCGCCTGATGAAGGCCCATATCGATCTTGAGAACGTAAAGCGGCTCGCGGCCGGAGAACTCGCTCTACGTGTCCCGAGCTACCAACGCCTCGCGCAGGAGATCCGCTCGTTTCCCGAGTTCGACACGTACGCTTGTCGACACGGCTTGGACGCCGCGAAAAGGCGTTTTCCCGCAGTCCTCAATGGCGTCGATGTCGAGCGGCCGCTGCAGCGTGTGGAACTCGATGAATGGCGGATCAACCTTCAGGCGCTGTGCGCCGATCTTGGGATCCTCGACAAGCTCTCCGACAGGCTTCGTTCAGAGATCGCATCTGTACGACCGTGGCTCTGCGCCGCCCTCGACTGCGCAACGCGAGTGGTCCTCGGCTTCAAGATCGGGCTGACCCCGACCACCGACTTGGCGATCGATACGCTCGAAATGGTCGTCTCACCAAAGGCCCCTTACGCCTTAGCAGCGGGAGCCCTATCGCGGGAAGATTTCTACGGGAGCCCCGAAACTATCGTGACCGATCAGGGGGCTGCCTTCATGTCGCTTCGCTTCCGCCGCGCCGTCATCGATCTTGGCGCAGACGCGGAGGCACCGCCCGCCGGAATCCCGGCGCTGAGAGGCCGCGTCGAACGCTTCTTCAAGACGGCTGGGACGCAGGCCCTGAGTCCGTTCACCGGAAGGACATTCGAATCGATAGCAGCAAAGGGTGACTATGATCCGATCGCTCGCATCAGCCTAACGCTGCCGGAACTCTGCGATGTCATCACCCGCTGGGTCCTCGATATCTATCACAACAGCCCGCACTCCGGGCTTGGCGGTGAGACGCCAGCCAATTGTTGGAAGCGACTGGTCAAGACCTACGGGATCACCCCTCCTCCGGACCGTCATACCCGCCGCGTCGTGTTTGGCGCTGAATCCCAATGCTGCCTGACGCCTCGTGGCGTCAGGGTTCTTGGGCTGCATTTCAACTCGCTCGAGCTGCAGGAGCTCCATCGGAAACACGGAGGTATCAGGCTTCCGGTCCGCCTCGATCATATGGACCTGTCGCATGTCTCTGTCCGACTCCACGATGGCGGGTGGTTGGTGGTACCTAATAGCCGGCCCTGCTTCGACGGCGTCTCGCTCGACATCTGGCTCGCGGCCGAGGCCGACTTGCGTCGTCGCTTCAAGGCTCAAACCGAGCTCGACGACCAGATTGTCGCGCAAGCGGTCAAGGACGCCTGGGATTTGGCTAGGGCTGCCGGCGAGAGGGCTTCCATTCTTTCGACACGCCCGACTCCGGAACAGTTGGCACACACCGAGAAAGAGATCGGCTTCGGGTTCAAGCGTGCTGTGCAACTGCCGCCCGACACGAAACCGATCAATCAGGATCTCACGAGCGGTGCAATTCCGGCTGCGAACCATGCGGTCGCGAACAGCCCTACCCCGGATCAGCCGACGCCCCCTCCGCGCCGCTTCACCATCACGGACTGATGCCATGTCTATCGAATCCGATTTCCACGTTATCGACCTGCTCCGGTCGTCTCTCTCCGAGCCACAGCGCCGTCTGCTTGACGTGCGGGAGCGCCTGAAAGGCCGGTACATCCAKACGGATTGGGACGATGATCTCCGTGCCAAGTTCGACACGCTTCTCAGATCTGTTCTCTCGCGCAGAATCGTGGCGGGATGGCCTCTTCCCGAAACACGGCTTGAAGCAAGATGCCTCGTCGTGACCGGCGAGGCGGGAACTGGCAAGACGGAGTCTCTCGACCGGCTTTTTCGGACGCATCCGGTTCTCCAACCCCGGGGAGAGCAACGCTCCCCCCTCATTCGCGTGACCGTGCCGGCTCCCTGTACGTTAAAGACGCTCGGGCGGGAGCTGTTGAGAGCACTTGGCTATCCGCTGTCCCGGGAACTGGCGGACCACATCATCTGGGCTCGTATCCATGAGTTGCTGCCTGCCGCCGGCGTCCTGCTCATCCATCTCGACGAGATGCATAATCTGACAGACGGCGCGAACTCGCTGCAGCTGGACAATATCCGCAAGGCCCTCAAGGGGCTCATGGTCTCACCTGACTGGCCGGTTGGACTAATCATCTCGGGTTTGCCCGGTCTCGTCCCTGAGATGCGACGCGTCGACGAGATCCGCAGGCGTGGCCAATTCGTCTCGGTCCCTCTGCTGCAATTGCCCCGCGATTTGGACATGATTGAAGGCCTCATCCTTGGCTTGGCAGAAGTTGCGAACGTCGAAATTAGCAACGCACAGCCGACAGAGATCGCCCCTCGCCTCATCCATGCCGCGCTTTACCGCCTAGGCGTCGCCATCGAACTCATCCACGAGGCGATCGAACATGCCCTTGCGGAGAAAAAGCCTCTGGGGACAGAGCAGTTCGCGACCGCCTTCACCGATCGAACTGGATGCGCCTCCCCGATGAACCCTTTCATCGCGTCGGGTTGGGCAGAACTCGATTGCACGCTCGTGCTTGCCAATGAGCCTCCGGTCGACCCGGAGTGGCAGCCCTTGTCCAAAGCCCGCCGCGGACGCGGCAGCAAGAAGGGCGGCCGGTCATGACATCTCTGTATCCGACGTTGAAGCCGCGAACGGGCGAGTCTCCGGCGAGCCTTGTTTCGCGTCTCGCGCTGCTCCATCGGTCGCAGAGCGTCCGCGTCTTCTCCCTCGATATGGGCTTCCAGCAGCAGGAAATAGTCGACGGCGACCCAGGAGCACTGGCGCGCCTAGCCCATCTCGTTGATGAAACTCCTGCCGTGATCTCACGATGGGCGATCATCCGCCATGAGGGGCACTACGAGTATCGCGGCCAGACCTTCTCCAGATCATCCCTTCGGCGGGCGCGCCAAATGGCCTGCCCACGCTGCCTGACGGAAGATCTCGAGACCGGCCCCTCCTGGAACGTGAGCGCACGCGCCGACTGGCTTTTTCAGCACTCACGCATCTGCATGGTTCACCACGTCGAACTCGTGTGCGTTGCTCATACCGACGATCCCTCGCTGGTGCACGACTTCGCGCGAAGCGCGGCTGCTGCGATCCCCCGTATGGTGCAACTGGCCGCCGAAGCCGTTAGCCGCACCCCGACGCGCTTTGAGCACTATGTGCAGCATAGGCTGGACGGGCGCGCCGGGAGCCCCTGGCTGGACTCTCTGCCCTGCTACGTTGCGATTAAGACCTGTGAAGTCGTCGGCGCGGTCATCCAGAGGGGCCGACACGTCACGCTGAAAGAACTGAGCGATGAAGACTGGCGCAGCGCAGGAGAAGCTGGATTCGACCTGGCCATTGGCGGGCCCAAGCGCGTCAGGGAGCTTCTGCATGATCTCTGGACGGCGCATGTCGGTTCGCATGGGCACAGTGCAGGGCCGCAAGCATGGTTCGGTCGGCTCTTCAAATGGCTGTATTCGCTTCGGGAAGACCCGAATTACGACTGCATCCGCAACCTCATCATTGACTTCGTTGCGGATACGGCCCCCGTAAGTCCTGAGGATCTTCTTTTCGGCAAGCAGATCGTGACGGAGCGGCGCCTCCATTCGGTCTCCACGGCAAGCAGCGCAACCGGGCTTCACCGTAAGCGTCTCCGGCGCGTGCTTCGCGCATCCGGCATCCTAACCGCCAGGTCCGATCACCTCACGGATAACGTGGCAACGTTCTCGTCTGAGGCTGCCGTGCCGGTCCTCGACAAACTTCAGAACGCACTTACTCAGAAGCAGGTCGAGACCAACCTGAACTCTGGTCGCGTACACACGAAACTGCTGGTTGATCATGGCTTCATTCAGCCAATGGAAGGCCATGAACGGCTCGAGCTTGGCGATCAGTGCTACGACCGTCGCGAGCTCGACGAATTTAAGATGCGGCTATTCACCAACGTCGTTTGGGTCAAAGAACCAGAGTGGCCCCAGATGACGATCGCCGCTGCCGCGAAACGTACCTGCTGCTCAGCAATGGAGATTGTAAGACTAATCCTGGACCGCCGGCTCCGTTGGGTCGGTTCATGGACCGCTACGACCGGTTTCCCGTCTCTGTTGGTCGATGTCACCGAGGTGAAAAGACTCATACGCAGTGAAGACAGCGATCATCTTACGATGGGCCAAGCGGCAGACATGCTCGGCACAACAGATCGGGTTCTGAGCGCACTCGTCGAGAGTAAGGCGCTATCGAGCGAGAGGCGCATAAGTCCCAAAAACCGCTGTCCCTACGTCGCCGTCCCTCGAAAAGCCGCCGAAGCGTTCAAGGCTCAGAAACAGCTTGCTGCTGGCGCTGTTCAGCGAGCTCGCCATAGCTGTTGATACAATTGAAGAGGGCTCGGGCGATCCGGTCGGACGGCAACGCCGTGAACTGGGAGAGGCTGGCAAGAAGGTCGTTGGCTTCGCCGCACAACTCGGCGGCCTAGGCACATTGGCAAAGGTCGCCGGCTCCGTCGTTCCCGGGGCGGCGCTTGCCGGTGAGGCCATCGAGGCGATCGCTAAGGCGGCGAACGGTCTGGACGGCAAACGCTCGATTGCCGCCGAGAAGGCGGACTTGCGCCAACGCCTCGGCTCCTTACCGCGCCGCATCGTTGTCACCGTCGACGACGTTGATCGGTTGGAACCAAGTGAGGTTGTCGAGATTCTGCGGCTCGTCCGTTCAGTCGCCGACTTCCCGAATGTGGTCTATATGCTTTGCTACGATCCTAGCATTGTTGCCCACTCGATACAGGCAGCCGCCCAGGTGGAAAATGGGCACGCCTACATTGAGAAGATCGTCCAGATCGCGATCTCGGTACCGCGGCCTGAGGCTTTCGACCTGCGTCGATGGTTCCGCGAGGAGATAGATGCGCTTCCTTATGCTGCCGACGAAGCCGGGGCATGGAGATCGCGGCTTGGTGCAGTCGTGGACATTGAGGGCGGCCGCTACCTCTCTACACCGCGTCATGTCGTCAGATGCCTGGACGGCATCCGATTCTTCTGGGGTGCGTTGCAGGATCAGGTCGATCTTAGCGACCTTGTCTGGCTGCACCTCATCAAGGTCGGCAACCCAAAGCTCTACGGCTGGATCGAACACTATCTTCCCGAGGTCGCTGCCCAGACATCCGGGATCGCGATCATCAGCGAAGATGAGAAGCGGTCGTCTCGTAAACGCCTCGACGAAGCACTGCTGGCCGAAAGCGCCGAGTTCGAACACGCCCGTCATAGACTGTCAGAATTCCTCCCCGGCATCGAGGAGTGGATGAACTACGGCAAGGATGACGAGCCCGGCGTTCATGCTCACATCCCCAAGGAGGAGGTAGCGAGAGCAGCCCGCTCCAGCAGACTGGCCAGCCCAGATCACTACCGTCTCTATTTCGCGGTGCAACAGCCTCGCAACGCACCGCGGCGTACTGACTTCCAGGCCCTGTTCGCAGCATTGGACGCCTCGGTGGCCGAGGCCTCGAAACTGCTGGCGAGTTGGAACAACGAGCGGCTTTCGACCGGTGCAACGAAAGCTGAGGCGATGCTGAGCCGTATCGTCGACGCAGATGGGGACACGTTCGGCTCGGCGCGAGCTCAGACGCTTCTCTGCGCGATGGCCGACCGGCTGGACGAGATGGCGTCGGTGCGTGACGAAGGCCTCGGTGATCCGCAATCTTGGGTGGAGGGACGTCGCGTCCTCAAGTGGCTCCTACCGAGACTGGAGGATCGTCGAGAGGAAACGTTGCTCGGCATGTTCCGGAGCCGAGCGATGGATTGGCTGACGACCCTCCTGAGGAGCGAGACATTCGCGCATGGGCGCGTCGAAGGGCGTCCGAGTGGCGAGAAGCATTTCGAGGCCGATGAGCTTGATCGAGTCTCGGCGATCATGGTCGAAAGATACAGAAATCTTCGCCTTGAAGAATGGACGGCGTTGCGGCGCCCCCTCAGCGCGCTCTTCGCCTGGTATCAGGCCGGCGATCCCGAGGGGCCGAAGGAATTCGTTACGTCGCAGATTGCGACCGATGAGGGGTTGGTGAGCGTGCTCGAGCTCATGGGCGGCCGCGTAAGTTCTTCAGCACGGGGGGAGTATGTCGCACTTAAGGAATCGACGCTGCGCTATTTCATGGACTATGCGGTCGCGCGCTCAAGGGCGGAGAACCTCGCCCGCGAGTCGGGTGACGCCTTGCTGAAGAAGCGAGCGGCGGCGTTGGCTCAACAGTTCAAGGATGCCGACGCGTATTAGCTTCCCACCACTGGACGACACCACAGAAATCCGCTCGGTTTGGCGGCCTCGACATTGTGGGACAGAAAATCACTGCTCGGGACGAAAAGCCCCCCAAGTGCGATTTCGGGGACAAAACCTCACTGGACCGCAGGCCCCATGCCCAGTCAAAGATAATGAAACGTGCATTTTTTGCCAGTCTCGTTATCTTTGACTGTGTGAAATCCGAGGTGCTGAGACGGCCCGCTGCATCTGAACCATCATGGCGAATAAGATCGAAGCCGCTGTTTGTGGCTTGCTCGGAGACTCGTGAACCTCAATCCGAGGCAGCAATTCCCAGCCAAGCCGTTCGGGTAGACAGCCATGAGCTACGACCACTCCACACATGAGAACCGTCTTCGCGCGAGCACCCTACTCCAGGAACTGAAGGGCAAGCTCAGCAATGTCGGTACGTCCACCATCGACGCGAAAACTATGACGGCCGCTTCCTCGCTTGAATGGTGGCGGCTGTTGAAGGTCGAAGGCGTTCATGTCTATCAGGCGGACGATGGGTGGCACGCTGACGTCACCTTCAAGAATCTCCCCCCGGGAGTGCCGACGATGATGGGCAGCGTGGGAAGCTACCAGAGCCAATCTGCGGCATTGAAGAGTGCCGTTCGGCAGCTCTCGATTCTTGCCGTGAACGACAAGCTCCCTCTGCCTCCCACTCAGGAAGGCTATCGCTGGTTCAAGTTCGACAATGTCGAGGTGCCGGTTAACGCCGATCTGATCGCGGCCTTTCCCGAAAGGCTGGCAGCCGAGGGATACACGGACTTCAAGGCGAAAGGCCGCCTCGCCTGGTTCCGGCACCAGCTCGCGGACGACAAGCCAATGACGGCGAAGATTTTCCAATCGTTGGATCAGGACGATCAGAACAGCATCAAGATCGCGTGCGCTATCGCACTTAGCTTCAGCGTTCATCAGTTCTCGATCGAGGATGGCCTCTGGAGTGAGTTTTCGCCTTCAGAAGGAACGACATCGACGATGCGGATGTGAAGCTAAGCCGCAGTTCTGCCCCTATGCCGGAGCGCGACGCGGCAGCAATAGGGCTTCGGTTGCTTGGATCAGGAACGCCAGCCCAAGCCTCCTGAAAGATGAAGAAGATCAACCTCGGCAGATGTCCGCAGCGCTCATTCCCTCGAGCCTTGCGCACCGATTTTCTCACGGTCATGGCGCGTAGATGAGATGGCTATCGACGCTGTGACCAAAGGGTCGTCAGCCGTTTTCGGCTGAATTCGATAGGGATTCGGCAATCAACCCGCTAACCGCAGCTTCATCCAAGAAGCGCTGGAGTCTCGGCAATTGGTCAGATTGCCGAATGGGCAGCGCCATCGCCTGCCGAATTTCCATGAACGGTTCTTCGATCAGCCGTAGGCCCGGGTTTCGCGCGACGAACGCTGCTGCGGGTTGTCGAATTCCGGCTCCTGCCTCAAGGCCCTGCGAGAGAAAATGAGGCAGGGCCTCGGCCGAGGTCGGAACGCGCACGATCTCGGCATGCTTCAGCGTCCGCGTAAGATGCAGATCGTAGGCGGCGCCGCGCCCGACGGAAACCCGCACGCCCGCCTGGTCGACATCCCGAATGCTTTGGAACGGCGACGCCGCCGCGACCACGAACACGCCCTCGATCACGAGGTAAGGCTCGGTGAAGGCAATCTCCGTGGCCCGCTTGGGATCGATGGCGAGGAAGGCCACGTCCCAGATATCGTCTGCCGCCGCATCGACCACCTTGCCAGCACCGTCGAACGGGATGAGGTCGAGCGCCAGCCCTTCGCGGTCGGCTAATGCCCGCGCAAGCGCTACCGTAACCCCGGTCAGCTCACCGTTCGGGCGGCGCTGCGCAAGAACCGGGTTGCCCAGGTTGATAGCGGCCCGCAGCCTGCCGCTCTCAGTCAACATGTCCGCATCCGCCACTGCTCCTCACGAGGATTGCAAGCCGCTCATCATGGGAGCCTTCTCCAGAGCGGCATCGGTAAGATGGAGCTGCATCCGATCCGCGGCTCCCGTCCTGTCGCCAGCCATGAGCAACTCGATGATACCAAGGTGTTCGAGGCAGACACGGCGAGCGCGCTCGCGATCGAGCGGGCGGCCATATTCCATGAGCCGCCGCAACTGGTTCAGCCTTGCCAAGGTCTGCACGAAGAAGCGGTTTCCGGACATCGCCGCGATACCCTCGTGGAAGGACGAGTTGATCTCGAAAAGCTCGATCTGCCCGAGCCGCCGATACCCTTCCTCAAGGACGAAGGTTTGCTGGTCACGCAGCGAGCGCAGCCGGTCCATGTCGGGCGCGAACTCGGGAGATCGCATCGCCGTCGGCTCCATCATCTGGCGAAAGCGATAGTTCTCGCGATAGGCGTCGAGGGTGTCGATCAGGGGCTGGAATTCCCATCCGCGCCCCTGCCGGCGCTCAACCCAGCCTTCCGAGGCCATCCTCGCCAGGATGTGGCGCAGCCGTGCCCGGGAGAGGTCATAGCGGCGGATGAGCTCGTTCTCGCTCACCACCTCTGGAAGCCTGTGGTTCAAGCGGTCCATCGCGATCGCGAGATAGGTGGCCGACGCATCTTCGCCGGCTTCCGCTTCTCCCGCTGATGCCTTTTCTCGGACAGAGAGATCCTTGAGGAAGAAGCCCTTGTTCGGCCGGCGCTCCAGGACGCCTGCCTCGGCCAGATGCGCCATCGCGGCGCGGATGGGCGTCCGGGAAGCCCCCAGCACGGGCTGCAACGAGTCCTCGGTAAGATGGTGGCCGTTTTGCCAGCCCGACGACCGCGCATGCGACAAGATCTGATTGGCCAGCTTGAGCTGCAACGTGGTCGGCTGTTGTGACATTTCAGGCCCCGTTCGACACCGGAATGGCTATCTCACCCTGCATCAAGCGCCTAGCGGTCCGGAACAGGACGGCGCTGTCAGCAGTCCACCCGCGCTCTGTCTCATGCACGACGGAGCCGACGGAAACCAGGCCGGACGGATTCGCGACGCGCACTTCACCAGCGGCATTGGCCGGCTTCGAGAGGCGGTTGGGAATCGTGCCGGCAATCTGGGTCGCCACCCCGAGATTGAGGCCGCCCGTGCCAGGGATGGCCTTGTGTGCGCGTTGCATCGAAATCATGCGTGTCGCGACATCGAACTGATCGGGCGTGAAGACTTCTCCGTCCAGGGCCTCGAACGCCACCGGAGCGGAAACCAGTGCGATGCGCGGCGTCTGGAGACCGATAGCCTCGGGCCTCGCGCCAAGGCCGGCGAGAACGCCGGCGCGGCGACGAAGAGCTTCCAGCTTGTCCATGACGCCGGGGGTGGCCTCGACCAGATCCGGGGTTTCCGCGCCGGTCAGCCCGAAAGCGGCCGCCTCGACATAGGCGATCAGGGACGTCGCATCGACGATCGAGACCTCAAAGCGGCCATCCACTCCGAGGTCGATGGTGTCGACGACATGCCCGGTGGGCAGCAATTTTCCGGTCACCGCTCCGTCGGGGTCAAGGAAATCCAGGCGAATTCGCGATCCCGGTGTCGAAACGCCCGCGATGGTGTAGTCCCCCCGGGTTTCGGCCTTGCCGTCCTTCACCTGGAAGCGGGAATGAATCAGCTTCCGGGTGTTGGTCTGGTGGATGCGGATCAGCACTTCTCCGTCCGCAGCCGGCACGAACCCCTCGTCGACCGCGAAATGGCCGACCGCTGAAGACAGGTTGCCGCAGTTGTTGGTCCAGTCTGCCACCGGCTGATCGACGGCGATCTGGATGAAGGTGTAGTCGACATCCGCATCGGGATGCGTCGGCGGCCCGATGATCACGGCCTTCGACAGCGAGGAGATGCCGCCGCCCATGCCGTCGAGCTGCCGGCCGTAGGGATCGGGGCTGCCGAGGGCAGTGACGAGCATCCTGCTGACGGTATCGCGATCCTGCGGCAGAACCTTCGCGTTGAAGAACACGCCCTTGCTCGTGCCGCCGCGGTAGAAGACGGCGGGAATGAATTGCTGGCTCATGCTGTCCTCGCGATCGGCACGCCTGTGCCCATATACTCCCTCCAGACGAAGGGCAGGATGCCCCCGTTACGCCAATAGGCGATGTCCTCGGGGGTATCGAGGCGAATGGTGAGAGGGATCTCGAACGATTGCCCATTGGCCCGGGTGATGCGGCAGGTCACTAGGTCACGAACGGAAAACTCGCGATCCAGACCCACGACGTCATAGATCTCGGAGCCGTCGAGTTCGAGCGCTTCACGGTCGACGCCATCGCCGAACTGAAGCGGCAAGACGCCCATGCCGACGAGATTGGTGCGGTGGATCCGCTCGAACCCTTCGGCGATGACCGCCTTCACGCCGAGCAGAGCCACGCCCTTCGCTGCCCAGTCGCGCGACGAGCCGCAGCCATAGTTCTTGCCCGCGATCACGACGAGCGGGGTGCCGCGATCCATATAGGCCTGTGCGGCCTCGAATATCCGCATCTGCTCGCCCTTCGGCATGACCTTGGTGAAGCCGCCTTCCACGCCGGGAACGATGCGGTTGCGCAGGCGGATGTTCGCGAAGGTGGCGCGGACAGCAACCTCATGATTGGCCCGGCGGGTGGTGTAGTTGTTGAAGTCGGCCTTCTGCACGCCGTAGGACAGAAGCAGGTCCGCCGAAGGCGTTCCGAGGCTGATTGCACCGGATGGCGAGATGTCATCGGTGGTGATCGAGTCGCCCAGAATGACCAGCGGGCGTGCGCCACGGATATCGAAGCCGCGCGCCGTCTGCGGCGAAAGCCCCTCGAAGTAAGGAGGCAGGCGCACATAGGTGCTGCCCTGCTGCCACGGGAACAGGGCGGAAGGCTTGGTCGCGAGCCTCGCCCATGGCTCGCCTCCGTCAAAGAGGTCCGCGTATTTCTCGGCGAAGACCTCGGGCGTGTAGGCCGTCGCGACCAGAGCGTCGATCTCGGCGAAGGATGGCCAGATATCGGCCAGGTACACGTCCCTGCCGTCTGCCGCGGTGCCGATCGGCTCACGGGCGACGTCGAGCGTCATCGACCCGGCAATGGCATAGGCGACGACCAGGGCGGGCGATGCCAGATAGGCGGCACGGACATTCGGGTGGATACGTCCCTGGAAGTTCCGGTTGCCCGAGAGGACTGCCGTTGCCAGGATTCCGTTGCCTTCGATCGCATCGGCGATCGGTTGGGGCAACGGCCCGGACCCTCCATTGCAGGTGGTGCAGCCGAAGCCGACGACCTGGAAACCGAGCGCGTCGAGATCCCGTTGCAATCCGCAGCGCTCCAGGATTTCGGCCACCACATGGCTTCCGGGAGCGAGCGAGGTCTTCACCCAGGGCTTCGAGTTCAGCCCCAGGCGCGCGGCGTTGCGGGCGACCAGCCCCGCGGCGATCATGCCGACCGGGTTCGAGGTGTTGGTGCAACTGGTTATGGCCGCGATCGCCAGATCGCCGTCCTTGATCGAGAAGCCGCTTCCCGCGACCGGGTGGCCCTGCCGTGAGGGTTCCCGGCCGGCGATCTCCCGGCAATGCACGGCGAACGCGGTCGCGGCATCGGCAAGATCGAAGCGATCCTCGGGATTCTTGGGGCCTGCCATCGACGGGCGGATATCGGCCAGATCTATCTCGACCACGAGGTCGAAGACGGGTGCCGGGGTCGCCTCGTCCCGCCACAGCTTCTGGGCGCGGGCATAGGCCTCGACCAGGGCAATCTGGTCGGCCGGACGGGCTGTCATTTCCAGAAAGTCGATCGAACGCCGATCGATCGGGAAATAGACGGCGGTGGCCCCGTATTCCGGCGCCATGTTCGCGATGGTTCCGCGGTCGGCGACCGAGAGCTGCTGCAAGCCGGGTCCGTAGAACTCGACGAACTCGCCGACGACACCGACCTTGCGCAGGCGCTCGGTGATGGTCAGCACGAGGTCGGTCGGCATCACGCCTTCGCGCAATCGGCCCTTGACCTCGACCCCGATGACGCGCGGCAGCGCCATCGCGACGCCCTTGCCGAGCATCACGGCCTCGGCCTCGATGCCACCGACGCCCCAGCCGAGGATTCCGAGGCCGTTGATCATCGGCGTGTGGCTATCCGTTCCGACGCAGGTATCGGGCGACGCCACCTGCATCCCCTTCAGCTCTTCCAGCCAGACGACTTGTCCGATCTTCTCGATATGGATCTGGTGCATGATGCCCTTCCCGGGCGGGACCACGCGGACGCCGTCGAAGCTTTCCGAGCACCAGCGCAGGAAGGCGAAACGCTCGGCATTCCGGCGGTACTCCATCTCCAGGTTGAGGCGTGGCGCATCGCGCGTGCCGAAGAAATCGACCTGGAGCGAATGGTCGATGACGATGTCGACGGGCACAGCCGGATTGACGACGCCGGGGTCCTTGCCCTCGCTCGCAAGCGCGTCGCGCAGTCCGGCCATGTCGACCAGCATCACTTTCGCCAAGATGTCCTGGCCGTAGATCCGCGTCGGCTTGAAGGTCAGCGCAGTGCCCACCTCGCGCGCGAGGACGGCCCGAACCTGGGCGTCGTTCGCCACACCTTCGAAGAACTGCTGCCGCAGCAGGTTTTCCAGCACGATCCGCAGCGAAAACGGCAACTGCTCGATGCCGGGATAACGAGCGATCGGCACATAGCGCGCCCTGCCGACCTCAGGCCCCAACGCGGCCAGCGTGGCTCTTTCCAACATGACGCTCCTCCGTAAACTCGTGCAGCTATTATATCTTGCATATCCAAAAAACAATAGCTACGGATATCCAAAATACAATCATTCGCCATCCAACAGGGAGGATGCGGACAATGCGCAGGACGATGCTTTCCATCGCTATGGCGGTCGGATTCGCGGGAATGGCGGTGGCGGAGCCCGCCAAGGTCATGGTTCCGGCGGGAGCAGGCGGCGGGTACGACACCACGACCCGCCTCGCGATGACCATGCTCGACAAGAGCGGTCAGTTCAAAGACGGGGCCGTGTTCACCAATAAGCCAGGCGCGGGCGGGACGCTTGGCCTCGGCGAGTTCATCCGCACCAGCAAGGGGCAGGACAACGCCCTGATGGGTATGGGCGTGATCCTGCTGGGGTCGATCATGGCGACAAAAGGTTCGCCGCAGATCGCCGAGACGACGCCGATCGCGCGGCTGACTTTCGAGTATAATGGCCTGGCGGTGCCGGCGAATTCGCCCTTCAAGACCGTCAAGGATCTCAGCGAGGCCCTGAAGGCCAATCCGGGCGCGGTGGCGTTCGGCGGCGGCTCGGCCGGCGGCGTCGATCACATCATCGCCGGGATGATCGCGAAGAATGCCGGTCTTCCGCTGCAACGGCTGAACTACATCGCCTATGGCGGCGGCGCCGAAGCCGTCACGCAGCTCGCCGGCGGCAAGATCTCCGTCCTCGTCTCCGGTGCGTCGGAGCTCAAGGGCCTGGCCGATGCCGGGCGCGTCCGGATCATCGCCGTCACCTCGGACAAGCGCCTGGCCGGTGTCGATGCCCCGACCTTGAAGGAGAGCGGCGTCGATATCGTCCTCGGCAACTGGCGCGGCATCGTCGGCGCCCCAGGCATGTCGGCCGCAGCGCGCAAGACTTGGGTCGAGCGCTTCGGAAAAGCAACCGAGAACCCGGAATGGAACGCGGAACTGGATAAGTCCGGGCTTCAGAGCGCCTATCTCGGCGGCGACGACTTCTCTGCCTTCATCGCCAGCGAGAACGCCCGGATCAAGCCGATCCTCGAGGAGCTCGGGGTTGCCAAATGACCTCGGTGGTCAAGTCCTCCCCAGCGCGACGCCCGTCGCGCTGGGGTTTGCCGGCCGGTGTCCTGATCCTCGGGGCCGTCCTGCTGCATGAGGCCACGGACCTGCCGCTGGCGCAGGCTTATGCCGGGATCGGCCCCGGTTTCTTCGTCCTCGCGATCGGCCTCATCCTCACCGCCCTGGGCCTCGCCCTCGGCTATCAGGTCATGAAGGGCACCACCTTCGAGCCCGAGGAGACCGAGGGTGCCGACGTCAGCCGGCCGATGTCATGGACAGGCTTCCTGACGGCCGCGGCGGGCGTCTTTCTGCCGGTCGCCCTTGTTGGCTATGCCGGCTTCCCCATCGGCGGAGCGGTGGCCTACGCCCTGGTCACGCGCGCATACGGATCGAAGCGGCCGCTGGTCGATGTCGTCATCGGCTTCGTCGTAACGTCGATCACCTGGTTCGCCTTCACGAAGCTCGGCGTCCAGCTCGGCGCCTTCTTCCCGCCCGGAGGCTTCTGATGTCCATTTTCGATGCGCTGATGCATGGCTTCGGGGTCGCCATGCAGCCGATGAACCTCTTGTGGGCACTGGTCGGCTGTGCGCTGGGGACTGCGATCGGCGTCCTGCCCGGCATCGGACCGGCCCTCACGATCACCCTTCTCCTGCCGGTCACCGTGAGCATGTCGCCGACCGCGGCCTTCATCATCTTCGCCGGCGTGTTCTACGGCGCCATGTATGGCGGCTCCACCACCTCGATCCTGATCAACACGCCTGGCGAATCCGGCTCGATGATCACGGCGCTCGAAGGAAACAAGATGGCAAAGAACGGCCGCGGCGCTGCGGCGCTCGCGACCGCCGCCATCGGCTCTTTCGTTGCCGGAACGATCGGCACCGTGCTGCTCACGCTCGCGGCCCCGACGATCTCGGAAATCGCCTTCGTCTTCGGACCCGCCGAGTATTTCGCGCTTGCGGTTCTGGCTTTCACCTCCGTCTCTGTCGTGCTCGGCACCTCGATCCTGCGCGGGCTGGTTTCGCTCTTCTTCGGCCTTGCGCTCGCAGTCATGGGCACCGACTATCAGGCCGGGCTGCCGCGATTGACCTTCGGCGTTCCCGAGCTGTCCGACGGTATCGGCATCACCATCGTACTGGTCGCGATGTTCGCCGTCGGCGAAATCCTCTTCGTCGCGAGCCGGCTCAGCCAGGACCCGCAGAAGCTGATCGAGGTCAACGGGCCGATCGCGATGTCGCGCGAGGATTGGCAGAGATCCTGGAAGCCCTGGCTGAGAGGGGCGGCGCTCGGTTTTCCGATCGGCGTCATGCCGGCCGGAGGATCGGAAATCCCCACGCTGCTGTCTTATACGCTCGAAAGGCGCCTCTCGAAGAAGCCAGAAGAGTTCGGGCATGGCGCGATCGAGGGCGTCGCCGGCCCGGAGGCCGCCAACAATGCGGCCGTCGCCGGCGTCATGGTCCCCCTGCTCACGCTCGGCCTGCCGACATCGGCCACCGCCGCGGTAATGCTGGCCGCCTTCCAGAACTACGGGCTCCAACCCGGGCCGACGCTGTTCACCAGCAATCCGGAATTGGTCTGGGGCGTGATCGCCTCGCTCTATATCGGCAACCTGATGCTGCTCGTCCTCAACCTGCCGATGGCGCGGGTCTGGGTGAAGCTGCTCGCCATTCCGAAACCGCATCTCTACGCCGGCATTTTGATATTTTCGCTGGTCGGCGTCTGGGGCATTTCCCAGTCCTGGGTCGAACTGCTCGCCCTCGGTCTGCTCGGCCTGGTCGGCTACGGCTTTCGCTGCTGCTCGGTGCCGATTGCGCCCGCATTGATCGGCCTCATTCTCGGCCCGATGGCCGAATTGCAGCTTCGACGCGCGCTGGCAATCGGCCAGGGCGATCCGCTGACGCTGGTCGCTTCTCCGATCGCAGCAGGTCTTCTGGTCGTCGCGGCGCTGCTGCTGCTGATCCCGCTGATTCGGCTCGTCCAAACCCGCCGCCTCGAAACCTCGACATTGCCCGCCGGCTGATTAAACCGGCATCAGAAGCGTGAACGAGTAGGAAAGACGCAAATGGTCAGCGCGCACTCGAACTTCCGCGAGCAGCTCATGAAGCGCGAAGGTCTGCTCGTGCCTGGGGCGGCGAATGCTCTTGCCGCTCTCGTTATCGCGGATCTCGGCTATGAGGCGATCTATCTCTCCGGTGCAGGGCTGACGAACACGTTTCTCGGCCTGCCGGATTTGGCGTTCATTTCTCTGCCCGAGCTCGTGCAGCACACGATGGCTATCAAGTCGGCCACCGACCTCCCCCTGATCGTTGATGCGGACACCGGGTTCGGCAACGCCTTGAACGTCAGGCACACGGTTCAATCGCTGGAGCGGGCCGGAGCCGACGTCGTTCAACTGGAAGACCAAGTTTCTCCGAAGAAGTGCGGCCATTTCTCCGGAAAGGAAGTCATTCCGGCGGAGGAGATGGCGGGAAAAATCCGCGCTGCCGTCGACGCGCGCCGTTCGCGTGAGACACTCATCATGGCTCGTACCGACGCGCGGGCGGTTGAAGGATTCGAACGTGCGGTGGAGCGTGCCCAACTCTATGAACAATCCGGCGCGGACATCATTTTCGTCGAGGCTCCGGAAAGCATCCAAGAGATGGAAAGCTTGCCGCAACTGATTGCCGCGCCGCTTCTGATCAACATCGTGGTTGGTGGAAAAACTCCGGTTGTCAGCCAGGAGCGCCTCGCTCAGATGGGGTTCGCGCTGGTGCTCTATGCCAACGTAGCTTTGCAGTCCGCGATCAAAGGCATGCAATCGGCTCTCGGGCAGCTCAAGGAGCGCGGTGAACTCGATGAGACCGGTCCGGTCGCCAGCTTTCGCGAGAGGCAGCGGTTGGTCCGAAAGCCCGAGTTCGACGCGCTGGAAAAGCGGTATAGCGCCATTTAACGCAGATGGACGCTGAATGCCCCGCTGCATGTTGATCACGGCGCCCTTGGGAAGCTGGCATCCTAGGCAACACGGACGCGGAACTCCGGGATGAAAGATCGCGTTGGCGGTACATTGGGCCAACGACGGTGATCTCAGTGCCACGAGCTGTTATCGAGCTGCTGAAGTTCTTCCGGGCAGCCTTGCTAGGTGGATGCGTCGTGCTGGCACCGGTAGCTGCGCAAGCCCTCACTTCCGACGAGGGGAACCGAGCGGGTCCCCCGGCCACCACGAAAAGCAAAGTGACGCGCCCCAACGCATCGATCGTCAAGGCTCAGGTCTTGCTGGCGCGTCAGGGGGTCTCTCCCGGGGAGATCGACGGACTGGACGGCGACAACTATCGGAAGGCCATCGACCAGTTCCGTCGCCGCAAAAATCTCGGAACCGGCGAAATCATCGACGCCGCGACCTGGCAGGCGCTCAAAGGGGACGTCAGCTCGGACATCGTCTCGGACTACGTCGTGACGAAGGACGATATCAAAACCCGGTTCGTCCGGCGCATCCCTCACGACTACGCTCGCCAGGCCCGGATGAAGCGCCTCGGCTACAGGAACGCGCAGGAGATGTTCGCCGAACGCTTTCATATGAGCGAGGGCCTTCTCAGGGTCCTCAACCCGCGAACGCATGATCGGAAGCGTGAAGAAGCGCTGCACGTCGTCTCGGTCGGTCGAACCGCTCCTTCGGACGAGGCCCGAACCGTCGAGGCCGACAAGACCAATGGCATGGTTCGAGCGCTCGATGCGACGGGGAAGGTGATCGCGATATACCCGGCCACGATCGGCAGCGAGGATACCCCATCGCCCGAGGGCGAGTATCAGGTGGTGAGGGTCGTGAAGAACCCGACCTATCACTACGATCCGGTCAAGAATTTCCAGCAGGGGAAGAACAAGCGCAAACTGGTGCTCCCCAGGGGTCCCAACAACCCGGTCGGCACGGTCTGGATCGAACTGTCCAAGCCGACCTTCGGCATTCATGGTACGCCGGAGCCTTCGAAGATCAGCAAGGCGTCATCGCATGGCTGCGTGCGGCTAACGAATTGGGATGCCGAGGAACTGGCCCAGCTTGTCAGGCCCGGCACGACGGTCCGCTTCACGCAGTAGGCAGCGCCACTGCGGCTGCTCGCTTCAACGGCGACGGGACAGGCGCCGTCCCTCGCGACTGTGGGATCGTAGGCCGATGGCCAGGCGCGAACGCAACGATATTGAAATTCGCGATGATGAAGAAGGGCCGGGTGCCATCGTTTCCTTCCCGTTCGACGCCGCTGCCGTGGAACGATTTCGGGACGCTTTTCCGAGAGCGCGCTGGAACGACGACCTGGCTGCTTGGCGGATACCGGGCACGACCGCGATGCTTCGCGTGGCGCGATGGCTCGATCGCGAGCTGCCGAGTACATTCACCCTCGTGGATGAGCGCGGCCGCGATTCCTTTTCGTCGAGCCGATCGTCAGTCCTTATCTGGAAGCCGCCGACGAGATCGTCGTGCGCACCCCTTATTCACGAACCGTCGTCGAGGAATTGCGCGCGGTTCCGTGGGCGTGGTGGAACGGAGAAGACAAGGCTTGGCACGTACCATTCCGCTCGATCGATGAACTTCGCAGGAGATGGCCGGCGATCGAGGCCGCCGCCGAACGCAGCGAGCCAGAGGCTCGAAGGCAACGGCGCGAAGCGGCGAAATCCTCGCCCGAGTACGAAGACGCCAAAGCAGCGATGACTGAGCGGCGCCGCCGGCGCTATCCTGTCCCGGCGAGCGAGCAGCCGCCGCTCGACAGAGTGGTCATGTCCCATCAAGGACCGCTCGTCGTCCTTGAGGTTACCGGCGAGGTCGTTCCCGCGGAGACCGCCGCCCGGCATTACCCTTGGAGTTCCGGACAACCCGACGATCTGGTCTGGGCATTGTGGCGTCGCCCGACGCACCACGAACTTGTGAAAACCTGGCCTGCACGACATTCCACCGCGGTGAGCGCCCTCCTCCGAGGATGGTGGCAACCTACGCTCGAGCAATTGCGCACGGCCCGGCGAGCGGCGAGCTCGTTAGAGCGCGCTCGAGAAACGCGCCGAGCGAGCAGTGCTTCACGCTTGAACCGGACCTTTGTGCCGTTTCGATGAGGAGGTGGATGCGGTTCTGGAGGAAGCCAGGAGAGATTCCCGGCAGGCGATCCGGATGGTGCTGCGCAATCTCGTCGTCATAGCGGACGACGCCGATGCTGCTTCGTCGCGCGGGTTCTTGCGCGGTCACTTTTCAGAGGGTCAGCGCCGATCGCTGCGGCAGGATGAGGACTCTTCCCTGGGCTCGAAACCACGGTGATTCGCAGGCGAGCGCCGCTGGATGAATCACGAATCATGTACCTCCACGCCCAACCTTGGCCCGGAAAGCGCTTCACCGTCGAACCACGCGGGACCTTCCCCGCGACTGGTCCGGGACGCTTCCAGTGCGAGCGAGATATACTTCACGCCAGGTTGAGGAACGAGGCCTGCCGCAGCTCGAAACAGATGGTGGCCTACGGTTCGATGGTCCGATCGATGGCCGACGGTCGCTGCTATGACGCCAATCTTCTCATGGCCGAAGCGAGGGCGTGGCGATTATAGGGCTTGGAAAAGAACAGGCCGCGATCCGGCATGTCCTCGGCGGCCACGGTGCGATGACCAGAGACTATGATGATCTCGATCGGAGGCCAACGGTCGCGAACATATTGGGCGAGCTTCACACCATCCATAGAGCCCGGCATCTCGATATCGGTGAGCACGATACGGATGTCGGACCGCGACGCCAGAATCTCTATTGCCCGGTCGGCATTGAATGCCTCCACGGCTTCGAACCCCGCCTCCTCCACCATGTCGATCGCATCCATCAGCAGAAGCGGCTCGTCTTCAACGATCAGGATAGTCGGTCTCACGTGGGGGCTCGCATGGATCATTCCGGCCTCGACGATTGGACCACAGCCGTTGCGACGGCGAACGCTAGAACCGAGCCCCAATTCGTTGAAATGGGACTGGATCGCATCAGTTCCGCCAACGGGGAGAATTGACGGGTGGACGTCATTATCCCGATCGGATGGGTGATTCACCCCAGTGGGCTTCCTCCAGACTGTAAGCGCTGCATTGACAGGACGACTTGGCAAATGATGTGTTGCCGCTCGATTTGACATGGCATCTTCAGGTGCGCTCGGATTGATTGCGCGGGGGAAGACGCTTGAACAGGGAGCAAGTGCGAGGCGCGGATGCGCGTTCCACCGAGATCGAGCGCATGCGGATGTTCAGTCGCATTGCCCGCGCTGTCGCCGGGGAATTCGACCTCGCGGAACTGGTCGGCCTCGTCACGGATGCAGCGACCAAGTGGTCCGGAGGAAAGTTCGGCGCCTTCTTCTACAATCAAGTCGACGAAAAGGGCGAAATCTACAGCCTCTACACGTTGTCGGGGGTACCGAGATCGGCCTTCGCCGATTTCGAGATGCCGCGTAAAACAGCGGTGTTTGCGCCAACGTTTGATGGCACCGGCGTCGTTCGCTCGGACGATATTCGCCAGGACCCCCGATACGGATTGAGCGCTCCGCATTTTGGCATGCCTCCCGGCCACTTGCCCGTCGTGAGCTACCTCGCGGTTCCGGTCATCTCGCGAACGGGCAGCGTTCATGGCGGCATTTTCATTGCTCACGATGAGCCTGGGCAATTCGACGAAGAGGCGGAGGAGATCGTCAAGGCGATCGCCGCTCACGCTGCCATTGCCATCGACAACGCCGCGCTTCTTGCTGAGGCGCGTCGGGAATCCGAGGCCCGGAGGGTCGCGCAGGAAGCCAACGCGAAGCTCGCGGCTATCGTAGCCCATTCCGACGATGCAATCGTGAGCAAGTCCCTCGACGGCACGATCACGAGTTGGAATGCCAGCGCCGAGCGCCTGTTCGGCTACACCGCGGAGGAAGCGATCGGGCAGCCGATAAYGATGCTGATCCCTGATGAGCGACTGCACGAAGAGGATATGATTATCGGCGGGGTTCGCGAAGGACGCCGGACCGACCATTTCGAAACCCTGCGGCGGCGCAAGGACGGATCGCTCATTCATGTGGCGCTGACCGTTTCACCGATCCGCAGCGAGGATGGCGTGATCGTCGGCGCGTCGAAAATCGCGCGCGATATCAGCGAGCGTATCCAGGCGCAGGAGCAGCAAGCCCTCCTGATGCGCGAGATGAACCACCGGATCAAGAATCTCTTTGCCCTGACCGGCGGGCTGATTTCGCTGAGCGCGCGATCGGCCACTAACGTGGACGAGTTGACCAAGAAACTTCGCGAACGGCTTACTGCGTTGGCTCGCGCTCATGATCTCACGATCTCGGCCGACGCCGAAGGCGATCGCGCCTCCACCGACCTCCTCAGCCTGGTGCGTGCACTTTTATCGCCTTACGAAGCGGAGCATCGAGAGGCGCTGGAGATTTCTGGGCCAGAGGTTTCCGTTGGAGGGTCTGCTTTGACGGCCCTTGCCTTGGTGTTGCACGAGCTTGCGACAAACGCGGCGAAGTATGGCGCGCTCTCCTCTCCGCAAGGTCGGCTCAACGTCAAGCTCGTGCGCGAAGGCGAGACGGTGAAACTCCACTGGACGGAGCGCGGCGGCCCAACGATTGCGGGAACTCCCGCGCAGGCGGGCTTCGGCAGCAAGCTCGAAAAGGCGACGCTGAGTGGACTCGGCGCGACAATCGAGCGGAAATGGGACCCCGAAGGGCTGTCGCTTTCGCTCGCTCTCCAGATGGATCGACTGAACAGCTAGGCCGACGATGTCAGTGTGAAGGCGCCTAAGCCTTCGCTCTCCTTGGCGATCGAGAGGCAATTCAACCAAAACTGTACCCAATTGTCGGATTTGGGTACAGTTTTGGAGAGATGCACCGATCACATCCGGTATTTTGACCGCCCACAGCGGGTCTCCAGATCCTCGCGCCGAAGGATCCCACACATGAGGAACTGGTCAGGGCTGGCCCGCGCGACGGCCGACCCTGCCGGGCGCCCTCCTCTGCGGATAGTGGCAGCACACCCTTGAGGAATTGCGTGTCACCCGGCGCGAGGCGAGATCCGTGGGACGCGCTCAGGAAACACGATGCCGCGGCGCTTCCGAAGATCGGTCGGGCTAAGTCCGTCTCAAATTTTTAACTTTGGCATCTTGGCAGAGCGCCGCGGCGCGCTAATTTCTCAGAAATCCTATCACCCAGCTACGGGGAAGGAACCATGCCATTCTCATCGTTGAATGATCCGGTCGATCTCGCTCGAGCGCAGGCTGCTTTGGATGCCGCGTGGGATGAAATCAGATCGACCATTCCCGATGCGCGAGATGAGAAGGAGCGGACCAGATTAGCC
This sequence comes from Allobosea sp. 05L423, assembly GCF_056397745.1. Lineage (NCBI taxonomy): Bacteria > Pseudomonadati > Pseudomonadota > Alphaproteobacteria > Hyphomicrobiales > Alloboseaceae > Allobosea > Allobosea sp. 05L423. Next base: position 142,184 of record NZ_JBFTOA010000002.1, on the reverse strand, counting down.
TATATCGTGGCCTCTCTGGTCGCCATTGCAGAAGACGAAGATGATCTGAAGAGGCGCGCAGTCGAGCGCTATCGACAGTCGGCCGAGAATACCGCCGCTTGATCATCGGAACCCCGGACATTGGCGACCTTCCAGATGGCATAAGTTTTGACAGGTATCTGCTCGGGTTACGTAGCCGGTTTAACAGGCAAGGGCCTTATTCAGAGCAGTATGGGCCGCTTCATCGCCGAGTTGCGACAGGCCAAAGGCGATAGCCGCTTGGATTGCCAGGTGAGCAAGCGCGTCTGGAGCGAGCGGACCGAACTCGCAGTGCAATGTGCGTGTTTCACCGGCCCGAGCGAAACCGACGAAAACCCGCCCGATCGGGTTTCCGTCCTCATCGGGTTCTGCGCCGGTCACGCCGGTGATGGCAATCGCGCAGTCCGCTCCACTACGTTCGAGGGCGCCGAGAGTCATTGCCTTCGCCACCTCCGCATGCACGGCGGTGCATTCCGCGAGAAGCGGCCTAGGTACGCCGACCAGCTTCTCCTTGGCTGCCTTCGTATAGGTGACAAACCCCCCGGCAAGAGCCAGGGCTGCGCCGAACGGACGGGACAGCGCATGCGCCATCGCGCCGGCCGTGCAGGATTCGACGGTCACAAGCCGGATCCGCAGGCTGCATGCCGTCGCGATCAAGCGCTCCGCCAGGACATGGAGCCCGGGAAGCGCCGAACCGTCGAATACCTTATGACTGGCGTTCTCTGACATAGCGGTGATCCGTGTGGCGGCCTGCGTAGTCGCGGTCGATCTCCTCGATGAGGCGGTCGCCGTCGTCGCGATCGACCTTGCGCAGGATGGTATCGAGCCCCTCGAAGCTGGCGGCCTGACCATGGCTCGCTAGGTCGTTGGCAGAGGGCGAACCAGCCGAAGACCCAGTGGCCGACCAGGCTGATCAGGAAGAAGCCGCCGGTCACCCAGGCAAATCTGAATCGGGTCCAGATCGAGTGTTTCATTCACCGTTCCCAGTCCCGCAGGGCTTCGAGAAGCATCGCTGCGAGAGGGAACTCCGATCGGCTGCCGGGGTTCAACCCGGACACCGCCTCTTTCAGGAGCGCCCCATGCCGACGAAACCGCCAAGCATCCGAGACGACCCTGAACACAACAGGTTCGTGATGGCGGTTCCGGGCGGGGAGGCCTTCGCAACGTATCGGCGCCTTGATGGCTACCTTATTGTTTCGCACACCGAGGTGCCGTCGAGTTTGCGCGGTCGAGGTCTCGGCTCGCAGCTTGCTGAAGCCCTGTTCGAGCGCGCACGCGGCCGCAGAGAGCGTATCGTTCCCGCCTGCTCATTCATCGCGGACTGGGCGAGGCGGCATCCTGAATACCAAGACGTTCTCGCCCAGCGGACGGAGCGGGCGCAATGATCGACCATATTTCCGTCGGCACCAATGATCTCGCGAATGCGCGCACGTTCTACGACGCGGTCCTTGCGGAACTCGGGATCCGGCTTCTCAGCAGCAGCAATCGATCGGCCGACTATGGCGTGAGCAGCATTCTCTTCAGCATCGAGACGCCCGTTGACGGCAAGAGGGCTTCCAGCGGCAACGGGACCCACATCGCTTTTGCTGCGGGTAGCCGAGAGATCGTGAACGCCTTTTACCATTCCGCGCTCGCCAACGGTGGCACCGACGCTGGCGCCCCGGGTGTACGCCCGAATTACGACGCTCACTACTATGGCGCCTTCGTCTTCGACCCCGACGGCAACAAGATCGAGGCCGTCACCCGTTCATCCAAGTGAAGGAGGACGACATGCCTGCAAAATCAGCCGCTCAACAGAAGGCCGCGGGCGCCGCGCTCGCCGCAAAGCGCAGAGACATCAAGGAAAGCGAGCTCAAGGGCGCCTCGAAGTCGATGGAAAAGTCGATGAGCGAGAGCGAACTCGAGAAGATGGCTTCGACCAAGCGCAAGGGAAAACCCGAGCACAAGAGCAAGCACTGACTCGCGTTTCGAGGAAAAAACGATGACATCACACTTCGAACCGCCCTTCCCTGAGCAGCAGCAACCGATGCCGGGGCGCACCGATGCCATGACGCCCCGACCGGACCATGGCGAGGACAGCTATGTCGGCTCGGGTCGTCTCGAGGGCAAGCGCGCCATCATCACCGGTGGCGACAGCGGCATCGGGCGGGCTGTTGCCATCGCTTTCGCGCGGGAGGGCGCGGACGTCCTGATCTCCTATCTGAACGAGGATGAGGATGCCGGGGAAACCCGCGGTTGGGTCGAGAAGGCCGGACGGAAAGCCGTGCTGGTATCCGGCGACATCCAGGAAGCGGCCCGTTGCCGCCAGATCGTCGACCGGGCCGTGGCCGAATTCGGCGGCATCGACATCCTCGTCAACAACGCTGCCCATCAGGCCAGTTTCAAGAATATCGGCGACATTTCGGACGAAGAATGGCAACTGACCTTCGCGGTGAACATCCACGCGATGTTCTACCTGACCAAGGCTGCCGTCCCGCACATGAAGCCTGGTTCCTGCATCATCAACACAGCCTCGGTGAACGCCGACAAGCCCAATCCGACCCTGCTCGCCTATGCCACGACCAAGGGAGCCATCCAGAACTTCACCGGCGGGCTGGCGCAGTTGCTGGCGGAGAAAGGGATCCGGGCCAATGCCGTAGCCCCCGGGCCGATCTGGACACCGCTGATCCCCTCGACGATGACGGGCGAGAGCGTCACGCAGTTCGGCAAGCAGGTCCCAATGAAGCGGCCGGGACAACCGGCGGAGCTCGCGACGGCCTATGTGATGCTCGCCGATCCACTCTCGAGCTACGTCTCGGGCGCCACCATCGCGGTAACTGGCGGTCATCCGATCCTGTGATGGCAGGCGGGTCAATCTTTGTTGAGCTTCCCGAGATTGCCGGGCAGGCCCGAGAAAGGAAGATCGTCCGGCTTGAGCAAGCTGTCGGACGGTTCAGGACCATGGCTCTTTTCGCCCTTGTGCGCCTCATTCCAGTGCCGGATCTTGTCCGTAAGCCGTAGAAACTCTGCTGCCTGCGGTGAACCTGCGGGCGCGTCGCTCAGCGCGGCGGCGCGCTGTACGGCAGCCTCATATTCCTCATGATTTTTGAAAGTCATGGCTGGAGTCCAATTCGGATTGGTTGCTTGCAGCAATCTCGTCGAGGAGTTCGGAGGCGGCTCGCGACAAAGCTTCCGGCGGCGCCATATCTTCCTGAAGATGCCATTCCACGAAGTCCCGGCTCTTCCCGGCTCTCTCCGCCAGAAGCGCCACCCAATCGCGGTGCGGGTAAGCTGCATTCATCCGCAGCGCGAGATCCCGGCCGGAAGTAAACGGTTCGGATGAAAGCATTAGGACTCCTGTACACTCCGAAGAGAAAAAGACCCCGCCGGATGTCCGGCGGGGCCGCGCGCTCAAGCAGCCTTGCGATTGATACCGTCCAGCGCGAGCTTGGTGAGTTTCTCGTCGGTCGCGGCTTCCTCGTCGAGGTTCTGCTTTAGGAGCGACGCGCAGTCATTGCGACCGAGCTGCTTCGCCCAGGCGACCAACGTGCCGTAACGCGTGATCTCGTAATGCTCCACCGCCTGGGCCGCGGCAATCAGCGCTGCGTCGAGCACCTGCTTGTCTTCGACTTCGCCGGCGACGTCATTGGCCTCTTCGAGGATGCCGTCGATCGCAGGGCAGGTGACGCCCTTTTCCTCAACGCCATGCAGGCGGAAAACCTCCTTCAGGCGCGTGATCTGGCCCTCGGTCTCGCGCAGATGCGTTTCGAAGCCTCGCTTGAGATCCGGGCTGGTGGCCTTTTCGACCATGTCCGGAAGCGCCTTCTTGATCTGGTTCTCGGCGTAATAAATGTCCTGAAGCGTATGGACGAAGAGGTCGTCCATCGTGGCGATGTCTTTAGAAAACCAACCCATGCCGCTCTCCATTTTGGCAGGAAAATCCCCCAGCGCTTGGTCGTTCCTGAGGGCTGGTCCGCCCTCTTCCGAAAGCCGGACGGCTTTGTTCAGATCACCGTGGAGCGATAGGGTTCGGCCGTCTCGTCGAACCGGTTCCACCCTGCTGCACGGTATTCCGCGAGACGGGCATCCCTGTCGATGGGAGATGCTCTATCGAGGATGGCCTCGACCGCCGGAACCTGCTCATCGGCAACGCGAACCGAAACAACGGTACCGCCGCGCCGAACCGTTTCGGCGTAGTAGTTGGCATCCTCTTCACTGTGGCCGGCGCTGGTCAGCGCTCCGACGATCCCGCCGGCGACGCCGCCGGCCGCGGCGCCCGCTGCCGTCGACGCGAGCCAACCTGCGGCCACCACCGGGCCGATCCCGGGAATGGCGAGCAGTCCGACACCTGCGAGCAGACCGGCTGCTCCGCCGAGTGCCGCGCCGATTCCAGCGCCTTCACCGGCATTGCTGTCATCGGCCTTGGCGTGCCGACCGACCACGCTGATGTCAGCGGCGCTGACGCCCTCGGCTTCGAGGGCTTCGACCACCGACCGGGCGGTCTCGTAGTTTTCATAGGAACGCGTCAGTGTCTGAGTCATGGGAGTCTCCGATTACTGGCGGGTGATGTTGCCGCGATAGTCGACGGTGACGTTCACTTTGGCGCCGCCATGCGTGGCGCTGCCCTTCCAGACGCCATTGGCGTCCTTCGTCAGCGGACCAATCTGCGAATAGCCGTTGGCCTCGAGACGGCTCTTCGCCTGTCCTTCGGTGAAGCTATTCGCGCCTGGAAGCGGAGCATTCTTGTCCGCTTCGCCCTTCGGCGATGGTACGGGTGAAGTCGTCGCGGTCTGAGCGAGCGCACCAAAGGAGGTCGTTGCCGCGATGAGAAACGCGAGCAAAAGCTTCTTCATGTCTAAGCTCCTCGAAACTCGTGGAATGGTCCACTGAATGCATTTCGAACGAGCTGGGCGCCATTTCTGTTCCGCCAGAATTTGGATCCGTAGCGACCAAACCGCGGGGCGTTTTCTTCATATGCCGGGGCAGCGCCAGGTAGCGGCCCCGAAGTCACCGGGCCTCTGGCGTTGGTCTTTCCGGCTTGACTCGTAAATCCATATGTTCTCTTTATGTTCTCGCATCCCGAGTGAGAACCATGACAGCAGCCGTGCCTCAGCGCCCGCCTGAACCAGACCCTTTTGCCGTTGCCGATGAGGAGATCGATGCGGTCCTGGAGGAAGCCAGCGGAGATTCCCGGGAGGCGATTCGGATGGTCCTCCGGGACTTGGCCGTCATGGCAGCCGACGCCGATGCAGCATCGTCGCGCGGGTTCTTGCGCGGTCGCTTTTCCGAGGGGCGGCGCCGTCCTCGCGTCGTCGGCGAAACATGAGACGCAAGGGTGAGCTATCGCCTGCTGAAGTCGACCGTCGCTGGCCTCACCACGTCGCCGTTGAGATCCCGCCGGGCCATGGGCTCGGCATCGTACCGGCGACCGGACCGCTCTCGTCGCTTGCTCCTCGTGGCCATGAGGTCGCCTACGACGGCAAGCGATATCGGGTGTTCTGGTTCTCCGATCCGGACCAGGCCGCGCGCTTCAAAGACATCATGGGTGGCCTCGATTTCGATCATTGAGACCGCGGCCGGGGAGCCCATTGGGGAATCTTGTATCGGGGGCGCGGAGCTACCCGCGATACCAAGCGCAGCCGATCCTGACGCGCGCTTATCATTCGACATGGTACGCTCGGACGAATCATTATCCATCAGATCCTCATGAACGCCGTCGCCCCGATCAGCTATCTCGACACGCTCAATCCGGCGCAGCGGCGCGCCGTAGTTCATGGCGTGGGCGCAATAGCGGCCTCCCCGCTCCTGGTCATTGCGGGCGCCGGATCGGGCAAGACCAACACGTTGGCGCATCGGGTCGCGCACCTGCTGGTCAGCGGCGCCGACCCACGGCGTATTCTGCTGATGACCTTCTCGCGCCGCGCGGCATCGGAGATGTCAAAGCGCGTCGAGCGCATCGCGCGGAAGGTTCTCGGCGACGGTGCCGGGGTGCTGAGCGACGCCCTCACCTGGGCGGGTACCTTTCACGGCATCGGCGCCCGGCTCCTCCGCGACTGCGCCGATCAGCTCGGCCTCGACCCGGCCTTCACCATCCACGATCGCGAGGATTCCGCCGATCAGATGAACCTCGTCCGGCACGAGCTCGGTTTCTCGAAGACGGAAGCGCGCTTCCCGACGAAGGGGACCTGCCTTGCGATCTATTCGCGGTGCGTAAATTCGGAATTGCCGATCGAGGACGTGCTCGGTCGGTCATATCCGTGGTGCGTTGCCTGGGCAGCCGAACTCAAGGACCTGTTCGCCGCCTATGTCGAGGCCAAGCAGCAGCAGAACGTCCTCGATTACGACGACCTCCTGCTCTACTGGGCGCAGGCGATGACCGACTCGGACATCGCTGTGGATGTCGGCTCGCGCTTCGACCATGTGATGGTCGACGAGTACCAGGACACCAACCGCCTCCAGTCCTCGATCCTGCTCGCGCTCAAGCCCGATGGCCGGGGGCTGACTGTCGTCGGGGACGATGCCCAGTCGATCTATTCGTTCCGCGCCGCGACGGTACGCAACATCCTCGACTTCCCCGCCGCGTTCTCCCCCCCTGCTGAGGTCGTCACCCTCGACCAGAACTACCGCTCGACCGAAGCCATCCTCTCGGCCGCCAACGCAGTGATCGATCTGGCCACGGAGCGTTTCACCAAGAACCTCTGGACGGACCGCGCCAACGGATCTCCTCCCCAGCTCGTTCATGTTCGCGACGAGGCTGATCAGGCCCGTTTCATCGCCGATAAGGTCCTCGAGAACCGCGAAGGCGGCTCGACCCTGAAGCAACAGGCGATCCTGTTTCGGGCGTCGCATCACAGCGGCCCCCTCGAGATCGAACTGACTCGTCGCAACATTCCGTTCGTGAAGTTCGGCGGGCTGAAGTTCCTCGACAGTGCCCATATCAAGGACCTTCTGGCGATACTCCGGTTCGTGGAGAACCCGCGGGACAAGGTCGCCGGCTTCCGAGTGCTGCAACTTCTCCCGGGAGTGGGGCCGACGTCGGCGCAGCGCGTCCTCGATCACATCGCACAGGCGGCCTCCCCGATCGAAGCGCTGGATAACGCTCCTGCTCCTCAGCGCGCAGGCGAAGACTGGCCCAGGTTCCTCATCGCGGTCGCCGAGATCCGATCGGGCCGCGCCGGCTGGCCCGGTGAGATTGAGCGCGCCCGGCGCTGGTACGAGCCGCATCTCGAACGAATCCACGAGGACGCATCCACGCGACAGGCCGACCTGGTGCAGCTCGAGCAGATTGCCAGCGGCTATCCTTCCCGGGAGCGCTTCCTGACCGAGCTCACGCTCGATCCCCCCGATGCGACAAGCGACCAGGCCGGGGTACCGCATCTCGACGAAGACTACCTGATCCTGTCGACAATCCATTCCGCCAAAGGCCAGGAATGGAAGTCGGTCTTCGTCATGAACACCGTCGACGGCTGCCTTCCCATTGACCTGGGGACTGGATCGAGGGACGAGATCGAGGAGGAACGGCGCCTGCTCTATGTCGCGATGACGCGGGCGAAGGACGACCTTCACCTGATCGTGCCGCAACGCTTTTTCACGTCCGGCCAATCCGGAACCGGTGACCGCCACGTTTACGCCAACCGCACGAGGTTCATCCCGAATGGCTTGCTCGGTCATTTCGAGCGGATCGGCTGGCCGATCGCCTCAGGGACGGAAACCGGCCGGATGCCGAGCGCCGGCCCCAAGGTCGACGTACGAGCCAAAATGCGCGGCATGTGGAGATGATTGGCGTGGCCGAACATTCGCCTCACCAGGTTGAGATCGAAGTTCCCCCGGCCGGGTTCCAGATGAAGCTCCGCGCGATGGAGACATGGTTGCGGGAATGGGAAATCCGTTACCGCATCGGATCCTAGCCCGGCGCGACAGGGCAGATGCGCGTTTGCTTCACGGAGGAGAATTCGTCCGGGCATTGGCGTTCTGATGAACGATCATGGTGTTGGCCCGTTGGTGCGGCGGCTTAATCGGCACTCAAGTGTGAGGCCCTGGCGCAGGTTCCGCAACGGGACGTTAGCGGACGTGGAGCCAGACCCAATAGCCGACCGCCGAAGCCGTACCCAACCACACGCCGATGATAAATCCAGCAGCCACTACGCTGCGAGGCCGGGTGCTTCGAATACCTGCCTCTCGTCTGAATTCAATCATGAGCGCTGGGGGAATGAGACGGAGGGCCACTGCGATGCCCAGCGGGACAATGAGCAGGTCATCCAGATATCCCAGGACGGGGATGAAGTCCGGGATCAGATCAATCGGACTTAGTGCATAAGCCGCGACGAAGGCCGCGATGCCTTTGGCGAGCCAAGGGGTGCGGGGATCGCGCGCGGCAATCCACAACGCCACCACGTCCCGTTTCAGGCTCTTCGCCCACCGCATAATCGTCTCGAACATAGCGCCTTGTATCAGATGGCACGTTTCCGCAACGGGTCGTGAGCGGACGGTACAGTTCGCCACGCGGTTGCTAGCCGACTGTCGGCTTGTGCATCTGCACGATGACCTTGCCCTTCGCCCGCCCGGTTTCGAGATAAGCAAACGCCTGCTCGATTTCCGCGAATGGGAACACTCGGTCAACGATTGGACGAAGCCGTCCGGCATCGACGAGAGCGGCCAACTCGGAAAGCTCGGTTCCGCTGGGATGCATGAACAGGAAGCGGTAGCGCGCGCCGTGCTTTCGCGCTCTCATCCGCAGCGAAAGACTGGCGAACCAGAATAGCCCCGCCAGCATCACGCCGCGCCGGAGGTCCTTGCGAGCGGTCTCGGGTTCCGGCGTGGCGGTGATCGAAACCACCGTGCCACCCGGCTTCACCATTGCAAACGACTGCTCTAGCGCCTCGCCGCCCACGAGATCGAAGACGCCATCGACATTTCGAACACGATCTGTGGCCAGCTCGGTCGTATAATCGATGACGGTGTCTGCGCCGAGCTCTTCGACTAGGGCGCGGCCACGTGGCGATGCGGTCGTGACGACCTGAGCGTCGAGCCATTTGGCGATCTGGATCGCGAGAGTGCCGACCCCGCCGGCGCCTCCGGAGATGAAGACCTGGTTTCCCGGCCGCAGATGCAGCTCATCACGCAGCGCCTGCAAAGCCGTGAGCCCGGCCAACGGAATGGCCGCCGCTGAATCGAAATCAAGGGTTTCGGGCATGGCCGCAACGACCTGTTCGGGCACGCAAGCGTATTCGGCAAAGGCCCCCATCCGGTCCTTCGGAACACGCGCAAAAACCTGATCGCCCGGAGCGAAGCGGGAGACGGCCTCGCCGCATGCCTCGACGATGCCCGCAAACTCATTCCCGAGCACGACCGGTAGCGGGTAGCCCTGGATGACGCGCAGCTTGCCTTCGCGGGTCTTGAAGTCGACGGGGTTGAGACCTGCCGAACATACGCGCACGAGCACGTCGCCAACCCCCGGAACGGGTTTGGGGACATCGCAGAGCTGTGCTGTCTCAGGTCCGCCATATCGTGTGAGGACAAAGGCCTTCATATCGGCACTATGCGGCTTGTCGCGTCATCGGAAAAGCTCAGCTACAGGTGAGGGATCACGAGGCACCATGACGGATGCCGTTCGGAGCTCTGTTCAGAGCGTCCCGCTCCGTCGCGCTGATGATTTGCTCGAGCGCATCGTTATGTTGAAGGCGGACATGCACGCGGCTTCGGTACTCTCGCGTATTTCCTCGAGGTTGCGAGTATCGAAGCCGAGCTTCAAGCCGACCGCATAGCCGAGGAACAAGTGACCGGGGAGCGCGTACCGGATGAATTATGGCAACCGACCACGGACCGGGATTGATGGCGAAGAAGCCTGCCGAGCTGCCTGAAATCGATCTCGACGTCGTTGACGTGAGGCAGGTGGCGATAACGACCGATCCTCAGGGAGAAACGATGGTCAGCCTGGAGATGGCAGGCGGTCAGGTGATGAACTTGGTCTTCACGCCAGGGCTGCTCGCGAAGCTCGAAGCCTTCCTCGCGAAGGCCAACGAGGAGCAGGCCAAGATTTCTCCCATTCAATAGAGGCGGCACCCGATGTGCGGACGATTCAGCCAAGCCTACACCTGGGAAGAGATTGTCGCCTTCAGCCAACCTCTGACCGTGCCTGCGGATCGGCCGAACCTGCGCGCCCGCTACAACATCCCGCCGACCACCGACGTCGACATTATCGTGAAGACCGAGGCCGGGCGAGAGCTTCGAAGGGCGCGCTGGGGGCTGATCCCGGGGTGGTGGAAGAAGATTTCTTCGGAAGTCGGATCGACCCATAACGCTCGCTCCGACCGAATGAGCGACAGCGCGATGTTTCGCTCGGCCTTCGTCAAGCGGCGCTGCATCATCCCGGCAAGCGCGTTCTATGAGTGGACGGGCACGAAGGGCGAAAAGGTCCCGCACCGGATCAGCGCTGCGGATGGCGGATTGCTGGCGTTCGCAGGGCTGTGGGATCGATGGACCGATCCGGAGACCGGGGAGGAGATCGTCTCCTGCACAATTATTACCCGGGACGCCGATAAGTGGATGTCAGCCATCCATCATCGGATGCCCGCAATGCTGCACCCCAGGGATTTCGACGCCTGGCTCGACGGCACCGGCGGGAAGGAGCTCCTCGACCAGCCTCCACCCGAGCTTCGAGAATGGATCGTCAACAGCAGGATGAACAACGCAAAGGTCGGCGACGACGATCCTGCCACCGAGGAGCCCGTCTCCGCCGAAAGCCCGCCAGCGAAACGTCCGCCCGAGGAACCGCCTCCCCAGGGCAGCTTATTCTAAGCGTTTGGCTCCCCCCGCTTGGGTTTCAGCAGACCTATCCGAGGAAACGCTTCACGATCTCCCGCAGCAACCGGGGCAATTCATCGAAAGCGTAAGGAGTGTGCACTCGCTCGAGCCTTTGATGAAATTCCCGTCCCCACGGGCCAATGTTCACAACCGGGAAGGACAGGACATCTTCCCGCGCTGCGTCGACAAGCTCGCTGGCCGGGGTATTGGCGGCAACGGTGTCGCTATCGGCGTCGGATGGGCGATGTCCAAAAAAGCTCATGTCCGAAATTCCGGTGAAGTACTCACGATACTTTAGCGCTCCTCCACCGACGCTCTCATGCGCGAGCCGCGCGCTTTCGATCGCGTCGGCAAAGCGGGAGGGGTTTGCCGTCCTGGAGAGGTGGGTCGAGGGATATACGAGACTGCTGAAGCCATAGACGATGGCAGGACCGGTCACGCTGGCTTCCGTAACCATGGCACCGACGATCGCACGCGTCTGAGCGAGAGGATCGTCGGAGGCGCGCCACTCGAGCTCTACATCGTTAACCCGGGCAACTGCATCGGCTCCGCCGACCTGCTCGACCCGCTTCATCAGTTCTCCGACCGTGATAAGCGACGCGGCTGCCACCGGGGCCGCCTGTGGTATTCCCAGCATCGCCGAATAGCTGTGCGCACGCTGATTGAACTGCTCGATGGCCCCAGCCGCGGCCGTTCGGACGGTTTGTTCGAAGAGACTCAGAAGCTCAGGGGCCGTCCAGTTGTGCGAGAGCCAGTTGAAAGCGATCCAGACCCGCTCGGGCGTGGTGACCTCATAGCCTCCTCGTAGGTCCTTCGCCTCCAGGCAGATCGGCGGCGGCGAGACCTCACCCCCTGCCCTGTCGGATAGCGCAGGGTTAGCCTCCACGGCTTTCGTGATCTCTGACGCGATCAGTTGGGCACTGACCCCCTCGAACGGATAGCTTGCATGGGAGGAATGACCGACGACGAACGCAAAGGGCAAGGCCTTGCCGATCGTGCCGCGATAGATCGCGCGGCCTTCTGCTCCGTCGCCTTGATCGCTGGTCGCATCCAGGTTGATGCCCGCCTCGATCTCGAGTCCCAATTCTGCCGCGATGGTCGGAAGCGCATCGCGTAGGCTGCGCATTCCCCGCGAGCCGCGCTCCTCGTCGGGGGTCGCGATCAGGATGAGATTGCCGAGCCGTTCCGGATCGGCGGCGAAAGCTTCGAGAACGGCGATCCCAGCAGCTAAACCGCTCTTCATGTCGAGCAGCCCGCGACCGGGCAGGAACTCCCCGCCCCTGAAGTCCTCCAGAGCGCGACGCTCCGCCGCGTTTAACGGCCGGCTCTCCAGATCGGCGATCAACGCCGCCAGCAGTTCGTCAGGCTTGAACGCCAGCGGAGCCAGCTCTCGGTAGTTTTCGACTGACACGACGTCGTAATGCCCCGCCATGGCCAGTGCACGGGACCCTTTTCCCCGGACAATGGCCACCACGCTTCGCCTCATCGGATCGCCATGACTGTTGACCAACCGCACTTGGCTCGGATGATCGCGGAAATAAGGAATTTCGCGGAGCAATTCAGACATTCGCTCCCCGAATTCGGCCTCGCCCAGGGAACCGGTTTCGCTACCCCAGCCGACCAGACGGCAGGACAGCTCCCGAACTCGAGGGCCGGGATTCCAAGTCGGTCGGGATTTCATCAGACGCTCCGCGATTGCAGCCGGGAGGCAACATATCCGGGCACATGGAGAGCAGAAACGTTGCCCAAGCTCAGAATCGATGATGGATTGTCGGTACCATCAGACGGACTGACGGAATCGGCAAAAACTTATGGACGATCTCGACCATCGCCTGATCGCAGAGCTGCGTGTCAACGCGCGAGCAACAGTCCCAACGTTGGCTAAGCTCCTGGGCGTTGCGCGAGGCACCGTCCAAACCCGTATGGATCGACTGATCGCGAACGGGGTTATCGCCGGCTTCACGGTTCGACTGAAAGACCACGACGCGACCGACCGGATCCGAGGCATCATGATGATCGAACTCGAGGGGCGGAACGTGAAGGGCGTCGTGGCGAGCTTGAGAAAGAACCCGGGCTTCGCCGCGCTTCACACCACGAACGGACTTTGGGATCTGATCGCGGAAATCGACGTCCCCAGCATGGCCGAGTTCAACCGGCTACTCACCGGCATCCGGATCATGGAAGGTATATCGAAATCCGAAACACACCTCTTGCTCGGCCCAGCGTGATCGGTTGGCAGCCCGGATTGTCATCACATATGGCTGGCTTGATCGCAGCAAAACTGAGACTACAATGAACGCGGCTAGAACCTGAGCCAATCTTGGATCAGCACAGCGCGAAAGCCTGCCGCCCTCGGCGAGCGACGGAATGGGCTAATCCGGACGCTATTCTGCCGCCTCGCGCAAATGTCGATTGAATTCGGCCAGATCGAGCCGATTGAAAAGCGGCGCTTCGATTGCCGTTCTCACATCGATTTCTTCGCCTGAGAGTGCACGCTGGATTGCGAGCCCCAGGACGCGGGAAAGTCTCGGGGGAAAGGCGTTGGCCATCTGCCTGAATTGCGCCTGACGCGATCCGGAGAAGCCCCAATCGTCTGGGAAGTCCTGGAGCCGCGCGAGCATCGGAAGGGTCAGACAGGGGATTCCATCGAAGTCCGGGTCGGGCGCTTCCTTGGCAGGCTTTCTGGGATCTACGCCGATATTGAACCAGGCCTGCCGCGAATTTGGTTGGGCCAAATCGATGCCCATCTTCTTCGCGCTTCCCCCGATCAGCGTGGGCGCGAGGCCGTCGGCTCCGGCGACCCATTGATCCAATCGAACCCAGCCGCGGGCTCCCATCAAATCCTTCAACCGGCTGCCGACCGACGTCGGCGCCATTTCCGGAGCGAGTGGCCAACGGAAGCGGTGCATCAGGCCGCGACGGAGCGCGACAAGGATCGCGCGGCGACGATTCTGAGCCAGTCCGAAGTCGGGACCCTCGATGATCCTCCACTCCGCGTCGTAACCCATACGCTCGAGCTCAGAGTATACTTGAAGTCGGCGCACTCCGTGGGTGACCTGGGAGATGCCAACCACATTCTCAATCAGGATCGCCTTCGGCTGGACTTGCTCGATGATCTGAAGAGCTCGATCGAAAAGATCCCGTTCGTCCCCTGCGCCGCGCCGCTCTCCTGCCTGCGAATAAGGTTGGCAAGGCAGGCCGCCGGCAACAAGATCCACGCCCCGGTAGCGACTGACATCGATCGTATTGATATCCGCCTCGAACACCGGCCATTTGGGACGATTGGCACGTAGGGTTGCGGCAGCTTCGGGAGCTTTCTCAAAGATTCCGGCGTGCCAGAATCCAGCGGCGTGCAGACCGATCGCCTGACCTCCAGCGCCAGCACACAGCTCGAGCACCGAGTACTGATAGGGCTTCGCAGGCCGGGACCTGGAACTCTGCGGGTGGCGATCGAGTGCGACGACGCCCTGGCCGAGCCGACGTCGATGACGGCTCAACTCCGGCAACTCTTGCCCGAGTGCCCACATCAAGGGCTCGTGCCGGCTCTCGTCGATCCAAAGCGGATCCACGTCCGGCCAAGACCATCCTTCGATAGAACACAGCCTGCGATCTGCGAGTAGATTCAGCGTACGAAGTACGCGGCTCCACGAATGCTGGGGCCATTCGTCGCCTGAAGTCAGGAAATCGACCGGTACGAGCCTCTGGAGCTGGGCTGCAAGCCGACGAGCATTTTCGGCAAGCGCATCGACCCTGGAAACCGTTTCGGGCGAGCGATCCTCAGGGCTTGTCTCGTTGTAAAGATCGGTAAAATCGTTAGCCAATCCGCCCAGGCCTTCGAGGAAGCGGTCCACGAACTCCCGTGCCTTCAACCTGACGGCACTCTTCAAGTCTGTGACGGCGCTACGATCCGGCTTGCCAGAGACCGCTGCTTCGGCTGCGAGCACGTCGCGCCGAAGCAATCGCAGATCCGCAAGCGACAACGACCTCCCCGAACGCAACATCGTAAGCGCCTCGTCCCGAACCGTTGGCGGTTGCTTTGCCAGGCGGCAGAGGACACTGACGTCGATCGCACTCTGCTGGAGATCGGCTCGTTCCGGATCGGTGAAGTCGGCCAGCAGCAGGTAAGCACTTGCCTCCGTCCGAGACACGCGGCACTCGGCCCTGATGAACGCGACTAGATGGGCTTTCGACAAGTGCTGGGCGAAGACCTTGCATTTATCAGCAAGGGCGAACGCATCAGCAATGGCGCGGCGACGACCGGCAAGCGCGCGATCACGGACTTTCTTGAGGCTCTCCAGAAGCTCGCGATCGCCACCAACGACCTGGTTCTGCCCGGGGCCCTCCCCCTTCTCACAAATTGGGCGCCCTGGCCTGCTTTCGCTTGAGTCTCCAATATGATTTGTCCCACGCTCCGACCCGTTCTCCTCAAGTGCTGAGGATCCGGATTCAGCGGCAAAATCACCGCTGGGGAGGTAGGCTTCTTCGCTCATCAACACTGGAACTCCGGGACTTTCCGGGCTCAATGCCAGTTGGGCCGTGCATTTCATCTGAGCGCGATTGTTAAAATCCGCGCGATCTCCAAGAATCAGGCAGTACCTTGGAGCGATGCCGACCAGTTTGCCGGTCCCCCGAGCAAATTTTTATCGTAGCGAGGACATCCAAACTGCCATTCGACTGGCTGCTCCAGGGCCTGACTTCCTCCCCGGCCCCTAAGCGCGCTCCTGCCGTTAGCGTTCCGCAACGGCCCGCGCGATCGCACAACTTCAGGGAGTATGGCGATGCCCTACCCGACCACGATGCACATCGTGGCGAGGGCATAGCTCCCGCCGAGCGAGCCAGTTCACGCGCGAAATCGATCAAGAGCCGTCAATCGCACGGTCAGCGGCTCAGCATCCTCCCAACAATAGATGTCAGTCCTCAGATAGCGAAGCTCCTCGTCATAGAGCTCCTCGTCGACTTCGATCCACCAGGCTCGCGGCCTTCCGTCGCTCCCGTCGGACCATCTGTAGCCACGTCCCTTGAGGTGATCCTTCATGTCGAAGGGTGCGTTCTCCGCGAAGATGCGGATCCGGCTCTGCGTGCTCGATCGCAATAGCTCTGTGAATGGACGCGTCCCATTTGGCCCCGCTGGCCGCGCCAGCACCTCCAAGAGAGCGTGGCAGTCATCGGTCGCGCGATGTCCTTCATGAAATAAGCCCGACTGACCGACGAGGTATCCGAGCTTGTTGCCTTCGAATCCCAGGTCGGCCCACCGGATCTCGGTGACCGAACATGCCCAGGCCTTCGAAGCAAAGGCTGGCGAAAGCCGTTCGCAGAATGGGCGATCGAATCCGGCGTTGTGCGCAATGACGAGGTCGGCCGGTTCAACGAGAGCATCGAGCGCGGCGATATCGATGTAGCGGCCAGACACCATCTCGTCCGTGATGCCGGTCAGCCTGGTAATCTCTGCTGGGATCGGCGCCGATGGCTGACGCAAGCCACTGTAGACTCCGATGACGTCCCCAATCATGCCCTCATCGTTGTAGGTGAAGCTCACTGCGCCGATTTCGATGATCTCGTCCCGGGAATGAAGCAGCCCGGTGGTTTCTGTATCCACCAGCACCGCGACGTTCGGGAACGCGCTTTGCTCCCGGGCAACGATCGGACGGGGTACCAGCTTCCGCAGAACCTTGAAGCGTCCAGTCTCCTCTAGTCTTTGGGCAAGCTCCTCATCATCGCTGGATGGCAACAGGACTTCGGACCGGCGTTTCCTGGGAGATGGTCGGGGCGTCTGCCGGTAACCCGGCGCATCGTCGAAAAGGTCGATCTGGGTGGATGCCATCTTCATCCGGCGACCTTATCCATTTTTTCGTCTCCGACTGCCAGGAGCGTGTACTGATATATGCGGCCGGTGCCCCGCTCCGTGGCGCCGATCAGAATGGTGATTCCCTCGTCGCTCGGGAGGCCTACGCTGAAGCGAAAGCGTCGGGAAAGGCCTGAGCCAGCTTTGCTGCTTGCTCCATTGCGGACGGTGGTCCGGTTGATGCCGAGGCGGCCACTATCCCCCACGCTCCAGCAGCTCGATCCGGACGTCATCCGGCGCACGGACGAAGGCGATCAGCAGGCCAGGCCGCAGCGTAGCGGGACCCGAGATGACGTCGACGCCCTTGCCCGAAAGATCGGCCAGCGCTTCGTCGAGCCTGTCTACAATCAGCGCCAGGTGATCGATGCCGCGCAAGGGGCCATCGGGACGAGCGACGGCGCCCTCAGCGGCGCGATCGATGAAGATCGGAAGTCCGGCGAGATCAATGGTCACGCGCAACTGATCGCCGGTCTCGACACGCGATACCCGGGACGCGCCGAAATGTGTCTCGTAGAAGCCCGCCGCCGCATCCGGATCTTCGGACCGCAGGTGAATGTGATCCCATTTCGACTTAATCGCCATTAGGCTCTCCATTTCATTCGACGGGACGTCCCGGCCGGCGTCGCAGGATGCCGCCGGGATCGGCAAGCGATCACGCTTGGGCGTCTTTGTCGGCGTATATGCACCGAAACCGCATGGCGGGTTTCCACCCCGGCTTAGGTAAACCGGCGGGAAGATAGGCCGTCCGAGGACGCGGGCGGCATTTGCATCGGAGCGCCCCCCTATGCTTGGAACATAATAAGAACAATATCAGAGCCCGCATAGTCAATGCGAGGAATTCGTCACATCGTGTACGCTGGTTGTGGACACCCGGCGCGGGGGCATATCGCGATCTGCCGTTTCATGATGCAGATGACGCATGTGGAACGGTGTCATCCGGCGCTTCAGAGCTTTCAACGCCGATCTTCTGGTCACTCAAGATGAGCGCGACGACGCAGTCGGCAAGGCTTTGCGGATCGCAAAGCTTTTGCAGAAAGCGTACTGGAGTACGGACGGTGGTGACATTCCTTTGCTGATCGTCGGATCGTGGGGAAAGAACACTCAGGTTCGCCCGTCGAACGACATCGACATCATGGTCATCTTGCCTGATGCGGAGTTCCAGCGCTTCAACGCTTACCAGTACCTCAAGCAATCGTCGCTCCTTCAGGACGTGAAGGGTGTGATCGCCAAGACCTATTCGCAGACCAACATGCGCGGCGACGGCCAGGTCGTCGTGATCGATTTCAACTCGATCACGGTTGAGGTGGTGCCCGTCTTCAGCCTCGGCAACGGGACGTATCTAATGCCTGACACCAGGGACGGCGGTAGTTGGAAGACTGTCGATCCGATCGCCCAGATTAACCGCATCGAGCAAATCGACGTGCTCTCGAAACGGAATTCCCGCCCCCTCACGCGGATGATGAAGCTCTGGATGCGCGAGCAGAACGTGCCGATTAAGTCGTTCCTGCTCGAATTGATGGTGGCGGAGTTTATGCGGACCTACGCCTTCAGGGACAGAGGCGTCTTCTATTACGACTGGTTCGTCCGCGACTTTCTCGCCTTCCTGATCGGCTTCGAGAACGGTCACGTCATTCTCCCCGGTACCGGCGAGCACATCCCGCTGGGCCGTGAATGGATGAGCCGCGCTGAGACCGCGCTGGCGAACGCCAGGCTGGCCTGCGAGTATGAGCGGCTTGATCTCTTCGGGCATGCAGGCACCGAATGGCAGAAGATTTTCGGGACGAGGATACCTCAATGGACGTCGTAGAGCGCCAGCGCGCCGAGATCGTCGCCGAGGCGCTGCGGCAGATGGATTCCTGCGTCTACACCTCCACGTCCATCTTCATGTGGCTGCGGCGGGTGCGTTGGCAGCACAAGGCGATCATCGCCCTTCCCATCATATTCTCGGGGCTTGCCGGCCTCGGCTGGCTTGCCCAGCAGATCGGTCCGCTGACGGTGGCGGCCATCAGCTTCCTCGCGACGCTGATCCCGGCGTTGGCCGACGCCCTCGAAATCCAGACGCACGTGAACGACCTGAAGGGCGCGGCCGCCAACTACAAATCACTGCAAGACCGGTTTCGGCAGCTCGCCAAGATCGACGCCTTGGGCGACGTCGACAAGGCGCGAGTGCGCCTAGCCGAGTTAATGGACAAGATGGATGCGGTGAGGGAATCCTCGATCACTCCGCCCGAACGCTACTTCACGTTGGCACAGGACAAGATCAAGGCCGGGCACTATGACTTCTCAATTGATATCGCCCTGCGCGAAGCGGCGTCCAAGGGCCTAGTCGAGCCGCTTCCCGAGCAGCGCTGACATGAACGTCAGGCGAGGCCTGTTCCGGATCTGGCTAGTGCTGTCGGTGCTCTTCGTGATCGCCGTCGGCGTCCTCAGCTACGACGACATCAAAAAGGGCTTCGACGAGGCGGCGCTCATGGAGATGGTTAAGGGCGACCAGATCATCATGCCCGTGTTCTGTGGCAAGGCCCGAGGCGTCGCCGGGACCGACTACACGACCAAGGAAAATCAAAACCCGGGCCCTTGGGACATCTACGCGAAACCCGACCCGTTCAACCTTTGCTACTACATGAGCGTTCCGGATTTCCGACGCCTGTTTCCCGAGTTCGCCTCGATGCCCGAGATGGCCTTGGTCAAGAAGGTCTACGCCGACGCTGGCACGCCGACCCGCGCCATAGGCAATCCGTGGCTCAGCTTGCTCGGCTTGATCGCTTGGGCGCTGGCCATTCCACTCGTCGTCCTAGCGATCGGAAGCGCCATCATTTGGGCGTTCGCAGGCTTTAAGCGTGACACAGCCGCCTAAGCGAAAAGCCCCGGATTGCTCTAGGGCCTTAGGGGCTATCTCGTGGCGAGGCTCAGGCCGTCTTCGACCGTATCGACACGCCCGAGTTCACGGCTACGTTGTGCCGGATTGCCGAGCTCAAAATGGGCTGGCCGAGCCCGACGCAGGCCGCCGAAAGTTCACGGGCCAGGTTTCGTGAACTGTTTTGGATTGCTTTAACGACTTTTCCAAAGCCCGTAACGCATTCAACTTCATAGGGAATTCCGCAGATATTTGCTGAATTACCCCGGAACTGTCTCTAGAAACACTGGCGTATCATCGCTTTTTTTGCATCTCTACCACTCGATGGAGCTTGAGATGCAAGACCTGACCGCACTTTCCCAAACCCTTGGCGGCCTACCAGTCTGGGTGCTGATGGCCTTCGTCGTCCTCGCGGCGTTCGCGTTGGCGGCCTTCGCCATCCACGCCGTGCTGACCGTGACGAAGGGGCGCAACTGATGGCCATGCAGGCATGGGTCCGACTCCCTTGCGGCTGGGTCGAGAAGAAGGGCCTCGCGAAGATGGCCTGGGGCCGGGACGGGGTCGGCTCCGACAATGCGGCCGCGCTGATGGTGCTGTTGGCGATCGCCCATCATGTCGATGGCGAGACCGGGATCGCGACGCTGACCTACGACGCGCTCGAAGAGGCGACGGGGCTCAGCCGATCGAAGGTGTCGAATGGTCTTGATGTCCTGGAAATGGCCGGAATCGTGATCCGTTCCCCGAAGGGACGCAGCACCTATGCCCTGACCGATTACGACCAGGCGCCGTGGGGCAAGCTCCCGGCGAAGCGCATGTATAAGGGGCGAGCAATCGCCGCGTTCGAGGACTTCAAGCTCCGAAGCCAGTCGGAACTAAATGCGCTCAAGCTCTACGTGCTGATCACCGCTCGGCGAGACTACGAGAGCAACACCGCTCACATCGGCTACGAAAAGATCATCGAGTACACCGGCATGCGCCGAGAACGGATCAAGGCCGCGATCAGCGTCCTGCTCGCCAACGACCTAATTCACGTCGAGCATTTCCGGACGAACAAGAACCCTTCTGGCGTGTCGGTCGGGTATCGTCTAGTCGGCGTCGACCCGTTCCGGCACATGGGGACGTCAGGTAAGTCGTTGGACCTCGAAGACAGTCTGCTCTAGCCCGCGTGCCCCCCTTCGCTGCCGGCGGCAGTTCGGCTACGCTGTCCTAGGGGGAGCCATGCCGATCAATCAGCACTTTGTCGATGAACTCATAAACGTTCGTCAGATCCAGCACGGGGGCGGTCGCGGGGCGCCACCTATACAGAATGGCCAGCGAGTTGGAGCGTCGATCAATCGAAGCTGCATCGTCATGCTCAGCGCGCTTCTACAAGCGCACGTCGAAGAGGTCTTTCAGGGCGCCGTAAGACGGCGATTTCCAGATTTCGTCGCGGATCCCGTTGCCTTCGACCGCTATTGGAAGCAGATGAAGAACTGGGGCAACCCAAGCGACGGCAACATAAAGATATTGTTCTTGAAGTTGGGCGTCCCGGATATCCTGGCCGGCCTGAGTTGGCAGGCGACAACTCAGCCAACAGTGCTGTCGAAACTGAATAAGCTGAACCAGATCAGGAACAAGATCGCTCACGGTGCAGCGCACCTCACAGTAGATGACCAGCCATATTCACTGGACCTAGCCAAAGTCACCGCTTTCCGAAATTTCGCCCAGAATTTTGGACAGCGTTTTGAGCCTCACGTTCACAATGTGATCCCGTAGCGTGAAATTCTTTTCCACGTCGGTCGCGTCCTGTGATCCAGGCTTCAACCGCGAGAGCCGCGTTCGATGCCAAGGCACAGGCCGGAACAGCGCTCTATCGCTAGAAATTCGTCACTTTTACTAGCCGAAAAGGCCAGAGCCGGCCAAAGCTGTCGCGGTGCTCGCGCTAAACGCTGTGGGAATGTCATGGACGAGCACGAGCCTCAGGAGCGCCTTTACATCCACATCGTGCGGCTGCGCGGCGAGCGGATCCGGATAGAACAGGAGCACTTCCAATTCGCCCTGTGCAATCATCGCGCCGATCTGCTGGTCACCGCCGAGCGGCCCGCATCTAACCAGACGGATACCGACGTCGGCCATCGCGTCCCGTAGCAGGCCGCTGGCTGTTGCGGTGGCGACTATGCGAGGTCGGCCTATGGATCTGGCGTGACGCTCGGCCCAGGATCCACCCAGGATGCGGATCAGGCTCTGCGTACGCTGTTGCTCTTTCTTGTCTATGCCAAGGTACAGGTCCGTCTGGCGATCCATCGAGAGCAGACATCGAAGGGGCCAGTAGAGATCCAAGCGTTCAACGCGAACAATTCCTCTCGCTTCTGCGCTGCCACGCCGCTCCGAGTTTGTCGGCGGTCCACGGTGGTGAGCGCACTTCGGCGAGAGGTGATTGATGAAAGCGCTCTTGACGTGCGAGGCGATGCTTCCTCGAGGACGCGCCGCTGCCGCGACGGTCGTCATCACGGTGGCGTTCAACGGCACCTTCTTGACCGCGAACGGCCTTTTCATGCTGATCGCGCCACTGGCTTGGTACGAACTTGTCCCGGGCGTGACTGATACCGGCTTCTTCAACCAGCACTTCATTCGCGACATCGGGATGATCCAGATGTTCCTCGGCGTGGCGTTCGGCCTCGGGCTTTTCACACCGCGGCGCCGCGTTGGACTATGGGCAGCCGCGACGTCCTGGCTTTGCGCGCACGCGCTCTTCCATTTTTGGGAGGTTGCCGTCGGAATCTGTTCGCCTGCTGTCATTCCGCGGGACTTTCCGGCGGTGACGCTGCCAGCGCTTCTCGGACTGGCGCTTACGCTCTGGGCGCTCCGGAATTCCTTGCCAGCAAGTCGAAGCCTCTCCCTGGCCGCCGCGTCAGAGCCGCCCAACTGCGCCTCTTCCTGTCTTCGACGCCGACGTCTGGATTGACTGGCGAATTCTTTGGCCAAGCACCCCGGGCCCGACTTGCGCTGGCTGCTTTGACCCCACCGACCAACCCGGAGAACGCATATGAAACCGAGTGTTTTCGCTTTGGCGGCAGCGACCGCGCTGCTCACCATGGCTATGCGACCAGCGCAAGCAGCGCCTCGTACCAAACCGACCGTCATTCTGGTGCACGGTGCCTTCGCCGAATCGGCGAGCTGGAATGCTGTGATCGCCCGGCTCAACAAGGCTGGCTACGAAACGATCGCGGCCGCCAATCCCCTACGGAGCGTGAAGGGGGACGCGGCCGAAGTCGCGACGCTCATTCGATCCATCTCCGGCCCGGTCGTTCTTGTCGGCCATTCTTATGGCGGGCCCGTGATCACGGAAGCTGCGAATGGGCAGATGAATGTGAAAGCTCTCGTCTATGTGGCCGCGTTCGCGCCCGAGACGGGTGAATCCAGCCTGTCGCTTTCAGGCAAGTTTCCGGGAAGCACCTTGGGAAGTGCGATCCAGGCGGTCGCGACGCCGAATAGCGGGCGAGATCTCTATATCACGCCGGAGAAATTCCGGATGCAGTTCGCGGCCGACGTTCCGAAGGCACAGGCTGCGTTGATGGCTGCCACGCAACGCCCTGTTGCCGAAGCGGCCCTGGCCGAGCCGTCGGGGGTGCCTTCGTGGAAGTCGCTGCCCTCATACATGATCTACGGAACCGGTGACCGGAACATTCCGCCGGCTGCGATGGATTTCATGGCGCAGCGCGCGCGAATGGTGAAGACCGTCGCCATCAACGGCGCGTCGCATGCCTTGATGATTTCGCACCCCGCAGAAGTCGTATCCATGATCGAGATGGCTGCGTCGTCACGATAGTCGGGCGACATAACGGCCATCAAACTGCGCGCAATCGACTGAATTAAGCGCGAATCGCCTATAAAATTGAAGGCTGCATATATATTCATCGTATAAAATCGATGAACAGCCGCAATATGGCACAATTATCGCGAATTAATCCGATCATATAACAAAACAAACCTATTACTCAGAATAGGATCATCTATTCTCAGGCCCGATATAATACACAATAACTTAAATATAGCGTCTTCCAAGCCGAGATTTGAACGGCATCAATCAGGAGAGAACCATGAGCTTAGACGTCGCTTCACGCCCCGGACGACCGGGGCCCGAAGAGCTGGTCCCGTCGCGCTACGCGGTGCGGGTCGGCGAGATCGATGTTCTGGTGGTCAGCGACGGGGTCCTGCCGCTCCCCACCAAGATGCTAGGGCATAACGTCGCCGAGACCGAGCGGGCTAGCTGGCTGAACGACATGTTCCTGCCCACCGACGCTTTCGACTGGGCGCTGAACGTGGTCCTGGTGCGCAGCGGCGAGCAGGTCATACTGATCGACGCTGGGCTCGGTCTTGATCCGGAACTGAACCTGCCGCGGGCCGGACAACTGGTTAAGCGGTTGGAGGCCGCCGGCATCGATCTCGGCTCCGTCACCGACGTGGTGCTGACCCACATGCATATGGACCATGTCGGCGGTCTACTCGTCGAGGGGGTGAAGGAGCGACTGCGCCCGGACCTGCGGATCCATGTGGCGACCGCCGAGGTGAAGTTTTGGGAGGCGCCTGACTTCACGCACGTCAACATGCCGGCGGGTTTCCCGGACGCCCTTCGTGCGGCCGCCAAGCGGTTCGCGCAAGAATATCGCAGTCACCTGCGGCTGTTCGACGAGGAACACGAGGTCGCGCCGGGTGTCATCGTCCGCCGCACGGGCGGCCACACGCCCGGACACAGCGTGGTACGCCTGTCCTCCGGCGGCGACCGACTGACGTTTGCCGGCGATGCCATTTTCGCTGTCGGGTTCGAACACCCTGATTGGTATAATGGCTTCGAGCATGACCCCGAGGAAGCGGCTCGCGTTCGCCACCGTCTGCTGACGGAGCTGGCGGGCACCGGCGAACAGCTCGTGGCCACCCACCTCCCGTTTCCGTCGGTCGGTCGGGTTGCGGTCGAGGGCAGCGCCTTCCGCTGGGTCCCGGTTTTCTGGGACTTTTGAATACCAGTCTGGCTCTCGGCCGAGCTTGGCTGCGCAGGTTTCAAAGCCATGCCGGCTCGGCCGACAACCGACCTCGACGAGGTCGCCCCCATCACAACGATCGAACGACGCACCGCATGGGCGGCTGCGCAGGAGGTCTCTCATGAAAATCGTCATTATCGGCGGCACCGGATTGATCGGATCGAAGACCGCGGAGCGCCTACGCAAGCAGGGGCATGAGGTCGTTCCCGCCGCCCCGAATACCGGCGTCAATACGATCACCGGCGAAGGCCTGGCCGAGGTACTCGCGAATGCCGAGGTGGTGATCGACCTCGCAAACTCGCCCTCATTCGAGGACAAGGCCGTGCTCGAATTCTTCCAAACGTCCGGCAAGAACCTGACAGCGGCGGAGAAGGTGGCCGGCGTCAAGCATCACGTCGCGCTCTCCATCGTCGGCACGGACCGTCTGCCTGACAGCGGCTATCTTCGCGCCAAGGTCGCTCAGGAAGAGATCATCCGGAAATCCGGCATCCCCTATACGGTCTTACGATCCACGCAGTTCATGGAATTCCTCGGCGGCATTGCGCAGGCCGGCACGTCCGGCGACACCGCCCGACTGTCGACGGGCAATCTTCAGCCGATCGCGTCCGACGATGTCGCCGATTTCGTTGCTGAGGCGGCGCTGGCCGCGCCGGCCAACGGCATCATCGAAATCTCGGGCCCAGAGCGCGCACGCCTTTGCGATTTCGTCGCCCGCTACCTTAAGACGATCGGAGATACCCGCACCGTCATCGCCGATCCGGATGCCCGGTATTTCGGGACTAAGTTGGAAGCTGGCTCTCTCGTCTCCGACAACAATCCCCGCATCGGCCGGATCGACTTCGATCGCTGGTTCGCGACAGCTCCCCGGAAATAATGGCGCGTGGATGAGCCGATTTCGAAGCGGCTCATCCACCTACCTCGTGAAAGGACGATAGACATGATCAAGTCATTGGTGAGCGTATTTGCGCTGACATCTCTTCTGTCCATTTCGGCATTCGCACATGACACGCCCGGATGTGGCGAAGGTGCCAAGATTACGCTGGTCTACAACCACGAGCTGCCTAACGTACCGGGCAAGAGCATGAGGGGCGTTCTCGTCGAATACGCTCCGGGCGGATTTTCGGATGGTCATACACACCCTGCTTCCGCCTTCATCTATGCAACCGTGCTTGAAGGGGCGATCCGCAGCCAAGTTAATGATGGTCCCGCCACGGTCTACAAGGCGGGCGAAAGCTTCTCGGAATTTCCAGGCGACCGTCACGGAGTCAGCGAGAACGCGAGCAAGACCCACCCGGCAAAACTGCTTGCCGTGTTCGTCGTCGACACCGCCCAGCAAGAACTGACCTTCCCGCTCAAGAAATAGACAGGGAGGCCGGATGGCGATCCGGCGCGCTGTCTCCCTCACCATGAGCTACCGCCACCGGAACCTCTTCCCATGCTCGGCGATGACCACTTCCTGCCGTTGGTGCTGATCAACGTCCTCGGAACCGCAGGAATCGTCGTGTGGCACGTTCAGGGCTGCGACCGTCCGACGGGTCGCCTGATCGTCCAAATCGTGTTCTTCATCGGCATGAGCATTGTGCTCTATGCGGGAGGTATCGCTCCGCATCAGGCCGATGACGGCTATGCGGAAGGGCTGACCGCCGTGCTTTCCAAATCCGCCAGAATTCTCTGGTGGACCCATCTCGCCTGGACGGTCATCGGCTTCATTCACATCTACGTCCGGCTGAATCGTAAGCCGCAGGAAGCGCATCTGATCCTGGATATGGCCGTCGCCGGGATCTATCTCGGTGTAGCGCTATCGGTCATGGGGTTCGTTTTCGGCCTGCCGATCGCCACCCTGGTCACGACCTCGGGCGTCGTCGCCTTGATCCTTGGCCTCGCATTGCAGAACACGCTCGGCGATGTCTTTTCAGGCATCGCTCTGACACTCGGCAAGGCCTATGCGATCGGCGACTGGGTCCAGTTGAGTGACGGCACTGCCGGCCGCGTCATGGAAACCAACTGGCGCTCGACCAACCTGCTGACCGGACTAAACAACATCGTCGTGCTGCCGAACAGCATGCTGGCAAAGCAAAGCCTGACCAGCTTGAGCCGCCCCGACGAGTCGCACCTCATAACATTAGGCGTGCGCTTCGCCGCGGGGCAAAGGCCGCGCATCGTCGAAGACGCGATGCGGACAGTGCTGGAAACTAGTACCCGCATCGTCAAGGATCCCCCGCCAGCCGTTGCCCTGAAGGCCATCGATGCGGCGGCCATCGAGGTGGAATTGCAGTTCCGTGTCGCGAGCCTCGCAACGGGGACATCCGCCAAGAATGAGATCATCGACCTCATCCATGACCAATGCGGCGCGAGCGGTCTTTCGCTTGCCGAGCCTGCCTAGGAGTCTCCATTCTGGTGCCAAGGTGGATTGCGGCGCTTGTCCGCACGCCGTCGCGCAGCAACGAAACACTGGACGATCTCCCTGCAAGTCATGGATTTCCATAAGTGCGGCCGAGACGTCCTGGCGCTAGTTTCCACTGAGTTTGCCAGCCGGATGTTCGAAGACTGGTGCTAGATGATGCTGGGACGGTTTCCAGATAATCCGTCTTCGGAAAGGCACCCGATCATGATTGCAGCGCTCCATCGAACGCCACCGATCCTGGTGTCACTGACTCTGGCTGTTGGCATCCTGGCATACTGGTTGGCCGGGACCACCATAGGAATGCTGGCGCCGCTCGGTGCGCTCTTCCTCTATGCGCGCGGATATCTGCTTCAGTCACTTTGGATCGGGCTTTTAGTCGCCTTTGCCAGTGCGACGGTCACCGCCATTTTTTATTCTGGCGCCTTACGGGAAGCCGCGCTTTCTCTTGGCGCATCGGTCGCGGTGGCCGCGTGCATCGGTGCGCTGATCGCGCGCGATCCACCCCGACGAGGCGCCCGGGACGCGGCCGCGCCACGCCAAGCGCCGGGGCATCCCGGTCTTGGTGCCATCCCAGATGACGTGGCCGAGGGTGCGATCCACCCGGATGACAGGGCTGCGATCGCGCAGGCGGCGGCCTATGCGTTCTGGACGGGCGTGCCGCAGGTGACGAGCTATCGGTTGCGCCAGCCGGACGGCAGCTATCACTGGACCGAGCTCCGTGCCGAGCCGGGCTATGGCATCAGCGTCGATGTCGACGCCATGGTTTCGAGACCGGATGATCGCTGGACTGTCGCGGAATCGCTTGGCGATACCGTGCAGGCGGTGCAGGCCGCCAAAGTGATCGAGAGCTTACACGGCAAGGCCTGGGCTTTCGATGCGACTGGGAAGTTCACCTATGTGACCCCTGCTGCCCAGATTGCCATCGACATGGCTCTGGAGGATCTCAATCGCCGTCTCGGTGAGCGGGAATTCATCGATGGCGGTGAGGTCGGCTGGATGCGCGGTGTTCATCCGGACGACGTCGACGGGGCCGCCGCGACCCTGCGGCATAGCCTTAAGACGGGCGAGCCCTGGAACATCGAATACCGCATGCTGCGCGCGACGGGACACTATGTCTGGCACCGCATTTCAGCGCGGCCGACACGGGATGGCGAGAGCCACATCACCGGCTGGTTCGGCACCTCCATCGATATTGATGTCTACAAGAAAACAGAGGCCGCGCTGCGAGAGCGAGAAAAGCATCTCGAACAGCTCATCGACACGGTGCCTGCCATGATCTGGAGCATGTCATCGGAGGGGCGGCCCATCTATCTCAACAGGCGGATCATGGAGGTCACCGGCGCCACGCTGGATACCGTCAAGGCGTCGGACGGGTCTCTTTCCTTGAAAAAGATGATTCATCCGAATTTCTGGGAGCTGGCAGAGCAAACCTTCACGAACTCGGTCGTGACGGGCGCGCCGTATAACATCAAGTACCTCCAGCATCGGGCTGGCGGCTCCTATCGATGGACGCAGACGAGCGCCGAACCTCTGCGCGACGAAGCCGGTAAGATTATTCGATGGTACGGCGTATCCGTCGATATCCACGATCTGATCACCACCCAGACCGAACTCAATCTCCGAAAGCAGGAATTGACGCGGCTGATCGATCTGGTTCCGAGCTTCCTCTGGCGACTGACCCCAACCGGGGCTCCGAATTTCTTCAACCGCCGCTTCATCGACTTCCTGGGCATTGACGAGGGCGACCTGGAGCAATCGCAGACGGAGCGATACGCAGCCGCCTTGAAGGCTGCGATCCATCCGGACGACGCCAGTCGCGTCTGGGCAGAAATCAAGGACTGTCTCAGCAGCGGTCGGCCCTACGCGATGCGCTATCGCTTGCGACGCCACGACGGTGTTTATCGCTGGATGGACGGGCGTGCCGAGCCGCTCCTGGACGACGATGGCGGCATCATTCAGTGGTATGGTCTGTCCCATGATATCGACGACCAATTGCGCGTCGAGGAGGCGCTCAGGGAAAGCGAACGATCGCTGCGCCAGTTGGTCGAGACGCTGCCCGCCCTCATCTACTGCGCCGCGCCGAACGGGGAGCCCATCTATCGCAGCGAGAAGCTTGGGGAATTTCTCGGCTTCGGGCTAGGGGACAAGGACGAGGACGGTCAGACACGCCTGACCGGCACGCTCGAAGCGATCATACACCCTGACGACCTTCTTGACGTCAAAGCGAAATATGGGCGCTCACTGGCGACCGGCGCACCCTATGCGATGAAGCATCGCCTCCGGCGGGCGGACGGCGAGTATCGCTGGGTCGAGACGCGAACCGCAGCGATGCGAAATGTCGAAGGGGAGATCGTTCAATGGAACGGCATCTGCTTCGAGATCGAAGATCAGGTGCGCGCGCAGGAAGCGCTGACCTTGACGCAGGAGCGCCTGGCACGCGCAGCGCAGGCCGCGAGCCTAGCGGAGCTTTCCGCCTCGATCGCCCATGAGGTCAACCAACCGCTCGCGGCCGTGGTTGCCAATTCGCACGCGTGCCAGCGCTGGCTGACCTCGGAGCCGCCCAATCTGGATCGGGCGCAGAAAACCATCGAACGCATCATCCGGGATGCGAATTCAGCCGCCGATGTCGTCGGCCGGGTTCGTGCCTTGTTCAGGCAGACGGACCAAGCGCGAAATCTCTGCCCGCTCGACGCCATTCTTCATGAGGCGCGGGATCTGATGATGGAAGAAGCGGCCCGGCGTCGCATGCGTATCGAGGTCGAGGTCGAGGCTGGTCTTCCGTCGCTTGAGCTGGATCGCATCCAGATCCAGCAGGTCCTGGTCAACCTGATCCGCAACGGCCTTGAAGCGATGGAGCCTGCTCGGCGGGGGGTTCTGCGCGTCCGAACATTCCGCGCCGGCGATTTCGTCAGGACCGAAGTCCGAGACACCGGCATGGGTCTTGGTGCGCCCGATAAGGTCTTCGAAGCCTTCTTCTCAACGAAACCCAATGGGATGGGCATGGGGTTGGCGATATCGCGAACCATCATCGAGACCCATGGCGGCCGACTATGGGCGGAGAACAACCAGGACGGCGGGGCGGCGTTTATCTTCACCCTACCTGTCGAACTGAAAGCCGATCATGACCGTTGACGACGCCATCGTGTTCATCGTCGACGACGACGATGCGCTCCGGGAGGCCCTGGGTGAGTTGCTGGCGGCGAACGGTGTCCGATCAGTCTCATTCAGCTCCGCCGGCGACTATATCGGGTCAAACAAGCCCGATCTCCCGGCCTGCCTGATTCTCGATGTCGAGCTCCCCGATATCAACGGGCTGGAGCTGCAACGCCAGATCGCGCAGGGAGACCATCCGCCGATCGTCTTCATCACGGGGCATGGTGACATCCCGTCATCGGTGCGTGCCATCAAGCATGGTGCCGTCGATTTTCTGACTAAGCCGTTCAGCGACACGGCGCTGCTCTCGGCCATCCGCTCGGCAATAGCGCAGGATCGGGAAACAAAGGCGAAACGCGCGGATCTCACGCGGCTGAAGGAACGCTATCACCATCTCTCTCCGCGAGAGCGAGACGTGCTTCCGCTGGTCGTGAGCGGACTCCTCAACAAGCAAGCTGCGGCCGAGCTCGGCATCAGCGAAGTGACCCTTCAGATTCACAGAAGAAACGTGATGCAGAAAATGGCGGCGTCATCGCTCGCCGACCTGGTTCGAATTGCGGAGCGGTTGGAAATCCCGATCCAGCATTCGCGCCGGATGGGAGGAATCTAAGCGTGATCAAGCACAAATATGTCATAGCCGCCGTCGATGACGACCCGAGATTGCTCGAATCGCTTGAGGAATTGCTCGAGTCCGCGGGGTATGCGGTTCGTAGCTTCTCGTCGGCGGCAGCGCTGACCCAGGTCGGCCTCTCCGGACTGGATCTTCTCATCACCGATGTCGGCATGCCGGGGTTGAACGGCTTCGAGCTACGCGACTTCGTCAACCAAGAGCGCCCGGATCTGCCGGTCTTTCTCATCACCGGGCGCCACGAGATCGCAGAGCAGATCAGGGCGCGGGCCGTGGAGAGCTTCTTCTGCAAGCCGTTCGATGGCCAAGCCTTGCTCGCGGCGATCGCAAGGGCATTACCTCAACAGCACGTGGAAGGTGAACATGATCATTGACCGCTCAATCTCGCGACTCTCCTCCAGGCGAGGTGTAGCCGAAGAACAGCAGCCTCTCGTCATCATCGTCGATGACGACGCGTCGGTCCGAGACGCACTGTTCGAGCTGATGGAGTCAGCCGGCTTTGCCGCGGTTTCGTTCAGCTCGACACAGGCGCTGCTCGAGACCAGCATGCTCGACGGGCCGGGATGTCTCATTCTCGACGTGCGTATGCCCGGCTTCAGCGGACTCGACCTCCAGCGTCATTTGACGATGACCGGAAATCCAAAGCCAATCATCTTCCTCACCGCGCATGGCGACATCCCCATGACCGTCCAGGCCATGAAAGCAGGCGCGGTGGATTTCCTGACGAAGCCGGTTCGCGACCAGACGCTTCTGGACGCCGTCAATGCGGCGATCGGGCTGGATGGGGCGCGAAGGATGGAAGCTGCGAAGATCAAGGGATGTGTCGAACGCTTGCAAACTCTGACGCCACGGGAGCGCGAAGTCATGTGCGAGGTCGCACGGGGGCGCCTCAACAAGCAGATCGCCTTCGACCTCGGCATCAGCGAGGTCACAGTCAAGCTGCACCGGGGCAACCTGATGCGGAAGATGGAAGTTGCCTCACTCGGCGAACTTATCAGGGCTTGGGAGGCTCTACCGGTCGGCATGCGTATGGCAAACGCCGCCTAGCCCTGGCGAGGCTGGAGCACCGGCTTCGATGCTCCAGTGTCCTGGTCACGGCGTGATGCCTCGCCAATGCGCCGGAATGGCTGGGCGAGGGAAACGGCATGGCCGCCTCTTCTGAGATCATGTCAGCGTGATGCCGCCATCGACGGCCAGGTTGACGCCGGTGATGAATTCCCCGTCAGCGGAGCAGAGAAAGAGAGCCGCCTGTGCGAGCTCTTCCGGCATTCCCATCCTGCCGAACGGGATCATCCGAGCGGCCTGATCTTCGACCTGAGCCTGCGTTTCCGGAGCGACGCCGAGCTTTCCCACAATCGGCGTATCGGTCGGGCCGGGGCTGAGCACATTTACTCGAATGCGCCTGTCCTTAAGTTCCAGCGCCCAGTTGCGCGCGAACGCTTCGATTGCTGCCTTGCTGCCAGCGTAGACAGCATGACCATCTAACACCTTGCGGCTCGCGATCGAGCTGGTGAGCAAGATCGCGCCGCCATCGCGCAACAGCGGAGCGATCTTCTGCACGCCGAAGAACGTGCCGCGCGCATTGGTGAGGAACTGCGTGTCGTAGTCCGCGGCCGTCACGTCGAAGCTCGGCTGGATGCGGACGCTGCCCGCATTCGCCACATAGATGTCGGCCTGCCCAAAACGATTGGAGACCATCGCGGCGACACGTTCGTGCGTGGCGAGGTCGGCAACGTCACCTACGAAGCCGGTCGCCTGAGACCCAAGGGCGGCGGCGGCTTTGGTCACGGCGTCTTCTCGACGACCGACAATCAGTACCTTCGCACCTGCGGCTATGAACAACCGCGCTGTCGCGAAGCCGATCCCGCTATTGCCACCGGTGATCACGGCGACCTTGTTCGACAATTTACCCATGTGGATCTCCATTGATGATCCACAGTCGGGCGGCTCCTCATCGAAATCAAAATATGCCGAAGTCGATATGATCTATACATCTGAATAGAATGAACCGTCTTCGAGCGTATTGATCGTCACTTTAGGAAGTTGAAAAATAAATATGCCTCAGAAACCCGACGATCATATCGATATCGTCGCCGATTGAGGTCGAAGGTTCGGGGTTTCCTGCGAAAGCGGGCACCCTGAGCATTTCGGTCCGCAACCAATATCTGCGCCCTGGAGGCGCCAATGCCCAACAAAGTACTATCCAGTTCCACCGACCTCAGTCGGCGGGACCTCCTTTGCGGCGGCGCAGGCATAGCGGCGGCTGGCACGCTTCCGCTCCAGTCCTTGGCGCAGCCCGCCTCCGTTCCCCCTCACAACAGCAAAAGGAGCCGACGCATGAATTATGTCACGACGCGGGATGGCGTTGAGATTTTCTACAAGGATTGGGGCCCGAAATCGGCCCAGCCGCTGGTCTTTCACCATGGCTGGCCACTCAGCTCGGACGACTGGGACGCCCAGATGCTGTTCTTTCTGGCGCAAGGCTTCCGGGTCGTCGCGCACGACCGGCGCGGACACGGCCGTTCGAGCCAAGTCAGCGAGGGACATGACATGGACCATTACGCGGCTGACGCGGCGGCCGTCGTCGACCATCTCGACTTGCGCAATGCGGTGCATATTGGACACTCCACCGGAGGCGGCGAAGCCACGCGCTATGTCGCGCGCCATGGCAGGAGCCGTACTGCTAAGCTCGTTCTAATCGGCGCAGTCCCGCCGATCATGGTCAAGACCGAGCGGAACCCCGGCGGCCTGCCGATCGAAGCCTTCGATGGCCTTCGGAAGAGCCTCGCTGCCAATCGCAGCAAGTTCTACACCGATCTCGCAGCGGGGCCGTTCTACGGATTCAATCGCGCCGGGGTCGAGACGGATGCCAGCGTCGTCCAGAACTGGTGGCGCCAGGGCATGATGGGAGCTGCCAAGGCTCACTACGAGGGCATCAAGGCCTTCTCCGAGACCGATTTCACCGAGGATCTCAAGGTCATCGACGCTCCGGCGCTCGTCATGCATGGCGATGATGATCAGATCGTTCCAATCGGCGACAGCGCCCCGCTTTCGGCCAAGCTCCTGAAGCGGGCGACCCTAACGATCTACAACAAGTTCCCGCACGGCATGGCGACCATCCATGCCGACACGATCAATAGGGACATCCTTGCCTTCGTCCGAGGGTGAAGCTCACAGACGAGGCGGCTGGTGAAGGCGCCTCGTCATGCTTGCCCTCCGCAGATCGGCTTCGGCAGTGGGGCATCGCACAGGGAAGCCGCGGGCTGCGAACCGACCGTTCGCTGACAGCTTCTGTAATCCGTCGATCGAGGCTCTCGAAAGCCATGTCAGAGATCCAAAAAGACCGTAAAACTTTGGCCGGCGTTGCTGTGCCGGATACCGAGCTGGTAGCCAGCACTCTCGCTTATGCCCGCCGAGCCTGCGAGCCTTACCTGTACAATCACGTTGTGCGCTCCTGGCTTTTCGCGGCTCGCCTCGGGCAGCTTCGGAATATCCATCATGATGAGGAAGTCGTCGCTGTGGGGACGCTCCTGCACGATGTCACGTTGAACGAGCGCTTCAACGGGCCGCGACGGTTCGAGGTCGAGGGCGCCGATCTCGCACGAAGCTTTGCTCGAGAAAGCGGTGTCGACGAGCGTCGTGCTCAGTTGATTTGGGACAGCGTGGCCCTCAACTCAACACCGTCGATCGGCCTCTACAAGGAGGCTGAGGTTGCGCTCTGCACGGCAGGCATCTGCCTCGATGTCGTTGGACTGCAATACGACGCGCTTCCGCCGGACGAGGTCCAGCAGATCCTTCTGGCCTATCCGAGGCTCGGGATGAAGCGGCTGATGACGCAGTGCTTCTGCCACATCGCCAGAACCCGTCCGGAAACCACCTACGACAATTTCGCACGTGATTTCGGTGAGCGGCTCGTCGCGGGCTACCGCGCGCCGTCGTCGGTCGATTCTGTCGAGCGCGCGCCGTTCGACGAGTGAGATGCTTCCGGGCAGGGAACGAGGATATCAAGGAGACGGCGCATGAAGATCGTTGTGGTAGGCGGGACCGGCTTGATCGGGTCCAAGCTCGTCGATGCGCTGGCCGGCCGTAGTCTCGAAATCGAAATCGCCTCGCCATCGCGCGGCGTCGATACGGTCACCGGAGAAGGTCTGGCCGAGGCGCTGTCCGGCGCGCAGATGGTCGTGGACGTTTCCAATTCTCCGACCTTCGATCAGGACGCCGCGCTCGCCTTCTTCGAGGCCTCCGGACGGAACCTGCTCGCTGCCGAGGAGGCCGCCGGCATCCAGCATCACGTCGTTCTCTCTGCCGTCGGGACCGATCGGCTACCCGATTGCGGGTATTTCCGAGCCAAGATGATGCAGGAGGTGATCGTGAGAAGCGCAACCGTGCCCTATACGATCGTGAGATCGACGCCCTTCTTTGAATACATCAACGGAATCGTCGAGGCCGACGCGGAAGGAGATTCGCTTCACATTTCGCCAGCCCTGATCCAGCCCATCGCAGGCGACGATGTCGCGCTAGCGCTACGCGACGTCGTCCTCGGGCACGCGAAGAACCGCGAACTGGAAATCGCGGGCCCGGACCGCTTTCGGCTCGACGAAATCGCTCGTGATATACTTGCTGCGAACGAGGACCCGCGGCCGATCGTGGCCGATGCT
This sequence comes from Allobosea sp. 05L423, assembly GCF_056397745.1. Taxonomy (NCBI): domain Bacteria; kingdom Pseudomonadati; phylum Pseudomonadota; class Alphaproteobacteria; order Hyphomicrobiales; family Alloboseaceae; genus Allobosea; species Allobosea sp. 05L423. The sequence continues at coordinate 106,824 of NZ_JBFTOA010000002.1, read as the reverse complement.
AAAGCGCTCTATTTTGGAGCGATATTGCGTGACGACACCCTCGTGCCTCGTGATCATCAGCACATTGCCGCGCCGACCCGCTTCGAGGATTGGCTGCGACTATACGTGGCACAGTCGCTGGACCCAGCCAACTAAAGCAGTGTGCCTTTAGGCATCTACGCAGCGAAGTTCGGCTTTTACTCCGTTCGAGGAGGCTCAACGGTGGCGACCCGGACCACCTGGTGGGACTGTCGATCGAGCACTGCGCCCTCTCGCCGATTTGGCGAACACGTTCTGCAATACGCTGTTCGTCGCATTTTCAGTCTGCCTTGCTCAACTTTCCTGAGATGGCGGCCGTGGAAATGTCAGTCTGGCATCATTCCGTGCGAATGCATTGCCTCTGCCGCGGAAGCCAAGTTCTGGGAAGCGCCTGACTTCTCTCGCACCGGCATGCCGCCGGCTCTTGCGGAGATCGCCAGAAATGCGTCGAAACGCTTCCTGGAGGTCTACCAAACTGAGCTACGGACGTTCGAGCAGGAGCAGCAGGTTGCACCAGGGATCGTTGTCACTCGCACGGGTGGTCCCACCCCGGGCCACGCCGTGGTCCGCATCGTGTCTGGCAACGACCGGCTGATGTTCGGGGCGACGGAGCCCGCGCTAAGCCGCCCGCGCGGATGAGAACGCCAGTCTGGCTCGCGCATGACATACGGTAGCGTTACGACTGCTTTGAGCTCAGCTCCAAAACGACTCCCACGGCACCAGCTATTTCAACGAAGCGGACGCCTTCATCATCGAGTACGCCGAGGATTGCATCGCGCACCCGGGCTTGCGGGCGGCGGACGTCACCTTCGAATTCCGCAAGCGTCTGCCGCCGGATACCCGCGCGGTCGGCAAGCTCCGCCTGCCCCCATCCGAGAAGGCCTCGCGCAGCTATTACCAGTCGGCCGGTAACCATATCGCGCGTTATGATTCGCACATTTTGTTCGAAACCGGCATTGAGCTCTCGTGGCCTCGAGGGCGCTTGATCACCCGACATCATGCCCCTCCTCCGCTGCAACCATTCCAACTCTCCGCGATGGGATTCGCGGATTCTTGAAACCAGCGTCCGAAAGGCATTTCGGACGCCGGCGGAGCTTTGCTATGAACGTTATGCTGTCGAGAATAACCGATCCCCCAACGCCTCTTGATACTATCCGACGGCAACATTGCCTGGATGATATCCTCGATGCCCGACTGATCGCGGATCCCAGGGTCGTCGATTTCCATCGAAGCGCTTCAGAGGATTCAATCCTCTCCTGCGCTGGCGCTCCGCCGGGCTCGACAAGTCGAACTGTCAGGACAGCCCATCGGATTCTCGTCATCGTTGCAATCCCCGACGGGACCACGGGCGCGACGATATCTCGCCGCAGCTCTTACAACCGCCGAGATATAAAAAACTTACTCATCATCCCAGAACGATACCTCCGGCGGCGCCCTTATGTCGATGGCGCAATGCTTATTGCCGAAAGCGCCGGATGTCCGGTCTCGCCCCTGGCCCGCGTTCTCATATCAAACCACCTGTCAGAATCCGGCGGGAGCTCGGAGCTCGGAGATTGTGCCGCGTACGTGCACGCAGCACGCGATCCCGTTCAGGCGGTCCTTGCCCTGGCCGCAGCCAAGGCGATCGCGATAGACATCAGCCGCCCCATCACGGCTCGGACGCGCGTGCACCTCCCGGCAAGCTGACGTCCTTCCGCGGCGGCCCGCCGTCGGTCCTTCGCCGCGCGCCCCTCCTTCGCCTTTCGATTTTCGCCGTCGGCCCCGCCCCGGGACCGCGCACGATGGAATATGCCCATGCACTACCCGTTTTCAGACCCTCGTCCGGTTCCCGGACTCGATCCCGAGGTCGACCGACTGCGGCGCCTCTTGAACGACCTCGAGCAAATTCAGGCCGGACACCATCCTGGGAAGGGCGACCTATCGAAGGCCCCGACGATCGATAGCTGGTGCATAGCCGAACGCCGCACGATCGCTCTCGCGGGAGTCGTCACTGACCACCCAACAATCCCGAATGGCCGTCCGGTCTGCACATCTGATCTCTGGTTCATTGCCCCCTCGCTCGGGTACGCCCGCACGCTAAGCCGGCTCTACGCGCTTGGAAGCCGACATCACCTCTCCGACCGGTGGGATTTCCAATGAGGTCCAACAGCCGAAAAATCGATCGCCGCTCGAGAGATGCCGGCCAAATTCTCGCGCGGATGTTGATCACCAGAGCATTGCGTCGGACAACCCTGCTCCACATGCTGCTCGGTCATCCTGGGATTATTGGACTGCTCGTTCCCCAGACCGATGTCGACGCCTATGTCGCCGCCGCGACTTCGATGCTCACGTCACGCGGCGTCGCCTTCGACGGCGACTTGGAAGTGCTTCACTTCGCTGGGGGGTCTCCTGGGCGCGGCTTGCGAGAACAGGGGGAAGTTTTCAAGGAAGTCCTGCCCGCCCGCTTTGGGGAAAGTGGTGCTCGGCCGGCGGCTTGGCATCCAGTTTCCTGAGCAGGCCTTCCAGCACGGTCGCGACTGCGAAGGCCTCCGCCGCATGGGCGCTCGGAAAGGTCCCATGCGCCGGCGTCGGGATCATCGCCATCGTTGTCGCACCGAGACGGTCGGGCCGCCGACAGGCAAGATGATGCTTGGCGACCATCGCCACATGCGAGGTGACGACCTGCGTGATGCCGATGAGTTCGAAGGTCGACTTGTTGGCATCGGCGTTCAGTCCGAGCAGGCTGGCGAAATAATCGACGGGATAACCGACCTGCGTGAGGATCTCCGGCGCCCTGTCGGCGCGCTGGTCGGCATAGGCGCGGATGTGGCGAAGCTGCCGCCGAAAGAGATCGACGCTCGGTCGTTGCAGGGTGACGAGCGGCTTTCGACCATAGGTCATCTCGATCCCGTTGAAGGCTTCCGTTCCAGCCGCACTTCGCCGCTTGCTGGGAGTCCAGTCGAGGCGCTTCAGAACGTCGCTGAGATAAAGCGAGGCGCGTACCCATGCGGCCCAGCTGTCCATGTTCGCGGCCGGCCCAACCGGAAGCTCGGCATAGCTGCCCTCTGCCGAGTTGCCCGTATCGTCGACGCCGCCGATATGACCGATCGCCTGAGCGTTGATGGTCAAACCCTGGGCCAGAAGCGGATTGGCACCGCCGCCCGGAACGAAGGGACCGACGCCCGTCGCACCTATGCCTCCTATGCCACCTATGCCTCCAATTCCCCCGATGCCGCCTATCCTGCCGATTCCACCGATACCGCCTGCACTCGACATGTCGTTCCCCGGATCTTCTAGGAAAGCCCGGCGGCGGCGAGAGCCGCCACCGCCTTGCGGCCGAATTTCGAATCCGAGGCCGGATGGCTGCGGAGATAGCCGTCGATCGTGAAATCGGGCACGTGCCGCCGCAGCTGCTGCCCTGCGGCCTTCAATTCGTCGCCACGATCGAGATTATGCAGCGCGATGATCTTGGCCCGCAGCGTCGAGACATGGCGATCGTTAAGCATTAGCGAAGATTCCGCCAGCTCCAGCGCGCGCTCGTAGGCGCCTGCCGACAGATACGCGGTCGCGCTCAGGGACTCGTAGAAGTATCGGAACGGGTCGATCGGCGAGAGCCGTCTTGCCCGCTCGACGGACCGGATCGCCTCCGGCCCCTCGTCGCGGAAGGCGTGCAGCGCGCCGCGCAACAGCAGGGACAGCGCCTCGTTGGGATTGATCGCCAGTGCAGTCGCGTAGCGCTGCTCGGCGACGTCGAGCCGCTTCAGGAGATTGTTCTGCGCGAGCCCGTCGATGGTTAGGCAGAAGGCGTTGTCGGGCGAAAGATCCAGCGCCCGGGCGGTACAGTCGATCCCATGCTGCGTTTCCGCTGCTGTATCGGTACTCCAACCGTTGAAGACGCTGAGGAAATACCACTTGCCGAGCCAGGCATGGGTCTCGGCGACATAAGGCGCGCGCCGCAGCGCTTCCTCCAGCAACTCGCGCGCACGCGCCAGGTCGTGAAGCGTCGACCGGTTCATCAGGCGCACGCCGGCGATGACGAGGCGGTGGTCCTCCACCTCGGCCAGATGGCGGCCCGCGACGTGGTTGAGCGCTTCGTCGGCGATGGCGGCACCGATTGAGCCGACGATCGCCGCGATGCCGTCCTCGGCAGCCTGGAAGAAGCTGTCGATCGGATTGCTCGTCTGGCGCGTCCACAGGATGCGTCCAGAGCGCACGTCGATGAAATCGGCATCCAGCACGAGTTGCCCTCCCGACCGCCGAAGGCTCCCGGCAACGCAGAAATCGACGCGCAGCGACGAGCGGACCTGCGCGATGTCGATACCGGTCCGCGCAAGCTCGCGGCACGACAGGTGCGAGATCACCGAGAGCAGTCGCGAGCGGCTGAGCGATCGGCAGATTTCCTCCGCCAGCCAATCGCTGATGGTCGCGTCGGCGACGTCGTTGCCGACGGCGCGGAAGGGCAGGACGGCGATGGCGGGAAGCACCGATGCGCCAGCGGCGCTCGACGTCAGGGTGAACAGGCCGTCGAGCTGCCGCGGATTCTGGCGGATGCCGGACAGCCATTGTCCGAAGCCGGCCTCCTTGATGTCCAGGCCTTCCAGAAACGCGCCTTGGCCGGACCGCCCGAGGAAGGTGACGCGCGAGAGATCCAGCGAAACCTCTGAGTTGGTGCTCGTCAGGAGATCCCCGAAGCTGTCGCCCATGACGGCCTTGATGTCGGCGAGCGCGCGACGAAGGCTTTGGCGCCCCGTGTCGTAGCAGGCCACCCCCCAGAGCGTTTCCTGCAGGAACGACCGCGTGCGACGGCCAAACGGCGCGGTCGCAAGCAGAACGAACAGAGCCTTGTGCTTGGCGCCGGTGATCTCGAACCCCTCGGCCACGCTCGACCTAACCGAGCACGCGCCGAAGAGATTTATCTCAAGAAGCCTGCTGTCCATGACGAAGCTTGCCGTCCATGACGCAGCGTCCCGCGCTGCAATCAAAGATTAGCAACCTCCCGCGACGCACCACAATGCGCTTCACGGTTTTTTCACGCGCCAGCGGCCGCGGCGGCCGAATAAGCTGCGAGTTGTGGCTGGCGAAAAAACGCAATGACTAAAAAACCCCTCGGAGTCGAACTTATGCCCATCAGGGATTTGGCGGATTTCCATTTGAGATGGTCGGAATTTCGGGAGGCCGCCGTGAAGGCCTCGCGCTCAACGGCACTCGCTTCACAGGAGCGCGAAACCATTCTCTGGCTGATCCGCATGGCAGACAGGATCGGCGACCGGGATCTAACGCGAGAATAGCTGATGTCGTTCGCATTGCAGGCTACCGGCTCCGCGCGGCCCCATCCCTCCTGGGGCATCGAGCATCACGGGCTTGATGCGCTGGATTGCGGCGCCAAAGCTTTCCTGGTCATCGACGCCGATCTGCAAATCCGTTTCGGCAACAGCGCCGGCGTGGCGCTTGCTCGCGAGGGCCTTGGATCGGCGAAGCGCTTTGTCTCTACCGACCGGAATTTTGCCGCCCGACTGCAGACCTGGCTCAGGCGCTGCTGCAAGGGCACGACCGGCGACGCCGCACGGCTGCCGCTGGCGATGATGGACGGGCGGCAGGTCGCGGTCGACGCCGTGCATCTGGGCGGCCTCGGCCTCGATCTTTTCGTCCTCACCGTGGACGATCCCTATCGGGCTATCGCTCGCAATCTCTCCGAGATCGGTCGGGCATTCTGCCTGACCGCTGCCGAGGCGCGCATGCTGGCGCTCGTGGTCGAGGGCCTCGACACGATCCTAGCGGCCAAACGCATGGGCATCGCGGCGACGACGGCACGAAGCCATCTTCAAAGGATTTTTTCGAAAACCGGCACGGCCCGGCAGAGCCAGCTCGTCAGCTTCGTCGCGACTTATGTTCCGTACGGCGCCTGAGCTCCACTGTAATCCATACCAACCAGCCATCGGCTAAGCGCGCTGGTCCACACGTGATAGCGCTCGTACCTCAGTTTTGAGGAGCTCGCTCCATCTTCCCTCCCTGATGAAAACGGCTGCCTCTACTGATGCGCCTAGCATCGGTGCCAAGGCGCACGCGCATTGCAGCCGTCGTGAAATCTGTCGCGGCACCCCCCTTGTTGTACCCTATTGTATGTCTGCTTCTTGGCAAGGCACGAACGTCCGGAAGTGGCGCATTCCGTCCGAGAGCGAGCGGTTCAGACGCAGGCGCGCAGCTCGCGAACACATTACGCCCCGATTGACCAGCGCGAATCCTCCCGCCAGGCGGGTGCTTGGCGCGAAACCACCTCAAGATTATCAATTTCCCGGTTCAACGGCTCCTCGCCCCGTCATTAAACCTATGATGTATTCGATCCGGAGCTAACATTCGGCAGCAGACAACCGGAGCTAGACGATTGCTGGATTCACTTACGCTCGACCAGATGCGGATTTTCCTATGCGTGGCAGAAACGGGGAGCTTCTCTGCTGCTTCGCGCCGCCTCGGCCGAGTCCAGTCGGCGGTCAGTCAATCGGTCAAGTCCATGGAAGCGACGTTGCGGCTTGAACTCTTCGAGCGAGGCGGAAAGACGCCGCGCCTCACGGAAGCGGGGTGTGCCCTACTGCGTGAGGCCACGCATATCCTTCAGGACGTCGAAGCGTTCAGGCGAAGGGCGCAGAGCCTGGCAAGCGATCTTCCCCCTCAATTGACCTTGGCCGTCGACCAGGTCTTTCCGAGTGATCTTCTGATTGAAAGCCTGACAGCCTTCAAAGAGGCATTTCCGGGCATCCCCGTGACGTTGTTCACGGAAGGACTGGGCGCAACGGAACAAAGGCTGCGAAGCAAAATGGCGCGCCTGGCGATCTACTCGCCGCTGCTTTCGGAGGCGACCGGCCTTCGGACTGAATTCCTGGCCACGGTGCGGATCGTCCCGATCGTCGCGAGTTCGCATCCACTAGCCCACATCGACGGGATGATCACACGAGCCGAGCTGCGCAGGCACGTTCAACTCGTGCTGACGGATCGCGCGCAGGCCATCTCCGGCCTCGTCTTGAGTTCCCAGTACTGGATGTTCGCCGATCAACACAGCCGGCTCGAGTATGCATCGAACGGCTTCGGCTGGTCCTTTGCACCGTTGCATCTGGTCCGGAATCAGGTCGCCCGCGGCGAACTGAAGATTCTGCGCTTCGAGATGTTCAACGGAATGCCCTTCAGCCTGCCCCTCCACATCGTCCATCTCGACGGCCATACGCCCGACGTCTTGATGAAGTGGCTGATCGCCTATCTGCGCAACCGCCTGCCGGCTTATCAGGACATCTTCATCCAGCCCGAGGACGACGTAAGCGCCGTGCCTTATCCACTCGAAGCGATCGCCAACCTCTGATCGATCTATCGGTTTTTATGCCAGATACGATCACAATATAGCTCATTCAATCGATACCCCTCTCGTGCAAGTCTCCTTGCATTCGGCACGTCCTCGGCGGGCCGATGCCATCGTCTCCCGATGACCCGCTCCGGGTCTGGAGAGGGCGAGGAACTGGAACCGCGGCTTCGGTGACGCGGGGAGGGACGACGAGGTGACGATGGCCAGCCATGACGCCCCGCAATCCTTGCGGCGGCCGAGCTTCGATCTGCCCGGCGGCATGACCGATGCGCATTTCCATGTCTTCGGCCCCGAGGCCGACTTTCCCTATATTCCGAACCGGAGCTACACGCCGCAGGATGCCCTGCCGGCAACTGCCGGGCGGATCTTCGCCGGGATCGGCATCGAACGTGCGATCATCGTTCAGCCGGGCGTCTATGGCACGGACAACAGCCGCCATCTGACGGCCGCTGCCGAGCTCGGGATCCCCGCGAAGGTCATCGTCGCGATCGAGACGGATGCTTCCGATCGGCACCTTGCCGAATTGCAGGCCAATGGGGCGTGCGGTGTCCGACGGATCATCGCCCCGCAGCAGGGCGCCGCGTTCGAGACCGACCTGATTCGGCTGGCGGAGAGATCGGCGGAGATCGGCTGGCACCTGCAACTGCTGGTCAAGCCCGAGCAGCTTGTGGAACTGAACGGTCTGTTCGCGCGGCTGCCCTGCCAGATCGTCTTCGACCATCTCGGCATGATCGATCCGGCTGGCGGACCGGCACAACCTGCGATGCAGGCGATGCTCGACCTGCTTCGAAGCGGCAGGCATTTTGCGAAGCTGTCGGGCTATTATCGGCTTTCGCGCGTGGGCGCGCCTTACGACGACATCACGGCTCTGGCCGAAGCGTTAGTCGAGGCTGCGCCGGACCGGCTGTTCTGGGGGAGCGACTGGCCGCATCCGGCGTTCTCGGGTCCCCTTCCCGACTTCGCCGACCTCCTCGATCCACTCGCAGCCTGGCTGCCGGACGGAGCCCTTCGCCGGCGGGTCCTCGTCGACAACCCCGCCAATTTCTATGGCTTCGACCGATCGTCGAACCGGCCCGCACGAGGGACCCCGTGATGCAGCCCGTCATCTACACCCGCATTCCGCGCTGCGATCCGGCCCTGATCGCCGAGATCGGACAGTTCCCGGTTTCCGACCTGCATGAAGCCATGGGGGCAATCGAGGGCCGGAGCCACCTGATGACTCCGCGGATGCGCCCGATCGCAACAGGTCAAAAGCTGGCCGGCCAGGCGGTCACCTCCAACAACTACCCCGGCGACAACCTGATGATCCACGCGGCATTGAACGTGGCGCAGGCGGGGGATGTGCTGGTGCTGTCGAATGGCGGCCTGCCGCAGGGCGCGCTCTGGGGCGATGTCGCAGCGACCTATGCCGCGGAGAAAGGCGTCGCCGGCCTGATCATTGACGGTCCGGTTCGGGATACGGAAGCGCTGCGGCAGATGGGCTGCAAGGTCTGGTCGACGATCGTCTCGCCCTCTCATCCCGAGAAGCGCGGCCCCGGCGCCGTCAATGTCCCGCTTGTCTGCGACGGCGTCCAGGTGATGCCCGGCGACATCATCGTCGCCGATGACGACGGCGTTCTAGTCGTTCCCGTCCGCCTGGCCGCCGAGACCATTCGCCGGGCGCGCGAGCGCAACGAAACGGAGGCCCGCATCCGCAGCGAGATCAAGGCCGGATCGTCGCTGTTCGAGATCGTCGGCATCCAGAAAATTCTCGACGCCGCAGGCGTGCGAACCGTCGACACCGAATGGAGCCCACCGCAGGGCTGAATGCCCCGGCCGGCTCCCCTGCAACAGGATTGATCGCGAACGCCATGTTCCAGATGCACCTGATCCATATGTTCTTCCACTCCCCGATCACGCATACGGCGTTGAGCTGGGCCAGCGAAGATGACGGCCAGCTCGAAGGCATGGGCGATTTCGGCTATTGGCAGCACATCGCCAAGACGCTGGAGCGCGGCCGCTTCGATGCCGCCTTCTTCGCCGATACGCCGGCAGCATCCGACCAGTACAAGAATGGCCCCGAGACCCCCCTCACCTATGGTGTGGTCTGGCCGACGCATGATCCGATGCCGCTGGTCGCGGCCATGGCGGCAGCGACCGACCATCTCGGCATCGGCGTCACACTGTCGGTCAACGGTACGCCGCCCTATCTGGCGCATCGGCGGATCGCGACACTGGACTATCTGAGCAAGGGTCGCGTCGGCTGGAACGTCGTGACCGGCCACATGCGGGCGGAGCACCGCGCCATCGGCCAGGCGCTCATGGACCATGACGAACGCTACGATTTCGCCGACGAATTCATGGACGTCTGCTACGCGCTCTGGGACAGCTTCGGCCCCGGAGCACTGCCCATGGACAAGGCGACCGGAATCCTTGCTGATCCTGCGAAGATCGCGCGCATCGACCATGATGGAAAGTACTTTCGTTGCCAGGCCGTGTCATCGACCCTTCCTTCGCCACAGGGCGGGCGCCCGGTGATCTTCCAGGCCGGATCGTCGGGCCGCGGCATGGAGTTCGCACTCAAGCATGCCGACGCGATCTTCGCGATCCAGCCGCATCTCGAAGCGATGAGCGCCTTCCGGAAGCGCTTCGATGAGGGTGCCCGCACGGCGGGCAAGGAACCGGTCGGCACGCTTTTCGGCCTGCAATACGTCATCGGCAGCACTGACGAGGAGGCGCAGGCGCGCCTTCAGCGTCTCCGCGAGCGGGTGCCCCTCGATGCCGGGCTCAGCCGCCTCTCGGGACCGCTCGGGATCGATTGCAGTACGCTCGACCCGGACCAGCCTCTGGACGAACTGCCGACGCAGGCATCGCGCGGCATGATGGAAGCGCTCACCAAGATGGGCACCGACAAGGGTAGGAAGCTCACGGTCCGGGAGGCTGCAATCCAGATGGGCCTGACGGTCGGTCTGCCGCAGGTGGTCGGCTCGCCCGAGCGCATCGCGGACGAACTCGAACGCTACTGGCGCGAGAGCGGTGCGCTCGGCTTCAATCTGAGCGCTCCGACAAAGCCGGGCATGATCGAGGAGTTCGTGGATCACGTCGTGCCCATCCTGCAGAAACGCGGGCTCGTGCGTCGCGAATACGAAGGCCGGACGCTGCGGGACAACCTGCACGGATAAGAACGGGGCCGTCACGACGGCCTCAGCGACCGATACTGGCGACACGAGAGGAATTCGACGAACCGGCCCGGAAGCGGGCAGCCGACACAACGAACCGACGCCCGAATGGGCGCAGAACAACCTGGGAGGAACACATGACCATGATCAACCGACGCCAAGCCATCGCCTTCGGCGGCGCTGCCGCAGCCGGAATCTTCGCCCCGTCGATCGGCCGGGCGGCAAATGTCACGCTTCGCATCAGCACGCCGGATTCGGCGACCCATCCCAACCACGCGATCCTGACCAAGTTCGCAGCCCTGCTGGAGGAGCGCTCGTCGGGCTCGGTCAAGATCAGGATCTTTCCCGACGGGCAGCTCGGTACCATCGCCAATGCCCTGACCGGCCTCCAGACGGGCACGATCGACATGGCCGTGAACGGCGCCTCGATGTCGGAGGGCATCGTCCCCGAGCTCGGTGTCCTCGGCTTGCCGTTCATGTTCTCGGACGAGAAGGCGGCCGAGCGGGTCATCGACGGCGATGTCGGCAAGATGCTGACCGGCAAGATGTCCGAGAAGGGCATCGAGGTCCTGGCCTGGTCGAGCTGGGGCTGGCGGGTGACGCAGACCTCGAAGCGCGCCATCCGGGAGCCGAAGGATTTCCAGGGCCTGAAGATCCGCTTGCCCGCCGGACCGGTGTTCGCGGACACGTTCGCCACGCTCGGCGCGATCCCGACCATCGTCGACTCGACCGAGCTCTATCTCGCCGTCTCGCAAGGGACGGTGGACGGGTTCGAGGTGCCATTCCTCAGCCTCGTGGCCTCCAAATGGTACGAGGTGGTGAAGTACGTCAGCCTCACGAACCATGCCTATAACCCCGTATGGCTGGCGATGAGCAAGCGCCGCCTCAATGCGCTAGCGCCCGAGCAGGCGAAGCTGATCCGGGACACCGCCGCGGAGCTGCAGCCGGGATGGCGGACTTATGTCAACGAGAAGTCGCTCGAGTCGGAGAAATTCATCAAGGACCGCGGCATCGAGGTGATTCCGGTCGATGTCGCCGCGTTCCGGGCCCTGCTGGCACCCGTCTATGACCGGTTCAAGCAGAAGGTCGGTGCCGAACTCGTCGACCGTGTCCTGCGTGACGCCAAGGCCTGACACGCGAAGGCGGCGCAGCACCCGCGCCGCCTATTCTTCCCCCCACGCATCGCGTGACAGACCTGGCGAGCGATACGCCGGTCATTACGGCGGTCGATAGGTTCGGACATGGCGGAAATGCATCTGGCGGCTCCTGAAGTTCCCACCGGCACGCCTTGGGCGCGCATGGTGGGTCCGGCAATCCTGAAGCTCGACCGCGCCCTCGTCTGGCTGCTCGTCGTGACGCTCATGGTCGAACTGGGCGCCGTCATGACCCATGTCGTGGCCAGGGCGCTGTTCGGCTACGGGGTGATGTGGACCGACGAGGTCACGGTCATCGCGATCTCCATCCTGACCTTCGTCGGCGGCGCCGTCGCGTATCGCCGCGGCGGTCACACGGCAGTCAACCTCGCCACGGCATTTCTGTCCCCCAAGGGCCGCGATGGCCTGGCCATCGTGCTTGAGATTCTCGTCCTTATCGTCTCCGCCCTGATCGCACGCTCCTCCTGGGAACTCGTCATGGAGCAATGGGGCCAGCGCACCCAGGCGCTCGACCTGCCGGCAGGGCTGGTATCGCTGCCGCTGTTCGTCGGCATGATGCTGGTGGTCCTGTTCTCGCTCGATCGTCTCGCGCGGCACGAAGTGCGAGTCCTGATACCGCTGATCCTCGGCGCCGGCCTCGCCCTGGTGCTGGGTCAACTGGCATTGAGCCGTTGGCCGCCGGAGGGCGACGGCCCGATGTATCTGATGTTGGGCTTCTTCTTCGCCGTGGTCCTGCTCGGTTTGCCCGTCGGATTCGCGCTGATGCTGGCGGCCGCCTTCTACCTGCACGTCGCCGACTCGATCCCCTTCGTCGCGGTGGCGCAGAACATGGCGTCGAGCGCGCAGCATTTCATCCTGCTAGCCCTGCCCTTCTTCCTGTGGGCCGGAGTCATCATGGAGCGCGGCGGGATCAGCCTGCGTTTCGTGCGCTTCGCCTCCTCCCTCGTAGGACATATGCCGGGCGGCCTGCTCCAGGTCGTGGTGGTCGCGACCTATCTCGTTTCCGGCATCTCGGGCTCGAAGGTCGCCGATGTCGCCGCCGTCGGTTCGGTGATGCGCGACACGCTCCTGCGCAAGGGCTACTCGCCCGGCCAGATCGCAGCGGTGCTCGCGGCCTCCGCCGCCATGGCGGAGACCGTGCCACCAAGCCTCGCGATGCTGGTCATCGCGGCGATCACCTCGGTCTCGATCGGCGCGCTGCTCATCGCAGGTCTCCTGCCCGCGGCGGCTCTGGCGATCTGCCTCGTCGTGCTAATCTATGTCCAGGCTCGCCGAAATGGCGAGCGCTCGAAGCCCCGGGCCTCCTCGAAGGAAATCCTGTCGGCCGGGGCCGGCGCGTTCCTGCCGCTGCTCATGCCGATCATGCTGATGGTCGGGATCCGCTTCGGCATCGCCACACCGACGGAGGTCTCCGGTATCGCCGTCGTCTTCGGCCTTTTCCTGTCGGTCCTGGTCTATCGCGAATTATCGCTGGCCGACTTCATCAACGGCGCGATCGAGGCGGCCGTCCTCTCGGGAATGGTGCTGTTCGTGCTCTCGGCAGCAGCAGCCTTCGCGTGGACGCTGACCGTCGCCGACCTGCCCCAGCGTCTCGCAGAGTGGCTGACCAGCCTTCACGGCGGCAGCGTCCTGGTCTTCATGCTGGCGTCGATCAGCCTGATGATCATCGTTTCCTGCCTGCTCGAAGGCCTTCCAGCCCTGCTGATCATGTCGCCCCTGCTGATGCCGGCCGCCGTCCATCTGGGTGTCGACCCCGTGCACTACGTGATCGTGCTCCTGATCGCGATGGGCATCGGTGTGTTCCTGCCTCCGATCGGCATTGCCTTTCTGATCACCTGCGGCGTCGCGCAGTCCACGGTGGCCGATGCGGCCAGGGCCATGCGGCCGTTCCTGATCGTGCTGGTCGCAGGCCTGATCCTGATCGCGATGGTGCCCTGGATCTCCCTCGTGCTGCCACGACTGACCGGCGGCTGACCCTCGCGTGATCGGCGGCACCGAGAGCCGCCGATCACGCCTCGTGCCGACCCCGAGCCAGCCAAACGGCGGGCCTCGCCTCACCCCGGATCAGCGAGAAGGCTGACATTCATGAACGCGATCGAAACCGGAAATCCGGAGCTCGGCATCGACGGCTACCGCCGTACCCTCGGCGAGTTTGCCACCGGCGTGACGGTCATCACGACCTGCGTCGACGGCACGCGCTACGGCATGACCTCGAATTCATTCGCATCGGTGTCGCTCAGGCCGTCGCTGGTGCTGTGGTCGATCCGGCGCGAGAGCCAGAGCTTCGCAGCCTTCGAGGCCTGCAGCCATTTTGCGGTGAACGTGCTGGCGCACGACCAGATGGCGCTGTCGCAGCGCTTCGCCAAATCCGGCCCCAACAAGTTCGATGGCGTTGCCTCCCGGCACGGCATCGAGGGATCGCCCCTGCTCGACGGCAGCGCCGCCAGCTTCGAGTGCCGTCGAACACAGACCTTCGATGGCGGCGATCATCTGATCCTGCTAGGTCAGGTCGAGCGCTTCTCGCGCTTCGATCGTCAACCGCTGCTGTTCTCGAAGGGCCGCTACGCCATCGCTGCGGATCATCCCGATGTGCAGCTGCCTGCGGGCACTGGTGGAGTGGCCCCACTTCTGGACGACGAGCGCCTGCTCACGTCCCTGCTGGTACGGGCCTATGGCACGATCGCCTCGCAGCTCGAGAAGGGCCGGAAGACCGCCGGGCTCGGTCTCTCTCTGATGCAGGCCCGGCTGCTGAAGGCCGCCCAGACCCATCCCTGCCGGACGCTGGAGGAGCTTCAGCCGGAACTCCTGCTGGATTTCAACGCCAGCCAGAATGTCCTCGACAGTGTCGTCGCCCAGGGACTCGCCTGTGCCGACGACCGCAGACGGGTGAAGCTGACCGCCGCCGGGGACGAGCATATTCGATCAATCGTCGCGCATACCCGCCGCAACGAGGAGATCCTGTTTCGTGGCGTCTCCCCCGAGGATCTGGCCACGGTCCAGCGTGTCCTCAACCATGTTATCGAGCGGCGGCCGAGGTAACGGCGTGGCAACTCAGTCATTCGACTACATCGTCGTCGGTGCAGGAGCGAGCGGTTGCGTCGTGGCAGCTCGTCTCTCCGAGGATCCGTCAGTCAAGGTCCTGCTGCTCGAAGCGGGCGGCAAAGACAACAGCCCTCTGATGCGGGTGCCGGGGCTCGGCTTCGCGGCCGGCGCAATCGCCAAGCACAATTGGAACTTCGTCAGCGAGCCGATCGACGATCTCTTTGGCCGCTCCGCTACCTTGCTCCAGGGCAAGATCATCGGCGGGTCGAGCAGCATGAACGGGATGATCTATACCCGCGGCCATTCCAGTGAGTACGACGCCTGGGCCAAGATGGGTTGCTCGGGTTGGAGCTTTGCCGATCTGAAGCCTTACTTCCTCAAATCCGAATCCAACTACCGCGGTCCCGGCGAATGGCATGGCGGCACGGGCCCGATGCGGCTAAGGCGCGCAAACCCGGAGTTGCCGATCTGCGACGCCTTTCTGGACGCGGCTCAGGCGGCCGGCCTGCCGATCGTGGACGATCTTAACGCGGATCATTCCGAAGGTATCGGCTGGTACGACGTGAACATCGACCGCGGTCTTCGGCTGAGCGCGGCCCGTGCCTTTCTGGGTCCGGCTCGCCGGCGGCCCAATCTCACGGTCGCGACCGATACCCGCGTCGTGCGTGTCCGTATCGTTCGGGGCAAGGCGACGGCTGTCGAGGCGGTTCGCGCCGGCGAGCTCGTCGCGTTCCATGTCGCCCGGGAGGTGGTCCTGTCGGGGGGCGCCATCATGAGCCCGGCCCTGCTGATGCTGTCGGGCGTCGGCCCGGCTGAAGCCTTGCGCCGCCATGGCATTGCGGTTGTGGCGGATTCGCCCAAAGTCGGGCAGAACCTGCAGAACCATCCCTGCTACCGGCCGAGCTACGCCTGCTCGGAACCGGTCACAGCCCGCAATCATTTGTCTGCGCAAGGGGCGACGCGCGCCGGTTTTCGCTACCTCTTGCAACGCGGCGGGCCGCTGGCGGAAAGCTTCGCGTCCGCCGGCGGCTTCTTCAAAAGCGACCCTCGCCTGCAAATCGCAGATATGCAGGTCGTCATGCTCTCGGCGCTGCCCCCCAGCGGCGGCAAAAGCATCCGGGATCTCCTGCCCCGCCAGCAGGGCTTCGGCATGACGATCTATCAGGGCACGCCCTACAGCCGAGGTAAGGTCGAGCTACGCTCGGCCGATCCTCTTGCGCAGCCGGTCGTCCATACCGGCTATTTCAGCGACGCGCGAGACATCCAGATCCTCGCTGCCGGTGTGGATCGCATGCGTCAGGTGATGCGCCAGCCAGCGATCGCCCGCTATATCAAGGAGGAACTCGCTCCCGGCAGTGGAGTGCAAACTCACGATCAGATGGTCGAGGAAATCCGCCAGCGGTCTGCCACCTCCTACCACCAGTGCGGCACCTGCGCGATCGGGCCGGACAACAACGCAGTGCTCGATCTGGAACTGCGAGTCCGCGGGGTCGATGGACTGCGGGTCGCGGACAACGCGATCATTCCGCGCCTGCCCAATGCTGCTCTGCACGCAACCGCGCTGATGATCGGCGAGAAGGCAGCGTCTCTCCTCACCAACAGCTCCGCTGCCTAGCGCTGGAGTCACGGATGATGCGCCCACAACCGATGTCCTGGATCGCGATCAAGGCCGAGGCCGGCGATGCCTATGACGGGATCATACGACTTGCCACTGACGCGCAGCGCTTCGGTTTTCCGTTGCAGAGCTTGGGGGTCGAGGTGCGCCCGGACGGTTCGGCCAACATTTGCATGGTCGTCGGCATGGATGGGTCCGTCGATGGCGAGCAGATCATACAGCGCTTCTCGCGTCATCCGACAGTATCAGCCGTGGAAAGGATCGAGACTGATAGCAACGCCTGAAATGACCGATTTGAGCGTCCGATTTGCCGAGCCTGGTCACCAACGGCGGAGCGAACCGGTCGGCCGTCTTGAACCGCCCCGGGTTTGTCGGAGGCCCCAACTCCTGAGTATCCGTGTTGGTCAAGCGCGGCTTGTGGTCCATCGACCGCCGTCGCGGATGAGGGCGTTGGCCATCACGATGATTTTCCGCATGATCGCGGTCAGCGCGACCTTCTTCTCCTTCCCCGCAGCGATGAGCTCCTCGTACTTTCTCTTGAGATCGGGATTGAAGCGCGCTGCGGCTACGCCATGATGAAGTTCGGCGTGTCGGAGCGGTTCGCGTGCCGGGTTCTGGGGCAGCATCGATCTACGCAACGCAAGGCTCCGAAGGGCCGCACTACCGGCCACCAGCACCGCGCACTATCGTGTGACCGGCTGCGCAAACCCAACACGCCTCGCCGGCCACCTCAACCGTGGCCGCCAAGCCCACAATGCATTAGATTAGAACTGAGCCACCAAATGGGGGCAGGCCATGCATAGCGCCTGGACCACAAAAAGGGGCAGGACCAAAGCCCACCATGCATTAGATTTAAACCGGGCCACTTAATGGGGGCAGGCCAGCTCCAAAACCTTGCGGCCGTCTCACTCAGCAAATTTCGGCCCAAACGAGCCGCCCAGCAAGTCATTCCATAAGACAACTTGAGTAGCGTACGGCCCGCTCTCGGGCGATTGGCGGCTTGATATAGATTCACAAGATTTAGAATGAATTATTATATAGAATCCACGCCAAGCCTACTATCGAAATCACCAGCGTCGAAAACCATATGATGCGATAGATCTGCATCGAGGCAGGGTCAGATTCAAATTCGCCCTCGAAATCGAAATCGGCTTTTCGGGTTTGACCAAGAGATTCCCTATTAATCATGCTTCGCTCCCTTCGGCAGGAATCTCTCAAATGACTGTGAGAGCCGAAGCAGATCTGGCGCGAGCGATTGCACTTCTCGTGCACCGGAGTTGACCATAACGCGCACGAGCTCATCGACGAGAAGCTCTAGCGCACGCTGAGCTCCGGCCTCTCCCGCTGCGCCCACACCGAACAAGGTTGCTTTCCCCGTCATTACAGCCGAAGCACCAAGCGCCAAGGCTTTAAGAACGTCGCTACCACGAGTAATGCCACTATCCAGCAATACTGTAGCCCGCCCCCCTACCCGGTCAGCGATCTCCGGCAACATCCTTATCGGAGCGATCGAGCCATCCAAGTTTCGCCCGCCGTGATTGGAGACGATAATCCCATCACAGCCAACGTCTACAGCTCGTTCAGCATCCTCGGGATGCATGACCCCTTTCAGTATCAGCGGCCCGTCCCAAATTCGCCTGAACTCTTTGAGATCATCCCAACTTATATTATCGCAGAATGGAAGATTGAATTTCCCGGGCTTAGCGGCAGCCACCGGGACGCGCAGGGCCTCCGGATAATTCTCGGCTACCATCGGACCAGATTTCAGCCATCTGCGAAACACCACGCTATACAGCCAGCGCGGGTGGCTTGCGATGTCCCAGAAATTTCTCCGTGAAACCTTGAAGGGAATGCTGAAGCCGTTCTTGAGGTTGTACGGCCGGAATGGGGCAATTGGCGTATCAACTGTGACGATCAACGCGTCGTACCGCGCCCGCTTTGCTCGCGCGATCAATTCGCGCGTCATTTCACGCTGAGGCCAAACGTAAAGTTGCAACCATAGACGCCCGTCGACCGCGTCCCTGATTTGCTCCATCGGAGTAATCGACCCTGTCGACAGGGCAAAGGGCACACCGGCGCGGGAAGCTGCACGCGCCGATCCGATTTCTCCGTCAAGCCAGAGCAGGCTCGCAAACCCTGTAGGAGATACTGCTATTGGAGCTGCCGCAGGATGCCCGAACAGTTGGCACGAAGTGCTGGGCGAAGAGACGTCCCGCACCACGCGCGGTACCAAGTCGATCTCGTCAAAAGCGTTTGAATTGGCTCTGAGACTTCGATCCTCGTCGATTCCCCGCGCTACATACTCGAAAATCCCGCGAGGCAAATTCTCACGGGCCATCTCCTTGAGGTCCGCAATCGAAAGAGCGCTAGCCCGAAGCTTATCGATTTTCATGCCGAGCGGATCCGAACTTCAAAACCCTGAGTACATGCGCGTGCCGGGATGAGGCATTTCAGCCTTGAGGATCACCCCCGCGTCGCACTCGGTGAAGAAGGCGGTTTTGCGCTCCGGTCCGCCATAAGCCACGTTCGTCACCTGGCGCCCGGTACCGCTATCGACGCGCAAGATCGGCTCCCCTTGAGGACTGAACAGCCACAATGCGCCAAGGCCGATCTGGCAGACGACCAGGTTGCCAGCCTCGTCGATCGTGATGCCATCGGGGCCACCACCGCCCGTCATCTGAATGAAGTTGCCGACCTTTGCGACCGTTCCATCGTCAGAGAACGGCACGCGCCAAATGGCATTGGCGCGCGTCACCGCGACGTACAACACCTTCTCGTCAAGCGAGAGAACCAGGCCGTTCGGGCTCGGAACATTGTCGAGCAGGCAGTCGACTTGGCCGTTCGGGCGCACGCGGAACACGCGGCCCGTCGGATCGTGAAGGCCGGTCAGGCCCTGATCCGTAAAATAGAGGTCGCCGTTCTGGCCGAAATAGAGATCGTTGACGGCCTTGAGATGTTCAAGCCGCACGCGCTCCAGGAAGGGCGTGATCTTCCCGGTGTCAGGGTCGAGCGTGACGATCCCGTACTTATGGTCGGCGACGAAGATGCGCCCGTCCTGATGGACCCGGAGGCCGTTCGGCCATCCATCATACTCAGCGATCACCTGGAAATTGCCCTTGGGATCGATCCTGAAGATCCTCCCCCAGGGAATGTCGACGCAATACAGGTTACCCTCGCCGTCGAAAGACAATCCTTCCAGCACCGAGTGGTGGTGCCCCATGGCGGGTTGGTGTCCGAACCATTCGCCGCCACGGCTCGACTTGCGAAGGTCATCAGGGAGGGTGGCAAAGACCTCAGCGGTCACCCTCGGAGGAGCAGCGTACATTTTATTCTCCAGCGCGGATCATCGCATCGTCTTTGGCAGCCACAGGACGATCTCCGGCACCAAATAGATCAGGAAAGCGAAGGCGATGATGATGAAACAGTAGGGCAGCGACGACCATGCAATCGTCGCCAGGCTTGTTTGCGGCGATATCGATTGGATGGCGAAGAGGTTCAGGCCGACGGGCGGATGAATCTGCCCCAGCTCGATGAAGAGGATCAGCAGGATGCCCAGCCAGACGCCGTCAAATCCCATCGCGATCATCGGCGCGTAGATCAGAGGCACCGTCACCAGCATCATTGACAGGCCTTCCATCAACATCCCGAGCACAATGTAAATGCCGAGCAGGATGAGAAAGAAAACGAACGGGCTCAGATTCAGTTCGACGATGAATTTGGCGACGCCGGCCCCGAACCCTGTGATGACGATGCCGTATTGCAGGATCTGGGCGCAGATGGTGATGAACATGATCACCGCGCTCGAAATCACGGTGTTCTCGAACGACACCTTGACGGCGTTCCAGGTCAATCCGCCGTAGTAGTAGGCAATGATAGCCGCGAGAACGACACCTGTCGCCGACGCCTCGGTAGCGGTGAAAGCGCCGGTGTACATTCCGAGAATGACGCCGCCGACAAGAATGACGATCGGCAAGGAATCCCTGATCGGGTTTCCCTTCTCCTCCTCGGGAAAGCCATCCTTGGCGGGGACGAGGCTGGGATCCAGCTTGGCTTTGATCGCGACGTAAACGCAGAAGAAGAAGGCGAGCAGGATACCCGGGATGATCCCGGCCATGAGAAGATCGATAACGGATTCATGCGTCATCGAAGCATAGACGATCATGGGGATGCTCGGCGGGATCAGAATGCCGAGGCTGCCGCCGGCCGTCAGGGTGCCCATGGTGAGGCTGTCCTTATAGCCACGCTTGCGCATCTCACCGACGGCAACGGATCCGACCGTCATGGCCGTCGCGACTGACGAGCCGCTAACCGCGGAGAACACAGCGCAGCCGGCGATGTTTGTCTGCGCCAAGCCGCCAGGGACATGCCGAAAAACGCGTGCCAAACCCGTATAGAATCTGGAGGCCACGCCGCCCTGCAGAATGATCTCACCCATCAGGATGAAGAGCGGAATGGCGACCAGGGTGAAGTTCGTCGAATTGTTCCAGACGATACCGCCGATCGATTCCCACAGATTGGTGCCCGAGACCGCCGTGATCCCGACCAGCCCGGCCAATCCCATCGCAACGCCGATGTAGACGCCACCGGCCAGGCAGCCGACGACAACCAGCGAGTAGAGGATGACGAGTTCATTCCATGACATTTTCTTCTTCCTTCACCAGCGAGGCGTCGCCATGCCAGAGGGATTTTCCAACGATCACAGCGCGGTAAAGCATCCCGAAGGTGAGGAGTGCCCAGGCAGTCGGAAGAAGGATCTGCGGATACATGAGGGGCGTTGCCGAGTACTGCTCGGAAACGCTTCCGAACTCCCAGCTCGTGGTGAAAAGAGCCCAGGTTTGGAGTGTGACGATGCCGCAGAACACCGCGGACACTATTCCGATTCCGAGCTCCCAGATCGCGCGGGGCTTGAGTGGAATGCGTGAGACCAGCGCCGAGATACGAAGAAACCGCCCTCTCATCAGAGCAGGATAAAATCCAAGCATCGTCGCAGCCGCGAAAAAATATCCAGAGTACTCCTCAGATATCTTGATTGATATTGAAAACGTGTATCGAAGGAAGACTTCGGTGTTCATCAGAACGACCATCGCGGCAATCAAGATCGACGCGAGTCCGACGAATATTTTCTCAAGGCTGCCCATCAACTCGGATTCCAGTTGCTCACGAAGCGTCACGCCCACAGGCAATTCCCGTGGGCGTGCACTTGCTCAGTTGCAGCCTTCGGTCAGACCGGAGAGGATTTTCTGACCGATCTCGCCGTTGGCTTTCGCCCACTTCACGCCAATCTCAGAGGTGAGAGCGCGGAGCTTCTTTGCGTCGTCCGGGGTCGGCTCGGTCAAAATCATGCCTTTAGCGACGAGAGCCGCCTTCGCCTCGCCATCGAGCTTGAAGACCTCCTGGCGGAACTTCTTTTCCCAGCGAGTGGCAACCTCCGTGAATGCACTCCGCACCTCCGCAGGAAGCTCAGCGAGCGCTTGATTGTTCACAGAGATGATCTCGTGAGACAGCGTGATGTTGAACATGTAGCCGTTCTTGAGAATCCGCGCCCAATCCCAGTAGTTAACGTTGATGGCCGCGGTGATCGCTCCATCGACCGTCCCCAACTGGAGTGCCTGCGTAACCTCCGCCGTCGTGATGGAAGCGCTGGTAGCGCCGAGCTTGTCGAGTGTTTCGACCTGCTCGCGATTCCAGGTCCGGATCTTTTTACCCTTCAGATCGGCGAGGGTCTTGATCGATGGGACAGACCAGATCTGCTGCCCGGGCATGGCCCAGTGCATGATGGGCGTTGCCTTGAACTTGTCGAAAATCGCTTTGTCCATCAGCGCCTGCACCTTGGGCAGTCCGCCGCCGAAGAACTTGGTCATGTCCGTGCAGACAAACGGCATCGCGGTCGCGCCGACGACAGGCAGATCCGAGGCAATAAAGCCCGACGGCGAATGACCGATCTCGACCTGGCGGCGGCTGATCGCGCGATAGACGTCGACACCCTTGTAGGGGAGCTCGCTTCCCGCGAACACACGGATGTTCAGGCGCCCCTTGGTCGCCTCCTGGACGTCTTTCGCAAAGCCTCGCGCCCACTCCGTTTGCTTGTCGGCAACGTCGTAGATCGTGAACATCTTCCATTCGAAGTCGGCGGCCAACGCCGTGCATTGTCCGGCCGCCCAGATCGCAGCGATCGACGCAATACGGCCCAGTGATTTGAGCATGTCTTCCTCCCAGGTCTGTTTCCAACCCGACGCTTCCGCGTGCTCGGTTCGGAAACCAAAACCCGCTTGAAGTCGCCCGCTCGACCCTGCATTCGAGTGCAGAGCTCAAATTATTCTCTGTATGAATTCTTATTTCATCAAGTGAGAAATTACTGACTTCGCGCGGGGGTGTCAATCGCCGCGAGGGTCAATTGTGATCTGATTGAGGGTGCAAATGTCAGGGGATGCAGCGAGCGATCTCGCATCGATAGTGTGCGCATTTCAGCGCATTCCGGACGCACAGGACGCGCCATTTCAGCAATCTATCGAGGCGGACCACCGGATCCCAAATGCTGGCTCGGAATGTTTATCCCGATCGCGGGGCGCGACAGTCTCAGATCGCGTCTTCTTCGATTGTCTTTGCCCGCCGGCCTCCGCGCGCGGAGGTAGCGGACGCGCGACGCGGCGCGGTATCGAGCATCCCGGCGTCTTCGGCCAAGCGATCCGCGATAGCCTGGCTGGCCCGCTTCAAGGGCGGAAGAACCTTGGCCATCATCCGGCTTTGGGGGCCGGCACTGCTCAGGATCAAGCTGCTCAAACAGGCAATGACTTTGCCGCCGACAATGACGGGCACAGCTACGGCCCAGATTCTCGAATGGTAGATTTCGTCGAGATAAGCCTGCTCAGCCAGTGCATAGCCATTCTTGCGAGCCTCCCCGAGGCGCTCGTCCAGCCCCTCAAGCATTCGGGGATTCGTGTCCCATCGACTGTCCGACGTGTTCAACTGCGACTGCACACGCTTGAGTTCTTCGGGCGACAAATGTGCGAGGTAGGCTATTCCGACGCCGGTGACGAGGACCGGAATGCGTGCACCAAGCCGGCTTGAGATGGACATGCCATGCTCACTCCGATTGGTGTAGGCAATGGACATCTGTCCTTGCTCATAGGTCGCCAGGTTCGACGGCCAGCCGATTTCGGTCCGAAGTTCCTCGATAATTGGAGTGGCGAGCTGAACAAGACGAGACGTCGCCGCGAAGCCCTTGCTGAGCGTCAAGGTCCGGGCCGTGACGCCGTACTGTGCCGACCGTTCGAGACGATAGATGTAGCCAGCGCTGATCAGCGTCTCCAGGATTCTGACGATCGTCGGCTGAGGCAGATTCACCCGCTTACCGATATCCAGCGCAGCGAGCGGCCCATCTTCGCTGATGACCCTCAGAACCTGCAATCCGCGAATAATCGCGCGAACGGGCTCGAACGACGGCATTCAAAATCACTCCCAACCGCTCTGAGCTTCCCGCGCACGGCAAGGCCGAGCACGGGCATAGGCAAACCGTGGCTCGCATATATGCATTCATTTCAGCAGGTGAATGCAAGCGGATTCGAGCCGGTCCACAGTTTCCAAGAAACCGCCGGCATTAGGCTCGAAAGCTACGACTGCTCCTTCAGAAGGCGAGCGAAGAGCTCTGCCTGCTCGCGCTCGTGCCTCTCAATCGACCCGGCAGCTGTGACGGCCATCGAGGGGCGTGCAACCAGCTTCACAGCAGGCGCCGCAGCGCCGAGGGTTGCAGCCATTTGATCGCGCAAGTACGGCCAGCCTCCCTGATTCTCGGCTTCCTCCTGAAGCCAGAACACGCGTTCCAGGTCCTGATATTGACCGATCGCACTCTTCAGCTCGGCGGCCGGGAAGGGATAAATCTGCTCAATGCGAATGACCTGGAACCGATCCTTATCCGGATGCCCTTCCAGCTCGTGCTGCAAGGCGTAGAAGATCTTGCCGGAGCACATGATGACGGTTCGGACCTTATCCGGACGTTGTTTCGGCTCGGCAATCACGGGCCGGAAGCTCGTTCCAGAAGCCATGTCATCAAGACGGGACACCGCTGCCTTCGCTCGCAACAGCGATTTTGGAGCAATCAAGAACAGCGGTTTCCGCCAGGGGGCCACCACCTGACGCCGCAGCAGATGGAACAGATTTGACGGCGTGCTGGGCTGCGCGACGATCAGGTTCCCGCCCGCGCAAAGCTGCGTCAACCGTTCAATTCGCGCGGATGAATGGTCGGGTCCCTGCCCCTCGAGGCCATGAGGCAGCATGATCGTCAGGCCGGACTTCAGCCTCCACTTGGCTTCAGCTGAGGCGATGTACTGATCGACGACAATCTGCGCGCCGTTCACGAAGTCTCCGAACTGCGCCTCCCACACGGTCAGTTGACGAGGGTCAACCAGGCTGAACCCGTATTCGAACGCGAGCACTCCATATTCGGACAGAGGGCTGTTGACGATTTCGAGGCGGCCGGATGTTTCAAGACCGTCCCGCAGCGGGACATAACGAGCGCCATTAACCGCATCGTGCACGGCCAAATGACGCTGCGTGAAAGTGCCTCGCTCAGAGTCCTGGCCGGAAAGGCGGACACTCGCACCTTCCGCAAGAAGCGATGCAAATGCCAAGGCTTCCGCGGTGGCAAAGTTGATGCCCTCGCCTCTGGAAATCGTCCCTGCTCGCAATTCGTAGAACTGCCTCACCTTGGGGTTGGCAGTGACGGTGTCCGGAATGAGGCTCGTTTGAAGTCCGATCTTAGCCAGCGCCGCTGCGTCTACGCCGGTGGTGACGGGGCGCAGAATGTCAGCCGCGTCGCTCTGCTGGACAAGATTCCAGGCCTCGCTCTGCATGGGTTCGTCATTCGGAGCGATATCCGCCGCAGACTCGAATCCCGCCTGCAACCTTGCCCGGAAATCTTTCGATATGTCGGCCGCGCTTGTTTCGAATTCGGGATGCTCCTTCAAAACTGCTTCAGAGAAGCTCTTTCGGATCGAAGGGTGACTTTCGATCTTTTCCCAAGTCGCCGGCTGGGTGAAACGGGGCTCGTCCAGTTCGTTGTGGCCAAATCGCCGATAGCACACGAGATCGATCAAAATATCGCGCTGGAACGCTATTCTCCAATCAACAGCCAGCCGCGCCACCCGCGCGGCCGCGATAGGATCATCCCCATTCACATGCAGGATGGGCGCGGCGACCATCTTGCCCACGTCCGTGCAATACCGGGCGCTTCGCCCTTCGGACGGCAGCGTCGTAAAGCCGATTTGATTGTTGACGATGAGATGAATCGAACCTGACGCCGAATAGCTCTGCAACCCTCCGAGCTGCAAGAGTTCCGCTGTAACGCCCTGGCCGGAAAAGGCTGCATCGGTGTGCAACAGGAAACAGAGCGTTTTGCCCGTATCGGTCCCATCAATCTGGCTCGTCGCTCGGGCGAGCCCGAGGGCAACCGGTGCGACCACCATGAGGTGGGATGGATGGGGCAACAGGGTGAGATTGACGGTCTTGCCTTCCACCTCGAGGGCACTCGTATAGCCCAGGTGGTAGGGAACATCGCCGGTGTAGATGGCGCCTTCAGAAAGATCACGCCCCATCAGCTCGGCCGCGAGTGTCGCTGGATTTTTCCGTAGGGCCGCGGCCAGGGTCGCAAGGCGACCGCGGTGCATGCCTCCCATCACGACATTCTCGATGCCCTGCTTGGCGGCGGAACGAAGAACTTCTCGCAGTAGCGCGATAGCGCTTTCCGCGCCCTCGCTCCCGAAACGCTTCTTCGTCGGAAACTTGATCCTCATGAAGGACTCAAATTCATCGACGAGGATGATCGACTCCAACGTGTCGATCTTGGTTTGCGGATCGATCTCGCCAGAGAACGACCGCTCGAACGCCTCGTACCACCAAATGCGCTCGTGCTCTTTTTCGAGGTGCGATACCTCGAGGCCAACCTTGTTGGCATAGGTCGACTTCAGCAAGGCTGCGGCTTCTTCCGCAAGCATCCGTCGTGCCTCGCCACCGAATTCGAGCTCGACTTCGTGCCCGGGAAATTTGGCGACCCGCGCCCGAAGCTCATTCAGAACCTCGACATTCTCGGCCTTAGTCGCGAGCGGGTCCGTTGTGGCCTCGAGATGGCCATACCAGCGATACCCCTGATGCAATTCCTCAACGACGGCCTGCGCTGTTGATCGCGATCGGCTGGTTTCGGTGCCCTCCAGCTCCTCAAAATGGAAAGCCCAGTCCGCCGGCACGGAACTCGGGTCGCGCCGGTACCGCGAGTACAGGTGAATGAAATAGGCGCTGTCGCCGCCAATCGGAAAATTCATGGAGATTAGCCTCTCACAGCCCCTCAAGCGGCGGCGACATGGTGGAGACGGCCCCGTCCCACATTTCCCGCGTCGGCGGCCGCCTCAAAGCGATTATTCTCTAGATGAATAATCATTTCAATACTGATTCGACAACTGCGGAGCCTCGACCCTCGCCAAAAGGAAATGAAGGCGGGATCCGTCCACGAGGGCTAGAGTGCCCCCGTCACCTCAAGCTCGGTGTCGAGAGGTCGCCTGACCCCGGCTATCGACCCAAAGAGGCTTTCGCCTGGGCACCAGCCGCCCACACATCGGCGATCGACTTGCCTGCCTCGATTGCGGCAACGCATGCGTCGTCGCGAGCGACGATGCCCTTGGCAAGCTCCAGGATTTCTTCGATCCGGTCTTTCGGAACGGCCACCGCCCCGGTGTCATCCGCAAAAACCAGGTCGCCAGGGTGCACAGTGACGCTTCCCAGCGTGACCGGCTGTTGAGTGCTCTCGACACCGATACGGTTCTTGCCCGTCCGCATGAAGGTGCCCCGGCTGAACATCGGATAGCTCAGTGAGCGCGTCCCGTCGATGTCTCGGCAGACCCCATCGATAATCGTTCCGGCGAAGCCGTGTCGAACAGCGAAGAGCGACAGAGTGTCTCCCCAGACCGAGCACTCAGTCCTGGCACGATTGTTGATCGCACAAATAGCCCCTTCGGGGACGTCGTCCAAGAAGTCAGCAAACCGCTCGAGTGTCGATTCAGCAATCGAATATTGAACCGTAAATGCTGGCCCGCACATTTTCGTCCCGGGAACCTGCGAAACGATATCGTTGATCGTTCCATGAATTCCTAGGACGTCCAAGGCATCCGAAATAATTGAGGAGCTCAGCTCTTTGTACTGGCTCAAAACCGATTCCTTGATCGATTCAGACGGCATAACAGACTCCCTAGACACCGTTATTGTCGTTACCACCGCACCGCCGCTGCGGGAGCAGCCATGCGACCTTCCTTAGGCAGACACCCAATGCGGCCCCGCGCAACTCCTTTCGCGCATCGCGCGGGAGAATCGCAGTCCGCTACCGAGCCCACTCAAGACCTCGCCCTTCCCCGACCCGATGCATCGCATCAGCCCGGCCCGCGCCGTCCGGAAGTGAGCGCATTATTCTCTTGATGAATTCAGAATTCAAGAATAAAGATGCGCCCACTTCGCGAATTTCAAGACCGGCGCCAGGCCGGCAGGAAACGCAGCCAATCAAGAAGGCGCCAGGTTCTAGGCTCGAACAGAGCGGCGCCGCGCCCGGCCATGGGAGCAAAGCGTGCACCATTTGGACCTGAACGGAGGAACCGTCGCCTATCGCTCCAGCGACCGCTCTTTCGATATCGCCTTGATGACCGGCGCTGTTCAGAGGCTCTGATGCACTCGCTATTGAGTGACTTGCGGGTGGTCGAAGCATCCTCATTCGTCGCCGCTCCGTCCTGCGGCCTGCACCTGGCTCAGCTCGGCGCAACCGTGATCCGCCTCGACATGATCGGCGGCGGCCCCGATTTCCGGCGTTGGCCCAGGTCCAATGCGGGTGCCAGCCTCTTCTGGGAGGGGCTGAACAAGGGGAAGAAGTCCGTTGCGATCGACCTCCGGCAGGCGCAGGGACGAGAACTCGCTACCCGCATCATTTCCGCGCCGGGCAACGGGGCTGGTCTTTTTGTCACGAATTTTCCCGTTTCGGGCTTTTTGGCGCATGAGCGGCTGGCCGCCCTTCGTCCCGATCTGATCACAGCGCGGATCATGGGCCACGCGAATGGGCAGCAGGCCGTTGACTATACCGTCAACAACGCCGTGGGGCTTCCGTCGATGACCGGCCCCGCCGATCCGGACGCCGAGCCTGTCAATCACGTCCTGCCTGCATGGGACCTTCTCGCGGGATCGCATGCGACATTTGCTCTCCTCGCCGCCGAGCGACATCGGCACGCAACAGGTGAGGGACAGGAGATTCGGCTACCGCTTTTCGACCTGGCGGCGTCGACCTTGGGACATTTGGGCCAGATCGCCGAGGTGACCGAGCAAAAGACGAGCAGGCCCCGGTACGGCAACGCTCTTTACGGGGCCTTCGGGCGCGACTTCCCCACTGCCGATAGCCAGCGGCTCATGGTCGTTGCGATCACGGAAGGGCAGTGGTCGAGCCTGGTCCGAGCCCTCGATATCGAGAGCGAGGTCGCACAGATCGAAGAATCCCGGGGCGTCTCGTTCAAGAGCGACGAAGGAAATCGCTTCATCCATCGGGATGCCCTTTTCGCCCTTGTAGAGGCGAAGGTTCGATCCCGCTCCTACGCTGATCTTGTTCGAGATTTCGACGCGTTCGGCGTCTGCTGGTCCTTGTATCGAGACCTCAAGGAGGCACTCGACGAAGACCCGGAGTTCTCCAGCGAGAATCCGATCTTCTCGAACATCCCGCATACCAGCGGTCTGACTTACCTCACTCCAGGAAGCGCGACCGCGTTCTCCGGCCTTGCGAGACAGGATCCGGTGCGCGCTCCGAAGCTCGGAGAGCATACCGAGGAGGTGCTGTCGGACGTGCTGGGTCTGACCGGTGGCGAGATCGCGAAACTCCACGATCTCGGGACGGTCGCCTCCGCCTAACAACCTCCCAATTAGGAACTCTCTGATGTCCCTTGCAGACGTTGATCTTGCTAACCTAGACGGTGAGCTTCGTTCGGTGGTCGAGGCCGCCAACGCGGCCGCCACGTTTCGGATGCGCACAGTGCGCGCCGTGTCAGAACAGCTCGCTCCCCAAGGCAAGCTGGATGCGGATGTCGCCAATCGCGCCCAACGCGAGGTGCACGGACTTGCCTGGATCGCGACCGTCGTGGAATCCCTCGTCCAAGTGGCGGTTTGGGCGGTTGGCCTGCACAATCAGGGCTCGCTTACGACCTTTGACCGACTGGCGGTCCAGATCCTGTTTGGCGAGTACCTGAACCAATTGGTTCACGGCATCCCCATGAGCCAGAACGAGATCGTACGCCCGGCCGAGCTTGGCCTCGAGGCTTGGGTTTCAGAGCTGAGCTCGGCATCCGCCGTGAGCGAGCTCCTGAAGCGCGGAAACAGCCGCGAAAACCGGGAGCATCTGATCGACGGGTATCGGCAAGGTAATTTGCTCACCGAGAGCCTCGGGGACGAGACCCTCGATTTGATTCGGGAGCAATATCGCAGGTTTGCGCTCGAACGTATCGCTCCCAATGCTCACGACTGGCATCTGAAGGACGAGCTGATTCCCGACAGCGTCATTGTCGAACTCGCGGAAATGGGCACCTTCGGCGTCTGCATTTCGCCTGACTACGGCGGACTTGGCCTGGGCAAGACAGCCATGTGCGTCATCACCGAGGAGCTGAGCCGGGCCTGGATTGCAGCCGGTTCGCTGGGCACCCGATCGGAGATCGCTGGCGAGCTGATCGGCATTGCCGGCACTTCCCAGCAAAAGGAACAGTGGCTCCCGGCGATCGCCTCGGGTTCGGTTCTTCCGACCGCGGTCTTCACGGAGCCTGACACGGGCTCGGATCTGGCCGGCCTGAAGACCCGCGCCAGCAAGATGGCCGACGGCGAATGGCGCCTCTCGGGGAACAAGACCTGGATCACACACGCCTCCAGAAGCGACCTGATGACGGTCCTGGCGCGAAGCGATCAGTCGGCCCCCGGCTACAAGGGACTTTCGATGTTCCTGGTCCCGAAGACCCGTGGGACTGAAGCCGACCCATTTCCGGACGAGGGCCTGTCTGGAGGAGAAATCCACGTTCTGGGTTACCGCGGCATGCGAGAGTACGAACTCTCTCTGGACAATCTTCCTGTGCCCGAAGAGGGGCTGCTCGGCGGCATCGAAGGCGCCGGCTTCAAGCAACTCATGCAGACGTTCGAGGGGGCGCGGATTCAGACTGCGGCGCGCGCACTGGGTGTTGCCTGGCGGGCATTCGAACTTGGATGGAGATATTCCGAGGAGCGCAAGCAGTTCGGGGAGGCCCTCAACCGGTTCCCTCGGGTCGCTGACAAACTGGCACTCATGCTCGCCGAGATCCTGGCCGCCAGGTCGATCACATATTATGCGGCGCAACAAAAGGATCTCGACCGGCGCTGCGACGTCGAGGCGGGCATGGCAAAGCTCCTTGCCGCCCGGATTGCATGGGCGAACGCCGATAACAGCCTCCAGATTCATGGCGGCAATGGCTATGCGCTCGAATATGAGATCAGCCGCGTTCTGTGCGACGCAAGAATTCTAAACATATTCGAAGGCGCGGCCGAAATTCAGGCGCATGTTATCGGAAAAGGATTGATCTCGAAACCGGCCAATTAATTGGGATAATTATATTTATACGGATAATAATGGAAGCACTATCGCCTTAGATTAGAGCTTAAACATGAATATCAAAAATACTTCCGAAATAGACCTTATCCATCTCCGCAAATGGATCGGCCATCCATCGATCGCGATCGATGTTGTGGGGTCGGGTATAGCTGAAAAATATCACGCGACATTCGACCATAAGGACCCACCGCCGCAGGCCGGGGAATGCGTGCCGCCGCTATTGCATTTTTGCATGGCACAGCCTGCGGCCCCCACCGCGAGCCTGGGCTTGGACGGTCATCCCGGCCGTGGCAGCTTCTTGCCTCCTGTTCCTCTTCCTCGTCGGATGTGGGCCAGTGGAAGCCTGACGTTCCACAAGCCGCTGAATGTAGGCGACCAGATCCGGCGTACTTCCAGTGTGTCCGATGTCGCCTTGAAAGAAGGACGGGCAGGCCCCCTTTGCTTCGTCACCGTTGAGCACAGGATCGAGGCAAACAGCGTACTCGCGATCGAGGAGCGACAGGACATCGTCTATCGGGGTTTTGATCCCTCGCCGCGGCAGACGCCCATCTCGCCAGCGGCTGCCGCGAAGGGCGAATACGTCAGGCCGATCAAGGTCGGCGCGACGCATCTCTTTCGCTATTCCGCCCTCACCTTCAACAGCCACCGCATTCACTACGATCGCGAGTATGCAGTCGAGGTCGAGGGCTATCCAGGCCTTGTCGTGCATGGTCCCTTCCAGGCGGCCCTGCTCGCCGACTTCGCCGTGGAAATCAAAGGCCGGCGACCGGCGAGGTTCAAGTTTCGTGGCGTCTCGCCCCTGTTCGACGACGACGCCTTTTCGCTCAACGCCGCTTCGGACGGATCGGATTTGAAGCTCTGGACCGAGAAAGAGGACGGAACCATCTGCATGACCGCTGAGGCGTACTGGTCATGAGCGTGCCGCTCGACTTCAACATTCCGTTATTCGTGCCCGGCAACAGGCCTGAGCGATTTGAAAAGGCAGCTCAAAGCGGGGCGGATGCGATCATCATCGACCTCGAGGATGCCGTTCCTCCCGAGTTGAAGATTGCAGCTCGGAACAGCCTTTCGGCGGTCGGCGCCGGCATTCCGGCGCTCGTGCGAATAAATGCGCTCGGCACGGCCTGGAGCCAGGAGGACCAGGCGGCGGTCAAGGGGCGCAACTTTGCCGGCGTGGTCGTACCGAAGGCGGAAGCAACGGAGCCATTCGAGGATCTCTGCCGTAACCTCGGGGTTCCTGTTGTTGCGCTGGTTGAGTCGGCGCGCGGCCTAGCCGACGCGAGAAGGCTTGCCGCGATTCCGCATGTCAGCCGCCTCGCGTTCGGAAGCATCGACTTTTGCGCTGACATCGGTTGCAACCACGACCATGACGCGTTGCTGTTCGCACGCAGCGAGCTTGTATTGGCGTCCCGCCTAGCGGGGCTCGCGGCTCCGATCGACGGCGTCACGACTTCGATCGACGATGAAGCCTTGATCCGAAGCGACGCTCGAAATGCGCGCCACTTGGGCTTCGGTGGCAAGCTCTGCATTCACCCACGTCAAATTCCGGCAATTCAAGCCGGCTTCGCGCCGGATGAGGCCGAGGTGATTTGGGCGTGCAAGGTGCTCACAGGGGGTGAAGGCGCCGTCGCCGTCGATGGGACCATGGTCGACGAGCCGGTTCGCATCCGGGCCCGCGCCATCCTGAAGCGGGCAGGAGCGAATGCTCCCCTTCTGGTCGTTCCAAGGGAACGTACGCGATGAAGACGGAGGCTGCCCTCCACGCTGAGCACGATGGCATTGTCGGCGAAATACTTGTCAGAGCGGGCGACCAGATCGACACGAAGGATTTGCTCGTGCCGCCGATATAAGGACCTATCGTTCATGCGCCTGCCCCCGCTTGTCCTCATCCCCGGCCTGCTCAACGATGCAGAGCTATGGCGCGATCAGGTCGACGCGCTATCCGATGTGGCGGACTGCCAAGTCGCCGACATCACGGGCGAGACCAGCCTGGAAGCGATGGCTCGCAGTGATGTGGCGGACTGCCAAGTCGCCGACATCACGGGCGAGACCAGCCTGGAAGCGATGGCTCGCAGTGTACTCGCCGATGCGCCCGAACGATTCGCACTGGCCGGCTTCTCGCTTGGTGGCTTCGTGGCCATCGAGATCGCGCGGATCGCGCCGGAGAGGATCGACCGGCTGGCGCTTCTCGACACGTCAATCAACGCCGATAGTCCAAGCCGGGCAGTCTCGAGGTCCGCATTGAACGATGTGGCGAAGGCACCGGGCAAATTCCACGGCTTCGGCCACGGTCTCCTCAAGGCCTACCTTGCCCCCGACCATGTCCAGGACGAGACGATTATGTCTCGCATCCGAGGCATGACGGAGAGGCTGGGGCCGGAGGTCTTCCTCCGGCAGAACAATGTCGTCCGCAAGGACGGCGCCGCAATACTCAAAGCGCTTCGGTGCCCCCTTCTCATCCTCGCAGGCGAATTCGACGCGATTACCCCCCATTTCGCGATCACCAAGTCATGGCTGAAATCGCTCCGAGTGCCCGACTCGTCTCAATTCCCAACTCCGGCCACATGACGCCGATCGAAAATCCCGACGCCGTATCCGCGGCGATGCTCCAATGGCTAGGGGCCGCCAGCGATCTTTGACCGCGTAACTGGCGCCCCGGAAAACAATGCGCCTTTCACGCCTCCCGCTTCGAACCGGGCCGGCACACGAGGTCAGTGCCTCAAGGCGATCTGAAACGAAAAAGCTTCTCGGACCGAGCTGCCTAGCTCGGCATTGACATCGAACAAAATTCTGTTTTGAATAGAAAAATCACGAGGTGAATACAGATGCACCGCGATAACGTGGCCCGACTTAAGGGTCAGCTTCAGGAAACGCTCGGACCAAAGGGCATCGTCGAGGATCCAGGTCAGCTTGAGAGCATGACCAGGCCGTGGCGCGACAAATGGACGTCTGAACCCGCTCTTGCGGTGCAACCCGCGACCACTGGCGAGGTCCAGGCCGTCGTCCAGATTTGCCGCAGTCTAGGCTTTCCGATTGTTCCTCAAGGTGGAAACACCGGTGTAACCGGCGCCGCACTCTGCCGGGCTGGCGGCACCGAGGTCCTGCTCTCTCTGCGCCGGATGAACCGAATCCGCGAGATCGATGTCGATGACGATATGCTCATCGCAGAAGCCGGCTGTGTTTTGAACGATGTTAAGGCCGCTGCCGCGAATGTCGGGCGATTGTTTCCGCTTTCGCTGGGAGCTCAGGGCAGTTGCATGATCGGTGGCAACATCGCCACCAACGCCGGCGGGATTAACGCCCTCCGGTATGGCCCGATGCGCAATATGGTCGCCGGCCTGGAGGTCGTTACCGCCACCGGAGAGCTTTGGAGTTCGCTCAAGCTGCTTCGCAAAGACAATTCCGGCTACGACCTCAAGCAGCTCTTCATTGGTTCAGAAGGCACGCTTGGAGTCATCACAGCTGCGGCGCTCAAGCTCTCAATGCTCCCCGCGCGCTCGGCTACGGCGATCGTCGCGGTCAAGAGCCCGGCGGAGGCGATATCGTGGTTTCGCAAAGTCAAGGAAGCCTTCGGCGGCCAGCTGACCGCTTGCGAGCTGATCGAACGCATTTGCATTGACGTTACAATCCGCAGAATTCCCGACATCGTCGATCCGCTGCAGGCGAAATATCCGTGGTACGTGCTGCTTGAAGTGGATTCACTCGACCCCGAGACCGATCTGGAAGACCGGCTGGGATCGCTCTTCGAACAGGCTTACCAGGACGGCGTGGTTCTTGATGGCGCGATCGCGTCTTCAGGAGCTCAGGCTCATGCCTTGTGGCATTTGCGCGAGTCGATCGGCGAAGCACACCGGCACGAAGGCGTGTCGTTCAAGCACGATATTTCTGTTCCGGTTTCCAAAGTTCCCGCCTTCATCGAAGAAGCGCAGGTAAGACTATCCAAGCTTTACCCCGGCATTCGTTCGTTCGCCTTCGGGCACATCGGCGATGGCAACATCCATTTCAACCCTGTCCAGGCTGACGGGGAGCCGGCCGAGGCTTGGGCAGGACGGCTCGGCGACATCAATCGCGTCACTCACGACATCACCGTGAAGCTCGGTGGCTCGATCACGGCAGAACACGGCGTGGGCCAGCTGCGGCGCAGCGAATTGGCTCACTACAAGGATCCGCTTGAAATCCGGATGATGCAGTCGATCAAAAGCGTTCTTGATCCCACCGGCCTGTTCAACCCGGGGAAACTACTTCCGTAAAATTCACTCGAAAACAGTCCAAGCACCCTGCTCGGGTCTGTATCAGCCGAAACAATAAAAGCAAATCGGCTTAAAACATGGGAGGAACAAGTGAATACCAAGAATCCAGAGAACTTTACTGCGCGTTCGCATCAGAACGAGCCCACGGACCTGACTCGCCGCTCTGTGCTGGGCTATGCCGCCGCCGTCGGCAGCGCGCTGGCTCTTCCCTCCTCGGGCGCTTTCGCTCAGGACGCGACTCCGGGAATCGACGCGGCCTCCAAGACGATCACGGTTGGAGCCTTCACCCCGGTAACCGGCCCTGTCCCATTTTACGGACTGATCTCTCACGGCGCGGATGCCTATTTCAAGTATCTGAACGACAACGGCGGAATCCAGGGATGGAAGATCAACTACATCCTGAAGGACGATGGTTATGAGCCCTCCCGGAGCGTGGCAGCGGCCCGGCGCCTCGTCGAGGACGACAAGGTATTCGCCCTGGTTGCCAGCATTGGAACGGCGCAGAACATCGCCGTCATTCCCTATGCCAAATCGGTCAATATCCCGGTCGTATCGCCGGTCGGCGGATCGCCCAAGCTGGTCGCCGAGCCGAATTTCTTCCCGCTTCTTCCCGACTACGCCCTGTCCGGCTCCGCCAGCGCAGAATTTGCGATCAATGATCTCAAGAAGAAGAAAGTCGCCCTGCTTTGGGTGAACGACGAGGTGGGTCGCGGCGCCAAGCGCGGTATCGATCTCTACCTCTCGTCGCAAAAGCTTGAGACGGCTGTCGCGACGTCATTCGACTACTCGACGGCCGACTTCTCTCCGCACGTCCGGCGCGCGGCCGAAGCCAATGCCGACGTCGTGATCCTGTTCGGTTCGAACGCCAATCTTGCCGGCGCCTTGAGGGCGGCTGACAAGCAGGGCTTCAAAGCCGAGTGGATCGCGCCATTCTTCACGGCTGATCCGGCCACCTACAGCCTGGCCAAGTCGCTTCTCGACGGCGTCTATTTCTCGTCCTGGCTTCTTCCCGTCGATTCAGATGATGAATCGGTCCAGCAGTACCGCTCGGCGCTGCAGAAATACTATCCGCGCGACCCGATCGGGATTTTCGGGCTCAACGGCTGGACGAGCGCGGCACTGTTCCGCGTGGCCTTTGAAAAGATGCTGAGCGCGAAAGCACCGCTGACTCGCGAAAGCCTGGTCGAAGCCCTGAATTCGATCACCAACGAGAAAGTGGGCGGGGTCAAGACCGTTACTTTCTCGAAGGAAGATCACCGCGGTATTCGCCAGGAAACGATCATTCAGGCGAAGGGTGGCAAGTACGTCTCTATCCGTGATTACACCCCGTACCCGGATGTCGTTTTCAACGCGAACCCGGGCTGAATTACATGCTTCCTCTGATTTGGCAGGGCGCCATCACCGGCTTGCTGTACGCGATCGCGTCACTCGGGCTGGTGATGGTATTCAAGAGTTCGCACATGGTGAACTTCGCGCATGGAAGCATGGCGGGGTTCTGTGCCTTCATTGTCTACATGATCACAAGCGGCCTGGAATGGCCGTGGCTTGCCGGCGTGTTGGTGGCGCTGATCACTGCAGTGGGGCTTGCCACCATTGCCTATTTTGCGATCGCGCCCCTGATCACGAAAGAAGGCACGACGGCGACCATCGCGACGCTCGGACTCGGGCTCATGCTGCAGGGGCTGATCCTCAGCCTCTTTGGAGCCAACATCGTCAATCTCGATCTGCCTCTGCCGTCCTGGTCGATGCAGGTTCTCGGGTTCAGGATCACGCTTTATGAGCTGGTTATCCTGGGGGTTGCCACATTCATCGTTGTATTCCTCTTCCTGCTCATCGACCGGACCCGGCTGGGCATCGCCTTCAGGACGGTGTCGACCCACGCCTTCGCGGCAGAGGTCTGTGGTCTCAGCATCCGGCGCGTCCATCTCTTCGCCTGGATCGCATCGGCAATCCTGGGCGTCATCGCCGCAGTGCTCATCGTCCCGACCACCTTCCTGAGCTCGACGACGGTCACGACTTTCATGCTTCAGGCTTTTGCGGCGACGGTGATCGGTGGCTTCGATAGCCTGCCTGGCAGCATCATTGGCGGGATTCTGGTCGGCATCGCGACGAACCTGTTCGCCTTTTACGTGGCCCCGGAGTTCATGAACACCTTCCTTCTGGTCTTCATCTTCACGTCTCTGACGATTTTTCCTGGCGGCATTCTCTCTCGCAGGATTGGTGGCCGTGTCTGATCGCACACTCTCCAGCCCGGCTGGCTCGACGCTGAATTCAGGATTTGGCGACAAACTGGCTCGATCGCTCGACACGGCGCTGCTCCTGCTGCTGCTCGTCGTCCCGTGGGTTGCTCCCAGTTTCTGGACCTATATTTTTGCACTATCGCTTGCGAACGCGATCGGGGTTCTCTCCGTGAGCGTCCTCATTCGCTACGCGGGCGAAGTCTCGATCGGCCAGAACTTCTTCATTGCCGTCGGCGCCTACGCCGTTGCGATCCTGCAAGTCAGGCTCGGGATTCCGTTCCCGATCGGCGCAGCCATCGGCGCACTGCTGGGGTGCCTGATGGGACTGGCTTTCGCCTGGCCTTCTCGCAGGCTGTCGGGGGTCTATCTCAGCGTGGCGACGCTGGCTCTCGGGCTCTGCGTTCCGGAGCTGCTCCTCCACTGGACCGACATCACCGGCGGATTTGAGGGCATGAACGTCAAGCCGGATCTCGTCGCCGGCGTGCCTGACGGTCTTCAACAGTTCTACGTCGCGCTGGCCGGCTTCGGCATCGTGGTCGTCGCCCTGGCCCGCTTCCGGCATTCCCGGTTCGGAATTGCCCTGCTGACGGCCCGCCACCATGCCAAGGCCGCGGAGGCATTCGGGATGCCCCTCGCTTCCGTCAGGCTTCTGGTCTTTGCGCTCAGCGCCGGCATCGCCGGCTTCGGCGGCAGCGTCCTCGCGTTCGCGTCCTCGACGGTGTCGCCAAACAGCTTCACCTTCTGGTCTTCGGTCTATCTGCTCGTTGGCTCCGTCGTCTGCCTGTATTCCACCAAGCCGGCCGCGGCTTTCTTTGGCGGGCTGTTCATCACCGTCCTTCCGCAACTGCTCTCGGATTACGGCGAGCTCGTCGAGATCATCTACGGCTTCACGCTCTTCGTGGTCATCTACATCTTCAACATCGCCCTACCCCACATTCGAGCAGCCATTCGGCGAAAGCAGGCCCGCAATGGACATGGCTAATCGTGGAGCGGGGCTGGTCGCCAAGGACGTCAATCTGGCCTTTGGCGGTATTCAGGTACTCAAGAACGTCAGCGTTTCGTTTGGCCCCGGCGCGATCACCGGCCTCATCGGCCCGAACGGTGCCGGCAAGACCAGCTTCTTCAACTGCCTCACCGGGCTCTATCGCCCCAGTTCCGGCGATATCTCTCTCGACGGTCGCGAACTGAAA
Organism: Allobosea sp. 05L423; assembly: GCF_056397745.1. NCBI lineage: Bacteria > Pseudomonadati > Pseudomonadota > Alphaproteobacteria > Hyphomicrobiales > Alloboseaceae > Allobosea > Allobosea sp. 05L423. The sequence goes on along the minus strand of NZ_JBFTOA010000002.1, from coordinate 68,195 downwards.
GGCGTCTCGGCCTCGCGCCGCGCCCGCCTGGGGATCGCGCGCACCTTCCAACATGTCGCTCTTTCTCCGGAACTGAGCGTCGCGGAGAATGTTCAGTTCGGCCTCCATGCCTGCCGGACGAGCGGCCTGGCCGACGCGCTGCTTCCCTTGCCGAGCGCCTGGAGCGATCGCGAGGAGAGCCGGCACAAGGCGATCGAGGCTCTCTCGCTCGTTGGTCTGAGCCATCTGGCCGACATTCCCGCCGGCGGCGTCGCGCCCGGAACCCTGCGGCTCGTGGAACTGGCGCGAGCGATGGTTGGCCGGCCGCGTGCCCTACTCCTCGACGAGCCTGCGGCAGGCCTGAATTCCTCGGAAACGAAGGACCTGGTCCACACGCTTCGACAGATCGCATCGAGCGATCTGGTCATGATCGTCGTCGAGCACGACATGGATTTGATCATGCAGATTTGCGACGTCATCAATGTCCTGAACTTCGGGTCCCTGATCGCTGCCGGGTCGCCTGCGGAAGTCCAGGCGAACCCGCTGGTGGCCGAGGTGTATTTGGGGGCAGCAGATGACTGACATGCTGCTCGTCGAGAACCTGTCCGCCGGCTATCACGGAAGCCCGGCCATCGAGCAGGTGAACCTGCGTGTCGAAACCGGTAGCGTCTTCGCGCTTCTCGGCGCGAACGGCGCCGGCAAATCCACGCTCCTCAAATGCATCGCCGGGCTGATGCCAGCCTATTCCGGGCGCATTGTTTACAAGGGCAAGGACGTCACGAGCGAAACAGCCCGGACGCGCGTCAGGGGTGGCATCTCCTACGTCCCCGAGGGGCGCGCGATCGTCACGAGCCTCAGTGTCGACGAGAACCTCCTGCTCGGCGGGCTCCACGTTGAGCGGGCCGTGGTGCGCCAGCGTCGCGAACTCGTCCTGGAGCTGTTCCCCGAGATCCGGGAACGGCTCACCTCTCCCGCCTGGCAACTCAGCGGCGGTCAGCAGCAGATGCTCGCGATCGGGCGCGCGCTCATGTCCGGCCCCGAGTTGCTTCTCCTGGACGAGCCGTCGCTGGGGCTCTCGCCGCTCCTGGTGAAGCGCGTTTTCAACCAGTTGGGCGAGCTGCAGAAGCAATTTGCGCTCACGGTCGTGCTGGTTGAGCAAAACTATCGGCTCACTTTGAAAGTGGCCCAGGCCGCTAGCTTCATGCGCAATGGCAGGATCGTCGGGCACCACAATGCCGCGGACCTGCGGACGCCCGAAGCCTACCAGAACATCATCTCAGCCTATTTCGGCTCGCCGTCCGAAGAGACGGCCGCCGGGGCTGCTGTATCGCACTGAGGGATATGCCAATGACCACGCGCCAAGCCGCACCGACCTATGACGTCTATGCGATCAAGTACGCAACGAACCCCAATCGCACCCGCGGTCATAACTTCATCAAGGACGCCGATCCGCTGGCGCCCCTCACCATGGACTTCTTCTGCTGGGTGATCATCGGCGATGGCAAGGCTTTCGTCGTTGACACCGGCATGGCGCCGGAAAAAGCCGCGCGCCACGGGCATCAGTTCATCGCGAGCCCGGTCGAAACGTTGAAGAAGCTCGGCGTCGAACCGGCCTCCGTCGAAACCGTGATCATGACTCACCTGCATTACGACCACACGGGTCACACCGAGGCCTATCCGAACGCCAAGTTCCTGCTCCAGCAAGAAGAGATGGCGCATGTGACCGGGCCGTATATGGAAACGCCGTTCTTTCGGCACGCCTATGAGGTCGACGAGATTCAGAAATTTCTCGGTTATCTGCACAGCGGACGGCTGAAGCTTCACGGGCGAGACTTCCAGGTTGCCGACGGCATTTCTGTTCATTGGGTCGGCGGTCACACGGCCGGACAAGAGGTTGTCCGGGTTCGCACGAAGCGTGGCTGGGTGGTACTCGCCTCCGACGCTCTTCATTACGAAGAAGAGCTGACGAGAGGCGTGCCATTTGCGATCGTTTTCAACGTCGCGGACATGATCAAGTCTCACGAACGCATCCGAGAGCTCGCTGACAGCGACGACCACGTCGTCGCTGCGCACGATCCAAAGGTGATCGACCTTTATCCTGCCGCCTCTCCGGAATTGGCCGGCTTGGCGGTGAAGGTAGACGAAGCTCCGATCAAAGGACTCTAACGGAGCGCAGCCGATTGACTGGGCTGAACATTAAGATCTCCGGCAGCTGATCTACCGCAAAGCTGGCCGCGCAACGTCATCACTGTGCGGCCTGACAAGCATCTTCAAACGAAATCGGGAGGAACAGCTTTGTTCATGCGAGTTAAGGCCGCACTTGTCGCGGCGGCATTCGGCCTCGTTTTCGTACCGTCCGTCGGAGTGGGGCAACCTGCGGATAACAGACCTACCACAATCATTGTGCCTTACTCGGCCGGCTCTGCGTCGGATATCCTCGCAAGGCGCGTCGCGGCCGGCATGGCAACAGCGCTCAACAGCCCATTTATTGTTGAGAATGCCGTGGGGGCCGGCGGTATCGTAGGAACGCTTCGAGCGCAAAAGGCGCCGGCGGACGGCAAAACGTTGGTCATCGGAACTCAAGGCACGGTTCTGATGAACAAGTTCATCTACAAAACACTGAAGTATGACCCGGACAAAGATTTTGTCCCGGTGATCAACCTTGTCTCATATCCCAATCTCGTGCTGGTTTCGAAATCGCTCAACGTGAAGTCGCTTGCGGAGTTCGTTACGTTGGCGAAGTCGCGTGCGGCTGAAAAGCGGCCGCTTAACTATGGATCGGGAGGCGTCGGCTCCTCATCCCATCTCGGCGCGGAATTGCTGAAGCTCGAGGCCGGAATCAATCTTGTTCATGTCCCCTACAAGTCGATTGCGGATACCTCATCTGACATACTGGGCGGCCGGCTGGATGTGATTTTTGGCAGCGTGAGCACGTTCGCGCCGTTCGTCGTCAGCGGAGAACTGGTTGCGTTGGCGGTCACGTCAGCTGTCCGGTCGCCTGTCTTGCCGGATATCGCGACGATTGCCGAACTCGGCTACCCAGGCTCTGAGTTCTCTGCTTGGAACGGGTTGTTTGCTCCAGCGGGAACACCCGACCAGACGGTTGAGAAACTGCGGGCAGCCGCGATCAAGGCAACGACCTCTGTGCGAGGAACTTTCGCCGCAGAGGGCACCGACGTCCAGGCAGACGCACCTGTCGCGTTCAAGGATTTCATTTCACGTGAGGGGGACAAGTGGGGCCCCGTCATCAGCAAACTCAACATCACTCTCGACTAGTTGCTGCAAGCAGCGGCTGGCTTCTCAGCTATCGGAACGGCGTGAGCGGATCTCCCGCAAGCGCCGTTTTCCTTTTTTGAGGCTGAGCGATTGCTTGTTCCTGTCCGGCCGCTCCAGCCTCGCTTCAAACATGCGTTCAAACCGCCATGGGGCCCGGTGGCATCCCGGCGGCCTCTGCGATATGGTTCATCTTCCTTCACAAAATAGATTTCGACGGACGCATGCCTAAGGAATTTGATGCAGCAAAGCAGCATTCGGGCCCGCGATCGGTGCTCCGGGTTTTAGAGCTGCTTCAGATGATCGCGGGCAGCACTGACGGCTCAACGTTGACGGAACTTACCGTCAAACTCGACCTTCCAAAAACAAGTACTTTTAGCCTTCTGAAGGCGCTTGAGGCAGGCGGGTACATTACTCAACGTGCAGGGAGATATGTGCTCGGGCTCCAGGCGTTCCGCCTCGGCGTGAGCCTTAACCAGACCAGTTCACTTGCTCCGCACGTTCGCCCCGTGATCGAATGGCTGGCTGAGGAAACCCAGGAGACCATCCTCCTGGCGATTGTCGCGCCAGACGGTCGAGAGTTGAGCTATGTCGATGTCATCGACGCCGACCATCCGCAACGCTTCACGGTCAGGATCGGAAATCGGCGCCCATTCTACTGCGCCGCAGCTGGCCTGGCGTTGCTGGCCTTCCTTCCGCTCGAATTCCAGCAGCGCTATATCGCCGAGACGACCTTCGTAAAATTCACCAACGATACCGCCGATCGGGATACCCTCATCGCGCTTCTGCCGGAAATCCGGCAGCAGGGCGTGGTGCTGGATGCAAACGGCATCATCGATGGCACCGCTGCCGCCGCGAGCCCGGGTTTTGACAGCGCGGGACAGATCGCTTGCGCGGTCTCGATCGCGGGGCCGACGACTCGCCTCGTCTCGGAGCGTGCAAGGTTCGAGGACTTGGCACTCGAAGCCGGGCGACGGATATCTGAGCGTTTGGGCTATCGGGGTGATTTCCCCGCCAAGTGGCCGATTTGAGGGCCGATGCAACCGCAGCGGATTGCACCGGCCCCGAGCGGACTAGGCGTCCCGCCAGGTCTTGTCGTGCTGCTCGATGCCAGCCGCCTTCACCGCCGCCGCCATGTTGAGGATCTCGAACAGAGATTCTCCTGACTTGATCCTCTCCCGGACGGCGATCTCCTTGTTGGCCCGCTCGCGCGCGCCTTCGACAGCTCGACGCAATTGAGCCTGAGGGATCACGAGCACCCCGTCATCATCCGCGACGATGACATCGCCTGGCTCAACGAGGACCCGATCGACGACGACCGGCACGTTGACGCAGCCAGGCCCCCGCTTCTCGGGATGCTCAGGCGAGATGGCGGTCGCCCAGACCGGAAAGTCGAGCTCGCGCAGCGCCTCGACATCACGGACCGCGCCGTCTGCAACGACGCCAGCGATGCCCTTTTCCACTGCGAAGGTGCAGGCGACATCGCCCCACAGCGCGCCCTGGCTGCCGCCTCCGTTGGTCAGAACAAGAATCTGGCCGTGCTTCGCGACGTTGAGCGCGACATGGATCATGAGGTTGTCGCCCGGATAATTGTATCCGGTCACCGCCGCTCCGCTGATCCGCTTCCCCTGCAGCAAGGGCCGCATCCGGGGACCCATGAGCGACATGCGACCGGCGACCGGTCCGAGCGCTTCATGCAAATCCGCGATCGCGAATTTTGCCGCCTCTGCGACAAGATCGGGATCCGGCTCAGGAATTCGGGTGTAGATTACAGGCTTCATCGCATTTCTCCCAAGGCTTCTCGGTTGAGGAGGGTGACGGGAATCCCGCCGGCAAAGACAGTCTCGACGACCTCCGCGACCGCCAGCGCCATCCCTTTCATGCTGCCGCTGGTCACCCCGGCGACGTGCGGACTCAGCACCACGTTCGGCAGTGCCAAGAGGGGATTGTCCCGAGGCGGCGGCTCGACTTCGAAGACATCGATGCCGGCGCCTCGAATGCGGCCGCCTCTGAGGGCATCGGCCAGTGCCGCCTCGTCGATCAAGCCGCCTCGCGCCGTATTCACGATGATCGAGGAGGCCGGCATCGCCGCCAACTCAGCGGCGCCCACGATATTCCGCGTCTTCGCGCTCAGCGGTACATGGACCGAGACCACGTCATGGCGCATGAGCTCCAACAGGTCCTCGACCTTGCGCACGCCGACGTCCTTCATCTCCTCCGCTGAAACGAAAGGATCGTAGGCGCTGACCTGCATCCCGAAGCCCGCCCCGCAGATCTTCGCGACGTACCGGGCGATCTGGCCGAAGCCCAACAGGCCAAGCGTGCCGCCCGTCAGATCCCCGAGCTCGAGCGACCAGCGTTGGTCGAAGTTTCCGCTGCGCATCGAGCCGTCCATCTCCCGGACGCGCCGCAACACCGCAAGCATGAGCGTGACCGCTCCCTCAGCCACAGCGGTCGAATTGGTGCCACCGGGTGTGTTGGCAACGAGGACACCTCGTTGTGTCGCGCCGGGAATATCGATGTTGTCTACGCCGGAACCGTGCTTGGCGATCAGGCGGAGCTTCGGCCGCGCATCGATCCAATCCTTGGTAATCGGGAAGGTCCGCACGACGGCGACACTGGCCTCGCTACACCGCGGATCGTCCGCAGCCGCGGCTGGCAAGATGAGGTCGAAGGTCTGACCGAGCCGTTCGATCCCAGCGGGATGGATCGGGTCGAGGATAACGGCGACGGGCTTGCCACCTTTGTCAGGGTTCATATTGGGCATCCTGAAATTGGACAGTGACGGACGATCTTCGCGCTCACCCCGAGCCGAGATAGATGTCGCGAACCATGGGGTCGCCGCGCAGCTTCGCTGCTTCGGCCGCCAGCAGGCAGGAGCCGGATTCGAGCACGAAGCCGTGCTGGGCGACCTGAAGAGCAATGCTGGCGTTCTGTTCGACGAGAAGAATGGAGAGACCTGTCTCACGCAGCCCGGCGATGACTTCGAAAATCGACTGCACGATCTTCGGAGCCAGGCCGAATGAGGGCTCGTCAAGGATCAGCAGCTGCGGCCGACTCATCAGAGCCCGCCCAATGACGAGCATCTGCTGCTCCCCACCGCTGAGCGTTCCGGCGACCTGCTCGCGCCTTTCTGCCAAAATCGGGAACATGGCAAAGACGCGGTCGATATCATCGCCTGACGATGCTTCGTGACGGCGCACGTAAGCACCCATGCGCAGGTTGTCATTGACCGAAAGCCGAGGCAGGACGCCCCTTCCCTCTGGGACGACGGCAAGTCCCCGCTCGATCCTCGAGGCCGTGCTCAGCGAGGTGACATCTTCGCCGCGAAACCGGATCGAGCCCTCGCGGGCGGCCACGAGGCCGAGGATGGCTCGTATCAGTGTGGTCTTGCCCGCGCCGTTTGCGCCGATCAGGCAGGCGATCTCGCCTTTCCTGACGCGGAGGTCGACGCCGTGAATGACTTCGCTGCGACCATAGCCACAGCGCAGTCCGATCACGGCAAGCACAGTCTCCTCGGAAGTCGCATTGCTCTCAGTCATGATGGGCCTGTGCTCCGAGATAGGCTTCGATGACGGCCTCGTTTGTTCGAATCTCCGCCGGCGTGCCCTGTGCCAGGAGCCGCCCGAAATTCATCACCCAGATCCGCTTGGCGACTGACATGACGAGCTTCATGTCGTGTTCGACCACCACGACGCGGCAGCCGGTGGTTTCCGCGAGCGTCTCGAACAGCGCGCAAAGCCGCTGCTTCTCGGCCGTGTTGAGGCCGGCCGCCGGCTCATCCAGCAACATGACGAGAGGATTGGCAGTCATCGCACGCGCCATCTCGACAAGACGCTGTTCAAGCAAGGTCAGGCGGTCCGGCCATAAGGACCATAACCGCGGATCGACTCCAGCCGTTTCCAGGCAGGTCTTGGCGCGCTGCTCTGCCGCTGCCGCTGCCGCTCCCGAAAACCAGGCGCGGGCGTTGCGGGGAAGCGCCGAGCGTGCAGCGAGGGCCACATTCTCAAGGACGCTCAGGTGAGCGAACAGGCGCACGCCTTGGAAAGTCCGGGATACGCCCGCGCGAAAGATCTCATCGGGCCGAATTCCGGTCACGTCGCGATCGGCAATACGGATGAGCCCCTGCGTAGGCTGGACGATCCCGGTCAGGAGGTTGAACAGTGTGGTCTTGCCAGCCCCGTTCGGGCCGATGATTGCGCTGACGCCCGGGCCGGGCGGGATTTCCAGGCTGACGTTGCTGAGCGCCGTCACCCCGCCAAATCGAACATGGACATCCTGGAGCGCAAGGACCGGAACGACAGCGGCTGATTTCACGTGAGCGATGCTCATGGCACCGTCCTCGCGGCCTCAGGGGCACGCCCCGCCAACCGGCGCAGCCGTTCCTTCACCGCGGCGATGGTGGCGTGGGTAATCAGGCCGGAGGGCCTCAGGAGCAGGACGCACAGCGTCACGCCCGCAACGAAGATCAAGCGATATTGGGCAAGCCCGCGAATGAGCTCGGGAGCATAGCCAAGCACCAGGATCCCGAGAACCGCACCATAGAAGCGATCCAGCCCGCCAAACACGATCGGAAGCTGCAGGGCGATCAGGAGGGCAAAGCCGAAATCATCTGGCCGGATGAACAGGACATAATGCGCGTACAAACCGCCCGCGAGGCCGCCAAGGCCGCCTCCCAGGGCGAAAATCGTCAGCTTCGTTGCGATCAGCCGCACGCCGAAGACGGGGACGATGAACTCGTCATCGGCGATGGCCGTCCTGAGCTGGCCGAGCCTGCTGCGGTCCAGCCACCAGAAGCCGAACACGACAATCGCCGCGATCGTGGCCACCATGCCCAAGGTGGTGTGCGAGGGAATGCCGACCATGCCACCCGAGCTACCCACAGCCTCGACATTGTTGAGGATGATGCGCAGCGATTCCGCGAAGCTCAGGCTGAAGATGGCATAGGCGAAGCCGGTCAACCGAACGCGCGTCGCCAGCGCATCGACGATCAGGGCGCCGAAAGAAGCGGCCAGCGCACCGGCAGCCAGCGCGACCGGAAAGGCCACGTCACAATCGCGCGTGAGATAGGCGCTGACAAAGGCGCCGATCGAGAAATAGCCGGCGATGCCAACGTCGAGCTGGCGCATGGAGAGCGGCAAATAATGTCCGAGCGCCGCGATAAGATAGATCAACTGGATGATCGTGAAGGCTTCGAGGGCACCCAGGCTCATGTCAGACGCGCTCCGCTGACTTCTGGCCAAGGAGACCGGCCGGACGGAAGAACAGGATCACGACCATGGTCATGAAGGCGAAAAGGTCGCGATAGGAGGTCGCCAGATACCCGGCAGCGATAGCCTCGACTAAGCCAAGCAGCAGGCCGCCGACGATGGCTCCGGGCATGCTCCCGAGCCCTCCGAACAACACAATGGCCAAGGCCTTGAACTGCAGGTGTTCCCCGACATACGGATCGATCGCCGGGATCGTCAGTCCGAGAAGCACACCGGCAACGCCGGCAAAGGCAGAAGCTAACGCGACGGTCTGAGCTGAAATCGCATTGACCCTCACCCCGAGCAGGGATGCGATCAGCGGGGCGTCAGCGACCGCCCTGATTGCAAGACCCAGCCAACTGCGCTGGATCAGGATGGTCAGGGCAATGACCAGAACACACGCGACCAGGACGACAACCGCCTGCCCTACGGTAATGTGGAGAGCTATGCCGCCGAACTCGGTTCTCAGGAGCGTTGACGCGATGCTGTCCGGATAGGAGATCGGCTGTCCCTGCTGAACGGAGAGGCGCAGGATCTCTTGAATGATGGTGGCGATCGAGACCGTGGTCACCAGCGCGATGAGATGGTTCTGGTCACGGACAGGGCGCAGCGCAACGAGTTCGACGGCCAGACCGAGAATTGCGGCTCCAGCACTTCCGAGGATGAGCGCAACCAGCACGCTGCCGGACCACTGGAGGGCGAAAAGCCCGATATACGCGCCGCTCACGAGCACGGCACCGTGGGCTAGATAGACCACCCGCAGGACCCCGAAGATCAGCGTGAAGCCCACAGCCACAAGGGCATAGCTTCCACCGATCGTCAGGCCGTTGACGACTTGTTGAAGAAAGATCTGCATCCGAGCGCCTTGGATAAGGGGAGTCGAGAACACAGCGTGTGTCCGCAGCCAGAGGCGCGGTTCGCGACACGACGGCACGGTGACGGTTTTGCAGCGGGAGCGCATTGAGCGCCCCCGCTGCAGACGCCTCGCTAGTTGGCGACTCGCGTCGGCTTCCCGTCTCGGAACACCAGAACCGTGGCCGGCTTGATCGCGTAACCACCAGGCGCGATCGACATGGCCCCGGAGATGCTTTGCCAGTCCTTCAGGGCAGCAAGCTTGTCAGCAAAGGCCTGGCGCTCGGCATTGCGCTTGTCCGCGGCGCCGCTGGCGGCCACGTTCTCGATCAAAGCCTTGACCAGAAAGACCAGGTCATAGGTCTGCGTGCTGAGCTGCGTCGGAGCCCTGCCCTTGTTGCGACTTGAGAACGTCTCGACGAAGCGCTTGACCCGCGGATCGTCCGACGAAGACGGGTCGAACTCCGTATAACGATAAACACCTTCCAGCGCTTCCGGGCCGGCGGCCATGACAAGCGGCGTGAAGGCCGATTGCGTGATGAGGATGGCAGCCTTTGAATGGGTGCGCTTCATCTCCTTCATAACGCCCACGGCACCTTTGTCCGTCGTCGACAAGATCACCAGATCCGGGTTGAGCCCCGCAATCCGCGTGACTACCGGCCCGAACTCAAGATCAGTGCTGCTGACGGTCAAAACTTCGGTCGGAACGGCCTTGGCTTTGAGCGTGTTCAGCGAAACCGTGCCTTGGTCGTTGGCGGCGGCGTCGCCGCGGTCGATGACGACCACGGCTCGGGTCGGCTTAAGCTTCTGGACCAGCAATTCGACCGCCTGCGGGGTGATGACCGAGGCCGGGCTGGCGTAAGTGAAAGTCCAGGGCCGGTTCTTGTCCGTCAGACCGCTGGCAGCCGCCGATGACGAGATCGCCGGGCAGTCGATTTTGTTGGCGATCGGAAAGGCGACCTGTGCCTCATTCGACATGCTGGGGCCAAGAACGGCGAACGCGTCCTGGCAGGCTTGGCGCATCAAGCTCACCACCTGGCCATTATTGCTCTGGGTGTCGAGAACCGAGAGGTCGACCTTGCGGCCGGCAATGCCCCCGGCGGCATTGATCTCGTCTCTTGCGATCTCCATCCCGAGCTTGAACTCCACCGCATAGTTCGCGTAGGGGCCCGTGACAGGCAGCAATGTCGCCAGCTTCCAATCGGCGGTCTGCGCCTCGCCTGGCGAGATAGACAGTAATGAAGCAGCAATGACGCAAACCGCGCCCTTGAAGGCGAACTTCCTTTCCATACTTCCCTCCCTGAATCTTGTTATTTTTTAGCTTAGAAGATTTTCGCGAAACGTCCGGCCGCGATATGATGTTCTGTAAACTCCACGGCGTTGGAGGATCGGGACGACCTCATCGACGAAGTGCTCGATGCTGGTCGGGGTCACGGTCGGCGTGACGTTAAAGCCATGGCAGCCAGATTCTCGCCAGAAGGTCTCCAGCTGGTCTGCGACCTGCTCGGGAGTGCCGACGAGCTGGGGCACGCCGACGGATTTCCCCCAGTGCATCGCGACGTCGCGGAGCGTCACCGGCCGGCCTCCGAAATTGGCGGACATCGCGGCCATCAGCCCACGCGATCCCTGGGTGTCGATTTCGACCAGGGGCTTATCGAGCTCCATCTGGCTGAAGTCGACGCCGAGCGAACCTGACAGGCGACTGAGCGCAGCGTCCAGTGGAATGCGCTCGAGGAGCTCCTCCTGATGGCGCTTGGCTTCGGCCTCGGTGCCACCGAGGATCGGTTGAATTCCGAATGTCACGCGCGGGGCTTCGGTACCTGCGTCAGCCGCGGCTCCATTGAGTTGACGCATGAATTTCTGCATCCCCTGGAGATGCGGCTGGATGCCGAACACCACGTCCGCATGCTTCAGAGCGAACTGCTGGCCGCGTCCCGACGAACCCGCCTGGAAGATAACCGGTCGACCTTGAGGCGAGGGAAGCGTTGGGGAGGTGGTGTGGCACTTGTAGTAGGCGCCTTCGTGCTTGATGACGTCGACCTTTGATGGGTCAGCGAACACCCCGCTCTTCCGATCTGCCAGGATGGCGCCATCCTTGATGCCGCTCCAGAGAGCGTAGCAGACATCCATGAACTCATCCGCTTTGTCGTAGCGAACATCGTGGTCGAGTTGCTCTACCCCCAGCGCTCGGTGTTCGCCTCGCAGATGGCCCGTAACCACATTCCATCCGACACGACCGCCGCTCAGGTAATCGAGGGTCGAGAGCGTTCGAACCGCCATGTAAGGCTGGATTGCCGACACGGATAGCGTCGCCGCCAGGCCGAGATTTTCTGTCGCTGCGGCCAGGGCGCTCAGCAGAACGATGGGATCGTGCGACGGCCATGACACCCCGTACCGAACAGCTTCATCGGTGCGCTCATGGAAGCGATCGAATGTTCCGGGCGTATCGCCGAAGAAAACCCCATCGAACAAGCCGCGCTCCGTTGTCCGCGCGAGGTCCTGCCACATCTTGAGGCTGCCCAGCGTTTCCAGACGCTGATCGTCGGGATGGGCCCAACTCATAATCGTATGGTTGATCGGCGAATGGATCAGGAAACTGATCAGGTGCATGCCGGTCGTCACAGTTTTCCACCCTCTCTGGCAGCCGACGGCACGCCTGATCGGCAGTGCGCTGGCCATTCGTCGGTGCGTTTCCTAAGAAATTTTGTTCTTGTATCGGAACGCGAGTTCCTATTAAAGAACTGACTATAACGATTGATCCATGTCAAGGGTCGCGAGGGAGGAATGATGTTTGCAGCGCCGCCAACCGTCGACGCGACGGTCTTCACCGAGATTCCAGATCAGTTTTTCAAGGCCGGTCAGCGGTCGGAATGGGCGGAAGTCCAGTTCAACGGATCTCCGACGCCCACCTTCCTCGAAGGGCCGTCATTCGATCGGAACGGAGACCTGTGGGTCGTAGACATCCCTTGGGGCCGGCTATTCCGCATCACGCCCCGCGGAGACGTGTTTGTCGGGGCAGAATATGACGGCGAGCCGAATGGGCTGAAATTTCATAAGGACGGCCGCGGCTTTATTACCGATCACCGCCGGGGAATCATGGTTCTCGATCCGGTCAGCGGCCGTGTCGAGCCGTTCCTGGAACGAGTTAACCTGCAGAGCTTCAAAGGGGTGAACGACCTCGTCTTCGCGTCGAACGGGGACATGTACTTCACCGACCAGGGGCAAACAGGACATCACGATCCGAGTGGCCGGCTCTATCGGCTCGATTCCGCCGGAAAGCTTGACTGCATCTTGGATGGCATCCCAAGCCCGAATGGACTGGTTCTCAACAAGAGCGAGACAGCCGTCTTCCTGGCAGTCACGCGGGCCAACGCCGTCTGGCGCGTGCCGTTAATGCGTGATGGATCCGCCAGCAAAGTGGGAACCTTCATCCAGATGACCGGTGGAAGCGGGCCGGATGGTCTAGCAATCGATGAGGATGACAACCTCGCCGTCTGCCATGTGGGCCTGGGAAGCGTTTGGCTGTTCGGCGCGCTGGGAGAGCCGATCCTGCGCATCAAATCGCCGGTCGGTCATTTGACGACGAACTGCGCTTATGGCGGGCCGGATCGCAAAACCCTCTTCATTACCGAGTCCAGGAGCGGAACCATCCTGACGGCCCAAATGCCGGTCGCCGGCCGGGCAATGTTCTCTCATCACGACTGAAATCCGCCAGTTCCGGAAAGGACAGATCATGAGCTCCTTGCGCTGTCAGCAGCCGACGGAATTTGGTGATCCCGCCGCCGATCCGGCATCGTTCCGACGGTGCCTCGGCCAGTTTGCGACAGGTGTGACGGTGATCACGGCCTCCAGCACTGACAGCCTCGTCGGGATGACCGCAAATTCGTTTTCTTCGGTTTCGCTCGACCCTCCCCTAGTCTTGTGGTCGGCGAAACGAGGCAGCCCGAGCTATCCGGCGTTTGAGTCCGCTTCACATTTTGCAATCAACATCCTGTCGGACGATCAGATTCATCTTTCGAAGCACTTCGGGAAATCGGGTCCAGACAAGTTCGACGAGGTTGCCTGGGCACCCGGTGCTGGGGGCGCACCTTTGCTGCATGGTGCCCTCGCAAGCTTCGAATGTAGGCGAGTAGCCAGTTACCCAGGAGGCGATCACACCATATTCCTAGGCCAGGTCGAGCGCTTCACGCGGCACGATCGCTCAGCCCTTCTCTTCGTCCAGGGCCGCTACGGCATCGCCGCAGATCACCCGGAAGCTGCAACTCAACAATCGCCACATCAAGATATCGCCGCGGGGCCGATGAACGAATTCCTCACGGCGCTCCTATATCGGGCCCATGGCTCGCTTTCGGACGCCCTTGAGGAGGGACGCAGGGCCGAGGGCTTGAGCCTGCTTCAGACACGGTTGATGTCGGCGATCGAGACGCTCCCGAACAGGAGCCTCGAGGATCTACTTCCGCATCTGTTTTTGGGGGCCAATGCGGCCCAAGGAACAGTGCATGAACTAGAAGCGATGGGGATCGTTGCGGTCTCGAACGAAGGATTGCTGACGCTCACCGCCCGCGGGATCGATCGAAGCAGGGCACTCCTGGCTCGGGCCAGAGATATTGAAGCCCGCAATATCGCTGATCTGCCTGCCACGGACGTTGCGGCGTGCAGGCGAGTTCTCAATCGCCTGATCAGCCGCGGCGACGACCAACCCCTTTCCATGGGCTCGGCGAGACAGGCCGTTTGACATCGGATGAGCGCTCACGCTCATCCGATACAAGATCCGGCTGCTCGTAGCCGGCAGCGTTCCTGGCCAATCAGCGAACGAACCGTTCCTGCCACGATTTCATTTCGTCTGTGCGATCCAGCCTTCTGAGCTGCTCAGGCGAGGCTGACTGTTCAAGCAGATGATCGACAGAGGGCAAGCTCTGCAAGCTGCGATACGCGTCATCGATCGCTTTGACCGCCATCCTGTAGGGCAGATGCGGCAAGAACCGGATGCGAACGCGGGACCTCGCGAGCAGGGCCTCATCCTGGATCACCTCCGGCGATAGCCCCAGAACGAAGATCGGCAACTGGGTTGCAGATGCGATGTCGGCCAGGTCTTGCCGCTCGTTAGGGAGCTCGGGAAACATCAGAGCTTGCGCACCAGTCTCCGAGTAAGCCTTCAGACGCCGAAGCGCCTCGTCATGGGGCAGCTCGGAAAGCGCGCTTGTGCGAGCGACAATGACCGTATCCTGGTCGCGCCTCGCGGCGACGGCTGCACGCAGTTTCCCCACCTGCTCCTCCTCGGAGAGCATCAGCGAATGTCGGCGGGCTGCCTCGCCAAACGATCGCGGAACTGCGTTGTCCTCGATCTCGATCGCGCTGACGCCTGCGGTCTCCAGTTCGCGAACGGTGCGGGCAATATGGAGAGCGTTTCCGCCTCCGTCGTCCGCGTCGACGATCAGGCAGCTATCGCTGACACGAGTGATCCGTTGGCACACATCCACCAGGTCGCTCATGTTCGACAAGTTGACTCCATCGGGAACAGCAAGATTGGCGAACTTGCCGAACGAGCCTGATAGCTTTGACACTTCCCAACCCTGCATGTCGGCAATTCTCGCCGAAAGCGGATCAAAGATCGGCGCAGCAGCAGAGCATAAATTCCGGCACAATATGTCGTTGAACTTCTTCCGGACCGACAACATCGCTTGCTCCAAGCTAGATTGCACGGTTGAAAGAGAGCTGAGCTCGATCAAACCATGGCGTTGAAATACTTCGCGACGAAGACACATCTCGGACCAACCGCCGGTCTGGGATGAAACATTACTTTGCTCATCGCCTGGCTGCTCAATTGCTCGACCATCTCAGGCAGGCAGATCAATGCGCCGAGGCGCTGCATTGAGCTCACAGGAGCCAATAAGAGCCACGGTGCTGAGTTACTCGGCTTGGTCTTTACGCGGGATTGGTGAGACGATAACTGTCGCCCCAATCAATCGGCTAGAACACCGCTCCTTTTCGCCGTCCATGTCGCCAGGTAATCCATCAGCACCGGTGACAGGCAATCGTACGGCGCGAGGCCAATACCTTCCAGCTTGCTTCGGATACCATCCATCTCGGATGGATGGACGCCACTCTCGATGACTGACGATACAAAGGCCGCAAAACCAGGCTGCGGCCAATTGTCGGTATCAAAGAGCTCCGGATGGATGAACGTCAGGCCTTTGAATGCGTGATCCCGCTCCACGGGGCCATGCATGTGGGTCCTGCAATCGTCACAGGCAAAGCGCTGGATGAGGGCTGCGGGGTCAACGACAGCTAGCTTATCGCCGTTCTCGGCAACGGTGACTGCCTCCGTCGGCGCAACCGCTACGATCGAAAATGCCGCCCCGTCGGGCTTCCAGCATTTGGTGCATCCGCAGGCATGATTGTGGGCAATTCCTCCGGTGATTTTCACTCGAACAGGACGATCGGTGCATCGGCAGGATAAGGTGCCGCCTTGAAACTGAGTTTGGCCTGTCGGTCGATGAACGATGGCTGGGTGAAGCACTCGGTCCCGCATGGATTTTCCTCCCGCATTGATTTTTGCAGAGCAGCCTTGTGCCGCTGCTACTCGCAGTTAGTGATCGGAAGTCCGAAGCCAATTCGATATTTGAATATCGAATTCATTTTGGACACAGGATCACTTCACGGTCAAGGATACTTAGACCGCGACACGGTCTCACAAGGCCGCTTTGCAGACTATGCTGAGCGATTTGCCGTATTCCCTGGACCGAAAAGTCCGACATGTACTGGTCCGAAGCGAGCTACCTGTCGTCAAGAGGAGCTTGCCGTGGGAGAGTGGAACCGCGCAACCGGGCATTGAACGACTCGATGACGCCGTTCTCCCAGGGACTGCCGGGAGCGATGTAGGCAGTCTTGGCACCGACCGCGCCGATCCATTCCTGCACGGCCTTGGCGACAAATTCCGGCCCGTTATCTGAACGAACATGCTCCGGCACCTCCGCCACGCCGATCGATCGGATCGCGTCGGCAACGGATTGCCCCTGTGAGACCAGCACATCGACCTGGCGCAGCTTCGCGACGATCTCTTCGGGCTTGTGGCGCTTCTTCGGCATCTCGGTCCTCCTGTCTGCCAAAAGACATACTTCAGGATGGACCAATTCCACGGAGTTGGATCAAAGCCTCTCATCGCTCGATCAGACCTCCACGACGCAAAGCGGATCAAAGCCCCGATTCTCTCGGTCGCCGTGCAGGTTTGGATAGCCGGCCTGGTTGGCCAAGACACGTGTGCGCCCAACCATGTAATCGTGCGAACCGTGATCATGACCGTGGATCCAGAGTTCTGGCTGAAATTTTTCGATCACATGCCCAAGGTCAGAAACAAATGCCGGCGTCAGAGGACTTCCATCATGGCGTGTCTGAATGGATTTTGGATGCGGCGCGTGGTGAGTGACCACGACAGTAGGCCCGGCAAAAGGCACATCGAGCTCCCGCCGGATAAAGGCTAGATCCATTCGATGTTCTGCCGCTGCATGCCATGGCATAAATCGGCTGAAATGCCCGTCATCTTGGCGGTATCGGATCAGGCGATGATCGTTCAGCGTCTGGCCCGCGTGCACCATCGAGGGCTTCGGTGTCCCCAGAATTCGATAGTCGGTCCAAAGGATGGCTCCAATGAAGCGCACTTCGCCGACAACCACCGCCCGACGAAACAATAGCTCGATGCCGGCAATTTCGGCAGCCTGCGTACCTTTGGCGAGATCCGCCTTGAACTCAGTGCCATAAAACTCGTGGTTGCCTGGTACATAGATAATTGGGCGGTCGCGAAGTGGGCCGCCCTCCCCCTGCCGCTGCGCCATCCATTCAATGGCAGAGGAAATTGGTTGCCCAATGTCGCCGGCGAAAACAGCGACGTCGTAGTCGGGCATCGGAGAAGGAAATTCGAAACGGCCGAACTCGAGATGAATATCGCTTACGACAAGCAGGCGCATTTTGCCTCCATGTTCATCGGGGGAGTTTCGATGGGAACGAGGGTTTCAGCCGGCCTTGGCTCCGATAATCCGATCGAACAGGTCCGCTATTGGACGCGGGGCATAGAAGGACGCGCCGGCCGCAAATGACCGCTCAAATTCCGCGATTGGCATCGAGAACGCCCCGATCGCCGCCGGCCCGATTACATCGGCTTGCATCGAGTCACCGACGAACATTACCTGACGGGGTTCCAGGCCCAGCTGATTACACACGAGGTGATAGATTTCGGGTTGTGGCTTCATCAACCGCGTTTGAAATGAAAGAACCGAGACATCCGGCTTGCCGGGCAATTGCCCGACCAGGGATTTTTCGTAGGGCTCAGCGAGATTCGAACATATTGCGGTTTGGAGGCCTGCCCGTTTGACCACCTGCCACACCAAATCCATACCGGGTCGAAGCCGTACGGATTTCAGTTCCGCGTTCAGGTCCGCCTCGAGTTCAGCAAGGCGGTCTCCCGAGATCGGTGATGACAATTGCTGGGACAACTCCTTCAAGCCAACAGGGTATCTGATCGCGTGCTGGAGGAGCGAGTTTGAACGCTCACCTGCCACCAGCCAGCGAAATGGTCGTCGCTTATCCATAATTTCAACCAGCGTCCCAAACGCGTCGAAGGCGATGGCCTCTATGGGCGCCATGGCAAATCGCAAGTCTAAGTAGTCGAAATCCGTAGGAGGGAGTTGCTCGAACCCCGAAGCGGGCGAAGGATCGGCATTGGCAACAATAGCTGCCAAATGCCTTCGCACGACCATCTGCTCTCCGAAGTCACCTGAAAGGACCTCAAGCGGAGTGCGCCCGTCGAAAGGCGCTAATTTCTGCCGAGCTTTCAGCCACGCTCGCTCTTCCCGCGCTCCAGCTGCAGCCGCGACGGACCGCCGGAGATCCGCGAACACGCCCAGGATCACCGACAGGCGCAATAGCGCGCTCGTCTCAAGGACAAGGTGCTTTTGCTCCGCAGCCGTAGCGGCCCAGCCCCGCAATGTGTTGATATTGACCGCCAACAGATCGGCTTGGTGGCGCTCGGACAGTCGCCAGCGTCGCGCGATATTGACGAATGTCCGCATACACGGCGCACTCACGCGCTCGCGCTCTTCGAAGCTTCGCTCTTTGATCATGTTGCCCTCGATCTGAGTGAATCTGGTCGCAGAGAGGCAGTAACGGAACGACACGACGGGCACTGAAGGCCGACCGCTTGCGTTCGCGGGACTGGTGAGGCCGGATTGATCGGCGCGATCTCGCCGCGACTATTGTGCAGGGGAAATCATCCCGCTGCTCTCGACCGGCAGCGAGGCATTTGTCATGTTTGCCGGACGACGGATTTCGATATCAACCGCTGCCCCATCTCGCATTGTCTCTCGCTGTGCTCAGCGGGGCGACGTGTGATGTCGGTGGGTCCCCAGAAATCTAGGTTAAAAGAGTGCGGCACGGATGAGCTCTCCGTCGAAAATACCCATGCAGAAGGATGGATCGCCCAACTCCGCCAAGCCGTTCGGCGACAGCTCTTATTATACAAGCTCCATAAAATTATTCCATAAAAATGATTGCGGTCCGACACTCCTGACTGGAGCGGGCTTTCTGCCTATGCCTGCAGACGCGCCGATCCGAGGGTTCGTTTGCAGAGCCGCGAGGCTTCTTTTAGGGCAAACGCAAGATTGGCTTTCAGAAACCGCAGATGTGTCCCGGAAGACGCTTTTTGATTTCGAAGCCGGCGATATCGAGCCAAAAATTGCCTTGAACATTCGTCTCCGCAGAGCCCTAGAGGGAGCCGGGGCCAGCTTTGTAAGTGGGGATTCCGTTGAGGGCGTCGTGGTTTTTACAAAGCCCAACGTCGGCTGACTTCTAAGCTCGCCCTAGCTCCGCACGTTAACCATAATGCGCGGCATTTGATGAGATTTTTTTACATTCTGTATAACATGCAGCGAGCTCAGACGAGAAACCCGCCTCCTCGACCCTGAGCGATAGCTGCTGCCTGCTCGCTTCCGGCTTAATCCAACGCGAGGGTTTCAGATGATTCACGTCGTGCGGCCTGTCCTTTCCCGCTCCCAGACCCTTCGGTCGGCGCCGATCAAGTCGCTGGATGGTCGGGATCCTCTCTGGCGTCACCGTCAGTCGGAAGTCGACACCTTGTTCGACCCAATGCTTCTTGATCCGCTGTTCGACGAGATGGGATGCGACGCATCCATCCTTCTAAAAATAGCCAATCAGCCATAGTGCCGCTCCCGCGTTACAGCCTGGGAACACGTGACGGATGGGAGCTTGAGGACCGCTGCGCCCGGGGCTCTGACCTGACCGCTCGCGCGTGAAGCCAGAGGCAGACGGGCCAACACGCGCGCCGCCCAGCGCTTCCGCCGAAGGGCTCATGGAAAGGCGAGAGAGTACACTCAGCCGAGCGAACCAATAACGAAGCGCGATACTGCCGGCGAACTGCCACCCCCACTAGCGAACTCGCCAGCAACGGATTCACGTCGATCTGCTAGTCATTCGGGGTGGTGTCCGGCGCTTCCGGCCTGAGTGTTTGTGCAAAGCTATTATGCGCCAATGTGCCCAATAGAGCCAGCGCCGTTTATCATTTATTAAGAAATCAGAAGTCACGCACGTATACGCTGTAGGAATTAAAATAGCGCACTTCGACCAGAAGTAAACACCAAAGAGAGTGGTGTTTCATCGCTTGCCAGGTATGTTTAACAGACCTTTGAACGAAATTTTTCTTTACATCACCCCTCCCAAATCAACTAGAACCACCCCACTTCGAATTGCCGAGGCTCAGTTCGAAGGGTGATGAACTCACCGTTGAGTCTCGTGCCCCGCCATTGGCGGGAGGCCAGCGCCCACGTTTTTTTGTCGGGGCCCGTGCTCACAGCCAAAATCTGACTCTCACTCAGCTGAGCGGGATGGTCTGTGCCGGACGCATTGTGTCCGGTCAGATCAACCTGTGCGGCGGAATAGGACACGAATGCAGCGAAGCAGATACCCGCCGGAGGCTTCCACCAGAGCCTGCCTCTCGCTCCCAACGCCTAGAAAATGGTTGGAGGACGCAATGGATAAGCTCGCCTCGCTGGTAATCAGGCTCAGTCAAATCAGGATTGAGTTTGGCGAGGAAGTTGGCTCACGGGCCATTTATGCAGCGTCAGTAGCCGCCGCGCAGGTGGTGCTGGCAGAGGCCGAGGCGGAAGCACGGATCAAATCCGCGCCGGGCGCACAGATCATCGTCTTCCCGGTGATCATTCACGATCGGCCCGAACACGACAAGGAACCGCATATGTAGAGACGCAATCAACACGCCTAAGCAAAAGGGGCATTCCAGCGCCAACCGGAATGCCCCCTTCATGCGGCAAGCTCCTACGGACGTCGAAAACCCCGGAGCAGGCCTATCCAAGTCCGGCAACTGCCGAACTCAGTCTCTCGCTTATACACGAGCTTGCGAGCAATAGCAAGCAGTGTTCGCGAGATATTGGGATCGCGGTAGTGTGCCTACCGAACAGAACCCTAAGATGATTTCATTTAAAAGACTGCCGAAATATCCAATTCCACCATCCACGTACTCTGATAATATTTACGAGCCGGCCAAGGCCGAACAACCGGCGACGCCAAGCGCCGAAGCTCACCCACCGCTCACTCTCGACCAAAATCGCGAGCTCAAGCGGGATACGCTGGACAAAGTCTGGATTCCCCCCAGAGCCTCTGTCGCGAGTAGAAGACCAGCCAAGAAGTCACGTGCATCGTTCCGAGGATCGCTCGTAAACCCTCGCACCAACCGCGAGATTGTTTTCGAGAGCATCCCAGAGCGCAACCTGGCGTATATTGCGATAGCCACGCCTTCGGTGGCCGATCTGCGCGAACAAGTCGGCCCAGTGGAATACGTCGACGAGAACGGCGAGATCCACCAGCACACCATCGACATAGTCGTGGACATGAAGGCGGGTACGAGCACAGCCTTCTTTGTGAAGCCCGCAAAAAGGGTTGAACCCAGCGGTATTCGCAAGACAGTCGAGCTGATCCGGGACCAGCAGCCCCAGGTCGCAGACTATTTTCATATCCGCACTGAGCAACACATCACCCCTGATCGTTCGGCAGACGCTCGTTTGCTCCACCGAGCCTTACGATCCAGGGACAGCGACGACATCGCGACGATCCTCGCATTCGCTAGGACGCTCCGCGGCTCGATGACGATCCGCGAGGTGCTCTCTGTCACCCGCAACGATGGCTTCGGCTTCATGGCCCTCCTCTGCCTCATCGCCGATGGCGTGCTGCAGCACCTCGGCCCCGGCCGCATCTCTCGAACCAGCTTCGTGCGCCTTTCTCGCACCTCCGAAACCCATTTCTGAAAGAATTCACATGACCAATGCTTTGAACCCCACCCACCTTGTGCATACGAGCACCGCTCCGCGGTGGAACCTCTCGCATCAGGACAAGATCACCATCGACGGTAATGAATATTCGCCGGCAACATACGATTGGATCGGTCATGTCCTCCGGCGTGTCGACAACCCCGATCTGCATGAATCCTTCACCCACGAGGAATTTCACGCTTTGCGGCAAGCTGGCCGCCTGAGCATCGACCCTGGCTTCTACAAGAAGACAAAAGCCAAGCTGCGCCTACCGCACGGTACGTCGCGGATCACCGATCTCAGCCCAAAGACGCAGACGAAGGTGCTTTGGCGCAAAACGATATGCGATCGCATCCTGAAACTGGAGGCCGAGGGTAAGGTCAGCCGCTCGGACAAATCCCTAAAGGCAGCAGTGGCCCAGATCGTCGCTGAACTCCTCACGAGGGAGTTCGCTAATGGCCGTTGCGGCTCCGCTGACGTGTCAGTTAAGCGACCGCCTAGCCCTCGGGCATTGCGTCGTTGGCTCCGGAAATATGAGGCGTGCAATTACGACGCAATGGCGTTCGTCGACGGTTGGAGTCGATGCGGCGACCGCAGGAGTGTGCGCTTCGGAGCCGAGGAGCGCGCCCTCATGTCCAAATTTGCGGATATGTACATGAGTACTCGCCAGCCAAGGAAGTCGGACCTGCTGCACGATCTGCACGCAGAGATTGACCGGCAGAACGAGGAGCGCGAGCAGCAAGGTCTTCGTCCGCTGCACAAGCCGAGCCGAAAGGCTTTCGAGCGTGTCATCAACGCTCTAGATCCGTTCGCAGTCGAAGCGGGCCGAACGTCTCCAGAAGCTGCCCGGAAGAAGTTCTTTATCGTGCGCGGTGGACTGGACGTCACCAGGCCATTGGAGCGGGTCGAGATCGACGAGACCCTCATTCCGCTCCAAAAAATCCTAATCGACGCAGGAATCTGGGAAACTCTTTCGCCGAAGCTGAAGGACGAGGTCAAGCGTGGGCGTTATTGGCTCTCCGCCGCGATCGATGCGGCCACACGCTGTTATACCGCAGCTCTGCTCGTGGATAAGCTCTCAGCGTCAACGGCCGTAGCGACGCTCGAGATGGCGGTGAACGACAAGTCGACCTACGCGGCAGCAGCGGGCTGCATCACGCCATGGGATATGTACGGTTCGATCGAAAGTGTGGTGCAGGACTCTGGTTCGCAATTCCTCAGTCACGAATATTGTTCAGCTGCCACCGATATGGGCGCAGAGCTGCTCTTCCCTCCTGCGGGCTTGCCACAGATGCGCGCTCGCACGGAGCGCAGCTTCCGCACCCTGAACGGTCTTTTCTCTCGGTTGGACGGGCAGACGTTTGCCAACGTGGTCGCAAAGGGCGACTACGATGCCGAAGCGCGCGCAACGCTGGACATCGCTGAAATCGGTCGGATGATCGTTCGGTGGATTGTGGACGTGTACCACAACACGCCCCATTCCGGGCTCGGCGGTGAAACGCCGCGAAACGCCTGGCTACGCCTCACACGTGACTTCCCCGTGCTTCCGAGCCCCGAGCCCGACGTAAATCGCCACATTTTTGGCGTTACCCTGGAGCGCCGGATCGGGAATGAAGGCATCCGCGTTCTCGGACTTCGCTATCAGAGCCTCCAGCTTCAGCGGCTGCGTGCGGAGGTCCACCAGAAGTCGGTACTCGTTCGCGTCAATCCCGCCGATCTCGGAAAAATCTCGGTTCGGACGAAAGAAGGCTGGTGCGAGGTGTCCTGCGTGAAGTCGGGCTTCGATGGCGTTTCGGTGACGCGCTGGCTGGAAGCTGAGAGCCTCCTACGACGGACGAACGCGAGCATGGCTGCCCTGGCTTTGCCGGTGGTGCAGCAGGCCATTCGCGACATCCAGGAGACTGCAGATCAGGCGACCCGGCGCGCCGGCATCGCGTCTCCAATTCTTGGCTCGGCCGAGATCGCCAAGTTCGAGAAGGCGCGATTCCGCGACTTCGAAATCGCACCGGATGCCGGCGACGCGCCTGCCATTTTCGAACCGATGGACGAGCTCGAGCCGCCAACGGCAGCCGAGGACATTGCAAACTCGCCGGACGTTCTCCCCGGCGATGACTTCTTCATGGAGGATTGATCATGGGCGAAACCAAGATCACCACCGCTCTCCGCGAAGATCCCGTCAGCCGTATGCGCCGCCTCCAATCGGGGCGGCGCACAAACAGTGGGAAGGTCATGGTCGGCATCTCATCTGCCTATTTCGGCACTGCGCGTGACCGAGTGGTAAATGCTGAGATCGACCAAATTTTCGATAGCTTTCTCCTGGCCGAGGATGCCACCGCAGCGGGCTCAGCCCGCTGCGTGGGGCGTCTCAAGGAAGGGCGCGCCCTAGCCATCATTGGCGGTTCGGGGTCCGGGAAATCGCGAACGCTCGAGCGGCACTTTCTGAAGCGAGAGGAGTTCGCTGGCTACGGCGACCCGAATTCCGACTGCATGTTGATCTCGCTCACGGCTCCCTCCCCCTGCACGCTCAGGCTGCTGGGGATGAGTGTTCTGAACGCGATCCAGTACACAACAGACAGGGAGCTGAAGGAAAATGTCGTCTGGGAGCTGGTTCGCCATCAGCTGGAGCTCCGCGGCATTCGCTTCCTTCATATCGACGAGCTCCAGCACGTCCAGCAGTCCAGGAACGTCGTGGAAATCGAAAAGGTGCAGGACACTCTGAAGGGACTGATGCAAAGCCCGCGATGGCCCGTTTGGCTAATCCTATCTGGTCTTCCGTCGATCACGTCGATGCTCTCTGGCGATGACAATCCTGGAGAGGACGGTGATCAGCAGGTGTGGCGGCGTACACGCTTTGTCGTGTTCGAGGACCTGGATCTGGCGAAGGATGCTCCGCTAATCCGACATTTGCTTAGGTCGTTCGGCGGCGAAAAGGCCGCACTATCCATCGAGGCCCTGGAGGATGACGAGTTCATCGCTCGCCTTCTCCATGCCTCCATCTATCGGCTCGGCATAGCGATAGAGTTCGTCCAGGACGCAATCTGGAATGCGCTTCTGCAGGAGTCGCGATCCCTCGGCATGGAGCATTTCGCGGCGGCGTTCGCTGCCCGCACCGGCTGTCTGCCCGCCGACAACGTGTTCAACGCCGCGATTGCCGACTGGCACCTGATCGATCCGCGAAGCGTCCTCAAGCGCAAAATCCAATGCGAGAGCCAGGACGGAAATGACCGCCCGGCCAAATTCAAAGCTCCCCGCGACAAGAGAAACAAGTGACTCAGCTGCCCCTTCGAATGACCGTCGCCCAGGGCGTCGGTGAAACGCCGATGAGCCTTTGCTCCCGCAACGCCATGTTGGTCGGCCGCACTGCCCGTGACTTCTGCAAGGACGCAGGCTTTGAGTTCCAGGGCGTTGTGGATGGAGACGGCATAGCGCTTCAGCGGCTCGCTCATCGTTGCAGGGCGGATGAGGCCGTCCTCAAGGCAAATGCAACCGTGCACCAAGGACGGCTTCGTTACTCCGTCCGGGGCCAAACACTCACAAAAGAGGTGCTAAGCAGAAAGAAGGTGCGGGTTTGCCCACACTGCATCTCGAGCGACATTGAGGTGGGGCACGGGCCACTGTCCTGCCGGGCCTACGGTAGGCTGCAGTGGATCGTGGAGCCCCTCCGGACGTGCCGGGTGCACGGCGTAGGACTGGTTGTTGTATCGGACGAAAGAACGCCTAAGCGCTTTCATGACTTCGCCCAGCTAGTCCAGCCCGCGCTCGATGAGCTCGCACGCGTCACGGACCAAGCGCCCCGTCGAAAGCCATCGCGGCTGGAAGATTACCTGTCGGATCGCATGAGTGGCCAAGAACTCCCAACATTGCGCTTGCTCGGCGCCCTGCCCTTCTACGCCGCCGCGACGACCTGCGAACAGCTGGGCGCCGTAGCTATCGGCGGCATCAATGTGAAGGTCGATTCTTTCAACGATAACGATTGGTATGAGGCCGGCGCAGCAGGGTTTGAGATTGCAGAGGCTGGCGAGATGGGGGTTCGCGACCTACTGGTTCGAGTTCAGGCGAACACCGCCGCGAAAAAAGGAGGCGACTGGGGCCTTAGCTCTTTGTTCGGAAGGCTCCATAAGTGGCTGGGGGAACAGCTCGGTGATCCCGCATATCTTCCAGTCCAGGAGATCTTCCGGCAGCACGTCATCGAGACCTTCCCATTCGGCCCAGGCGATATGATCCTCGGCCGAGAAGTCGCAGCAAGACGCCTTCATTCGGTTCGATCGGCATCAAAGGAATATGGAGGCCATCGCAAGCGGCTGCGGAAGCTACTTCACGCTGCCGGGCACATTTCAGACGAGCAGTTGGCTCTGACCGACGACCGAATCCTCTTCGAAGCAGATGCGGCACGCGACCTTCTCTGTCTCATTTCGGAAGAAATGCCGCTGAAGCAGGCAGGACAGTACCTCAACATTCCACGCCACATAGAGCGGGCGCTCTTTGAAGCGGGACATCTCCGCCCTTTCGTGGCCGGTGGCGGCGACCAAACGTTCAACCATGCTTTCGCCAAGCGAGATTTGGACCTGTTCCTTGAACGCCTGATGAAGGACGCAATCAAAATCGAGCCGAGCGATTCTGGATATGAGCACATCACCGCCGCCGCGACGCGAGTGGGGTGCACCGCTGTCCAGATAGTCGAACTCATTTTGAGCTGCAAAGCGAAGCGGGTGCGGTTTCGGCCGGAAGTATCCGGCTTCTCATCCATCATGGTTGACCCAGACGAGATTCTTTCCCTGCTCGACAAAACGATCAAAGGCGTTCTTTCGCTGAAGCAAGTCGAGAGAAAACTGAAAACCGACTTTGCGGTTGTTCAGAGCCTGATCAACCTGGGCGTGATCCCCGTCAGTACTGTGATCAATCCCAAGACCCGCTGGAGGCAACGCGTCGTTTCCGAGGAGGACATGGATCGTTTTGCCAATCGTTTCGCCTCACTCCATATGCTCGCCCACGAGTACGGCATCTACTTCCGGAAAATTGGAGACAAATTGCGGGAGAAGGGAATTCGGCCCGCTTTCGATCCCGAGAAGGTGCGAGCGAGCTTTTACGAGCGGATCGCTGTCGAGAATTGCATGGCCGAACTCGTTAAATAGCCAACTCGACGGCCAATGTGCTGTCGCCATGCCTCCGGTTTCCGGAGGCTTTTTTGTACCTGTTGTTTGCCTCAGCAACCGCCTCAATATCCTGAGCGGGAAACTGAGGAAGCACTTCGGGTTACAAGCGCAGATTGATGCGGCATCTTTCGATAAATTACCAATATATTTCAGTATCTTACACAAACCCCCTGCGGCATCCATCGGGTACCGCTACAGAAGTTGAAGCGAGAGGCATAGTGTTGCCGCGATTGTCGGTCGAGTTCCGCAATCTGCCTCTGGACGCCCGGCCCGAGCCGGGCGTCCAATTTGATTCTAAGGCGTCCCGATCATAACTTGCTGAGGTTGCCGCTTCCGGTCGCCAGCCCGCTTTGTATCCCCATTTGGGTGAGGCGTGACGCCGCACACGAGAAGGCATCCGTAGAGCGGGTAGGTCCGTATTGCAGGACCGAACTTGCCAAATTGGCCCAAGGCGGACATCGAGCATGTCCGCTTCCAGGCAGCCTCTCGCGCTTCCTCGACGACGGCTGCGTCGAAATCGACTCCAACGTGGTCGAGCGCGCAATCCGACCAATCGCGCTCAATCGCAAGAATGCGCTCTTCGCCGGCAGCGACGGCGGCGGCGAGCACTGGGCCGTCATCGCCTCGCTGGTGGCTGTCGTCGCCTGTAAACGAACAGCCGCCACAGAATTCAATGATCTGCCAGCCGGTCGGTCGCTGCCGTTACTTCCGCGGCTCGCTTCCAAATTGACGTGTCCGAGAACGAAATGTGTCCCCCCAGAAGCATGCTCAGCGTCAATCGTATCGGAACGATCGCGCGATCTGGTCCTCGATCGGCTTGACGAGATAGACGAAGGCGGTGCGCAGGCCGGTCTGGATGAAGGCTTCGACTGGCATGCCCGGAAGCAGCACCTTGCCATCGAGCCGCTTCACTTCGGTCAATCTCAGGCCGATACGGGCGGTGTAGAAGGAGACACCTGTCTTCTCGTCGGTGGAGGCGTCGGCCGAGATCTGGATCAGGCGCCCCTCCAGGTCGGGGGTCGCGCGACTGTCGAAAGCAGGAAACCGCAGTACTACAGCCTGGCCGATGCGCAACCGGTCGATCATGGCCGGCTCGATGCGTGCCTCGATCACGAGTCCGTCCGTCTCGGGCACGATCAGCATGATCTGCTCGGCCGGCGAAATAACGCCGCCGATCGTGTGCACCGTGCTCTGGTGAACGATGCCGTCCTGCGGCGCGTGCATCTCGGTCCGGTCTAGCTGGTCGACCGCTGCTATGCGCCGCTCGGAGAGATCGGCGATCTTGCCGTCGACATCGCGCAACTCGGTCGTGACCTCGCGGCGTAGGTCCTCGTCGATCTGCAGGATCTGCAGCTCGATCTCGGCGATGCGTCCCTTCACCCGGGCCGTGTCGGCAATGAGGCTGCCCTGCTCGCCGGCGAGTCGTGAAGCCTCGCGCTGCAGCGCCGTCAGCCGTGACAGCGCGACGAGGTTCTGATCGTAGAGCTTCTGTACGCCGTCGAGTTCCTGCTTGATCAGGCCGGCCTGCGCCTGCTTCGCCTCGATCTGGGCCGCGATCCCCCTGATCTCCTCGCGTGACTGGGCGATGCGCTCGCGGAATTGCGAGCGCTGCAGCTCGGCCGCGCTGCGTCGCGTGCGGAATAGGGCCTGCTCGCTGTCCAGCGCCTGGATCACCGTCGGCGCTCTGGCCCGCTCCGCCAGCTCCGTTGGGACGACGACCTCGGCCTTGCGGTCGCGCTCGGCCTCGAGGCGGGCCTTGCGGGCCTGGAACCGGCGCAGTTCGATCTCGATCAGCGCCAGGCTTGCCCTGGCATGGGTCTCGTCGAGCCTGACCAGGACGTCGCCGGCCTTGACGTGGTCGCCGTCCTTGACCCGGATCTCCGCTACGATGCCGCCGGCTGCATGCTGGATGCGGCGGACATTGCTCTCGACAACTATCTTTCCGGAGGCGATGACCGCGCCCGCCAGCGGTGCGGTCGCGGCCCAGAGCCCGACTGTGCCGAAGAGCACGGCGATGATGGCGACGCCAGCGATCGCCGCCTGGCGGATATCGCGGCGGGGATCGAGGCGGCGCGCGATCTTCCGGTTCGCAGGACCTGACAGGAGCATACCTGCCATGTTCTCGTTAGCCGTGCGCATCGGTTGTCACTATCCTCTTCGAAGTCGGGAAGCCGGCGCCCGCCGCTGCGGGGGCAGCCGCCAGACTCTTGCGCAGGATCTCCTCCTTCGACCCGAAGGCCTGGACTTGGCCCTCAGCCAGGATCAGGACGAGGTCGATGCCAGCGAGCGCCGATGGGCGGTGGGCAATGACGATCACGATGCCGCCGCGCTCGCGCACGCTGCCGATGGCGGCGGTGAGCGCCGCATCGCCCGCAGCATCGAGGCTAGCGTTCGGCTCGTCGAGCACAACCAGGAATGGGTCGCGGTAGAGCGCCCGGGCGAGCGCGATATGCTGGCGCTGGCCGCCGGAAAGGAGGCTGCCGGCCTCGCCGATCGGCGTCTCGAAGCCCTTGGGCAGGCCGAGGATCATGGCG
Organism: Allobosea sp. 05L423; assembly: GCF_056397745.1. Classification (NCBI taxonomy): domain Bacteria; kingdom Pseudomonadati; phylum Pseudomonadota; class Alphaproteobacteria; order Hyphomicrobiales; family Alloboseaceae; genus Allobosea; species Allobosea sp. 05L423. The sequence goes on along the minus strand of NZ_JBFTOA010000002.1, from coordinate 38,826 downwards.
TAGGCGCCGGCCGCCTTGGCCGCGGCGAGAACGGCCTCTTCGCTGATATCCGGATCGAAGCGGGCGATGTTCTCCGCCACCGTACCGGCGAAGAGCTGCACGTCCTGCGGCATGTAGCCGATGATCCCGCCGCGCTGCTCGGGAGCCCATTGGTCGAGCGTCGCACCGTCGAGGCGCAGGCTGCCGCGCATCAGCGGCCAGACCCCGACGAGCGCCCGCGCCAGCGTCGACTTGCCGGAGGCGGAGGGGCCGATGATCGCAAGCCCTTGCCCTGCTTTCAGCGCAAAGCCTGCATCCTTCACGATTGGGCTCTGTGCGCCCGGTGCCGCGACGAAGACATGCTCCAGCACCAGCCGCTGCGTCGGCCGGTCCGGCGCGATGGAGGGATGGCCGCGCGGCTCCGCCAGCRCGGCCTTCAACCGCTGCCAGGCCTGGCGGGCACCGATGAAAGGCCGCCAGCTGCCAATGGCGAGTTCGATCGGTGCCAGCGCCCGGCCGCTCAGGATCGAGGCGGCGATCATCACGCCCGAGGAGGCCTCGTTCTTCATCACCAGCCAGGCGCCGAGGCCGAGCATGGCCGACTGCAGCATGAAGCGGATGGTCTTCGACATCGTGCCGAGCGTGCTGACGAGATCGGACGAGCCAAGATTGGTCACGACGTAACGGTCGTTGATGCGGTCGAACAGAGTGGCGACGCGCCGCTCCATGCCGAGCGCGCCGATCACTTCGGCATTGCGCCTGGCGGCCTCGAGCAGGGCCGAGCGCTCGGCACCCACGCGAGACGACTCGCGCGCCGGGCCACGCGTCAGCACTTCGGTCAGCAAGGCGATGAAGATGAGGATCGCCGCGCCGGCGACCAGGGTCCAGCCGAGAGAAGGGTGCAGCAGGAAGCACAGACCGCCATAGAGCGGGATCCAGGGCAGGTCGAACAGCGTCGTCGGCCCGAGCCCCGAGAAAAAGCCGCGCACGCTGTCGAGATCGCGTGAGAGCTGAATGCCGCCCGGCCCGCCGCGTAGGTTCGTACCGAGGATTGCGCCGACCACCGGCGCACTGAGTTGGCGGTCGAGCACGATCCCGATCCGGCTCATGATGCGCTGGCGCAGCCAATCGAACAGGCCGAGCAGAATGTAGAGGGCTGCGACAATGATCGAGAGCGCGACCAGCGTCGGCACGCTGCGCGAGGGCAGCACCCGGTCATAGACCTGCAACATGTAGATCGACCCGGTCAGCATCAGCACATTGACCAGGGCAGAGAACAGCGCGACCGCCAGGAAGGCGGAGCGGCAGGAGGCCAACGCCTCGCTGGCAGCATTGGAAGAGGGCTTGGGAAGCAAGGCAGCCATCCCTAAGCAGATGTGAACGGGTCAGGCAGGGCCCGCCGTATGGCCCCGGCGGACCTCACCAGAGATCCGCCGGGGCCAACAACAGGCAAGATTTCCCGGAACTTCCGACAGCTGCGCTCCGCTGAACGAGCCGCCGGCAAACCCCGCTTTGCTTTCAGGCGAACAAAAAATCACTATGTGTCAGCATGTGCGTGAAATTGTGCAGCGTAACCTGATCCGCCCCGGCGGTAATGACGGTGTCGGAGCCGCTTTGCGCGATGGTCAGATCAGCGAAGGAGTGTACGCCCGCCACACCGTTGAACCCGATCTTGTCATGCTGGGCCTGACTGAAATCTTCGATGGTGTTATTGGTCCCGACCGTCATCGAACCAGAATCCTTGAACAGGAACAGATCGGCGCCGCCACGCGCGTGGTCGCTCAGTTGTCCGTCGCCCCACATGTCGTTGCTGACCGCGGATCCGGATGCTGCGGTCCCGGCGATCAAGGTATCGTTGCCGCCCCTGGCGAAGCCTGACAGGGTTGCGGCGTCACCGAAGAGGCTGTTCGTCACCGCGCCTCCGCCGCTGTTGCTGCCGCCGGTCAGCGTATCGTTGCCGCCTCTCGCCGCCTCGCGCATGGATTGCGCGTCGCCATAGAACTGGTTGACGACATCCCCGGAACCGACGCCGCCCGACAGGCGGTCATTGCCGCCGGCAGCATCGCCGAACATCGTCTGCGCGTCGCCATAGGCCGCATTCGCGAACTGTGCGGATAGGCCCTCATTGCCGGCAAAGAACGCCACGTCATCGCCGCCCTGAGCCCGGCCGAACATGTTGTGGCCGGCATCACCGAAGAAAGTGTTGCTGGAGCCGGGACCGCTGGTGAAGGTGTCGTTGCCGCCCTTGGCAAAGTCGACCATGTCGAACGCGTCACCGTAGAAAAAGTTGGTGGAAAAGGCGCCATTATTTGTGAAACTGTCGTCGCCGCCCCGAGCATGGCCGGACATGCTGCGCCCGGCGTCGCCGGCGAAAACGTTGTTGCTGAAGGCACCGCCACCCGTGAAATCGTCGTTGCCGCCTTGGGCGAAATCCGACATGTCGCGGAGCGCATCACCGTAGAAACTGTTGTCGGCATCGCGGCCGCCGCCGGTGAAGCTGTCATTGCCGCCTCGAGCATGGTCGAACATGCTGCCGACCGTGTCGCCATAGAAGGCGTTGTTGGCCTGGTTGCTGGCGCCGATGAAGTTGTCGCTGCCGCCCTGAGCATGGCCGGACATATCGCCGCCCGCATCTCCGATGATGATGTTGTTGGACAGGGCAGCGCCCACGAAACGATCATCGCCGCCCTGAGCCTGGCCGGACATCCGGCCGCCCGCATCGCCGAAAAAAGTGTTGGTGGAGAGGCCCCCACCCGTGAAAACGTCATTGCCGCCCTTGCCGTGGTCGAGCATGTCGCCACCCACGTCACCGTAAGCTGTGTTGGTGGAGCTGAGCGCACCCCTGAAAGAGTCATTGCCGCCCTGAGCATGGTCGAGCATCCTGCCGACCGCGTCACCGTAGAAGGTGTAGTTGGCAGGGGCGCCCCCGCTGAACGTGTCGTTGCCGCCCTTGGAATGATCGAGCAGGTTGCCGCCTGCGTCGCCAATCAAAACAGTGCTGGTCGGATCGCCGGCAAGAGTGTCATCAGCGCCCAATTGATGATCGGTCAGATCACCCGTGGTAAATGGCACGCGGTGAGACATGGTCATGCTCCCACTGAGTTACCCCAGCGCCCGTCGCGATATTAGGCTGATATGCCCAAGCCCACAACGAGCACAAACGGGGTAGTTCGCTTGGATCGACGACACTCCGGGCGCTCCGCGCATGCTCGCTGCCAAGCGGTCTACGTCGTGGCGCCGACCTTTCCTAGCCAGTGCCAGGCCCCGCTCCATTTGCCGAAGGACGCCGCCCAGCAAAGCTAGCTTTCGCGGGGGCGCTCCTCCACGAAGGTGAGGAGTTCAGGTACGCCATTGAACCAGACATGTCCGCTTCTGGATGGTGCGCCAACGTCAGCAAATGGCGCAAGTTTAGCCTGCGGCGACGTGGCGGCGCACACCATCGGTGATTAGGAGCCGGGAGGGCGGCGAGCAATAGCAAACTCGCAATACGCTTTCACCCGGCCCGGGTTTCGTATTTTCGCCCTCAAAGCTCTGGCTTGCCTGTCGGGAACCAACTCTGAATGGTCTTCGGCACCATCTCCCCTCGCAGCGGCTTCGCATAAAAATAGCCCTGAGCGGAATCGCACCCTGCTTCTCGCAGGCGTGCGGCCTGTGGGAAGCTTTCGACCCCCTCCGCAGTCGTATGCATTCCCATAGCGTGACCGAGACTTACGATGGCGGCGACAATTGCAGCGTCGCTGTCGTCGCTGATCAAGTTCCGCACGAAACTCTGGTCAATCTTGATGTGGTCCACGGGGAACTGCTTCAGATGCAGAAGCGACGCAAAGCCTGTCCCGAAATCATCCAATGCGATGGAGACGCCGGCCTCGTGCAACTTGTTCAGGATGGAGGACGCCGTCGCGGTTCTGCGCCCGAGGAAAGCCGTTTCCGTCACTTCGACTTCAAAATGCGCCGAGGAGACACCTGTATCCTCCAGTATGCGGATAATCCTCTCGGCGAGTCTCGGGTCGGAGATTTCGGCGGAAGACAGATTGACCGCGACGCGACCGCATTCGAGACCCTGATTCAGCCATGATCGAACATCGGCCGCGACCTGGCGGATCATCTGCTCGCCCAGAGCAATCGAAATGGCCTGCTCGGCGAACATCGAGCCAAAATAGTCAGGCGAGAGGAGCCCTTTGGTCGGGTGGTTCCAACGCGCGAGGGCCTCGAAGCCGACGATCCGGCCTGTCACCAACGACACTTTCGGTTGGTAATAGGGAACGAACTGCTGTGCTGCGAGCCCTTCGCGGACGTCGTGTGCGATGGTGACGCGACGCTCCATCGTCTCGCGGGCGGCACTGGTATAAGCAACCGCTTGGCCGCGCCCCTGCTCCTTCGCGCGATAGAGCGCGATGTCGGCGTCCTTCATCAGTTCGACCGGATCGCGGTGATGCTCAGGGAAGGTTGCCAGCCCGATGCTGACCGTTGTGGAAAGAGCTCGTCCTTCGTGCTGGAAGGGAGCACAGAGAGCATCTACGATTTCCGTAGCAAGGGCAGTTGCTTCACTTCCCGCTGAAATATCGGCGAGTATGATGGCAAACTCGTCGCCCCCGAGGCGTGCCACGGTATCGCCTTCTCCGACAAAGCTTCTGAGCCGAAGGGCCGCCTCCTGAAGGAGGAGGTCTCCAACCGCATGGCCAAGCGTGTCATTGACATCCTTGAAGTCGTCGAGATCCAGCAGTAACAGCCCCACGCTGGTCCCAGAGATTCCGGCATTCGTCAGCGCCTCGTTGAGGCGAGCCTGGAAGAGCGCCCGGTTCGCCAGGCCCGTCAGCGGGTCGTGATTGGCGGTTCGCCAGATGGCTTCTTCGGCGGCCTTCCGATCTGCGATGTCGAAGGTCAGTCCGATGAGTCGATTATCGTCCTTTCGCTCGGCCCTGAGAGCAAGCCACGTTTGCGAGCCGTCAGGAGAATGGTAGCGCACTTCGGCCGTGCCACTTCCTTCCGACCTGACGGCGCTCCAGAAGGCCGTCACCATTTCTCGGTCGTCGGGATGGACCCTATTGATGAAATCGCCTGCCGGTCCCGAGGAAATGCCAAGCAGCACCATGGAATTCTCGGAGCGATCGACCCACTGCGTCACGAGATCCAGCTCCCAAGCAGCCATCCTGCTCGCCTGCAAAGCCAGCCGCAGGCGCTCCTCGCTCACCCGGATCGCGTTCTCGGCCGCTTTTCGTATGGTTATGTCAGTAAAGGTGCGCACCATTCCGCCGTTGGGGAGGCGGTTGGTTCGAACTTCCAGCACCGTGCCGTCTGGTCTCTGCCTATCGTAGTCCAGGATTTCTACGTGTATCCCTTCATATTTGATGGCCCGGAGGAGCTCCTCGGTGACAGTACCAAATTCACCTTGTTCCATCTGCCATCTCTTCACCGCCTCGAAAGATGGATTGGAACGCATCAGGTCGGGTGGCAGGCCGAGCAGATCGATCGCGCGCTGATTGCAGACGGCCACATAGCCGTTGGCATCGACCATCAGAATTCCCTGGTCCACATGCTCCAGGACAGCGTTCAATAGAGCACTGTCCACGGGGAAAGATCGGGTCACGCGCTGAGTGGGCAAGCGTCGGCCTCTCGCCAAGCTAACGGTCGATCAGGGTATGGCGGCGCGCTTTCGAAATGCTGAAAGATCGAAATCGATTTGCCCGATATCCTGTATCCAACGATGGCTTGGACAAACTTCCTTTACCCAGCTGCCCGAAAGCGCCGTTTAGCCTCCCACCAAGACCTGGCAACTCTCCCGACTAGGTTGCATAGGACCGATCTCGCGAACCTCCGAGTTAGATCGTTTCCGATCGTGCCGCGACCGCGTTCAAGACGTCTGCTTTTGGCCAGAGAGCTAGAGTCTGCTAATGGCGCATGCCGGTCACAGGCCGATAGAGCAGTCGGAGGATGTAGAACGTTATCCGTGCAATCACGGAATCCTATTCCGGATCTGCAAGGTTGGTTGTGTGCATCCGGCGTGTCAGCCAGAAGGCGGAGGCGCCGCCACCACGCAACAGCGCAAGTCGTCGCAAGATCGAGCGCGAACGCAAAATCTCAAACACAATGGCCGTACGCAACAGCCAACGGCGACGGCGCTCATATCGATCAAGGTTGCAGGTTGTCCTGTACCGGTCCCGTGTAAGCCGGATCCAGCGCCAAATTTACCAGGTGAGCTAATCTGAAGCCGGCGGCCTTAACGCGGTTCTGGGCCGTCTTCGAGAACATGGCGAGGTATGCCTGATCAAACTGCTCGGAGCGCTTCGGAACGCCATTCCCCAGCTGTACCGAGCCCGACGAGTACTTACAGACGCCAGCGACGATAACGCAATAACGCACCTCAGGCATCACAGTGATCTCGAAGGATTCATTTGCCCATTTCACTGGATCGCCCCCCACGAGTTCTTTTTCTTCCGCCAGTGAGGTGGTGGCCTGTAATGTATCGACGGCCCGGTAAGTGATGGTGTTCTTGCTCCAGCTCTTCCTGAAATCGGCCCGGTTCCGAACGCGCTCGAATAGGCCGGCTTCAAGCAGGCAGTTGTCCCAGATCCCGTGCAGATTTTTGACTCGATAGGTCGATCTCCCGCATTTGCCGCCGGTGATCTTAGCATCGATCCCGTTGCCGCCGCGATCATCGGAGAAAGAGACGTGAAGCGGTTGATGGATGTCCCCGATCCAGTGCCCCAGCGCCATTAGTGCGAAGACACGCTCTTCGTTTGGCCTGGCCGTGTCCCTGAGGGTGTCGAAATCTCGGCCGATCCCAGAAAGGATGCAGTCGGCCGCGGCCGGACAGGCGCTATTGGTGATCGACTTGGTATCTCGGCTGACATTGATGAAATGATCGTCGGGGTGCTTCCGCGGCAGCTCGTCCTCTTCGAGGCAACCGACATTGTACGATGTATAGTGGCGGTCATCCATTTTGCCGCGGCCTTTGACACCGATGCCGCCGCGGCCGACCTGGAAGAGCTTTTTGAGTTCCTCGCGCGCCTTGTCTGTGAAGTTCCGGTACGCCAGATCGCAAATGGTCAGATGACCAAATTTGCCCCAGGCCCGCGCTTCGCCACCGAATGAGAAAAGGCCCGCCAATGTTACGAAGCCGAAAGCGAGAACCTGTATTGCCCGCATAGCCCGCTCCTGCTGGTTGAGCGCTCCATATATTTCATGGTGCACGGCACAGAAGGGAAAACAACCCTAGGTAACATGTAGAGGCTTATTCCGCACTTTTCGGATAGCTCTGGCACAACGCGCGTAGCGGCCGCAGTCTAACTGGCTACCATCTTATGGGCCAAGGTCGGTTCTCTGCATAAGCGCCCCCAGTCTGCCGTGCTAACGAGGTTTCATCGACTCGTTGGCCGAGCGCAATTAAATCTGGAAGCGCCCGATCTCCGCTATATGGCCGCGAGCCAATGTCTGGTTATGACGCCTTGCAGTTCATTTGGTCCGCAGAATACCAAAGGAAGCCAATAACAGACCGTCGTGATTAACTACCTGTCGCGCAAAGCTCCTAGGTATCCGTGAATCTGCGCAACAACCGCAGCTCCATCGCCTACTGCTGCAGCGACACGCTTCGTTGAACCCGCGCGCACGTCGCCGATCGCGAATACTCCCGGCACGCTGGTCTCCAAAGGCAAAGCCTCCTCACCTCCGGTGAGAATGAAGCCTTTCTCGTCAGTCGCCAGTGTATCTCGAAGCCAGCCTGCGTGCGGTGTTGCGCCGACGAACAGGAACAAGTGGCTAATCCCGAATCTTGACAGGCCATGGTCAGACCGATTTCGAACGGTCGCACCGGAAAGCACGCCCCCGTTAACGTCCAATTCCGCAATCTCGGCTCCTACATGAATCTCGACGTTCGGGAGCGCTGAAATCCGGTCGATGAGATAGCGCGACATCGTTTCGGACAGGTCTCTGCGAACGAAAACGTGAAGGCGCTTCACTTGCGGCGTAAGGAACACAATCGCCTGCCCCGCTGAATTTCCACCCCCGACGAGGGCAATTTCTTTGCCGCGGCAGAGTCTGGCTTCCACGGCCGACGCCCAGTACGACACGCTGGCCCCGTCCAATTGCGCCAGACCAGGAATCTCCGGGTGCTGATAGGCTGCGCCGGACGCGATCACCACGGTATTGGCCGCCAACGTCGCGCCGTCAGAGAGCCCCAGAGTAATGCGATCACCAGTCCGTTGTAGCGTTTCGACACGCAACGGAATCGCCACCTCTGCGCCAAACTTGATGGCCTGGTTGAAAGCGCGGCCAGCAAGAGCTTGGCCCGATATGCCCGTAGGAAATCCAAGATAGTTTTCGATCCGTGCCGAAGCACCAGCCTGCCCTCCCATCGCCCGCTGGTCTAGGACGATGACTGAAAGGCCCTCAGACGCGCCGTAGACCGCCGCTGCCAAGCCGGCCGGGCCAGCTCCAACGATGGCGACATCATAGATCTTTTCCGAATCGATTTTCGGAATGATCCCGAGACACGCGGCTACCTCCCGCTCGGTCGGACGCTTCAACAGCTTGCCGTTGGGACAAACGACCAGCGGCAAATCTGTAATCTGCAGGGAGAACTTCTCGACAAAACTACGCCCCTCGCCCGATGTAACCGGGTCTATGACCAGGTTGGGATAGCCGTCACGGGTCAGGAAGCTTTGTAGGCGAATGAGATGCGCATCATGCGCCGAACCAATCAAAATCGTACCGGAGCCGCCTTGCTCGATCAGCCCCACGCGGCGAAGGATCAGCGCCCGCATGATGATCTCGCCGACCTCCGCGGACCCGATCATCAATGCTCTCAGATGGGGAGGATCGAAAGGCAGCAGCATGGCTCCGTCGCTGCCAGCGCGGGCCGATGCAATTGTCGCACGCCCATCGATCTGACTGACCTCGCCGGTGAACTGGCCTGCACGATGAGTGGTGATCGGTGCCTCGTCGTCGAGGCCGTCGCGCCGAACGACGTCGATGGAGCCTGCCAACACAAGCCAGACCGGCACGTCGCGATCCCCGCTTGTGAAGACCGGCTCGCCGGAAGTGAAACGCCGGGGCGGACCACTGGCGAAGCGACGCATCGTTTCGATCTGATCGTGCGTCAACACAGGAAACATTTGATGGGCACGAGGCGCGGCATTGCCCACGGTTTGGCTGCTCATAGGGTTCTCCAACTTATGAAATCCCGACACGGGATGGCCCAACGGACGGTTTCGCCGTCCAGGGCTCGGTGCCGCTACAGGGTGAGACGCCCTCACGAGACCACCGTTGCAGCGGGCGGCCGGGGGGCTTTGGGACGAAGGCCGCAAGCAGCCAGCAGAACAGAGCGACGATAGCGGTCGCTTGAAGGCATAGATTGCGTCGCGATCGTCCAGCCCAGCAGTACTTGGCGACGACGATCAATGCGTGGAGCAGCGGACGTGAGAGGAGGCGCGGACGCCAGCTCGGCAGAACGTACTGGGCCATGCCCGTCGGTGATGGCTCGCCAGCTATAGTTCGTCCGCTCACCGTCCGAAGGCGGCCCGAATACGGGCCGGAGTGAACGGCAATTGCCGCAATCTTTGACCGCTTGCGTCACGAATGGCGTTGCCCAGGGCCGCAGCCGTTGGGCCTTGCGACGCCTCCGCCACGCCGAGAAACGGTGCGCCGGGCCTGTCGATAATCGCGACATCCAACCGTTCCGGAACGCTTGAGAACCGAAGGATCGGGTAGGACGACCAGTCGAACGACGTGATGCGCTTGCGATCGAACGTCACCTCCTCGAACAGCGTCCAGCTCGCGGACTGAATGATCCCTCCCTCGATCTGATTCCTGACACCATCCGGGTTGACGACCTCTCCGGTGTCGGTAGCCGCGTTGACGCGGACGATGCGGACCTCGCCCGCCTCAGGGTCGACGAAGATTTCCAGCGCGACGGCGCAATACGCTTCGAGGTTCTTGTACCGGGCAAAGCCGAAGCCGTAGCCGCCTCCCTTTGGAAGTCGCGGTCGCGCCTTCCATGCAAAATCCATAGCTGCCTTCTCGACGACGGCCCGAGCGCGATCATCGGTGAGCAGGCGCAGGCGTAATGCGACCGGATCCTGCCCTGAGGCATGAGCCAGATCGTCGATGGTGCTCTCGATGGCCAGGACGTTCAGATAGCCGCCGAGGGAACGCATCGAGGAGCCGCGCAACGGCATCTCCGGCAGGAAGTGATGGACCACCTTCGCATTCGGGAAGTGGTAGAGCGGGATCGCGTTGCGATCGCCACCTCCCTCCGGCTGCGCGAGGGCGACGGGCGGAGCCGGCGGAGCCGGATCGCTCTTGTCCCGGGCAGCCAGCAGCGTGCCCGGCGGCCCGGGCCGCATCATGTGGGACTGGCTCCAAACCTCGCTGTGCCAGTCCGTGACGGCGCCACTGCCGTCGACCACGGCGCGCACCGCGGCCACCATGCCGGGCCCGAAAGGCTCCCAGGCATGTTCCTGCTCACGCATCCACTGCACGCGGATCGGGCGTCCCGGCAGAGCCATCGCGATCAGGGCGGCGTCGGCGCCAACGTCGTCCGCACCATTCTGACCATAACAGCCCGCGCCCTCGACATGGATGCATCGAACCTTGTCGAGCGGCAGCTTCAGCATTCCCGCGATGGCCTGGCGGAGCGGATAGACGCCTTGGGTATGCGTCCAGATCGTCACCTCGCCGTCGAGCGCCTCGGCAATGGCGCAGGATGGGCCGATCGAGCCATGCGCGAGATAGGGGCGTACGAAGCGTCCTTCGACGACAGTTCCCGCCCCACCCGGCGTTCCCACCTCGAGGATGGCGGTGTCGCGCGATGGAAGGACCGTCAGAGCGTCGCCCAGATTCGCCGCATCCGGCAGCGACGCCTGCTCCTTCCACGCGACGCGTGGCGAGAGGCGGCGCATGGCCTGAATGGCCGTCCATTCGTCGTCCGCTACTACGGCAAGGACATTGCGGTCGCGGAAAACGTTCACAACCCCGGGCATGGCTTCCACGGCAGTGGCATCCAGCCGAGCAATTTCGGCGTCATAGCTCGGCGGCCGGATCATCCTGGCATGGAGCATGCCGTCTGGGCGACGATCCTGCACATAGGCTTCGCCGCCCGTGACCTTGCCCGGAATGTCGATCCTTGCGACCGGCCGGTTCATCACGGTGAAGTCGGCCGTCGGTGTCAGTTTCGAAGTGGGTCGAGCCTCGACCTGCAGCAACTCAGCACTGACCAGCTCTCCGTAGCTCAGGCGCACTCCCCCTGGACCGAGAACGGCCCCTTCGGCCGCACGCAGCGTTTCAGGCGAGACGGTCAGCCGTCGCGCGGCCTCGGCAATCAGGATTTCCCGCACCTGGGCGGCGGCGTTGCGGATCGCAGTGCCCGAATCGCGAATTGAATGGCTGGCTGCCGTATAGCCTTCATCGGCTGTTCGGCCGGTATCGGCAGTGACGAGACCGAGCGATGAGAAGGGCACTTTGAGCTCTTCCGCGGCGATCTGGAGAATAGCCGTCTTGAGGCCCTGCCCGAGTTCGGCCTTGCCGGTCAGGATGGTCACGGAGCCAGTGGCATCGAGCCGGATCCAGGCATCGAGCCGAGGCGTGTCATCGAGGCTGCCAGGGAGACCTCGCTTTGTTGGCCCCTCTCCCTTCCCGGTTTCGGTCTGCGCCCGCGCAGCGGACCAACTGAACGCCAGGGTCAGTGCGCCGGCGCCAGCGAGGACAGCGCGGCGTGACAGCATCGCGTTCATGACCGGCCTCCCGGCGCCGACGGCACGAGTGTCCCGGCCACCCGGTCGGCCGCCCGACGGATAGCGCGGAGGATGCGCATATGCGTGCCGCACCGGCACAGATGCGGTTCCATCTCTTCGCGGATCTGCCGATCCGATACCCGTGGGTTGCGTTGGAGCATCGCCTGCGCGCGCATCATCATGCCGGGAATGCAGTAGCCACACTGGGCCGCCTGCTCGTCGATAAAAGCTTGCTGCAAAATCCCGGGATTTTCCCTGGACCCGAGCCCTTCCAGCGTCGTCACGGAACGCCCCTCGACCAGCTCGACCGGGGTAACGCAGGAGAATACGGCCTCGCCGTCAACGATTACGGTGCAGGCTCCGCACTGGCCGAGTCCGCAGCCGAACTTCGCCGCATTGAGTTTCAACTCGTTGCGCAGGACATAGAGCAGCGGCGTATCAGGCGCGGCCTTGATCGCGTGACTGGTGCCATTGATTGTGACATTGGCCATACCAGCCTCCTCATTTCGCCTGATGGCGCGCGAGTTCGCGGCGCGCCTCTCGAAGGACCTTCTGCAGATCGGGCCAGTCCGGACGCGTTGCGACCTGGCTGCGGAGGCGCTTCACCAGAGCCGCAATCTGCTCGTCGGTCATGACGGCTCCGAAGCCCGGCATGATCGGCGCCTTGGCACCGCCGGCAGCGGGAATTCCGTTCAGAACGAGCTTCACCAGATTCTCTGGCCCCTCCCCCGCCAGCGCTGTCGAAGCTGCGAGCGATACCGCTCCTAATGGCAGGCTGCGCCCAGCGTCGTGGCATGAAGCACAAGCGCTGGCGTAGAGGCGGGCTCCCGCTCCAGGCATGTCCGGAGGCGTCGCGATCTGCAGACCAGCCGATTGCGCAAGAGCCAGCTGCGCGACGCCAGTCGGTTTGGCAACAGGTGCGCCCGCGGGTGCAAGCGCGGCAATATAGGCGGCCATTGCGGCGACTTCTTCGCGCGGCACAAGAGAAAGGTTGTCCGTCACCGGCGCCATCGGCCCCCGAGCCACGCCATGATCCGGGTGGGAGCCCTCAGCCAGATAGGTCTCCAATGCCTGGGCCGTCCACGGCAGCGGCGCCTTCGATGCCTTTCCCAGCCCGTAGGCCAGCCAGCCCTCGACCCGGGCGCCTTCGAAAGCGCGGGACTGGACTTCCGCCCCCATGAGGTTGCGCGGCGTGTGACAGGCACCGCAATGGCCGAGACCTTCGACGAGATAGCGCCCGCGATTCCATTGCGCGTCCTTCGCAAGGTCGGGCTGCAGCCGCCTTTGGCTGAAGAAGAGCAATTTCCAGCCGGCAAGAACGAGGCGGATATTGATCGGGAATGGCAGCTCGTTGGCGGGCGTCGGTGCGCTGACCGCCTCGCGCGTCATGAAGAAGGCGTATAGCGCTTCGAGATCCTGATCGCTGGTCAGCATGAAATGGTCGTAGGGGAACGCCGGATAGAGGTGCCGCCCTTCCCGATCGACACCTTCGCGCATTGCTCGCGTGAAAGCCTCCCGGGACCAGGAGCCGATTCCCGTGCCGCGATCCGGCGTGATGTTGGTCGAATAGATGGTGCCAAACGGCGTCGGCATCGCTAGGCCGCCGGCGAAGATGCGGCCGCCCGGTGTCGTGTGGCAGGTCTGGCAGTCGCCGATGAGAGCAAGATCGCGTCCCTTGGCGATCGTCGCCGCTTCGAAGCTGGCTGGCGCAGGGGTCTCGATCGGAGCAATCTCGAACCGCCAAGCATAGGCCAGTGCGCCAGCTCCAGCGCTGACGGCGAAGGCGATGCCAATACTAAGAATGGTTTTGAGACGCATGCTCTGCTTGCCCCTGCGGCGCGGTTGATGCCGGCGAAGGCTTCAGGAGCCGGTCGTGTGGCTGCGGCTGCGGGCAATGCAGGCAAACTGCATCGCTGTCGCAATGGCGCCAAAAATCAAACCGAGGACGACCACCCCAGGCCAGCCGCCGAACTGCCAGGCGGCCATGCCGCTGGCCGAGCCGATCGAGCCCCCGAAGAACATGGCTCCCATCAGGACCGTGTTGAGCCGAGCCCGAGCCTCGGGCCGCAGCGCAAAGACGATGTGCTGGTTCGACACGAGTGCCGATTGCATGGCGAAGTCGAGGAGCACCACGCCGAACACCAGCCCGGCCAAGGAGGTCCACGCACCAAAGACGATCCACGAAACCAGAGTGACGATGGCCCCCATCGCAACAACAGGCGCCGGCCCCCGAGCATCCGCGAAACGCCCCGCCAGCGGCGCGGCGAAGATGCCGACCGCCCCGACGATGCCGAACAGGCCGGCGATGTCGGCACCCAAACCAAAGGGCGGCGCCTGCAGCCGGAAGGCGAGCACGGTCCAGAAGACGGTGAATGCCGCGAAAATCAGCGCCTGCGTGATTGCGGCCAGCCGAAGCACCGCGAATTCGCGCCACAGATCCCAGATGGAACTCAGCAGCCGACCATAGCTCAGCTCCGATTCCGGCGGAGCATGCGGAAGGACCAGTGCCATCAGCCCGCCCGCGGCAAGCGCCATCGGCACGCCCAGCCAAAACATCTCCCGCCAGCCTGCATGGGTCGCTACGAAACCTGCTAGGGTCCGGCTCAGCAGGATGCCGGTCAGAATGCCGGCCAGGACCGTACCCACGACTGCCCCTTGCCGCTCGGGAGCAGCCAGATGCGCCGCCAGCGGAACAATCTGCTGGGCGACAGTGGCCGACAGGCCAACGACGAGAGAAGCGAGGACGATCAACAGCGCATTCGGCGCCAGGGCGGCCAGCACGAGCGCGACAGCGAGGAAGCCGAACTGCAGGACGATCAGCCGCCGTCGTTCGACAATGTCACCAAGTGGAACCAGCAGGAAAAGGCCGCAGGCGTAGCCGAGCTGGGTAGCGGTCGGGACCAATCCCGTAGCCTGACCGGGGAGAGCCTCTTCGATCAGGCCCAGCATCGGCTGATTGTAGTAGATGTTCGCCACCGCGATGCCGGCAGCGGCCGCTATGGCATAGATTGCCGAGGTCCGGAGCACGAATGGAAGCGGCGCAGTAATACCTTGCTGTGTCATCGGAAGGGTCCCCTGCAACCAATCAGCGCGAACGGGCCAGCGACGAATCCGGCCGGCTGCCCTTTTTGAATGCTAGAGCCTTGACCTCGGGGAGGCTGTAGCGCTTGGGGATGGGGACCGCACACCTCCGTATGATTGCCCGCTGTGGTGCGATGTTGTTGGGTTGCTGGCTCGTCCCGCCGTCATAGGCTGCCAATACGCCCCCCACATGAGAGCCCTTTGCATCAGCATCGTCGGCGGTTCTCTTGCTGGGTTGTTTGCCGCTCTCCTGCTGCGGCGGGATGGCCACGAAGTCCGCGTTCATGAGCGCTCCCGGCACGGGCTCTCCGGTCGCGGCGCAGGCCTTGTCGCGCAAGCGGATGTGTTCCGTATGCTGCGCCTGCTCGGTCAGGAGCGCGTGGCCACCATCGGGGTCATGGCTGAAGAACGGATCTATCTGGACAGAGCCGGAGGGGTGGCGGAAACGCTCGCGATGCCGCAGATGCAAATCTCGTGGGGTGTTCTCTACGAGAACTTGGCAAGCGATCTGGGTGGGGAACGCCACGCACTGGGGCAGGAGTTGGAAGCCATCGAGCCCGCGGAGACGGGCACGGTCCTCCACTTCCGTGACGGCGCTGCCTGCAAAGCCGATCTCGTGATCGGAGCCGACGGGATCGGTTCGATTGTCCGCAAGGCCGTGAACCCCGAAAACCACGTCAACGGCTATGCAGGCTATTCAGCCTGGCGCGGTCTCGTACCGGAGACAGCCTTGCCATCGGAAGCGGCGCTGCTGATCGGGCGCTTTGCATTCTACGTGAAGCGCGGAGCCCATGCGCTCGGATATCTCGTACCGGGCTCAAAGGGAGAGATGGCGCAAGGCGAACGGCGCTATAACTGGGTCTGGTATCGGCCGGGCAGCAGTGACCAACTCCCGGCGTTGTTCACCGACACGCAGGGCCGAACCCATCCGTTCTCGCTGCCGAGGAGTGGCTTTTCGGCTGACCGTCTGGCGATGCTGCATCGGGATGCTGCCGATACGTTGCCGCCCCAATTTGCCCTCGCGGTCGGCAGTGAGGACAAGCCATCGATCCGAGGCATCTTCGACTACGAAGCCCCCCGGATGGTGCGAGGACCGATCGCGCTGATCGGCGATGCGGCCTTCGTGGTGAGGCCACATACTGCAATGGGAGTCTCAAAGGCAGCCGGAGACGTCATGGCGTTGCACCGTCATCTGGCGGCTGAAGACAATCTTGAACGCGCTCTGGCTGGCTTCGAGCGCGAGCGACTTCCCGTTGGGCGGGAGATTGCCGCCTATTGCCGCCGCCTTGGTGCCTCCGCCCTCTGAGATTCGGCGGCGCAGGCTCACGAAGCATCGGAGGTTGATCCGGAACCTCGTAAAGAAAATCGCCACCGCCTCGAGCATGTAGGAAGAGCCGCCAGCCCCTGCTGGGTTTGACCGCGGAGAGCTTTGGGCCGTCGTCGCGTTGCAGATCGGCCGCGGCACCCCGGGAGGCCCGGCATTCAAGCAAGAAATGGGAGGGTAGCAGGGCTACCCTCCCCCAGTGGCGCCTCGGTCGAGTCCGTTCAGCCTTTCACGAAGGCGAGAAGGTCCGGATTGATCACGTCGGCATGCGTCGTGAGCATGCCGTGGGGATAGCCCTTGTAGATCTTCAGCGTGCCGTTCTTAAGCAGCTTGGCGGATTTGAGTGCGGAGTCGGCGATGGGCACGATCTGATCGTCATCGCCATGCAGCACGAGGGTCGGCACGGTGATGGCTTTCAAATCCTCGGTCTGGTCGGTTTCGGAGAAGGCCTTGATGCCGTCATAATGGGCCTTGGCGCTGCCGATCATGCCCTGGCGCCACCAGTTCTGGACGACGCCTTGATAGACCTTCGCGCCCTCGCGATTGAAGCCGTAGAACGGGCCGGCCGCCACATCGAGATAGAGTTGCGCGCGATTGTCGGCCACGCCCTTGCGAAAGCCGTCGAAAACCTCCATCGGCAGGCCCTCGGGGTTGCTCGCCGTCTTGAGCATCAGCGGCGGTACGGCTGAGACCAGCACGGCCTTGGCGACGCGGCCGGCGGGTTGGCCGTGCTTCGCAACGTAACGGGCGACCTCGCCGCCGCCGGTCGAGTGACCGATATGCACCGCGTTCCGCAGATTGAGATGCTCGACGACGGCAAAGGCGTCGGCCGCGTAGTGATCCATGTCGTGGCCGTCGCTCACCTGGGCTGAACGGCCATGGCCACGACGATCATGCGCCACGACACGATAGCCGTGCAGCACAAAGAACAGCATCTGTGCGTCCCAGTCGTCAGAGGACAGCGGCCAGCCGTGATGGAACACGATCGGCTGGGCATTCTTGCGACCCCAGTCCTTGTAGAAGATCTCGACGCCATCCTTGGTCTTTACGAAACCGCTGCTCATCTGTGTCTTTCCTTTTGGGCCCGAGGTTGCTGTCGAGGACTGCGCGAAGGCGGCAGCGGGAAGGAATGCAGCGCTCGCTGCACCGGCCAATGTCGCTACAGCTTCGCGCCTCGACCAGGTTGGAGGGGTTGCTAAATCGGTCATAAGTGCCTCGCTTGGGGCATCGGGTGAGCGGATGGATACCGGTTTCCCGAGCGGTTCCGTCAGCAGCGCGACGCTAGGCGGCCTTCAACCTGGCGAGAATCGTACGTAGGGATCGGCTTCCCATACGATGGTGTTAGGAGTCAGCCGTTAGCCATCCCCGCCGAGCACCCCCGCCAAGGAACTAGCGATTTGCCCGGCGTCGGCGGGCTTCTGCAAGAAACCGCGAACACCAGCTGCCATCACACGTTCGCGGATGCCCGCTTGTGGAAATGCCGTCATGAAGATGATGGGGAAGGAGCGTTCAGACGCGACCAGATGCATTTGCAACTGCTCGCCGCTCATCCCAGGCATCTGGACATCAACCAGCAGGCAGTCCGGCTCTTCGATGGCTGGATCGTTCAGAAAATCCTGCGCGGAGGCGTAACCGCGAACATGGTAGCCGAGAGCACGAAGGAGGCTTGAGAGCGAGGTGCGGACCCCTTCATCATCGTCCACGATCGCGATTGTGGGTATGTGAGGCATTCCGAAGCCAATCACGCCAATCTCGCAGGAAGCGGGCAGCGATGCCCCAGCTTTGGCGTTTATGCAGGCAGAATGAACGAAGCGGAATCATACAGAGGTTTGCGCTGCCGGCAGCTCAAGCTCTCGAAGCGCCGAGGGCTTCGGCCTTTCGCACGAGGTCAGCGAGCGATCGCACCTGCATCTTCCGCATGACGTTGCCGCGATGAATCTTGACGGTGATTTCGCTGATACCGATGGCATTTGCCACCTGCTTGTTCATCAAACCTGCCACGACGTGTGCCATAACCTCGCGCTCGCGGGGCGTGAGCGTTTCGTACTCGATCCGCAGATCGTGTTTGGCTTCGAGTTCGTGGCGCCGAGACCGGTCTCGTGCGATCGCGAGTGTCACCGCGTCGAGCATGTCTTGCTCGCGAAACGGCTTTGCCAGAAAGTCGACCGCACCCGCTTTCATTGCCCGAACCGACATCGGGATATCCCCATGTCCCGTCATAAAGACGATCGGCACGTTGAACCCATCACGTACCAGCTGCTCCTGAAAATCCAGGCCGTTGAGACCAGGCAGTCTCACATCAAGAAGCAGGCAACCGGGAACGCTCGGCAACGCGTTCGCGAGCAGCTCAGCCGGCGACCCGAAGAGCAGGGTCGCCAATCCGACAGAGCGAAAAAGGCTGTCGAGGGCATCCCTGACACCAGGATCGTCATCGACCACGGCCACAAAAGGTGCCGACGCGACAGCGACAGATCCGGTGCTCACGGTCCGCAGCCGTGTCATGGCGCGACACTCGTGTTCAGTGCCGGAAGCGTCAGATGGAAGGTCGCGCCGCAGCCCGAGGCGCTCGTTGCTTTCAACTGCCCGCCATGGGCTTCGACAAGTGTCCTGCTAATCGCGAGGCCCATGCCCATCCCATGGTCCTTGGTGGTGAAAAATGGATCAAATAGTCTCTCTTGATCGCCCTCGGCAATGCCCGGACCGGTATCGCTAATCTCTATCGCGATGGCATCAGCGTCAGAACGGAACGCCTGCAGAGAGATGTGCCGGCCACCCAGAAGCCCAGCCATGGCCTGCACACCATTTACCAGGATATTGACTAGCACTTGCTGGAGTTGGACCTTGTCTCCCTGAATGGGTGGGAGGTTCGGCTCCAACGCGAGCCGCAATTCGACCTCCCCATGTTGCAACTCCCGTTCAACCAGCAAGACCGCCTCGCCAACGAGCGTTGCGACGTTGAGTTGGCTCGATTGAGTTGGTTCCTTGTTTAGGAATCCGCGAATGCGAGTGACGATCTCGCTGGCACGTTGCCCCTCGGAGATGACTCGCCCAATCGCCGTATCGACCTCCTGGATATCGGGCGGGTTCCTCTGCAACCAGCGTCGGCAGGCTTCCGCATTCGTAACAACCGCCATCAGCGGTTGATTGACTTCGTGCGCGATCGACGCGGTCAATTCACCCAGCGTCGTAACCCGGGCGGCATGGGCAAGCTCCAAGCGCGCCAAGTGCAACGCATCTTGCGTCCTTTTGCGCTCAGTCACATCCGTGTGCGTTTCAAGGACTCCAAGTGCATCGCCCTGTCCGCCCGGTTGCAGGGCCCATCGGCTTGCAACCATCAGCCGCTCGCCTGACTTCCCGAACTGTACGAGCTCCCCTTCCCATCGTCCGGTAGAGAGCAATCCGCGCTCGATCACGTGACGATGTTCGGGGTACTGCGTCGCAAGGAGCTCATCCGCTGAGCGTCCGATCGCTTCGGCGCTAGACCAACCGTAGACATCCTCTGCGGCGCGGTTCCAGAAGGTGATGAGGCCCTCGCTGTTCCGCACGAAAATCATGTCGTGGCTCAGGTTCAAGAGCTTGGCCTGATCCGAGAGCGTTTGCGTGGCCTCTTGATTGCAGAGGGCCAGCATCGTCGCCATTCCTATCGCTGAAAGGCTCACAAGGGCGCGGAACGCTGGCGAACCGAATACGAAACCGTGTGCGTGCAAGTAAGATATCAGTGTCAGGATCAGGCTCAGTATTGCGGCCGAGACGATATCCTGTTGCCGCCCTGTGCGCATCGCGATGAGGATGACAAGGACGTATAGGACGGCAACAGCGCCTTCCAATTGTGTCCATGTATCGATGGTGAAGATGCCTGTTGCCAGAAGAACGGCCGCAAAACGGCAGCTGTTTCGCTTTCCGGCAGAAGGCGAAACAAAAATTTCGCCAAACGATAGCTTTCGGCGTGATCGTATCGAGACCCGCCGATCAGCGAACGATTCAGACGACATCTGGTGCGACAGCCTTTGATGATATCAGCGCAGCCAGCAAGGTAATTTATCGCTGCAGGCGGAGCTTGCAGATTAGCGTCACGGTTTGACTGGAATCGCGATGAGCGTGGCTCCAGCTGCCATCGCTGGACGCAGTCCAAATTCCCAGGGCCGAAGCGATCCGCCCCGTGCCGCTCACATCGCTTTATGCCGCCGCGGCGAGTGTGAGCGATCGCCCGAGAAACGGAATCATACAAGAGTTTAAGAAGGCTGGCATCATGATCGCACCGCAGGGGAATAGAGCCTCCTCGCCCCCTCCCCGATTTGCGTCGAAGATCGAGGTTGAGCTGGTCCAACGCCCTTGGCCTCCGCCGACTTCCCCCAATGCAAACTGAAGTATGAGGCAATCACCCTTGTGGTCGATTCACCGCTCGTCCCGCCGGCCGTAACGTCAGCTCCGAAAGCCCGTCAACGGTGTCCGACAGCGATAATGGCGTCAGGCGCGCGGGGGTCATCACCATTGGAGGTCGCTCATGAACAACGCTTCGGGCCGTGCGAACCAGACTGCTCCACTGCAAACGCCGACTGATCTCGGTGCGCAAGCCACTGTGGATATCGCGGCAGCGTTGACCGGCGTCCTTGCCGACATGTTCGCGCTTTATCTGAAGACGAAGAATTTCCACTGGCACCTCTCGGGTCCCCACTTCCGCGACTACCACCTGATGCTGGACGAGCATGGTGACCAGATCTTCGCTACCACCGACGTGCTTGCCGAGCGCGCCCGAAAGGTGGGAGGGACCACGTTGCGCTCGATCGGACACATCGCGCGGATCCAGCGCCTGCCCGACAATGACGCGGACTATGTAACTGCCCAGGACATGCTGGCGGAGTTGGCGGACGACAACCGCCGCATGGCGGGTTTCCTGCGCTCAGCCCACGGTGTTTGCGAGAACTACAACGACGTCGCGTCGACGAGCTTGATCGAGGTCTGGATCGACGAGGCGGAGCGCAGAGCCTGGTTCCTTTATGAAATGACGCGCCCCACGCGCTGAGCGACCCGCCAAACCGATCCCGGCCTTTCCGATGCCAGCGCATGAGTCGCCCATGACAGTCCTGCCACCCGGAAGCGTCGCCCCGCAATTCACCCTGCCGGCGACGCCCGACCAGAAGCTTTCGCTCGCGGACATGCGAGGCAGCCCGGTCATCCTGGCCTTCTATCCGGCCGATTGGAGTCCGGTCTGCGGCGATCAGATGGCTCTCTACAACGAGATCCTTCCCGAATTCCATCGGGCCGGAGCCCAGCTTGTCGGCATATCCGTCGACGGGGTCTGGTGTCACGCGGCCTTCGCGAACGATCGCAAGCTTCACTTTCCATTGTTGGCGGATTTCGAGCCAAAAGGTGAAGTCGCCGCGCGCTACGGTGCCTATCGCAAGATCGAAGGCATCTGCGAACGCGCGCTTTTTGTCGTCGACCGCGAGGGGGTGATTTGCTGGAGCTACGTCTCGCCGCTGGGGATCAACCCTGGAGCAGACGGCATCCTCGAGGCACTCGACAAACTCAACGCCCGATCTCCGGCGCAAGGAGTTCTGCCATGAACGGTCTCGCGATCCCAGTCGACAACCACGATCACACGCAGGGACCTAGGAACGCGCGCGTCACTCTGGTCGAATATGGCGACTATGAATGCCCCTATTGCGGAGAAGCCTATCCCATTCTGAAGGCCGTGAAGAACCTCATGGGCGACCGCCTGCTGTTCGTGTTTCGCAATTTCCCGATCTCCGAATTGCATCCCCACGCGCTTCGCGCCGCCGAATTCGCGGAGGCCGCGGCGACGAAAGGTCGATTCTGGGAAGCACACGATACGCTCTTCGAGTACCAGCAGGCGCTCCAGGACCGCGATCTCCTCGATTACGCGCGGAAAATTGGCCTGGACACCGCCCCTGTGGAACGAGGTTTTAATGGCGGCTTTGACGAGAAGATCAGGCGTGACTTTCTCGGAGGAGTTCGCAGCGGTGTGAACGGCACACCGAGCCTCTTCATCAATGGACAGCGGTACGACGGTCCGCGCGACGTGGAAGCCCTGTTGAATGTCTTGATGAGAACTGGCGCCGAGGATGTCGCCAGCCAACCGGCCTAGCAATCACAAAGCGCAGCGGCAGCGGGAGAGCTGCCCCTTTCTCTCCCGCGGATCTGGCAATCACCGGATCCGAACCCCGCGGCACCGGCGTGTGTTCCTTAGCGGAACACGCGCCGGTCAGAATATTGGTCATTGTGCGCGTTCGCGATCTGAGGCCGCAAAAAGCGGCGTAAAACGTGTCGCGCGAAGGTGCAGCCTAGCCCTGCCCCACTTGCCTCCTCCAAACACCAGGCGTCACGCCGGTGAACCGGCCGAAGACGCGCGTCAAATGACTCTGCCCGCCGAAGCCGCAGCAAATGGCGATCTCTTCGAGCGATAAATCAGGGCGAACGAGCAGTTTCTTCGCCTCCTCGACGCGAAGCTTCATCAGATAGCGATGCGGCGCCAAGCCGGTGTTTCGCCGAAAAGCTCGCGCGAAATGGCTAGGCGTCAGCCCGCACTCCTCGGCGATCTGCGCGATACTGAGGTCCGTGGCGAAGCGGGCATGCAACATTTCCTTGGCCCTGCGCTCCTGCCAACTCGCCAATATGCCGACACGCGCTTGCGTCAGACGACGCATTCCGCCGTAAGTCTCGCCGAAGTGCGTCAGCAACCCCAGCGACAGCTGATCGATCAGCAATGCGTTGGCGGAAGCAAACTCCGACGCAACAAGCAGGCTTTCCGACAGAGCAGCCGTGATGGGGTCGGGCTCGTCGCGTTTCCACCGCAGAGTATCCACCCGCCGTGCCGCGTGATGCTCCGCCAACTCCTCCAATGCCTCGGCCGGAACGTAGAATTGCAAAGCATCAAAGCGACCACCAAACTCGCATTGGGGGCTGTCTCGCAAA
Organism: Allobosea sp. 05L423; assembly: GCF_056397745.1. Lineage (NCBI taxonomy): Bacteria > Pseudomonadati > Pseudomonadota > Alphaproteobacteria > Hyphomicrobiales > Alloboseaceae > Allobosea > Allobosea sp. 05L423. The sequence continues at coordinate 15,780 of NZ_JBFTOA010000002.1, read as the reverse complement.
TCGATGACGCTCACCGTTCCAGCCGAAAAGCAATCAGAGTAGCGCTTGTGCCCACTCAGCCAGCACGAATGCCTCTGCAGAGGATGGAGTTGGTGGAGGATCGAGAACGCAGCCTCCGTCGGCACTGGGGCAGTTCTGTTGCGCGTTTCCTTATCGCAGGTGAGGCGCGTGACCGCCAATCCAAGACGGCCACCAGGCCGAAACTCAGCGACAGTGCGGCCGGGCATTTCAAGGTGTGATGTGATGCGCTCGCCGTAAAAGCCCATCGCGGCCGTAGCGGACTGCGACGGCATAATGGGCTCCTCTAGCCCGCCCGCTAAATCTTGCCCCTGAATCATTGGCCCCCACCGTATTCGCCTGCGACCGGGCCCGTTCCTTCGTCGGCGTTCGCAGGTTGCGACTGACGACCGGTACAGCCGTCCTGAAGCTACGTAAATCCTTCATCGACAGGCAATTCAGACGAAGGTTTGGGCATAATTCTCCTTTTTTGATCACACGACGAAAATCGTCAAAGCCCAGCGCATTATGACAAGAGGCATGTCCCTCAAGCTGGCAGGATACCTGCCAGCCAACAATGGGGCGCTCGATGATCACCTCACACTCGAAGCGATTGATCGCCACGGTCCTCGGTTTGACGTTCCTCGCGACCGGATCTCCGGCGGGGGCTCCTCAAGCCGGCAAACAGGCACCCGGCTATTATCGGATGATGCTCGGCCAACTGGAAGTCACAGCGCTTCTCGACGGGACTCATCCGTTTCCAATCCCCACGACGCTGACCGTACCGCGGGAGCGGGCCCTGACAGGCGAAGATCGACCTCTCATGTCCCACGCACGTCCCGGCACTGCCGAAGCACTTCTGGCCCAGGAACGTTTGGCACTGCCTTTCGAGGGCTCGATCAACGCGTTCCTTGTCAATTTGAACGGACGGCTCGTGCTCATCGATAGCGGAGCTGGAGCCCTCTATGGAAAGTGCTGTGGCCAGCTCCTGGCGAACCTCAGAGCGTCAGGTTATGCGCCTGAGCAGATCGACGACGTCTTCATCACTCATTTGCATACCGATCACATCGGCGGTGTCGTAGAGAACGGGCAGCCGAGCTTTCCAAACGCAACGCTTCACGTCTCGAAGCAGGACGTGGACTACTGGCTCGATAGCGCCAACGAGGCGAAGGCACCTGCCATCCTTCGGAGCATGTTCAACGGGGCGCGCAGTGCCCTTCGCCCCCATCAGGAGGCGGGTCGCCTCGTTACCTTTAACGGCGAGGGCGAGGTTTTGCCGGGAATCAAAGCCGTACCGACCCCAGGCCACACACCGGGCCACACGTCCTACCTTGTCGGAAGCGGAGGTGAACAGTTGCTCGTCTGGGGAGACATCGTCCATGTCTCCCCCATCCAGTTTCCCGACCCGGCCGTCACCGTGACCTATGATAGTGATGCGTGGAAAGCAGAGCAGAGGCGCCTTTCCCTTTTCGCGGAAGCCGCCACAAAAGGCTTCTGGATCGGCGCAGCTCACATTTCATTTCCAGGCCTTGGGCATATTACCGCTCGCGATGGCCACTACAGGTGGCTGCCTGCCAACTATACGACGCGCGTAGATCAAGCTGTCGGCGCCCAACCTTGATAGAGGCGCTTCGTGAAGCGTCTCAGCGAACTCTGTCGAGCGGCGGCAAAATTCGCAACAGCTCGTCCTGGCGATCTTCCAAGCTCGGCGGAAAGATCAAGCGCGTCCCCAGCGCTCCAGGTGTTTCATCAATGAGAAAACCAGGACCATCCGTCGAAATCTCGATCAGCAACCCGTCTGGTCCGCGGAAGTAGATCGAACGAAAATAATAGCGGTCCTTGACGGGGCTTGAGGCGATCCCAAAACGCTCTTGGAGTTCTTTAGCCATAGTAGCCAATTCGGCTTCGTCGTTGGCTCGGAATGCAACGTGATGGATGACGCCGGCACCGAGTCTGGGGCGAGACCGATTGCGCCGCTGATGCAGATATAGCCGTCCTCCCGCTTCGTCATGCGCCGCGAACTCGATTTGATCGCCCTCGCGTCCGACTTCGGCGAAACCAAGCACTTCTGTCAGAATTCGCGCCATCAGCGTCGTTCCGCGTACGCTCATCGTAACACCTACGAGTTGGCGAACGGCGAAAGCCGGCGGAATATGCGGTTGAGACCAGGAGGCTTGTTCCGCCGACGCTCTGGCCACCAAGGCCAGCGGTGTGCGGTCGGGATCCTCGAAATTGAGTTGAGCGCTTCCGCTCAATGACTGCCGCTGCTGGAACGGTACGCCAAAATCGGTCAGCCGCTTCGCCCACCAGCCAATCGCATCAGGGGCAACTGAGAAGAGGACGTATTCGCCGTTGTCGCCGCGGTCTTCCGCTTCAGCAGCACTCACCCACGAGAAAAAGGAAAGACTGCCGCCGGGCACCCCTTCCGCATCTCCATAGATGAGATGGTAAGCTCCCGGGTCCTCGTGCGTCACAGTTCGCTTTACCAAGCGCAGCCCGAGTACTTTCGTATAGAATTCCACGTTCCGTGCTGCATCTGTGGCAATGACGGTGACGTGATGCAATCCGCGCCCCTTCACGATCGCGATCCTCCGTCAAAACGGCATCGCCTTTCGAAGGTGAGGACGCGGCCACGGCTCGGTGTCCCATGCGTCACCCACAGGACAATTCGAAGGCACATTTTGGCCGGCGTCTTGGACAATAGCGCTATCATTTGGACGGGAACGTCGGCATCTCTTCCGTGGTCGAAGGATCGTATTCCAGAAACCGGCACTTACTCAATTGGAAGCCCTTCTCTCAATATCCAGCTTTAATTGCCGAGTAGGATAGCGAGGCGCGGCAAATCGGCAATTCGCGCAGAAGACCGACAAGCCGCATCTCTGAACCCTGTCTAGCCTCAAAGAATTGCATCGGCACGAAGCGCCGCGCGACGGAGAGACTCGACATGACGACACTGGCGACAAAAGACGGCACGGAAATCTATTTCAAGGATTGGGGAACGGGTCGCCCCATCCTCTTCAGTCACGGATGGCCACTCAGCGCCGACATGTGGGACGACCAGATGCTCGCCGTCGCCTTGGCGGGTTATCGCGGGATCGCTTTCGACCGCCGGGGCTTCGGCAGGTCGAGCCAACCCTGGACCGGCTACGACTACGATACCATGGGCGATGACATCGCCGCCCTGATGGAAACGCTCGATCTGAAGGACGCCGTGCTGGTCGGCTTCTCAATGGGCGGCGGCGACATCGTGCGCTACATCGCTCGACACGGCGCAAGCCGCGTTTCCAAGCTCGTGCTGATCAGCGCGGTGACGCCGCTATTCATGAAGACGGCCGACCACGACGGCCCCGATAAGTCGCTATTCGACGGCATCAGAGCCGGGCTTTTGCAGGATCGACCGCCGTTCTTGGAGAACTTCAATCCACTTTTCTACGGAACCGAGCGCGGCCATAGTGTCTCGCCCGCCATATTCCGACTGACAGTACAAATCGGACTTCAGGCCTCGCTCAAGGCGACGATCGACTGCGTCACGGCATTTTCGGAAACGGACTTCCGGCCCGACATGGCGAAGATTGACGTGCCTGCCCTCGTCATCCATGGCGGCGATGACATGGTGGTGCCGCTGGAGGCGACAGGCGCCCTAGCAGCCAAGATGATCAAAGGTGCGAAGCTCAAGGTCTATGAAGGCGCGCCTCATGCCACGACCGTGACACATAAAGACCGCCTCAACAGCGATCTTCTTTCCTTCATAGCAGAATAGCAGCCGCCGGCCGGAGCGCGGCCTGCGCCTCCGGCCGTTCCTGTCGCCTGGCATATCCTGACGATCTCGATCGACGACACGTCTTGGCGAAAATTCCAATACAGTCAGGACGGATTGCCTCTCTATGCAGGGATCACGCGCATTTAAATCGAAGCTATTTCTGAAATTTTTGGAACGTATGCTTCATTCAACGGCGTATCAACGGAATAAAAAAACGCTCAAAAATGTATAGTATCCCGCTGCGACCGGAAACAATTCTCGCCGGAGGAAACTATACGTCGCATTTAACGTCCAGATCATGTCAAAAAATCTTCTAAAATCTGACTATAATCGAGATAAGCGATGAAATTTCCTTCTCTTCCCATTTTTCTGAGCTTAAACGGCGGCTACATCGATACGCTGGGTTTTCTTTCTCTTTCAGGTCTGTTCACTGCACACGTTACTGGAAACTTCGTAACCCTGGGCGCAACGGCTGCACTCGGCCTCAGCGGTGCCCTGTCTAAGGTTCTGGCCCTTCCCATGTTCTGCGTCGTCGTCTTCGTATCTCGCCTGATCTGCCTGAAACTTCAAAGTATGGGCCGCTCGCCTATCAAGCCGATGCTTGTGGTGAAGCTGGCCCTGCTGGCTGCCGTGGCAATTTACGCCCTCTCTCACGGGCCGTTTCAAGCGGACGGAAACGTCGTCACGCTTGTGGTTGGGCTCGCGCTTGTTTCGGCCATGGCAATTCAGAACGGACTTCACAGAGCGCATCTGCCCAAGGCATCTCCCTCAACATTGATGACGGGCACAACAACGCAGATCATGCTCGATCTCGCAGATCTTCTGGCTGGCTCGAAAGCCGAAGAGGTCGCCACCACCAAAGCGCGGGTCAAAAAAATGGCCGCGGCAGTAGTTACGTTCGCCTTGGGGTGCGGCTTCGGTGCGGCAGGTTACATGTTCGCACCGGCCGCTGCCTTCAGCCTGCCAGCTGTTCTCGCGGCAGTCGCCCTGTTCGCCAGCACAGCCGGCGCCGAAGCCAACTAATGCATCCTCTTCCAGGTCGCCTCGCCGATCCATTCCCTTTCTATCAGAAGGAACATAGCAGTGGATGTTGGTAGTGAATCTGGCGGCTTGGCAAATCTGATCGCACCAATTCTTAGTCCGCTCGCGACTGGTCTTGAATTCTTCGGTGTCGGCGTGATTCTTGCCGGCGTGGCGATCGCAACCGTCGTCTATATTCGTGATCTGATTCTTGCATCCAGTCATAACGCTTACGACAGGTATCGCGCTAATCTAGGGCGAGGAATCTTGCTCGGCCTGGAAATACTGATCGGCGCAGACATCATCGCCACGATCATATCTCCGCTTACCTGGGAGAGTGTTGGCCTTCTCGGGCTGATTGTCCTCATCAGGACATTTTTGAGCTTCTCCCTTGAAGCTGAGATAGAGGGACAATGGCCGTGGTCTCGAAACTCGAGGAAGAGAGCGAGGACGCAGTGACGTCGGGACGGCGCGTCCAGTAGGCCCAAACGGCCATCATATCCAGCGAGGCGTTCGAACGACGTTTAGGCTCGGCCTCCAAGAACAGAGCGAATTGGAACTCCAATAAGGGATCAAAGCGGGCGCGTCTGTGTCACGTAGATCTCGAAGAAATCGGAGAAGGTCGCGACGCGCAGCGGCAGGCGCTCATAGGGCGGGTAGAACAGCGTCAGCCAGAGCTCGCCCGGCGACCATGCCTCCAGGACCTGCACGAGACGACCCGAGGCCAGCGCATCGGCCACGATGAAGCGCGGCAGCAGCGCGATGCCCTCGCCGTTGACGGCGAGATCCGCCAGGAGGTCGCCGCTATCCGCCCGGAAGCGGCCGGCCGCCCGTATCGTGCCGCGCTTGTCGCCTTGCCTGAGTTCCCAGCTTTCGCCGGCAGGGTCGGTGCCATAGGCCAGCAATTCGTGCTCGGCGAGATCCTCGGGGCTGCCTGGAACGCCGCGCGCTGAAAGATAGCCCGGCGCGGCGACCAGGAGACGCGGCACGGGACAGAGCTTGCGCCAGATCGTCGATTTATCCGTCGGCACGCCCGAGATGCGGATGGCGAGGTCGACGCTGCCGTCGAGGATGTCGACGAAGCTGTCGGTCAGGCTGAGCGCCACCCGGACGGAAGGGTGGACCAGCCCGAACTGCGTCAGCACCGACGGCAGCACCTTGAGCCCCAACGACAAAGGCGCGGCGACGCGCAGGGCGCCCGCGACCAGCCCCTGCGTCTCGCGCGTCTCCTGCGCCGCCTGTTCCAGCCCGGCGGTGAGCGGGCGCACGCGCTCGGCATAGAGCGCGCCGGCTGCGGTCAGCGCCACCGTCCGCGTCGTGCGGATGAAGAGCTGCACGCCGAGCCGCGCCTCCAGCGCCGCGACGGCGCGCGTGGCTGCGCTCGGCGTCATGCCGAGAGCGGTCGCGGCGGCCGCGAAGCCGCGCTTCTCCGCCACCGCCAGGAATACACGGACCGCTTCGAGCTCGCCGATCAAGAGATCGTCCCATCATCGCGATTTGAGCAATAATAAGCTGAGAGAAACGACTATTCAAGCAACAAGACACTGGGTCCATCTTCCTGCTCAGACCGGACTGAACCCCGGCAAGGAATTTGGAGACAAAGCGATGCTCAAGCAGATCAAGGGTCTTCACCACGTCACCTCGATGGCGGCGGACGCCCAGACCAACAACAGCTTCTTCACGCACACGCTCGGCCTGCGCCGGGTCAAGAAGACCGTCAATTTCGACGCGCCGGACACCTATCACCTCTATTACGGCGACGAGATCGGCACGCCGGGCACGGTGATGACCTATTTCCCCTTCGCGCAGATCCCGCGGGGACGGCGCGGCACCGGCGAGGTCGGCGAGACCCAGTTCGCAGTCGCTCCCGAGGCGCTGGCCTATTGGAAGGAGCGCCTGGAGAAGGCCGGCGTCGGCGGCGTCAGTGAAACCGAGCTGTTCGGCGAGAAGCATCTTCGCTTGCAGGGCCCGGACGGCGACGGCTTTTCGCTGGTCGGCGTCGCCGGTGACAAGCGCGCGCCCTTTGCCGGCGGGCCGGTCCCGGCCTCCGAGGGCGTCCACGGCTTTCGCGGCGTGACCTTGCGCCTGCAGGACGAGGGTGCCACCGGCGAATTGCTGAAGTTCATGAACTACGAGGTCGTCGACAAGCAGGGCGCTGTGACGCGCTATGCCGTGCCGGGCGGAAACGGGGCCGATATCGTCGATGTCGAGACGCTTCCGGGCGCCGACAGGGCGCGGCAGGGCGCGGGCTCGGTGCACCATGTCGCCTTTGCCGTCGACAACAAGGCGGCGCAGGCCGAGGTGCGCAAGGCCCTGATGGATACCGGCTACCAGGTCACCCCGCAGATCGATCGCGACTATTTCTGGGCCATCTATTTCCGGGCGCCGGGCGGCGTGCTCTTCGAGATCGCGACCAACGAGCCTGGCTTCGCCCGGGACGAGGATACCGCCCATCTCGGCGAGGCGCTGAAGCTGCCGCAGCAGCACGCCCATCTGCGTGCCGAGATCGAGCGCATCCTGCCTCCGCTCAAGGACTGAACCGACCAGGCGCCCCGCCCTCCGCGGCGGGACGCTCAGCAAACCCGCAAGGAGGTCGCGATGAACATCCAACCGAACATGCAGCCGGACAAAAACGCTTATCACCACTATGCCAAGCCGGCAGCGCCGGGCGCTCCGCTGGTCTTTGCCTTCCACGGCACGGGCGGCGACGAACGGCAGCTCTCCGGCCTCGTGGCGCAGATCGTGCCCGGCGCGGGCATCGTCGCGCCCCGCGGCGACGTCTCCGAGCACGGCGCCGCCCGCTTCTTCCGCCGCACCGGGGAAGGCGTCTACGACATGCAGGACCTCGCCGCGCGCACGCAGAAGATGATCGGCTTCATCCGCGCCCATCGCGCCGCCAGTCCCGGCAGTGAGGTTTATGGGATCGGCTATTCGAATGGGGCGAACATCCTCGCCTCCGTCCTCTTCGCCGCGCCCGAGCTGTTTGACCGCGCCGTCCTGATGCACCCGCTGATCCCCTTCGAGCCCGCGCCGCAGCCGGGCCTGTCGTCGGTCGCGGTGCTGGTCACGGCGGGCCGCCGCGACCCGATCTGCCCGGCGCCGCAGACGGAGCAGCTGGAAAGCTGGCTGGCGGCCCAGGGCGCCGCGGTCGAGACGCACTGGCACGAAGGCGGGCACGAGATGCGCGAGCCCGAGATCATGGCCGCTACGCGTTTCCTCTCGGCATAAGCGGTCGCCAGCCGCATCGCCCGCGAAGCGAAACAGGCGGCTCCAGCGGGCGGAAGCTTGCCCGAGCCGGCCTGCATGTCTCCCTGGCTGCGACGCCAGGCACCTGGGCTTGTACCCGCGAGCTGCCGGAAAACCCGCGTGAAATGGCTCTGGTCACCTGAACGCGTCCTGGCAACGCTACGATTGGAATGCCCTAGGGCGGCTGCAACGGCAGTGGGGTCAATGAGTCGGTTCTGTCTGGATAGGCGTTAATGGTGGTTTTGTCCGCCAAGCTCCACGCGCGCCCTCCTCCCGCCCAGTCGCAAAGAGCTGCTGCATGTAGCTGCGATCGAAGTCCGATTTCGGCGTAGCAGTGAAACTGTTGGGGATGGCGGCATAGAACAGCTTCGCTCCTCCGGCTGCCGTTTGCAGTTGCAGCCTCACCAAGTCGGACACGGTCTGGTATTTAACAAGGGTTTCAATGGCACGCTTGGCGACCCCGATCGCGGTCTCCTCGGTCGTCTCATATTGCGGTAGCAGCCGACCGTTCCTGATCAAATAGAGCTTTCGAGAGCGAATGGCGCCAAACCGCCGGCGCTCGAATTGGTTCAAGCCGATATCTGGGGGAGCAAAGAAAATCTGCGCCACTGTCCCGCCGTCAACGTGCAATTCCTGCCGACGTTCACCGTCCACCTGAACGTCTATGCGTACCGGCGGAAACACCGCCGGAATCGCTGCCGAAGCGAGCAGGATTTCGACCATGCGTTCCCGTCGTTCTGGTCGGCTGCCTGCCGCAATGGCCGACAGGTCCCATACCACAGGGCGCTGCGCATCAATGTTGGTCGTCTGAATCAGAAGCCGCCGCCCAAGACGATATTGAACCGCGATGTCCTCAATCATCTCGTCAGTCAGATAGCGGTCGATCAGATTCCTCAACGGCGTATTGTCGTAGAGGCCTCGCCCGAGTACGCCGAACACCCCAAGACTGGTGTAGATTTCAGCGTCGCCATAGAGGGTGAAGACCTCTTGCAACGGCCCGTCATAGCGAGATCCGAGGAAAGCAAAGGGCGCGGCCAAGGCCCCGGTGCTGACACCCGTGACGACCTCGAATTGCGGGCGATCGCCTCGCTCGGTCCATCCCGTCAGATACCCGGCCGCAAACGCACCATCCGCGCCTCCCCCCGATATCGCGAGGAAATTGGCTTGGCGCAAAGCGCTGGCCGCGCGCTGGCCGGTTCGGACCGCACGATAGGTCTGGTCATATTGCCGCTCGATCACCGCGCGGATTTCGGGCGTGACCAAATCCCCCCAAAAACGCGCGAGGTCCACATGCTCAATGCGTGCCGAGGCGGCCAGTGAGGCAGGCACCGAAGCTCGGTTCGGACCGCTAACGCAACTTGATACCAACATCGCGACAAGGAGTGTCGGCGATAGCAAACGCGCCTGTGTCGTCCTCGTTCGCAGCGATGGCATGGCACTCACCACAGATTTTCTCTTTAGCCCGGCTTGATCATGTCGCGGGCATAGGCGAGACCGATGCCATAGCCGCCGGCGAATTCCTCCACGATCGCGCGCGCACCATCATAGGTATCGTGACGAGTCCAATCGCGCTGTAACTCCAGCAGCACCTGAATCCAGCTCGTCATATGAATTCCGGCCGCCTGCATGCGACGCAACGCGAGTTCATGACTCTGAGGTGTCAAGCCTCCGCAGGCATCGCCAACCACGAAAACTTCGTAACCTTCTTCGGCGGCCGAGAGAGCTAGGAAGTTGACGCAAGCTTCGGTCAGCATGCCGGAGATCAGCAGCCGCTTGCGGCCCGTCGCTACGATGGCGTTACGAGCGGCGTCGTCCTCCCAGGCATTCATGTTGCGGCGGTCGATCGCGCTGACATCGGGGATAGCCCGTTGCAGGGCTGGCATCATCGGCCCGCTGTAGACTTTGGTCGCCGAGGTCGAGGCGACGATCGGCAGCCCGAAAACCTTCGCGGTCTTAGCCAGTGCCACGGCGTTGTTGAGCAGCACCTGACGGTCCTCCGAACCGACACCGAAGGCGAGCCCCGCCTGCTGGTCGACAAAGACGAGCGCGCAATTCTCCTTGTCGAGAAGCGACTTCACCATGATCCCGATCCCTTCGGCCGCATGAAGTATTGAGCCACAGCGGGCGCTCATGACGCGCCCGCAGTGGCAGAGCGATCAGTTCACCTTGGCGGCGTTCGGCCCGATGGTTTCGCCATGGGTGACGCGCTCCGGCGCGTTGTGAACCATGGTGTAAGCGTAGTCGACACCCATGCCGTAGGCGCCGGAATGCTCCTTCACGATCGCCATCACGGCGTCATAGGTCTCGCGATGGGCCCAGTCGCGCTGCCATTCGAGCAGCACCTGCTGCCAGGTCACCGGCACGGCGCCGGCCTGCACCATGCGGTCCATCGCGTACTTGTGTGCGTCGCTTGAGGTGCCGCCGGAGGCATCCGCCACCATGTAGATCTCGTAGCCGCCCTCAAGCATGGCGCAGAGCGCGAAGGTGGTGTTGCAGACTTCAGTCCAGAGGCCAGCCACCACGACCTTCTTGCGGTTGTTGGCGGCGAGCGCGTCGCGGACATTCTGGTCATCCCAGGAGTTCATCGAAGAGCGCTCAAGGATCTTGTTCTGGGGAAACACCGCCAGCAGCTCGGGATAGGTGTGGCCGGAGAAGCTCGTCGTCTCGACCGTGGTGATCGTGGTCGGGACGTTGAAGACCTTCGCCGCCTTGGCGAGGCCGACGACATTATTCTTCAGCACCTGCCGGTCGATCGACTGCACGCCGAACGCCATCTGCGGCTGCTGGTCGATGAAGATCATCTGGCAATTTTTTGGGGTGAGGACTTCCAGGTACTTGGACATGATTTCTCTCCAATGACGATCCGCCGATCAGGCTTTGGGGCTGCTGCCCTACCTCAAGCATGGCACCAGCATTATCTCCCGAGAAATGTTCTGCGGATTGTCGATCCGCGGCGCGGATTGACGATTTGCGCGTTGTCAGAAGGACGGCGGCGCCCAGCCGGCTGCAAGGGCGTCGGAGACGCCGCTGGCCCGCCGGATTCGAGCGCGGTCGAGATGGCCGAGATACCGCCTGGCGCGGCCGCGGTGCGCGGAACGGGCGCGATCGCCGGTCCGTAAAAGGTATCGGCCTTGGCCTGCTTCCAGAGCGGGTCCCAGCCCACCGTCAGCTTCATTTTGGGCAGGAGCGTCAGTCAAATCGCGCGGCGAGCACTACTGGCGAATGGGCCACTCAATTATTAGTTGCATTGGTCCACATCATGCCGGCGCGTGATACAATTTTCCTCGTACCGTTACAGTTATTACTAGGATCGCTACGATCAATTCCAAAACATAGGAAGCAAACATGCTGCTTATTAGCACAAAAGCCGCTGTCACAAGTAGGAACCAATGCCTTGCCCCCTGCCCAGATACTCGATCGCGAACCAACCAAAGCGCAGTCAAATACACGGCCACTGGGACGCTGATCGATAGAGCTGCTTCCGGCTCGATAACGGCTCCATTACCGGCAGCAAAAAAAACGGAAAAACCTGCCGCCGTCGCTGCGCCACCCGCGAAGAGAATATAATGGCCATAGGCCCAAGTAAAAACGACAATCGGCTCGCGGCCAATAAGCTGTTTATTGCGGTCGAAATAAAGCCCCCACATTGAAAAGGCGATGATGAAGCAAAGTCTTGCGAGTAAGAAATGTTTGAAGTCCGGCGCGCCTGAGTCCGCAACAATCATTGAAATTGCCAAAAAGCACTCGCCAAGAACAATAATGTTGAACATATTATATCGGTCGATGATGTGACCATGATGCCAGTTCGACGGGTTATTTCGCTCTGCAAATGCGGGGGCAGCTAACTCACCGACCGCGCCGAATAAAAAAAGAGGCAGGTAACTCTCCGCCTGCGGTGGTACATAAAATATTATTACATACCAATACAATTGCATTATGGCGATAGTCGCAGCATAGCGCAGTGCTGTTGGGCGCTCCTTTCGATCTCCGTTCGCCACGCCCATCCAAAGGGCAATAAGACCAAGCCTCATGATGGTGAAGCCAACCAGCTCAAGCCAGATAGGCTGGCCGCCGTCATCATTGTGAATACCTCCGGCTAGCGTGAACGAACCGAATATGATGACCAATGATAAAAAGCGAAACGCGGCCGACCTGTTGTCGTAACCTGACGCGAGCCACGTGTAGTTCATCCAGGCGAGCCACGCCATGAAGAAGCTCGAAGCAAACTTAATGGCACCAAGCGCAAAACGATCTCTGTTTATGTCCTCCGTTAATGCGTGCGCAGCGGCCGCCACTGCGACGACGGTTGCCAGATCGAACATCAACTCAAGCGAAGTAGATGCCCGATGGGGCTCATCGCGATCGCGCGCCGTCAATCGAAAGTAAGCTATCCGAGCCATGTCGGTCGCCCGCTTCTGGTGAGACCGCCAGTGCCGTTCTCGGCTCCAGAGAAATTCCAGATCACACCCATATGTCATCCGGACTTTTGCGTTGCCTGCGAAGAATAGAAGATGCCGATCAGAAAGAGCAAAAGAGACGGCAACGCCATACCGGCCACACCAACCGTGACCTGAGCCAAGGTGCCGACTGCGCAACCTGCCACAAAGCCGAGGACCAGGATGATCGACGTCAGTGATTGCCCCCTCTCCTCGGGTTTTTCGGAATAGCCGATGACACGACGCGCAACAGCGACGGCGAGCCCAGCGATATTGCCCGTCATCAGCGAAAATGGAGCGCCAAGGCCAGCATCAAGGCGCTGGATGGCGGTCAACATTCCCATAGCGAAGACGGCAAGAAGGGCACACGCGGATATGGGCCCCGCGTTAAGGAGCGCAAGAAGGGCGGACGTCGCGAATGCGACTGCTGACAGCATGAGGGTCCAAAAAGTCGCGCGCTCGATGGGTCTAATCCACGCGACCATTATCGCTGCCGCACCTGCACCCAGCATAAAGAGAGGGAACGTCATAAGTTGCAGGCCGCGCAGGCCGCCTTTCTCGTGGCCAACGATGCCTAGCCCCAGGAGCACGACGTTGCCAGTAACCAGTCCAACGAACAGGCCACCCAAGTGAATAAAAAACAGCGCGTCGGCAAACCCAGAGACAAACGAGAGCCCCATCGAATTGTGCTTGCTACGAAATATACCTATCATTGCAACATCTCCCAAAATCTACGTAAGATAATTGCCATCTCTTCTTGGACGATTAGACACTAAGCGGTAAGACGTGATGTCATCCTCGAAGAGGGCATTTTGTGGGTTTTCCACGCGGGCCGTCGCAAACAGATGCGCGGGAACCGGCGATCGCTAGGGCTTGACGACGCAGCCCGCCCTTTTCGCTGTCGAAAAGGGCGGGTACCATCTGCTCCTCTTTAGATTAAGGCTCAGAAGGACAGCGTCGCCCAGCCGGCCGCAAAGGAGCCGGAGACGCCGCCGGCCTGCCGGATTCGCTGACCGGGCTCGTAGGCCACATAAGTGCCACCAAGCGTGAGATGATCGGTTGGACTCCATTCGAGCGTGGTCGAGACTTGATGGCCGAGATACCGCCCGGCGCCGCCCGCGGTGCGCGGAACGGGCGTGATCGCCGGTCCGTAAAAGGCATCGGCCTTGGCCTGCTTCCAGAGCGGGTTCCAACCCACCGTTAGTTTCACTTTGGGCAGGAGCGTCAGGGTGATGTTCGGCTGGATGTCGATGAGGTTGGCCGGCGCCGTCAGATTGGCTTCGGAAAAATAGGGCAGCTTCGGGTAGAGCGGGTTGAAGGTGCCGAGCGTGCTGTCGTGCAAATTGCTATCGCCGCTGATCGTGTCGGCGTTGAAACCCAACCGCGGCGCGAAGAGCAGGTCTGCGAAGGTGTAGCCGAACTCGCCGGAAACGGTCCAGGCGCGGATGTCCGAGCGTCCGAAATGGCCGAACTGCCAGGCGGCCTCGACATTCCAGTCAAAGCCGTTCGCCTTGCCGAAGAGCCGGGTCCCGATCGTGTGGCGATGCTCGTCCGCCGTGCCTTGGGCAAAGCGGGCGTTTTGACGGTTCAAGCCGAGATAATAGAGATCGGCCTTGAGGGCGGGGATACCAGGCACCGGACTCGTGCCGTAGACGCCCCAGAAGGCCTGCCCAGGGTCAGACTTATCGTCGAAAATTCCGGTCAACGGCAATACTGGCCGCACCAGGAATGCATCGATGCGCGCCTCGGCCGAGGCTATCCAGGCAGCGCGGACGCCGTCGAAGGCCCGTCTGACGTTCGGGCTCTCGCGCACAGAGACTAGCCGTGAGGAACCAAAACTCATCTCTTGCCGCCCGCCGCGAAGCATGACGTTGCCGTTGGCCGTCGGCAATGTGAGTTCGCCGTAGCCCTGCAGCAGGTCGAGTCGGTCTAGCTGGGTCGCTGGCGGCGGTCCGTTCCAGATTGGCGCTTGCCCGCTGACGAACTCGACGAAGGTCTTCAGATAGGGCCCGAGCCGCAGATCGGCGGAAAGGAAGGAGCGGATCAGCAGGCCGTTATTGTGCTCCGGTACTGCCAGCCCGAAGACAGGGTGGCGTGAGAACTCGGCGCGGGCGCGAAGCTGTCCGCCGAGGCTGAGCGTGACGGCACCGTCCGATGTGAGCGGAATATTCTTGAGCCGGTCGTACTGGTCCTTTTCCAGCGGAGCGGCTGCGTTGTCGGCTTGCGCTGCCGCCCCCCCGGCTAGCGCGAGCCACCATCCGGCAGCGAGTGCAATCGCAGGCGGCCGCATCACGACCTCATGTCGTTATGCGCGACGAGGAGAAATCCTCCGACGAGGCCGAGATGTTCGAAGAAGCCGTTCATCGCCATCATCCGTGCCTGACCTGCCGGCATTTCCCAGAAGCGAAGTGCCATGAAGGTGGCGGCGAGCGTGAAGGCTGCGAGCGCGAGCGCCGCAAGCCAGCGCCAGCGGCCGAGTAGGATCAGCGCGCTCATCGCGAGTTCGAAGACGATCACGCCGACCGCGAAGAGCGGTGCAGGCGACAAACCGAAATGGTTCATCTCGGCAATGGCGCCCTCGAAATCGAGGATCTTGGTCACCGGCCCCTGGATATAGGCGGCACAAAGCAAGAGCAGTGCGCACCAGCGCAGCACCGAGGAACTACCTTCCGACGAACGCTCCAGACGCGACGTCACTATAATAATCTCCTGTTACGCATCAGCGCCAAGCGGCCGGCTCCGACGCCGGCAAGGATCAAGAATCCCCCGGCGAGACCGAGATTCTTCAGGAAGTGGATCGTCTGTATCTCGGCGGCGGCCGCGTCGGGCACGCCCCAGAAGGCGTGGAAAACGACGGCCGTTACGATGGTGTAGACGGCGAGCCCCAGGGCAGCGAGGCGCGGCAGCACACCGAGCGCCACCGCAGAGGCGCCGAGCACCTCTGCCGCCGCTGCGATCACAGCGAGGGCGAAGGGCGACGGAAAGCCCTTCGCCGCGATGACCGCCGCCGTGCCGGTGAGGTTGCCCCATTTGCCGAAGCCGCTGACCAGATAGAGCACGACGAGCATGAGGCGCCCGACCAGCAAGCCGACGTCGTTCACCTCATACCGCCCAGCAGGCGCACCCAAGCGCACCCCAGAAGCTCCTGAGGTCGGCGACCGGCAGCTTGCTGGACCAGGCGCCGGCATGGTCGTGGCCATGGACGTTGCAGGAACTGGCGCAGCCGCAGTTGGTCATGGCCGCCCGGCGCAGCGAGTTCTTGCCGGCGCCCTCGGGCTCGCCCCAGGCGGCATAGCCCTTGAAGGTGCGCACCGGCGACCA